>JAETQR010000013.1 GCA_021770615.1 Lachnospiraceae bacterium | reverse complement strand
CCTCCAGTATTTATAAAGATGTTTTATTCATCCGGCCAAGATGAACACCTTTATTGTACTTCGAGGTTTTCTTTTATTCAATTGGCATTATTTCTGAATTACAGGAATGCTCCTATTGTAAATTGTATATTATTCGCGGTAGATATATCTTGTTAAGGCAGGGCCGTGCGTGATCGCAAGAAAGCTTTCTTCCCCTACCTTTTTCTCTTCAAAATAATATCCTTTTATATAGAGTGTAGTTGTTTTGCCATCTTCCATACAGGTCATCCCGGTCATAGACAGTTTGACAGGTTTTTCCGGCAGGGAATAGACATCCGATGAGATGATCTTTTCTGCCGTATTTTCTGCATTTGTCACCTGGGATAGATCCAGACGGTAGATTCCGAGGTCAGTGAACCAGTAGGCATATTTCCCCCCCGAATAGTCACAAAAACTGATGGAATGTTCTTGCTCTTCATGTGGTACCGGCTCATCCCGTTCTTCCGAAGCGGCTAGTTCTTCTTTCCGTTTTTTTTGGAGTTCATCTGTTGTGTATACACTTTGGATGCCGCCTCCCTCTAACAGATAGGCATGAATTTCGGTTCCTGTTTCGCAAAACACATAATCTCCATTGAAAAAAAGGTGCTCCAGACCATCTACACATTCGCGTCTGGAAACAAGTTTTTTGGTATAAGGGTTATATACGACCAGATCTCCTGCCCCATGGCCGATCTCCGTCATTGGTTCTCCTGTGTTTTCGTCAATGGGTATTTGAAATGTAGTGAAAACAATTTCGTTTTTCTCTGTTAGAAACATTCCCTGTACTATTTCATGGATCCGGTCTGTCCACTGTAAAATGTCATCTGGCAGTGCCTCTTCCGTGATCGTCCCATCCGGCATGATATGATAAATAACAGGAAGACTGTCTTCGGGCTGGACCATAGCGAAATAACTGCCATCGGAGCATACCTCAAGTCCTGTCAAAGGGGTTTCTTGCTTTTTCAGAAGGTCTACAAATTTTTGTCCCCATTCCGGAGTGCTGATTTCCCAGGTATCGTCCGGCTGAAGTTTTGCAAGTTCGAACCATGTTTTATTACCCTCTTTGTACTGGTACAGGAAGGTAAGTTCATCTTCCCATGTTACGTCGTGTCGGGATAAAAGTTCTTTTTCTGGTTTTTCTGTCTCGATCGGATACAGATCTTTTTCGGGCATCGGGATATCCGTGACAATGGGCAGCGTATCTTTATTGATAACCGGCTGGGCTTCATCGGATGTTTTTTCCTGACCGCAACCGGTCAGCAGGAGTAACAGAGAAACTCCGAGCACATATATTTTTTTCATCCTCTGCCCTCCTATTTGGTTGTATATCCATGTCCGTAATATGGCTGGTTTGGTCCAAAAACAGCGCTGTTCACGTAGTGATCGTAAGCGCCATTAAAGATTTTATGGCTATAGTTATAAAGGCTGTTGTTGATATACACAAAAAAGTGGGCATGAAAGGTTTCGTTTGTGGTAGAAGTAAATCTTCCCCGTAAATAGCAGGCATTAGGGTTATTTTCCTTTTGACAGAGTTGGTAGTCCTCATAGCTGCTTGCTGCCCTGGCATTTTTACCTGATAAGAAAATCTGGCATGTCATGGCAGCCAGTATACATAGTGTTACGATTTGTTTTTTCTTCAAGTTTCATCCTCCTTGTTTTTGGCAGAGAAAAGTCAGGACTTTTTCTGAAAAGGCACTTTCCTCTTATACAGTAATTACCTTTTTATTATCTCATAATCGGGCGGGTATTTAAATAGGAAAAACCAAAGTTTTTTGAGAAAATATCGCAAGTTTCGACAAGATATTACAGGATTCTACAGGGGAATTTGACAAAAGGGCAGTTATGTGATATATAATATTATTAGAAAACTAATTATTAGATTTCTAATAATTATCAGGAGGAGAGAAAATGAAAGAGTCACTTCACTATCTGCTCATGGCGGATCATTTGATTTTTCAGAAAACGTTGCTTGCCAGGATCAAAGATACCGGTCTTACCTCTGGCCAGCCTAAGGTGCTGGATTATTTGAGATGTCATGACGGGGTGGTCCAAAAGGAAATAGCAGCCGCTTGTTATATAGATCCTGCCACGCTTACCTCCGTTTTGCAGGGGATGGAAAATAAGGGATTGATCGTGCGTAAAATGCTTCAGGGAAACCGCCGTAGTCTGTATGTTTATCTGACAGATAAAGGTAAGAGATCAGCAGAGCGTGTGAAGGAGGAATTTGACAAGATCGAAGAAGAGGCATTTTGTGGATTTGATGGTGGGGAAAGGGAACTACTAATGAAACTTCTGACAGGAATAAATAAAAATATGAGTGAAAAGGGAGATGTGTCAGATGACTAAAACAGAAGTTACAAAACGCAGTGTTTTATTTATTATAAGTTTATTCTTTGCCGCTCTGGGAGTGGCATTTACTAAGCACGGAGAGCTTGGGGTATCTCCGATTTCTTCCGTTGCTAATGTTTTGAGTTACCGGTTTGATTTTCTTTCGCTGGGGACATGGCTGATCATCTGGAACTGTATTCTGATCGTTGGGCAGATCGCAGTTCTGCGCAAAAAATTTCAGATGATACAGCTGTTGCAGGTGCCATTGTCATTTCTCTTTGGCTGGTTTACCGACCTGGGGATGTGGATCGTGTCATTTATTCCGGCAGACTCTTATTTTCTTCGTCTGGTCATGGTTGTGGCGGGCACGGTGATCCTCGGGTTTGGAATTTCACTTTCCGTCATTGCAGATGTCATTATGAACTCCGGAGAAGCATTTGTAAAGGTAATATCAGATCAATTACATAAAGAGTTTGGAAATGTAAAGATTGCCTTAGATGTGTCTTACGTTATTTTGGCAATCATTTTATCGTTGTTGTTTTTTAATCTTACCGTTGTCGGGACAAGGGAGGGTACGATCATTTCCGCCCTGCTGACGGGTGTGGTTGTAAAACTGTTCAGTAAAAGGCTGGCGGAACCATTAACGTTTGTTTTGAAAAACTGAGGAACCTTCATACAACAACGGGTATATTTCCTGATTTAGATCCGCTCCCGCTTAAAATAAACATGTAGCGGTACAAAGGCTGCACGGAGCTTTACTGATTTCTTAATAATGCAACAACTGAAATACGAACCTTGAAAGCATCAAATAAAACTTAATGTTTCCATCTTGTGGCAGATATGCTATAATGAACTGAAAAAATAAAAGATGAAGGAAATGGGGATAAAAAAATGGAGCAGTATACGCTGATTACGGGAGCTTCCGGGGGGATTGGCAGGGAATTGGCTAAAATTTTTGCGGAAAACGGAAACCATGTCATACTGGTTGCAAGAAACGAAAAAAAGCTTGGTGAATTAAGGGATGAGATACGGAAAAGTTATGGCGTGAGGGCAGAGGTGATCACTGGAGATCTTTCGGATGAAGAAACGGTCAAAAGGGTATATCAGACGACAAAGGAAAATGGCTGGGAGGTTGACACACTTGTAAATAATGTTGGATTTGGTGATCATAACTGTTTTTTTGACACTTCGTGGGAACGTCAGAAAAACATGTTGGATATTAATATATCTGCCCTCGTTTATATGACATATCTGTTTGGGAATGATATGAGAGAAAGAGAATATGGAAGGATATTAAATTTATCTTCAATGGCGTCGCTCTGTGCCGGACCATATATGGCGTTATATTATGCTTCTAAAGTATTTGTGCGTTCTTTTTCAGAGGCATTGACGGAAGAACTGGCTCCGTTTCATATTGCGGTGACAGCTCTTTGTCCCGGACCGGTTTCGACTGGATTTGAAAAAAATGCGGACCTCGGAGGGTCTAAAATGTTCCGGGTACTGAAAGTGGCAGACCCTGCTTCCGTGGCAAGTGCCGGATACCGTGGGCTGGTGAAGGGAAAGGCGATTGTTTATTATGGAATGAATACAAAGTTTTTGAATATCGTTTCGCGGATCTTTTCCAGAAAGCAGATAAGGCGAATTGCTATGAGGATCAACGGTGTAAAATATAAAAAGTAGCGGTATATTGGTTTTATGGCAATAATAGAAAGGGACGATCCATGAAAATAAAAAATCTGAATCCGGTAAATTTTATTGTTTTATTTTTTGCCGGGATCATTAATTCTGTTGGTGTCACGATGTTTCTTGCACCGGTAAACCTGTATGACAGCGGTTTTTCGGGGACTTCTATGCTTTTATGGCAGTTGTCTTCGAATAACTGGTCGCTTTCCGTGTTTTTGATCCTGTTAAATATTCCATTTTTTCTTTATGGATATAAAAAGCTGGGAGTGCAGTTTACGGTATATTCGATCTGGGCAGTCATGATCTATTCTGCCTCTTCTTATATTATCACATATATTCTTCCGGTAGATGTGGCAGAAGTTTCTCCGTTTGCCGGTTCGGACCTGCTTTTATGCGCGATATTTGGAGGAATCATTTCTGGTATCGGAAGCGGCCTGACGATACGTTTCGGCGGAGCCATCGATGGCGTCGAAGTTCTCGCTGTTATATTTGCAAAGGGGATTGGCATTACGGTAGGTACTTTTGTGATGATATATAATGTGATCTTATATATCGTGACAGGATGTGTGTTCCAAAGCTGGATCCTGCCGCTCTATTCGATTATCACATACGGGGCTGCGATCAAGACAGTCGATTTTATTGTAGAAGGTCTGGATAAAGTAAAGTCGGCGATGATCGTGACGACAAAAGCGGATGAGATCAGTGGTCAGCTGTCGGAAATATTCGGGCACGGCGTCACGCATATTGATGCAAAAGGATATTATTCCAATACGGAACAGACTATAATATATTTTGTGGTAAACCGTTTTCAGATCATTAAACTGAAAAATATTGTTACGTCAGTCGATCCCAATGCGTTTGTCACCATATCGGAGGTGTCAAATGCGTTTGGGAAGAGTATAGGGAACTAATTGGTGTAAGTCAATAGAAATGAGGAGACGAGATGAAACTGGAATGGAAGACCTGCATCCGGGCAGGAGTGACAGTGGCGGTACTGTATTTGTTTATCACTTATTGGGGGGCGATAGCCACCGGGATCGGACTTGCTTTTCATGCGGCGTCCCCGCTTATGCTTGGTTTTGTGGTGGCGTATGCAGTCAATATCCTTATGAGCTTTTTTGAACGCCATTATTTTCCGAAGTCCAAAAATAAATTTGTCATACGGAGCCGGGGAGTGGTGTGCATATTGCTTTCCTATCTCAGCCTTGTTGGTATCATTATGCTTATAATCGGCCTGATCGTGCCAGAGTTGACGGACTGTGTCCGGCTTCTCATCACAAAGATTCCGCCGCTTATGGAACAGATATCCGGAAACCTCAGCCAAAACACAGATTTAGGAAAATATATCAGCGAGATCGGTTCCGTGACAAGGAGTGGGGAGATCGACTGGCAGCAGATCATAACGAAAGCGGCAGACTGGATGGCGGGAAGTCTTGGCGGAGCCATGGGAGTAGTAGGCGGTATGATATCTGCAACCTTTTCGACTACGTTTAATATTATCATGAGTATCATATTTTCAATCTATCTTCTGGCAGGGAAAAAGAAGATCCTGTCCCAGATAAAAAGGACGGCTTCCGTATATATGAAAGAAGGAGTGTATCGAAAGCTGCAGTATTTTCTTTCAACTTTCAATGAGAGTTTCCACAGTTTCATCGTGGGTCAGTGTCTGGAAGCGGTTATTTTAGGAAGTTTGTGTGCGATTGGTCTGTTGATCCTCCGGATCCCGTATGCGGGGATGATCGGTGCGCTGATCGGTTTTACGGCATTGATCCCGGTCGCCGGGGCATACATCGGTGGTGCGGTCGGATTTTTAATGATCGCTACGGTGTCGCCATTTCAGGCAGTGGTTTTTGTTGTATTTCTCGTTATTCTCCAGCAGATTGAGGGGCAGCTGATCTATCCAAGAGTCGTAGGGGCTTCGATCGGATTACCAGGGATATGGGTGTTGGCTGCTGTAACGGTCGGGGGAAGTGCGATGGGGATCACGGGCATGCTTCTGTTTGTCCCGTTGGCATCTGCGATCTACCGGTTATTGCGGGAGGATGTGAACCGGAGAATGGATTAAATAATGGAGGGGTTTATGAGTCGGTTATTTTATAAAACGCCCGGTAATGGCGACTGGAATAAAGCGCTTCCGATCGGGAACGGTAAGCTTGGGGCCATGATCTACGGGGAAGGTACTTTTGAACATTTTCAGCTCAATGAGGATACCGTCTGGTTTGGAGGAAAACGCAATCGTAATAACAAAGACGCCCTGTCTCTTCTCACGGAGATCCGGGAAAAGATTTTGTCCGGAAACATCCGGGAAGCAGAGGAATTGTGTAAATATGCTCTCACTGGCACTCCGCAGAGCCAGCATTCTTATCAGACGCTTGGCGACGTTTATTTTGATTATTGCGGAGCCTTGAAACAAAGTGAAAATTTTAGCCGCACACTCGATCTTGACACTGCGGTTCATCGGACGGTCATTACCGATTGTTCTACGGATACAGAGTATACGGTAGAAACGTTTGCAAGTTTTGATTTTAATTGTATTGCTGCCCGTTTTACTACGTCCCGTCCCGGCACGCTGGATCTGGCTGCCTCGCTGCAGCGTTTATCTTTTTATGAGACAACAAGGCATACGGAGGATACCCTTGTGATTTCAGGAAACCTTGGCGGTGGCGGAATGGATTTCTGCTGCGGGATGCGCTTTGTTACAGAAGGAGGTATCACAGAAGGGATTGGGGAACATCTGGTGGCAAGGGCGGCGGATGCAGTGACGGTACTCATTACGGCATCCACAGATTACCGTTCACACAATCCCGAAAAAGAAGTTGTAAGGCGGTTGGAGAAAGCCGCTGAACAGCCTTTCCAGTCTTTGAAGGAAAAGCACATACAGGAATATCAGTCTTATTTCAAACGGATGCATCTGGCTCTCTCTTATGATCATGCACTGGATGAACTTACGACGGGGGAACGTCTGAGTCGTATTGACAAACATCATCCGGATAACGGGTTGGTCAATACCTACATGGACTATGGGCGTTATCTGCTGATTTCATCCAGCCGGGGGGATTCGCTGCCGGCGAACCTGCAGGGAATCTGGAATAAAGAACTGGATGCACCGTGGGGCAGTAAATACACGATCAATATCAATACGCAGATGAATTATTGGCCTGCCGGTATATGCAATTTGTCCGACTGCCAGATCCCGCTTTTTGAACATATGCTCCGCATGCTTCCAAATGGAAGGGAGACTGCCAGAGAAATGTATGGCTGCCGGGGATTTGTTGCGCATCACAATACCGATCTTTGGGGAGATACCGCTCCACAGGATATTTATATTCCTGCTACGTTCTGGGTGATGGGTGCTGCGTGGCTTTGCACCCACATATGGAATCATTATCTGTATACGCAGGATAAGAACTTTTTGAAAAGGATGTATCCGGCACTCAAAGAGTCCGTGCAGTTTTTCCTTGATTTCCTCATTGAGGTCAATGGCCGTTATGTTACCTGTCCCTCCGTATCTCCGGAAAATACATACAGGATGAAAGACGGTACCAGTGGCTGTCTCAGCTATGGGTGCACGATGGACAACGAGATTCTCCATGAATTGTTTGATCATTTTGAAAAGGCAGCACGGGTTTTGGAAGAACCGGATACTACGTTTGTAGAAACAGTAAGGGCATATAAGGAAAAACTGCCGGAGATCCAGATTGGCCGGCACGGTCAGATCATGGAGTGGCAGGAGGATTACGAAGAGGCAGAACCCGGCCACCGACATATTTCCCACCTGTGGGCACTGCATCCCGCCCATCAGATCACAAAAGACGGCACGCCGGAACTTTGCCATGCCGCAGAAATAACCTTGCAGCGAAGACTTGCAAATGGCGGCGGTCATACCGGGTGGAGCCGTGCGTGGATCATGAACCTGTATGCCAGATTGTGGGACGGAGAAAAGGCTTATGAACATCTCCTGCAGCTTTTTGCCAAATCCACATTGGAAAACCTGTTAGATAACCACCCGCCCTTTCAGATCGATGGCAATTTTGGCGCTGTCGCTGCCATTGCCGAAATGCTGCTGCAATCCAATGAAGAGCGTACGGTCTTATTGCCGGCTCTGCCGGCAGACTGGCACACGGGTTCTGTCACAGGCCTGTGTGGCGTGGGCGGTATCGTTTATGACCTGGTTTGGGAAAAAAGTACTCTGACCGAGGTGAGACTGCAGGCAAAATGTGAGACTTCAGTCACACTTCAATATAAAGAAAAGAAAAAATGCTTCACGTTGTCTGAGGGCGAGAGACGTCTGCTTCGTAAGGCTGATTTTTGATGTAAAAATGTCCCTTTATGTGTTATAATAGTCTCAGCAAGCTGAGCCATGCAAGTTGCATACGCAACTTGAGATGTGCAAAAACCGTGCACAAAATTATGGTAGAATGAGCATTAGCGAGCGGGAGCAAGCGAAGCTTATTCATCGCGAGCGGCGAATGGCGATCACGAATAGCTGCGTAGCAGCGGGGGAGTGCGTCAGCGCGGATTCGTGGTAGAATAAAAACATTATAATGCAGAAAGGGGCATTTTCTATGGGAGACATGCCTGAAAATAAACATAAGAAACCAGTCAGCAGGCGGTCAAAGTGCATTACGATCGCTCTGTTAGCCCATGTGGATGCAGGCAAGACGACACTCTCGGAGGCCCTTCTGTATCTGAGTGGGGCGATCAAAGACATGGGAAGGGTAGACCATCAGAATACTTTTCTGGATACAGCAGGCTTGGAACGGGAGAGAGGGATCACGATTTTTTCGAGTCAGGCACAGATGGTGTATGGTGATATGGCAGTTACGTTGTTAGATACCCCGGGGCATGTGGATTTTTCAGCGGAGATGGAGAGGACGCTTCAGGTGATCGATTATGCGGTCCTTGTCATCAGCGGTGCAGACGGTGTACAGGGACATACGGAGACGCTTTGGGGGCTTCTTGATAAATACCGGATTCCCTGTTTTCTTTTTGTAAATAAAATGGATCTGCCGGGGACAGAAAAAGGCAGGATCATGGAAGAACTGCAAAAAGTATTGTCAGACGGGTGTGTGGATTTTACCGGCAAGGATCAGAAAGAATTTGTGGAGAGTATCGCTGTCTGTGATGAGGGATTAATGGAAATCTATCTGGAAAACGGGAAGTTAGACCTTGGGCGGGAGATACCGGTGCAGATACGGGAGAGAAAAATATTTCCCTGCTTTTTTGGCTCGGCTCTTAAATTGGAAGGAGTTGAGGAGTTCTTAAATGGGTTGGAGAAATATACTGTGGAAAAAGAGTGGGAGAAGGAGTTTGGAGCCAGAGTGTTTAAGGTTTCGAGAGATCCGCAGGGGACAAGACTGACCCATATGAGGGTGACAGGAGGGGAACTTCGGGTAAAAATGCCTCTGACGCCGGACGAAAAGGTAAATCAGATTCGGATCTATTCTGGGGAAAAATACGAGACTACAGATGTAGTGAATTCTGGTGATGTATGTTGTGTGACAGGGCTTGACGGCACTTATCCCGGGCAGGGACTCGGCGTGGAAACGGATTTTTCGGGGGAACAGTTAGAGCCGGTTCTGAGATATGGCGTATTGTTTCCAGAGGGGACGGAGACCACGGATGCGCTGAAAAAGATGCGGCAGTTAGAGGAAGAGGATCCGAAACTGCATCTTTTCTGGGATGAAAGGATGCAGCAGTTATTTATCCAGCCGATGGGCGAGGTGCAGCTTGAGGTGTTGCAGAGTATCGTAAAAGAGCGGTTTGGTATGGAAATACAGTTTGGAGAGGGAGCGATCCTGTACCGTGAGACGATACGGGATATGGTGGAGGGAGTTGGCCATTTTGAGCCGCTGCGCCATTATGCGGAAGTTCATCTTTTATTAGAGCCGCTGCCACAGGGAAGCGGGCTGGTATTTGCTGCGGAATGCAGTGAAGATAAGCTGGATCTGAACTGGCAGAGGCTCGTGCTTACTCATTTGTCGGAGAAAGAGTTCCCGGGCGTTTTGACCGGCTCTCCGATAACAGATCTGAAGATTACGCTTGTGGCGGGACGGGCTCACCAGAAGCATACGGAGGGAGGAGACTTCCGGCAGGCGACTTACCGGGCAGTGCGGCAGGGGCTCATGCAGGCGGAGAGCATTTTACTGGAACCATTTTATGAATTCCGGATAGAGGTACCTGCGGCGTGCATCGGGCGTGTGATGTCCGATATAAAGAAAATGTGCGGTGAATTTGAGCTTCTTCCGGAGCAGGGTGAATATGCTGTCATTACAGGAATTTGTCCGGTCTCAACGATGAAGGGCTATCCGGTGGAGGTTGCTTCTTATACAAAGGGAAGGGGACGTATCTCCTGTTCGTTTTGTGGATACCGGCCGTGTCATGATACGGAGGATGTCATAGAAAAAGTTTCCTATGATTGTGAGAGGGATGTGGAAAATACACCTGATTCTGTTTTTTGTGCCCATGGTTCCGGATTTATCGTGAAATGGGACGAAGTGAAAGAGCACATGCATGTCGAGAGCGTACTACAAGTGAAGAATCATGGAATGAACGAAACTGGTCAGGAACATGGAAGGGACCAAACGACAGAAGGCGGTAAAGAGTACTATGCGGGAGAAAAGGAACTGGAGGCTATTTTTGAGCGCACATTCGGGCCGGTCAGACGGAGGCTTCCTGCGCAGGAGACCAGAGTGATAAAAGGGAAACCGGAACAGGAGCATGTGACGATCCGGGAGAGGGCACCGGTGGAGGAGTATCTTCTTGTGGATGGATATAATATTATCTTTGCATGGGAGGAACTAAAACGCCTGTCGGAGGTAAGTCTGGATGCCGCCCGCATGAAACTTATGGATATCCTGTGTAATTATCAGGGATATGCGGGATGCCAGCTGATCGTTGTGTTTGATGCCTATAAGGTAAAAGGAAATCCCGGAAGCATTGACAAGTATCATAATATCAGCGTAGTGTATACAAAAGAGGCAGAAACAGCGGATATGTATATTGAAAAGACGACGAAAAAGATTGCGAAGAAACACCGCGTGCGAGTGGCCACTTCGGATGGGATGGAACAGATGATCATTCTTGGGCATGGGGCAGCGAGGCTTTCTGCGAAGGCGTTTCGGGAAGAGGTAATGCGTGTGAACGATAGGATTCTGGATCTGATCGAAACTTGAAGAACCGGTGGTTTGTGCCAAAAGCAGTCCTGGCAGTGTTAAAGTAGTTATGGAGGCAGAAAATGATCGAGAGTATGTCAAATACACAGATAAAAAAAATAAATAAATTGAAAAAGAGCGCACGTTTCCGCAGGCAGGAGAAGTGTTTTATCGCGGAAGGGTTTAAATTGGTCGAAGAAGCGATCTTTTATAAAAGGGTGCGGAAAGTTTATGTGTCCATGGAGGCAGAGGATGAATATTTCCATCGGATTTCCCATAAAATAAGTGAAAGTTATACAGAGTGGGTTTCTCCGTCGGTGTTTCGTGAGATTTCCGATACCACGACACCGCAGGGGGTGCTTGCTCTCGTAGAAATGCCGAAGTACAGCCGCGAGGAGATCATTAAAAAAGAAGATGCCTCGCTCATCTGTCTGGAGGATATACGGGATCCGGGAAATATGGGGACGATCATGAGGACGGCAGAGGGTGCGGGGATGAGTGCGGTTGTGATGTCGGCGGGGTGTGTGGATCTTTTTAATCCGAAAGTAGTGCGCGCCACGATGGGGGCGATGTTCCGTATGCCATTTTATATCACAGAAGAAATGACTACAGAAGTAGAACGACTTCGCCGGGAGGGATTTACCCTGTATGCGGCTCAGCTTGACGGAACAAGAAATTATACAGAATGTGGTTATGAGGGAAAGACCGGAATTCTGATCGGGAATGAAGCAGATGGTATACGGCCGGAGACTTCGGCAGCAGTCGATGAGAAAGTAAAGATCCCGATGGAGGGAGGCGTGGAGTCCCTGAATGCGGCGGTATCGGCTGCCATATTGATGTATGAGGTGCATCGCAAACGCAGGGGATGATTCATGGCATGGAAGTTTATTTTTAGCAATGGAATTTCTGCGGCTAGTAAATTGATACAGTAGAGGAAATATTTTCTGATTCAGGCCCGCTCCCGCTGAATAAACATGCAGCGGTACAAAGGCTGCAAGGTGCAATTTTTGCACCTCGTGTAAAAATTGCACCTTATACGCAGCCTAAGGACCGACATGTTTATAAGGCCTTCATCAGAAAATATTTCCTCTACTGTACAAAGTTTTGTTAGCCTCTGCAGAAATGCCATTGCTAAAAATGAATTTCCATGGCCTTCCGGAAATTAGGATTTGCAAAAACACATAAAATATAGTAAAATGGATAAGATATCATTTTTTTGCATTTGAAGTGATGCAGTGAGGAAGGGGGACACGGGATATGAGCAGTATCATCTGGCTTGTGATTCTGGCTGTTATGATCGTTATTGAAATTGCTACTCTCGGACTTACTACGATATGGTTTGGGGTCGGGGCGATCGGAGCTGCTATCGTAGCGGGGATGGGTTATGGAATCTGGGTTCAGCTGGCAGTATTTACCGTGTTGTCAGTTATTGCCATGGCATTATGCCGGCCATTTGCTGTGAAGTACCTTAATAAGGATAAGGAAAAAACGAATGTTGAGGATATCGTTGGCAAAACAGCGGTAGTTTCCAGACAGATCGATAATGAAATGGCCACCGGAGAGGTCAGGGTCGATGGGATGGAATGGACGGCAAGAAGCGAAGATGGCAGAGTGATCGCTGAAAACGAGAGAGTGACGGTCGTGGCAGTTGAGGGCGTCAAACTGATCGTAAAAGCATAATCAGTCAAGTTGATCGTAAAAGCGTAATCAACTAAATGATCGTAAAAGCATAATCAGTCAAGTTGATCGTAAGAGCGTAATCAATTAGATTATGGATGCTTCAGTGAGTATATGGTAACGGGTGCCGGTACACCCGCAGAAAGGAACAGGTGAAATAAATATGGGATCAGGAACAGAGATTAATGGCGGGTTGATCATTGCGATCGTGCTTATTGTTATTGTTTTGATCATACTTGCATCATGTATCAATATCGTGCCACAGGCACACGCTTATATTATTGAGAGACTGGGAGGCTATGTGGGAACATGGTCTGTCGGGATCCATTTTAAACTTCCGGTTCTTGACCGGGTGGCAAGAAAGGTAAACCTGAAAGAGCAGGTTATGGACTTTGCGCCACAGCCGGTTATCACAAAGGATAACGTTACGATGCAGATCGACACAGTCGTATTTTTCCAGATTACGGACCCGAAGCTTTTTACGTACGGTGTGGAAAATCCGATCATGGCGATTGAGAACCTGACAGCTACGACTCTCCGTAATATCATCGGTGATCTGGAACTTGACCAGACACTTACCTCGAGAGAGACGATCAATACACATATGAGATCCAGTCTGGATATTGCGACTGACCCATGGGGGATCAAGGTAAACCGTGTGGAATTGAAAAACATCATTCCGCCGCGTGAGATCCAGGATTCCATGGAGAAGCAGATGAAGGCAGAGCGTGAGAGACGTGAATCGATTCTGCGTGCAGAGGGTGAGAAAAAGTCTACCGTGCTTGTGGCAGAAGGTAAGAAGGAGTCTGCGATCCTTGAGGCAGAGGCAGAAAAAGAAGCAGCGATCCTGCGGGCGGAGGCAAAGAAGGAGGCGATGATCCGGGAGGCAGAAGGTCGTGCCCAGGCAATCGAAGCAGTACAGAAGGCGACAGCAGAAGGTATCCGTTACCTTAACGAGGCAGATCCTTCCCAGTCCGTTCTTACGATCAAGAGCCTTGAGGCATTTGAGAAAGCGGCCGATGGAAAAGCAACCAAGATCATTATACCGTCTGAGATCCAGGGAGTGGCAGGACTTGCCAAATCGGTAGTGGAGAGCGTGAAAGAAGTTTAGCGCAGCAGGATTAAAAGAAAAGGAACATTCAGTTTAGGATAAAAAGAGGGGTTTCACCGGTTCTGATCCCACGTCACACCGATGAAAAACCCTCTTTCGTACATAATCAAATTAGCGCCGTTGAGTTCGTAGTACAATGCGTGAGAGAGGAGAAAGACCATGAGCCTGAAAGGAAGGAATTTTCTGACATTAAAAGATTTTACACAGGAAGAGATTACATATTTTCTTGATGTGGCAGAGGAATTAAAGGAGAAGAAACAGAATGGGATTCCACACAGAGTGTTTGAGGGAAAAAATATTGCATTGATTTTTGAGAAGACAAGTACACGTACCAGATGTTCTTTTGAAGTGGCAGCTCATGATCTTGGAATTGGTGTAACTTATCTCGATCCGCAGGGCTCCCAGATCGGAAAAAAGGAGAGTATTGCAGATACAGCCAGAGTACTGGGGAGAATGTTTGATGGTATTGAATACCGGGGATTCGGACAGGAAATCGTCGAGGAACTTGCTGAATATGCAGGTGTTCCCGTGTGGAACGGATTGACCAATGAATATCACCCGACCCAGATGCTGGCAGATCTTTTGACAATACGGGAACACTTTGGCAGGCTGAACGGGATCAAACTCGTATATATGGGCGACGCGCGTTATAATATGGGAAATTCGCTGATGATCGCCTGTGCCAAGATGGGAATGGATTTTGTGGCCTGTGCACCAAAGGAATATTTTCCAAATGATGAACTGGTGGCACAGTGTCAGGAATATGCAAAAGAAAGCGGTGCGACGATCGCATTGACAGAAGATGTGCAGGAAGGGACAAAGGATGCGGATGTTCTTTACACGGATGTATGGGTTTCTATGGGAGAACCAGATGAGGTGTGGGAGGAGAGAATCCACGCACTTTCCCCATACCAGGTCAACCGGAAGGTGATGGATAATGCAAAGGAGACAGCAATATTTATGCACTGTCTGCCTGCTTTTCATGATTTAAAGACAAAAATCGGAAAAGAAATTTATGAGAAGTATGGTCTGACTGAGATGGAAGTTACGGATGAGGTATTTGAACAGTATGCGGATGTGGTTTTTGAAGAGGCAGAAAACCGGATGCATACGATTAAGGCAGTGATCGCAGTTACGTTGTGATCGCGGCATGGACAGGATGTGAAGGCAGTATTCGCAAAAAGGGAAAAGGAGGGCCAATATGGACAGTAATTTGGATTTGGGATACCGACATG
The DNA here is from genome assembly GCA_021770615.1 of Lachnospiraceae bacterium. Next base: position 77,462 of record JAETQR010000013.1, on the reverse strand, counting down.
ATTGGATACAGAAGATGGCGGGAATATGTGAGGCCAGCAGTACGATTGACTCTACTTTATTTGATAAATATGAAGTAAAAAGAGGGCTCAGGGATTTAAACGGACAGGGTGTTCTGACCGGTTTGACGGAGGTCTCGGAGATCCGTTCCTATACGGTCATTGATCATGACCTGGTTCCCTGTGAAGGAAAATTATATTATCAGGGAATTGATATTGAAGAGATCGTAGGCGGATTTTTGCACGAAAAAAGATTTGGGTATGAGGAAGTTGTATATCTGCTTCTTTTTGGTGAACTTCCTACGGAAAACCAGCTTGAGGATCTGAAGGATATACTTGCGGAGTACCGTAAGAGCCTTCCCACGAGCTTTGTGCGGGATATTATCATGAAGGCGCCGAGCTCAGATCTGATGAACACGCTTGGAAGGAGTGTGCTGACACTTTATTCCTATGATGAGAAGGCGGATGATACCTCGACGGAAAATGTTTTGAGACAGTGTCTGGAACTGGTTGCACTTTTGCCGATGTTCGCTGTTTATGGCTATCAGGCGGCAAATTATTTTCATGAGGGTTCCAGTTTCTTTCTTCATCCGCCGAAGCGGGAATATTCTACAGCGGAAAATATTTTACATATGCTCCGCGCAGACAGCCAGTTTACGCCGCTGGAGGCAAAGATACTCGATATCGCGCTTGTGCTCCATGCCGAGCATGGTGGAGGAAACAACTCGACGTTTACCGATCATGTGGTGACGTCATCGGGAACCGATACGTATGCAGCGATCTCGGCGTCGCTTGGCTCTCTTAAGGGGCCGCGTCACGGGGGAGCAAATAAAAAGGTTTCCCTTATGTTTGAAGATATGAAAAAGAACCTCAACGACTGGGAAGATGAGGATGAGATCCGGTCTTACCTGACGGCCCTTTTAAACAGACAGGCATTTGATAAATCAGGACTTATTTATGGAATGGGGCATGCGGTATATTCCATTTCCGATCCCCGTGCGAAGACATTTCGCCGGTTTGTAAGAAAACTTTCCGAGGAAAAAAATATGATGGAGGAATATGCCCTTTATGAAAAGGTGGAGAGACTGGCGCCGGAAGTAATCGCAAATGAAAGGCATATTTACAAAGGTGTCAGCGCCAACATTGACTTTTACAGCGGTCTGGTATACAGTATGCTTGAATTGCCGACGGAACTCTACACCCCTCTGTTTGCGATCGGGAGGATCGCTGGTTGGAGCGCCCACCGTCTGGAGGAACTTGTCAATGCAGGAAAGATCATACGTCCGGCCTATAAGGCTGTCTGCCCACATAAGCCATATATACCGATGAGCGAAAGGAAAGAGAACTGATGGAGGAAGAGCAGGTACTATGCGCATGCAGTGCGTATGAGCAGAAATTTTATCTGAATCCGAGATATTCGTCACTTCCGGAAGCGGTAAAGGATGAACTAAAGATCATGAGTGTTACACTGACTGCGGATGTGGGTGGTGTATTTACCATGGAGTTTGAGGACGATGGGACACTATATCTGTCTACAACAGCAAAGGAAAGTGATTTTTCTTATGATGAGATCGGAAGTTATTTGAAGATCAAGCAGCTCAGACAGGATCACAGTGAGCTGCTGGAGGGGCTGGAGGAATATTACAGGGCCTTCTTTGGATAGGGAAGAATATAAAAGGATGGACAAAAATGTTATTAGCAATCGACATTGGAAATACAAATCTTACATTCGGAGTATTTGAAGCGGAGAAACTTTTGTTTACGTTTCGTCTGACGACCAATCTGCCGAGAACGTCAAATGAATTTGGTGAGGCGATCGTGGAAGCACTGGTGCGGCAGGAAATCTCCGAGGATCAGATCCATGATGTTATTATCGCTTCGGTTGTTCCGAAAGTTATGTATTCTCTTGTGAGCGGCATCAAAAAATATTTTCATACGACACCTTATGTTGTGGGAAATGGAACGAAGACAGGAATCCATATCGCAGCCGCCAATCCGGGTGAGATCGGAGCAGACCGGATCGTGGATGCCGTGGGGGCATATGTTTTGTATGGAGGCCCGGTTATTGTCATAGATTATGGGACGGCTACGACCTATGATCTTGTTACCGGGGATGGAACATTTGCGGCGAGGGTGACCTGTCCGGGTATTAAGATCAGTGCGAGGGCGCTTTGGTCAAATGCTGCCCAGCTTCCGGAGATCGAGATCAAAAAGCCGGATAGTATCCTTGCCAAAAACACGATCACGAGTATGCAGGCCGGGCTCTTATACGGTACGATTGGGCAGACAGAATATATCATACGCCGGATCAGAGAAGAATCGGGGATCAAAGATATCAAAGTTGTGGCGACGGGAGGACTTGGACGGAGCATTTCGGATGCTACGGATTCGATCGATATTTACGATCCGCATCTGACACTTCAGGGAACCCGTCTCATCTATGAAAAGACAAAAGCGGCAGAGAGTAAAAAGGGGACAGTAGGTGAACGAGATCAATATAAATGAGAAATGGAAGATTGGGAGCGTGACAGTGCCCGGGAGGGTTATACTGGCACCGATGGCAGGAGTGACCGACCTGCCTTTTCGTCTTTTGTGCAAAGAAAAGGGCGCAGATCTTATTTATACAGAGATGGTGAGCGCAAAAGGAATTTATTATAACAGTAAAAATACAGAGGCACTTATGGAGATCCGCGGGGAAGAAAGGCCGGCAGCGTTGCAGTTATTTGGTTCTGAACCAGATATCATAAGCAGTATGGCGGGAAGGATCGAGGAGCGGAACTTCGATATTCTGGATCTTAATATGGGATGCCCGGTGCCTAAAGTTGTAAATAATGGCGAAGGTTCCGCACTCTTAAAAAATATTTCCCTTGCAGAGAAGATCATAAGCAGTACAGTAAAGGCGATCAGAAAACCGGTTACGGTAAAATTCCGAAAAGGATTTCATGATGGGGAGGAGCAGGCGGTCGATCTGGCAAAAGCAGCAGAGGCTGCCGGAGCGGCGGCGGTAGCTGTTCACGGGAGAACGAGAGAGCAGTATTACAGCGGAACAGCAGACTGGGATATCATACGCAGGATAAAGGATTCTGTGTCTATTCCGGTCATTGGGAATGGAGATGTTTTTTCGGGAGAGGATGCAGAGCGGATGTTCCTTCAGACAGGGTGTGATGCGGTCATGGTCGGAAGAGGAGCCAAGGGGAATCCATGGATTTTTTCGCAGATCAAACACTATTTTGAGACCGGTGAAACGCTTCCCAAACCAGATCTCAGGGAATTGCTTGCTATGATACTCCGCCATGCAAAGATGCAGACGGAGTGGAAGGGAGAACTTTATGGAATGCGTCAGATGCGTTCTCATTTTGCATGGTATACGTCAGGATATCCGAACTCTGCTGCAATGAGGAGGCGGGTCAATGAGATTGAGAAGATCGGGGATCTTGAAAGGATTATAGAATCTGTTTCCCAAGGGATGGATTTATAACAGATCACAGTTAAATCAAAGCATGAACATGGTTTGTTCATACTTTTTCTTTATGATGAAGAAAAATATGAGTTCAGGAGGTTTGGTTTTGAGAGAGAAGCTGAAAAAACATAAAGTATGGCTGGTCGTTGTTTTTGTTCTTGCCGTGTCGGCAGTGACAGCAGTGGTTGTCATCCGTGCACGGGGAGAAAAAGCTTCTGCCGGGGAAAATGAAAAAAAGCAGAGTACGGTTTCGCTGCAAAAGATGGATCTTACAAAATCGATCAGCGCCACCGGCACGGTACAGAGTAAAAAGTCAAAGCTTGTGTCAGCGCAGGTAAATGGCGTCGGGGTAAAGACCGTAGAAGTGTCTGTAGGGGATGAGGTGAAAAAGGGAGACGTGTTGGTGAGATTTGATGAGAGCGATCTGCGGGATGCTCTTTCTGAGGCGGAAGAGGCATTGAGTGATGCCACAGAAGAAGGAGATAGAAATGTTTCTTCTGCCCAAAAGCAGCTCTCTGAGGCAAAGGAAACATACACAGAGGAAAAGAAAAAACTGGCCTCGGAAGTGTCTGGAAGCAAAAAGGAATTAAATGGGGCGAAAGAACAGGTTTCCCATCTGAAAGAACAGGTTTCCGCAGAAAAGAATGCTGAGGCAAAGGCGAAACTGGAAGAACAGCTGAATAAGGCAGAGGAATCGCTGAAACAGGCAGAGACCGGATATGAAACAGCAGTATCAAATCAGGAAAAAACAAATAAGCAGAATAAAAGCAATATCGAGAATGCGGAGGATGCTGTGGATAATGCGGAATCAAATCGGAAGAAAAGTGTCCGGGAAGCGCAAAAACAGGTGAGTCAGGCAGAGGAAAGCCTGGAAGATTGTCTTATAACTGCACCCTGTGACGGAGTCATAACGGGTTCTACAGTTGAAGAAGGAGATGTGTATAGCGGTGGAGATCTGTTTCAGATCGATGATATTAGTTCTTACGTAATTTCTACAAGTGTAGATGAATATGACGTCAGCAATGTGTCCGTTGGGCAGAGGGTTGTGATCCTCACAGAGGCAACCGGAGAAGATGAGATCGAAGGGGAGATCACGTTCGTGGCGCCCTCTACGGGAAGCACATCATTGTCCTCCGGGAATTCCCAGTCTGGTGAGAGCGGAGGGATGTCTTCCACCGGCACATCTTCTTCGGATGGATATGAGGTAAAGGTCAGAGTAAAAACGGTTGATGAAAGACTGAGAATGGGATTGACAGCAAGATGCAGCATTATTTTGGAGCAGGCAGATGATGTGTACGCCGTTCCGTATGATGCTGTGCATGAAAATTCAGATGGAACGACAGCGATCCATGTATCAGAGAGCGACGGGGACTCATCGTCATCCAGGGAGATTCTGGTGACAAAGGGAATGGAGAGTGATTATTATATAGAAATACAGGGTGATGAACTGAAAGAAGGCCTTTCGGTCATCATTCCGACCGATGAAGTTTCGGGTTCAGAGGAAACGACGCAGGATGAGAATGCATTTGGCATGTTTGGCGGCACTCCCGGAGGCGGTGGAGAGAATCCGATGGGAGGAAACAGAGGAGCCGGCAGAGGAAGCAAAGGTCCCGGAATGTAGCAGATTGGAGAATGATATGTTAAAAAAAGATAACGATATGATCAAACTGAGGCAGATTGTAAAGCGGTTTTATATCGGGCAGCCGAATGAGCTGGAAATTCTCCATGGTATCGATCTTGATGTAAAAGCAGGGGAATTTATCTCTGTCGTCGGGGAGTCCGGTTCCGGAAAATCAACGCTTATGAATATCATCGGGGCGTTAGACCGTCCCACGGAGGGAAGTTATCTGTTGGAAGGAACCGATATCTGTCTTGCAAAAGATAAAAAGCTTTCTGAGATAAGGAACCGGAAAATTGGGTTTGTATTTCAGACATATAACCTGATCGCCCGCACGACAGCGTTGTCTAATGTGGAACTTCCGATGCTGTATGCAGGAATTTCAAAGGCAAAAAGGATCGCCAGGGCAAAGGAACTTCTTGCGATGGTAGGCATGGAGGACCGGATGAGCCATCGTCCGGATGAACTCTCGGGCGGCCAGAAACAGCGTGTGGCGATCGCCCGCGCAATGGCAAATGATCCGGCGGTCCTGCTTGCGGATGAGCCGACGGGAGCCCTGGATACAAAGACAGGGCGGGTCATTATGGATATTTTTCACCGGCTCCATGAAGAACAGGGAAAGACGGTCGTGCTCATCACCCACTCAAAGGAACTTGCCGAAGAGACAGGGCGCATCGTGACCTTGTGTGATGGTGGGATAACAGGCGTGCGGAAAGGGGGAGGCATATGCTGATCATGGAAAATATAAAGCTCGCATTTGGTGCTCTCAGGGCTAATAAAATGCGTGCACTCCTCACGATGCTTGGCATCATCATCGGGATTGGTTCTGTGATTTCGATCATGACAGTGAGTGCGTCCCTGACGACCTCGATCTCGACCTCCTTTCAGGAAATGGGTGCGAATAACATAACTGTGGGAATCAAACAGACTTCTGAGGAAGCGGAAGTGAGGCAGAACGGGATGCGGTTTGGCACATCGAACCGTGGGGTAACAGCAGAAGAGAAAGATTTGATCACAGATGACATGATCACGGAACTGAAAGGAAGATTTGCAGACCGTATCGACGCAGTGGCGATCAGCGAGACCGTCGGCAGTGGAACGGTTACATCGGGCAGTGATACATCAAATATTACGATCAGCGGGATCAATGAGGATTATTTTGAAGGAAGCCAGGTGACGCTCCTTGCGGGAAGAACGATAAAGAAACAAGATCTGGACGGTTCCAAAAGGGTGATCATGGTTTCGGATAAAGTGGTAGAAAATATATTTGATGGTGATAATGAACAGGCGTTGTGGCAGAAGATCAGTGTCGATACCGATGGTGTGTTTTATGATTATTATATTGTTGGTATTTATAAATATGAAGAGAGCAGTTCTTTTTCTTCCTCATCCGATGAGGATTTGGTGACAGCAGCCTATATTCCGCTCACGACCGGGAAAAAGCAGATCCATGCGGAGGAGGGATATTCCCAGTTCACCGTGGTGACGGCGGCAGATATTTCTTCGGTATCCGCTTTTGCAGAGGAGATCGAGCAGTTTTTTGCACCATATTATATTACAAATGAAGATTATAAAATATCCACTACTACGATGGAATCCATGACAGAATCCATGAATGATATGATACAGACGGTGGCGGTGGCAGTTTCGTTTATCGCCGGGATTTCTCTTCTGGTAGGAGGCATCGGGGTGATGAATATCATGCTTGTATCTATCACGGAGCGGACGAGGGAGATCGGGACGAGAAAAGCGCTGGGGGCAAAGAACAGCTATATCCGTCTTCAGTTTATCGTTGAATCTGTGATCCTGTGTCTGGTAGGTGGATGTCTGGGAATCCTTTTAGGATTTGCGCTTGGGGCTGTGGCGGCATCTGTTCTCGGCTATTCGGCATCGGCTCCGGTGGCGGCGATCATAACAGCGGTGGGATTTTCTATGGTGATCGGGATCTTTTTTGGATATTATCCGGCGGGGAAAGCTGCAAAGCTGGATCCGATCGAGGCGCTGCGGTATGAGTAGGTGCAATTTATAAGAATCGTGACATTTGTATAGCAGCGGAATATTCCCGCTGCTGTACGAAGCTTTGTCACCTTTCCATAAATTGCGAGTACCCCAAATTGGTTTCAGCCCAAGATGGAAATTTTCTTTACAAATAGAGACAGGCATGGTACACTTGTACTGTGCCTTTTGTAAATCTCTTGGAAGGCACGGTCTGATATTCAAATTAATTTTCCCGATTTTGAAAATCAATAATAGTTGTTTACAAACAGAGACAAGAATGGTACACTTGTACTGTGCCTTTTATAAATCTCATGGAGGGCATGGTCTGATATTCAAATTAATTTTCCCGATTTTGAAAACCAATAATAGTTGTTTACAAACAGAGACAAGAATGGTACACTTGTACTGTGCCTTTTGTAAATCTCATGGAGGGCACGGTCTGATATTCAAATTAATTTTCCCGATTTTGAAAAAATGGTTGACAGTTTCAGAACTTTGTTGTAGTATATCTATATACAGAACAGATGTTCCGAAATAGAGTTCGCTTTTGCGATTATTTTTGTTGGAGGATAGGATCATGATAGAAAAGGATCAAAATAAAGTTAAAGCATTGGAGTCTGCGATCGCGCAGATTGAAAAACAATATGGAAAAGGTTCCGTGATGAAACTGGGAGATACCGCTTCACGAATGAGTGTAGAAGCAGTGCCGACCGGTTCTTTGAGTCTGGATATCGCACTTGGAGTTGGTGGGATTCCGAAAGGAAGGATCATCGAGGTGTATGGCCCGGAATCGAGTGGTAAGACGACGGTTGCGCTCCATATGGTAGCAGAGGTGCAGAAACGGGGAGGGATCGCCGGATTTATTGATGCAGAGCATGCGATGGATCCTGCTTATGCGCGAAATATCGGAGTAGATATCGATGAGTTATACATATCACAGCCGGATTGCGGAGAGCAGGCACTCGAGATCACAGAGACGATGGTGCGTTCAGGGGCAGTTGACATCGTGATCGTTGACTCGGTAGCGGCACTGGTACCGAGAGCAGAGATCGATGGCGATATGGGAGACAGCCATGTCGGACTGCAGGCGAGGCTTATGAGCCAGGCACTGAGAAAACTGACTGGCGTGATCAATAAATCAAATTGTATCGTTATTTTTATCAATCAGCTCCGTGAAAAAGTAGGAGTCATGTTTGGAAATCCGGAGACGACGACCGGTGGGCGTGCGCTTAAATTTTATTCTTCTGTGCGTCTTGACGTACGCAGGATCGAGACGCTCAAACAGAGTGGTGAAATGATCGGAAACCATGTAAGGGTAAAAGTAGTAAAAAACAAGGTGGCGCCTCCTTTCCAGGAAGCAGAATTTGACATTATGTTTGGAAAAGGTATTTCAAGAGAAGGTGATGTGTTAGACCTTGCTGCAAAGCATGATATCATCATAAAGAGTGGAGCCTGGTATTCCTATAAGGGAGAAAAGATCGGTCAGGGACGAGAAAATGCCAAAGCTTATCTTGCGGACAATCCGGATGTTTTTGATGAAGTGGAAAATCTGGTCAGGGAAAAATGTCTGGTTCAGGAAGAAAATGCGGCAAATGCTGCAGGAGAAGGAACGAAAAAAGAACCGGCCGGAAAGAAGAAAGAAGTTTCTGCAGCAAAAGAAGAACAGTAAAGAGGATGCTTTGGATTGGAGGCCGGAATGGCACAGGAAAAGGGTGAAAAAGCAGTATCTTATGAGTTTTCCGATGAAGAGTGTAAAAAAGCTGTGGGGAAAGCAATGTCCCTTCTGCTGCATAAGGACCGGACGAGGAAAGAACTTTCTGACAGGCTTTACCGGGCAGGTTTTTCTGAAGAAGCATCGCGGGAAGCGATGGAATATGTGGAATATTTTGGATACATTGATGACAGGAGATATACTGAGAATTATATCATGTTCCACAGAGGAAAAAAAAGCAGGAAAGAAATCTTATATAAATTGTTAGAAAAAGGAATTTCTAAGGAGTTGGTTTACAGCGTTATGGAGGAAGGGGATCCGGAGGATATGGATGAAAAAGATGCGATTCGTTCCCTTGTCCAAAAGAAGTTGAAGGGAAGGCTGATCAGTGAGATTTCTTATGAGGAAAAAAATAAGATCAAAGCATTTCTTGGACGTAAAGGATTTGAACCGGATGAGATACGGAGCGTGTTATTGGAACTTGACAATCCGTCATAAAAAGTGTAAAATTGATGTGTTGTATTTATGTGCAATGACAATGAAATAAAGGAGGTGCTCCTGTGCCAGAGTTGAGTATTGGTTTTGTGGTTGGCGCAGTCATCGTAATCCTTGCTCTTATTGCAATCACAGCACTTATTGCCTGGAAGAGTGCTATTTCTTATCGGATCAAGGTCGGAGAGGCCAAGGTAGGAAGCGCAGAGGAAAAAGCGAGAGAAATTATTGATGATGCATTAAAAACGGCAGAAACCAAGAAACGGGAAGCTCTTTTGGAAGCCAAGGAAGAAAATCTGAAGGCGAAAAATGACCTTGATCGTGAGACCAAGGAAAGAAGGGCGGAACTTCAGCGCTATGAAAAAAGAGTGCTGGGTAAAGAGGAAACTTTGGACAAGAAACTGGATGCACTCGAGAAAAGGGAATCAAAACTTGCATCAAAAACGGCGGAATTTGAGAAGGAGAAAGAAAAAGTAGAGGAATTGCGTCAGAGTCATTTACGTGAGTTGGAGAAGATTTCTGGTCTCACCTCCGAACAGGCGAAAGATTATTTATTGAGAACTGTGGAAGAAGATGTAAAGCATGAAACTGCAGTTTTAGTAAAAGAATTGGAACGTCAGGCAAAGGATGATGCAGATAAGAAGGCGAAAGAGTACATCGTCAATTCGATACAGAAATGTGCGGCTGACCATGTATCAGAAGCTACGATTTCAGTCGTTCCCCTGCCTGGTGATGAAATGAAGGGACGAATTATCGGTAGAGAGGGTAGGAATATCCGTACTCTTGAAAATCTGACCGGAATCGACCTTATCATTGATGATACACCGGAAGCAGTGATCTTGTCCGGTTTTGATCCAATTCGTCGTGAAATAGCCAGAATTGCCTTGGAGAAATTGATCGTGGATGGTAGAATTCACCCTGCCAGAATCGAAGAAATGGTAGAAAAGGCGAAAAAAGAAGTTGAAACAATGATTCGTGAAGAAGGAGAAGCAGCAACACTGGAAGTAGGCGTACATGGGATACATCCTGAGCTGATTCGCCTTTTGGGTAAAATGAGATTTAGAACAAGTTATGGTCAGAATGCTCTTAAGCATTCAATCGAGGTGGCCCACTTATCCGGTTTGCTTGCTGGCGAACTGGGGGCAGATGTGCGTATGGCGAAGAGAGCAGGTCTGCTTCATGATATTGGAAAATCAGTCGACCATGATATGGAAGGTTCGCATATACAGCTTGGTGTAGATCTGTGCCGTAAGTTTAAAGAGTCTGCATTGGTTATAAATGCAGTGGAGGCGCATCACGGAGATGTAGAACCTGAAAGTCTGATCGCATGTGTTGTACAGGCTGCAGATGCAATATCTGCTGCACGCCCAGGTGCGAGAAGAGAAACTTTAGAGACATACACGAATAGATTGAAACAATTAGAGGATATTTCAAACGGCTTCAAAGGCGTTGACAAATCTTTTGCCATTCAAGCAGGTAGAGAAGTTCGAGTGATGGTTGTTCCAGATCAGATTAATGATGACGAGATGATATTGTTAGCAAGAGATATATCGAAACAGATCGAGTCCGAGCTGCAGTATCCAGGTCAGATCAAAGTTAATGTGATACGAGAGTCCAGAGTAGTGGATTATGCCAAGTAAATGAATGAAAAAACCGCTGCATTGCGTATCTGAAATTAGTAGTGATTTCAGGTGTTGCGATGCGGCGTTTTCTTTTATACAATAGGAAAGTTCTGCATGCGGTGCAAGAAAAGATATTTGTATTCAAATATAAAAGAGTATGATATAATTTATCTAAGACAAGTAAGGAGGGGATATGATATGCCAGGAGAGATGTATGAAGCAGAGGGAATCTATATCCTATGTTGGATCCTCGTTCTGCTTTTAGGTATCTCTATAAGCATAATTGGAATTTTGCTGCGGAAAAAAATTCGGATGGAGTTTGTTTACCTGATGGTCACAGGGGGAGTTTTGGTTGATTTTTTTGTGCTGCTCTGGGGTTGCGTATTTTGGATCATTGATTTTCTGTGAGGCAGAATCTTAAGGATTTTGTAAGAATTTTGTGAGGAATTTGAAAGAAGCAACAGGTATATTGTTTCCATAAGGCGAAGATCTGGAAAAGGAGGCAGTATGCATATGAAAAAGAGAAATTTTGTAGTTGTTCTATCCCTGTTGTTATGTGTTCTGGCGGCAGGAGGATGTGACAAAAATGAAAGCAAGCATGATCTTGAGCGTGTGGAAAAGCCTGAGGAAGAATCTGAGGAAGAACCTCATATGGAAAGACAGACGATCGGGAAGATATGGGATACATGGGATGCGGTGTTAAGAAAGGAATATAAAAATCTGGAGATTCCGGCAGATTTAGACATTGAAATGCCGGAGGAGATAGGAGTATATCGATTTGTCCAGGCAGATGATGTGCTGGATCAGAAAGAGCGGATTTTTAATGAATTTATACCAAAGAAAAGAAGGCAGGAAAAATATTATAAAGAGGATTCCGGAGGGCGCACGCAGCCCAGAGGGCCGGAATATGTCGATATAGAGACCGGGGAGCATTTGTATTTGGGAGATACGGGGTTTTTTAATTATCAGAGAAATGATAAGGTAGAAAACTATGATGATACGGAGATTTTAGAAACCATTTATTTAAACCGCCCATATGCAGAGAAAAAATATAGATTAAGGGATGGAAAAGTTTTATTGAGTGAGGCAGTGAAACTGGCAGAAGAGGCGGTAAAACGTTGGGAAGGGATAGTAGATCATGATTTTGAAACAAGGGTGCGTAAAGTAGATGTATATCCCTCAAAAGATAAAGGGAAACGGGTACTGGTCTTTTCGTTTGAAAAGTGTTATAAAGGCGTTAATGTGATGGCTGATATAGACACGGAAGAGGAAGCTCTGCTTTCAAATGAAGTCCTCTGCAATGATGATCGGGTTATCGTGGCTTCCTGTAAGGGGGCAGGATCATATCTTTCTACAGAGGGCATTATTTATAAAAAGGAAACAATAAAAGGACTGGATCAAATCGTTTCCTTAGAGAGCGCACTGCGCCAGGTCGAGGGAAAAATGGCCGGACAGGTGACGAGGATCGCATTGAGTTATCTGTTGTGTAACCCGAAGGGGGAATTCTGCAGTCATGAAGCGGGAGAAGAATATGTCTCAAAGCCATACTGGGTGATTTATTCTTGTGAGGACACAGGACATGAGGAATATGCGATGGTAGATTGCCGGACGGGAGAGGTGCATCATGTGAAAAATAACGGTTAACCCAACAGCACCATTGAGCCGGTTCAATTTTCTGAAACAATCCTAAATATACCTTGACAGGGTGGTCTATAAATGGTAGACTTAATATAATCTATATACGATAGATCACTTTGGGGAAAGTGAGGGGGACAGTTATGCAAAAGATATTCGGGGATGTGATCCAGGGTATTTCGGCAAATGGGGTGCTGAGGTATCTTTTTGATACAAGTGTAACGGTTTCGGTGATCGTTGTATTTCTTTTACTCATCCGGCCGTTTATGAAGAAAATGCCACGCAAGGGGATGTACATTTTATGGCTTATGATAGCAGTGAGGATTCTCTGTCCCGTATCCATCGGGGGGATTTACGATGTGATGCCGGAGCAGCTTGGGAGTACGGTTTCCCAGACGAACCAGAACATAAAGATCGAGAGGATCGCTTCCCGGTTCGTGGTTCCGGAGAATGAGGCAACGGCTGGTACTTCAGAGACAGCGCATATTCCTGCCCGGAAAACGTATGATAAGCAGAGTACGGTGTCTCAGGAAACGGTTTCTACGGCAAAGACAAACTTGGCGAAGGTGGTACAGACTGATGCAGGGAAGCCTTTTTCTGAGAAAATGGGAATGGATGTATGGCTGCTTGTGATATGGGGAGGAGGTGTCTTTGGATTTCTTGTTTTTATGATCGTATCCATGGCGAGGAATTACAGGAGATTTTCGGATGCCAAATGGCTATATAACAATGTTTATACTCATCCGTTAGTAGATAATTCTTTTGTTCAGGGACTCTTTTCTCCCCGGATCTATATTTCCGAAAAGATAGCAGAATCGGACCGGCAATATATTTTGTGCCATGAGAGAAAGCATATAAAAAGACGGGATTATATTATAAAACCGGTCATGTTTGTGCTTGTTTGCGTGTATTGGTTCAATCCGTTTATGTGGATTGCCTATCATTTTATGATAAAGGATATGGAGGTATCCTGTGATGAGGCAGTGATCCGGGAACTGGGTGAGGAGGCCCGGGTGCAATATTCGTATCTTCTTGTATCCCTGGCTACCGGGAAGAGAGGAGTACTGAATCAGAATACTGCCTTTAGCGTAGGTGTGGTGAAGGACCGGATCCTGAGCGTTATGAAATATAGAAAACCCACGGTGCTGACATCTGCGATACTTATGATCGCTGTTGTTTTATGCAGCTGTTCGATCGCTTCTACGCCGGGAGATGCGCCGGTTTCAGATATCCGGACAGGGGATAAGGGGATATATACATATAAAGAGCAGTCCTTTTTTCCGGAAACGGAGATCATACCGGATATGGCCGGGTATAGCCTGCCGTCAATGTCAGCAAATCCGGTATTGGATTACAAGGGAGATATCACGATATTTGCGTGTGATTATGAGGATGAGAAAAATGACAAGAAAGGAATAATCTGTAAATACGTGTGGTCTGGTGAGGGATGGCAGAAAGAAGAAGTATCATGGGTGGATCAAATCGAGAAAATGTATGAGGGGAAATCGGTACAGGTTGGAGGAGTTTTCTATTCGGATGACGGATGTCTTTATATCAATATAGCTGATGTTACAGAGGAGGATGATATTCGGAGCAGTGAGGCAGTAGAAGAGGCAGTAGAAGGGTCCGGTATGCCTGCTTCTGGCGCAGGAACAGAAATTGATGGAGTGGGAAAATATGAAACAACAGGAGGATACGAAACAGACTATTATATTCTTTTGAAGATCGATGAGAAAGAGGGGACGGTTGATACCATTCAGATCCCGATCGAACGAGATGGTGGTTTTGCATGTATAATGGAAAATTTTCAGGTTTTGGGGGATGGTAGTATCCTGCACAATTATATGACCGGCCTGAAAGATGGAACTTTTATGACCGTGCATTATGACATTTATAATGGTAATACAGGAGAAAAACTGGTGGGAAGGGACTTGACGGGAGGAGTAGTGTCGTATCCGAAAGCCGGCGATGATTTTCTGATTTATGAAAGGAACAACCAACAGACAGGAAAGGTAGAAATTGTCGTCTGTGACCTGGATAGCGGTAAAGAAGAATATTCGCTGGATACAGGAGTAGGTTTTCAGAGACCGACAGAGCAAACAGACGGGCAGAATTACGTAGTCGGTGTAAAGGGAAATACGATTTTGATGGCGACGTCGAAAGGGATTTTTGAGACGGAATATGGCGAGAAGGGATATACAAAGATTTTGGATGGAGATGCGAAAAATACATATTATCTTTCTGAGAGAATGTATCATTTTGTAGGGGATATTTACAAAGGAAATGATGGAAATTATATGATGTTTCGAAAAAACGGTAAGTTTAGGGATACATTTGACCTGCTTTGTTATTATCAGAAACAGCAAAGAGGTGAAAAGGGGTTATGACGCTGACGCAGTTAAAATATGTCATCGAGGTCGCAAATTCCAGTTCGATGAATGAGGCGGCTAAAAAGCTGTTTATTTCACAACCAAGCCTCTCAGCGGCCATCCGGGAACTTGAGATAGAGGCCGGGATCGAGATATTCCGGCGGACGAACCGTGGCATTTCCCTGACGCCGGAGGGAGAAGAATTTGTCGGCTATGCGAGACAGGTGGTCGAGCAGTATAAGCTTCTTGAATCAAAATATGTGGACAAGCAGTCCATAAAAAAGAAATTCAGTGTTTCCATGCAGCACTATTCCTTTGCGGTAAATGCTTTTGTAGAGATGGTGAAACAGTTTGGGATGGAAGAGTATGAATTTGCGGTGCATGAGACCAAGACTTATGAGGTCATTGAAGACGTCAGGGATTTTAAAAGTGAGATTGGCATTTTATTTTTGAATGATTTTAACCGGCACGTATTGACGAAGCTGTTTCGTGAATATGGCCTGGAGTTTCATGAAATTTTAAAGTGCGGGATCTATGTGTATATGTGGAAAGGGCATCCGCTCTCTGACCGGGAAGAGATTTCTTTAGAGGAGCTGGCGGATTATCCGTGCCTGTCTTTTGAACAGGGAAATTACAATTCGTTTTATTTTGCGGAAGAGGTTTTGAGTACGTATGAGTATAAGCAGCTCATAAAGGCAAATGACAGGGCTACGATGCTGAATCTGATGGTGGGTCTGAATGGTTACACGCTCTGTTCCGGGATTTTGTGTGAGGAACTAAACGGATCGGATTACTGTGCGGTGAGGCTTAAGTCGGATGAGATCATGACGATTGGGTATCTGGTGCGCAAAGGCGTGGCGGTCAGTCCGCTTGGTAAAAAGTATCTGGAGGAGATTGCAAAATTTAAAGATAAGGGATTAAGATAGATATAAAGTGAATGGTTTTCAGACAGTATCGCCGGGCGGAGAGCTGGTTATAGCAATAAACTATAGCTGGCTCTTTGTATGTCGTATTGGACAGAAGAGATACGGTGTGATACCATATCCTTGTAATCAGGTAGGAAATAGTAAAAAGAAAAGAGGTAATCATTATGAGTAAAAAGAAATATACAGAAAGAAATTTAAAATTTGAAACGTTACAGTTACATGTGGGACAGGAGCAGCCGGATCCGGCGACAGATGCGAGGGCGGTTCCAATCTATGCATCCTCCTCTTATGTATTTCGCGATAGCGAACACGCAGCGGCAAGATTCGGCCTCAGCGATGCAGGTAATATCTATGGAAGACTGACGAATCCGACACAGGATGTATTTGAGCAGAGGATTGCAGCCCTGGAGGGCGGCGTGGCAGCCCTGGCGGTGGCTTCCGGTGCGGCGGCGATCTCATATACGATACAGAATCTTGCGCATGCAGGAGATCATATCGTAGCTGCGAAAAACATATATGGTGGTACCTATAACCTTCTCGCACATACGCTGACAGATTATGGGATCACAACGACATTTGTCGATCCGTTTGATGAAGAAGAAATAAGAGGCGCTATCAAAGAAAATACAAAGGCAGTGTTTATCGAGACACTTGGGAATCCAAATTCAGATGTTGTAGATATTGAAAAGTTAGCGGGGATCGCCCATGAGAATAAGATTCCGCTCGTTATTGATAATACTTTTGCCACGCCATATCTGGTGCGTCCGATCGAATACGGTGCAGATATCGTCGTTCACTCTGCGACAAAATTTATCGGTGGACATGGGACAGCGATCGGTGGAGTGATCGTAGATAGCGGCAAATTTGATTGGGAAGCGAGCGGAAAATTTGCGTCTCTGACAGAGCCGAATCCAAGCTATCATGGCATCAGTTTTACGAAAGCCGTAGGCCCGGCAGCGTTTGTGACAAAGATCCGTGCCATCCTGTTACGCGATACCGGCGCCACGTTGTCCCCATTCCATGCCTTTCTATTCCTTCAGGGGCTTGAGACATTGTCGCTGCGGGTAGAACGGCACGTAGAAAATGCATTGAAAGTTGTTAAATACCTGGCGGCTCACCCACAGGTGGAAAAAGTAAATCATCCGTCTGTCACCGGGGATGCTTCCCAGCAGGCGCTCTATAAAAAATATTTTCCGAACGGTGGAGGCTCAATCTTTACATTTGAGATCAAAGGCGATGCGGAGCAGGCAAAAAAATTTATTGACAATCTCGAGTTGTTTTCGCTTCTTGCCAATGTGGCAGATGTAAAATCCCTTGTGATCCATCCGGCCTCAACGACTCATTCCCAGCTTAATGAAGCAGAACTTTTGGAGCAGGGGATCCGCCCGAATACCATCCGCCTCTCGATCGGCACAGAAAACGTAGACGATATCATAGAAGATCTTGAGGAAGCTTTTCAAGTGATTTTCTAAATTGGTTAGAGTGTCAAAAGCCCCTTATTTTTTAATGTGTTGGCAATATGCACAAAAAACAAGATGAGTAGCATTCTGTAACAGATTCTACACAGCCAGAAGAGCAAAAAACACAGGTATCAAAATCGGTGAAAAACTTTCAGCAAGCTTGCTTGCGTCTGTTTTGAACGATTTTGATACCTGTGTTTTTGGATGGGTTAAGGAGAATCTGTTCAGAGAATCAAAATTCCCCTTTCATTTTCTCATAAATCTCCTGGATCCTGTCCTCGTCGATCTTTGTATCCAGAAAGATCTCGACAGCGTATTTTGCCTGAGCGACAAGCATTTCCAGACCATTTACACCGATCATGCCAAGCTCCCTCGCCTGTGCGACGAGTTTCGTCGTGAGTGGGTTATAGACGACGTCCATAACCGCCTTACAGGCAGGGAAGCGGCTCAGGTCGACCGGACTTGCCTCTGTCTTCGGGTACATGCCGATCGGGCTTGTATTGATGATCACGTCAGCATCGGTGTGTTTTTCAAAGCATTCCTCATATGTGATGGATTCCCCATCGTCTACGACGTCTACCACGATCATTTCTCTGGCATGATGTTTTTTCACGACCGCCTTGATTGCCTGTGCGGCTCCTCCGTTTCCGAGGACGATCACTTTTTTATCTTTTAGTTCTACTCCGTGCCGGATCACCATATAATCAAAACCGGAAAAGTCAGTATTGTAACCGCGGAGTTTTCCATCTGTGTTTACGATCGTATTGACAGCGCCGATCGCTTTTGCGTTATCATCCATGGAATCAAGATAAGGAATGACATCTTTTTTGTAAGGGATCGTGACATTGATCGCCCTGAATGCTTTTTCCTTCATGAAAGTTTTAAATTCTTCTTTCGTCAGTGGGTGGATATCGTATGTATAGTCTGCAAGGCTCTCGTGTATCGGTTTGGACAGACTGTGTCCAAGCTTTTCTCCAATTAATCCGTAATCCATAGTTGTACATCCTTTCTGTGTGCGGTCGGTAAGATAATACCGCTTCGTTCATTAACACAGTATCATATTTTTTTACAGCTTTCAAGCATATTGAAAAAATTGCGGGCATATAAAGTTAGTACAGGCATCCTTTGATAATAGCAGAGGGGCAAAGAGAGGAGACTGGACATGGAGTATTCGGAGATCAGAGATATCCTGCCTGCAAAATACCGGAAAAATTTTAACCGGGTGGAAGTGGAACTGGACAAGTTGCGGGAAATCCGCTTCCGGATCGGCCAGCCGGTGGAGGTGTTGGATCGGAAAAGACATGTTCTTGGCAGGGAAAAAGTGGACAGGTCACAATTAAAAGAGATGTTAGAGTACATAAGCGGATATTCCCTGTATGCGTTTGAAGAAGAAATTTCACAGGGATTTATTACCATTCCGGGGGGGCACAGGGTAGGAATGGCAGGGCAGGTGGTCGTGGAGGATGGACGGATCCGGAATATACGGAATATTTCTTTTATCAATGTCCGGGTGTCCCGTGAGATCATCGGGTGTGCAGAAAAGGTCATAAATTATATCCGGAAAAGCAGGCGGGTGTATAATACCCTGATCGTATCCCCGCCCGGGTGTGGAAAGACGACACTATTAAGGGATATCGTCCGTATCGTGTCGGGAGGCCGGGATCAGGAGGAGGGAAAAAATGTAACGGTAGTCGATGAGAGAAGTGAAATCGCCGGATGCTACCGGGGCATGCCCCAGAACGATCTCGGCAGCCGGACCGATGTACTTGACGGGTGCCCGAAGTCTGAGGGGATGATGATGGCAGTGCGCTCTCTTTCTCCGGAAGTGATCGTGGTGGATGAAATCGGGGGAAAAGGGGACGTGCAGGCGCTTCGTTATGTGATGAACTGTGGATGTGCGCTTATCGCCACGGTTCACGGAAGAGATTTTCAGGAAATACTGGAGAAGCCGGAACTGGGGGAAATGGTCAGAGACGGCATGTTTGAACGCTGTATTATCCTCGAAAATTCATCCGGGCCGGGAATGATCCGTGATGTGTGCGACGGGGAGGGGAGGAGTCTGATCTATGATTAAGCTGGTTGGGATCATCATTGTCTTATGTGGTACGACAGCTCTCGGTATGTATAAAAGTTGTCAGTATGTGAACCGGTTTCGCAATCTGAATGAAATAAAGAAGGTATTTTTATACATACAGGGTGAGGTGCGTTACCGGAATACGCCGATGCCGGAGACATTGGAGGCAGCCGCATATAAGGTAAAGGGGCCTCTTGGCAGTTTTTTGCGTCATGTCTCGGGAAGCCTCGACGAAAAGAAGGGACTGGATTTTAAAGAAGTATGGGAACGGTGTCTTTTGGAAGATGTGTCGGCAGAGATACTCGAGAGGGAAGCGAGAGAGGAACTGGCTGGGATGGGGAGTCAGCTTGGATGCCTTGACCGGCAGGCTCAGGAAAAAGCAATCGACTATTTCCTTGATAAATGGGAATTTATCATCGAGAAAAGACAGAAGGAAAAGAGTAACAGGCTCCGGCTCTATTATGTATGCGGTGTCATGGGAGGGTTACTGATGGTGATCATACTGGTGTAATAAAATGATCCGTAACTTTCCGGAAAGGATTTGCTGTGGAGATAACAATAATTTTTAAAATTGCATTAGTGGGGATACTCGTGACGATGCTTAATCAGATCCTGAAGCAGTCGGGACGGGAGGAGCAGGCTTTTTTAACAAGTCTTGCCGGGTTGATCCTGGTACTTTTCTGGGTGATTCCGTACATCGCAGAGCTGTTTGAAACGATAGAAAACTTATTTTCGCTATAGAAAAGGCATGTGTGAACGGAGGGAAATATGGGGAAAATTGCACTGGTTGCCATTGCGGGTATGACGCTTGCCATCGTTGTCGGTGGAATGAGAAGGGATATCAGTATATGGATCACGATCGTTTCAGGGATCATCATATTCTTTTTTGGTATCAGCAAGTTTGAATATGTTGTGGACATGTTTCACAGGCTGACGGAATATACGGGAATCAGCGAAACGTATATAAAGATCATCTTTAAGATGATAGGAATCGCTTATTTGTCAGAATTTACGGCGTCGGTATGCAAGGATGCCGGACAGAGCGCTATTGCCGGACAAGTGGATTTTTTTGGAAGAATAAGTATGATCGTAGTAAGTCTCCCGGTTCTAAAATCGCTTCTGGAGACGATCGGAGAGCTTTTACCATAAAAGAAAGTGTGAAGGAATGAGAATATTATGGCGGATTTTCATTTAATCTGGTTTTTGAGAGTGGTTGTTTGCATCGTCTGTTTTTGGAGTGCCGGATTTTTGGGGGCCACGGCAAAGGCAGAGAGTATCAGGGATTCAGATACATTCCGGACCATCTATGACAGCATTCCGCTGGAAGAGGTGGAGGAGGTTTTGCAGGAGATGAAGGAAGAGGAAATTGATTTTTCGATACAGGATTATGTGGATAATGTCATGAAGGGAGAAGGTGAGCTGTCCCTGAAGGGGATTGGAGGTTATATCACGAATTATCTGGGCCATCAGTTTGAAAAAAATAAAAATATATTTATAAGGCTGATCCTGTATGGAGTGTTGTCGGGAGTTTTTCTGAATTTCTCGACAAGTATGTATGAAAAACAGATGGGAGATACCGGATTTCAGATCATTTATTTTCTTTCGGTATCGGTCATGGTGGGCGGATTTTTTTCGGTGTTTTCCGTAGCGTCTAAGGTACTGGCAGATATCGTCCATTTTATGAGTGTGCTTGTCCCCTCTTTTTCGATGGCGCTGACGTGGAGTTCCGGGAGCGCTACTTCGATGGCGTTTTATCAGGCAGCGCTTTCTGCTATTGCGGTGGCGGAAAATGTATTGGTGAAAATCTTTTTGCCGGTTGTGCAGGTATATTTTCTGATCTGTATCCTTGGTCCGCTCACGGAATGGAAATTTACGAAACTTGCAGCTCTTTTAAGAGGGTTTGTGAGGTTTGGGACAAAGGCCATCCTCGCAGTCATGATCGGGCATCAGGGGATACAGGGACTGATCATGCCGGCACTCGACAGTGTGAAACGGACTACACTCTTTAAGACAGCGAGCAGTATGCCGGGAGTGGGAAACCTCTTTGGGAGTGTGACAGATACTGTCATCGGTACCGGGGTACTTATAAAGAGCGCGATCGGGGTCGGCGGCCTGGTAGCGGTGTGTGTCATATGTATCGTGCCGCTCCTGAAACTGGCGGTTTTTACCGTTGTCTATAAAGCACTTGCTGCCTTTTCGCAGCCGGTCACGGACAAGCGCATTGTATCGGTGTTCCAGAGTACGGCAGACAGTGGCAGACTGCTTTTATATATCGTATTTATGACTGCGGTTATGTTCCTGATCACGCTGACGATCGTAATCGCCGCTACAAACCGGGTCATATAAAGGAAATTGCAGGGAATGACGCCTGTAGTAATAAGCCGGGAAAGGGGGATAAAAAATGGATGAAATCCTTCATGCAGTAAAAAATGTTACGATATTCATTCTTTTATTTTCAATCATATCAAATCTTTTTTCCAGATCCAAGTATGCCAGATATTTTCGGTTTATCGAGGGACTGATCGTGATCCTGCTTGTAATGATGCCGTTATTTTCGTGGTTTACAGGAGATACATTTTTAGATGATGTATTGGAGCAGAACGTACTTGAAACGGAAAAACGATTTGATGAGGACGAGCTCCGGATGATCGGGGAGAAGCGGGAGGAAATGCTACAGCGGGAATGGAACGGGGAAGGAGAAAATAGTGATGAAGAGAGATGAGCTGACGGAAAAGATCAAAGAAATCATTCAGAATGCCGGACCGGTAAAGATTCTGATCGTAATCCTTTCCGGAGTGCTGCTCCTTTTGATCTCCTGTGGGAATCTGTTTGAAAAAAAAGAGACCGATCCGGAAAAGAGTACATCGATCCGGGAGGAGAGCGAGCCGGGGGACGATCTTCAGAATTATCGGAATATGATGGAGGAGCAGGTTCGGTCGATCCTTGAAAAAGTTGATGGGGTCGGTGATGTGGACGTGATGATCACGCTGCGGGCATCGAAAGAGAAGGTGACATTAAAGGACAATAAGATAGAGGCAGAACGGCGTGAAGAAGAGACCGTTCTCATACAGGATGAAAATGACAATACATCTCCCTATGTGATCCGGGAGGTGGAGCCGCAGATCGAGGGAATCCTGATCGTGTGTGCGGGCGGAGATAAGGCAGCTGTCCAGAGAGAAATTATAGATGGCATTTCTGCATTATTTTCTGTCGAGAGTCATAAAATTAAAGTAATGAAAAGTAAGGAGGCAAAGTAGTGAAAAAACTTTTGCGCAAAAATCAGATTATTATAACGGCACTGGTAGTCATGGTAGCACTTGCCGGATATTTGAGCCTTACGGATGATAGTGAGCTCGCAGTGGGTGTGTTAAACCAGCAGGATGCGGAAAATGTGGCAGAAGGTGGTACGGATGGTACTGTGCCGGAAGATGCGGAGACAGAAAACCAGACAGCGGAAAGCGTTTCACAGGCCGCGGCGACAGGAAATGCAGCAGACGAGGTGGCGGACAGTGAAGTGGCGGATGATGCCGTGACGGATATATCCGATGAGGATATCGCTTCCAAAGAAAATGCCGGGGAAGCAGTACTTGTAAACAATACTGTGACTGGTGATTATTTTGAGGCGGCGAAACTTTCCAGAGAGCAGACAAGGGCCAAAAATAAAGAGACGCTTCTGGAACTTGTGAACAGCGACAGCGCATCTGAGGCACAGAAGGAAAAGGCGATGAATGAAATCGTTGCGATGACAGCGGTCAATGAAAAGGAAACAGCGACGGAAAATCTGCTTGCGGCAAAGGGCTTTCAGGATGTGGTAGTCACGATCGTAGATGACAGTGTGGACGTCATCGTGAATGCAGAAAGCCTCACAGAACAGCAGATTGCACAGATCGAAGACGTCGTGAAACGAAAATCAGAATGTGCATCCGATAAAATTGTTATTTCTCCTGTTGGCAAAAAAGGATGAATGTGGTAAACTATAAACTGTATATATGCTTTTTTGGCAGATATATAGTTTTGTGACAAATGAGGTGACAGATATGGCGAAAGATGTATTTGGTACAGAAGATAGTATTGGTGAGGTTCAGATCGCGAGCGAGGTAGTGTCGGCGATCGCAGGGATATCAGCTTCGGAAGTAGAAGGGATTGAGTCCATGGTGGGAAATGGGATCAATGACATCGCCGGAAAATTTGGTGTCAAGAACCATTCCAAAGGAGTAAAAGTGGACATAACAGACGATAAAGCAGAATTGGATATCGCGGTAAATATGAGATTTGGTTACAGTATTCCGAAAGTATCTGCAAAGGTACAGGAGAAGGTTTCGCAGGCGATAAACAACATGACCGGCCTTGAGGTGACAAAAGTAAATGTCAGGATCGCCGGAATTGCTTCACCGGATAAGGAATAAGAGCAGAGGGGGCGGTTTTGCCGTTGCCCTGTGATCAGGTGGTGTGGATTTGAGGCAGGATCAAAGCAGCACCGCCTGATTGCGTTAGCTCAATGTTGTTTTATAGTTGGCGCAGGACGGAACCGGGCCTGGATTGTCATTGCCGGCCTGTGAAAAGAGACATTTAGGAGATCAGTGTGAAAAATAATGCTGATGCACTTATTTTTCACACGGCTATTTGTTTCTGAGCAAAAACAAATAGCTTTGATGGCAGATGAGAAACTGCATTCGCAGCTTTCTCATAATTGCAAAAGCAATTATGTATCGCCATCTTCGCAACAAGTTGCTCAGAAATGAGGATTTTATGACCAGAAGAGAAGTCAGGGAGCAGCTTTTTGTGCTGCTTTTTCAGAGAGAATTTTATGGAGAGGCAGAGTTTGAAGAGCAGTTAGGCACTTATTTTCTGACCCACGATATTGAGGAAAAAGAAAAGGAATATATGTTGATGCGGCTTGAAAAGATCGGCGATTGCCTGCAGGAGATTGATTCTGCGATATCCAGTCATTCAAAGGGCTGGAAAATCGACCGGATCGGAAAGGAAGAGCTTGCGATACTCCGTCTGGCAGTATACGAGGCTTTGTATGATGACGATATCCCGGTCGGGGTAGCGGTCAATGAAGCAGTAGAACTCGGAAAGAAATATGGTGCTGAAGGAGGAGCTTCCTTTATTAATGGAATGTTGGGGAATATTGTAAATGACTAGAGGACAAGTATATTCTGTTTCAGCGATCAACCAGTATATTAAAAATATGTTTTCAAGAGAATATGCCCTGTCGGTTGTTTTTGTGAAAGGTGAGATCTCAAATTGCAAATACCACAGTTCCGGGCATATTTATTTTACGTTGAAGGACCGCTCTTCGGCCATCGCCTGTGTGATGTTTGCCGGAGACCGCAGGGGGCTTGATTTCCGGCTGTCTGACGGGCAGGAGGTCGTGATCGGCGGGACGATAAGCGTGTATGAGAGAGATGGAAAATATCAACTGTATGCAAAAAAGATCACGCTTGCCGGGGACGGCGTTCTGTATGAAAAATATGAGCAGTTAAAGAAGAAGCTAGAGCAGAAGGGATATTTTTCTGAGAGCCATAAAAAGTCTCTTCCCCGCTTTGTAAAGCGGGTCGGGATCGTCACGGCAGAGACCGGGGCGGCGATCCAGGATATGATCAATATATCGTCACGGCGAAATCCGTATGTCCAGCTTATCCTCTACCCGGCAAAGGTGCAGGGCGAGGGCGCATCCGATACGATCGTCCGGGGGATACAGTGTCTGGATAAACTTGGTGTGGACGTTATCATCGTCGGCAGAGGCGGAGGATCCATCGAGGATCTTTGGGCGTTCAATGAAGAAAATACAGCGCAGGCGATCTATGAGTGCAGGACGCCGGTCGTCTCAGCGGTGGGACATGAGACGGATACGACGATTGCTGATTATGTAGCAGATCTGAGGGCTCCCACTCCTTCAGCGGCAGCGGAACTTGTCGTGTATGAGGTGAGAAGTGTGCTGGAGGAGCTTTATTTATACAAAGAGAGGATGCTCCGTAATATATTTGACCGGAGCGATGCGGCGAAACAGGCACTTTTATATCGTGAAAAACAGTTGAAGATATATAATCCCGGAAATCAGGTGATCCAGAAACGACAGTATGTGGCTGATATGGAGGACAAGCTTTTTAAGCAGATGGAAAAAATCCTCGGTGACTCCAAATATAAGTTGAATGTACTTGCCGGGAGGCTCGACGGAATGTCTCCGCTAAAGAGGCTGGAGAGTGGGTTTGCGTATGTTTCTGGACAGGATGGAAAGATGATAGACCGTGTGGAACGGGTTGCACCGGGAGACCGTGTGGATATCACTTTGGCGGATGGTACAGTAAAGACAGAGGTTTTGGAGGTTGTTTCCTCCGGAAAATAAAGGCCGAATCGGTCAGAAAGAAAGGCTGGTATCGTATGGAACTCGAAGAGATCATGGAGCAGTTGGAGCAGACAGTGGATAAGATGGAAAATGAAAAGCTTTCGTTAGAGGAGGCTTATGAGACATTTTCCCACGGAATGAAACTTGTGATGCAGGGAAATAAGGCGATCGACCGGGTAGAAAAAAAGATTGAGATTTTGATGAAGAAGGAAACTGAGGGCAATGAAGATGAATAATTTTGAACAGGTACTGGCAGAAAGGACAGCACAGGCAGATAAGGTGATCGGCTGTTATCTGCCGGAGGAGATGGGATACCAGAAAACGATTTTTTCAGCGGTAAATTACAGTATCCGTGTGGGAGGAAAGAGGCTTCGGCCGATCATCATGCGGGAGGCATACCGGATGTGCGGCGGCTCAGAAATAACGGCGATCGGGCCGTTTATGGCTGCGCTCGAGATGATTCATACGTATTCTCTTGTACACGATGACCTGCCGGCGATGGATAACGATGATTACCGCCGGGGAGAGCTTACGACACATAAAAAGTTTGGTGAGGCGATGGGGATCCTTGCGGGAGATGCCCTCTTGAATTTTGCGTATGAAACGGCATTCCGTGCTTTTGACAGCAGCGCAGAACCATACTGTGTGGCGGAGGCGCTTCGGATCCTCGGGAAAAAGGCCGGGATGTACGGCATGGTCGGCGGCCAGGTTGTGGATGTGGAAGAGAACGGACATTTTGTCGATGAGAAGACATTGTTTTTTGTCTATGAGACAAAGACGTCTGCACTTTTGGAGGCGGCGTTTATGATCGGAGGGATCTTAGCCGGCGCCACAGAGGATACCGTCAGGAAACTTGAGCAGGCGGGCAAAAATCTTGGTATTGCGTTTCAGATCCAGGATGATATACTGGATATCATTGGCGACGAAGAGAAGATTGGGAAACCGGTCCATTCAGATGAGAAAAATGAAAAGTCCACGTATGCGGCGATCCATGGTATTGATCTGTCCAGGCAGAAGGTGACAGAATATACAGAAGAAGCATTGAAATGTCTGAGAGCTGCAGGTGATGGCGGTGAGTTTCTTCCGGCCCTTATGAACTGGTTGACAGACCGGGATAAATAATCAGGAAAAGAGTGAAAATATTGAACACTTTATTGAGTACGATCGAGAAGGAAAATGATATAAAGAATATTGCACCGGAAGATTACCGGAAGCTTGCGAAAGAAATCCGGGTGAGGCTGGTGAAAAGCATCGGGAAAACCGGGGGGCATCTGGCACCGAATCTCGGAGTAGTAGAGCTTACGATGGCGTTGCACCTGTTTTTGGATTTTCCAAAGGACAAGCTGATCTGGGATGTGGGACACCAGTCATATGTCCATAAGCTTTTGACCGGACGAAATAAAAAATTCGGAACGCTCCGTACACTGGATGGACTCAGCGGTTTCCCAAAAGTAAGTGAAAATCCGGCGGATACCTTTAATACAGGCCACAGCTCCACGTCTCTTTCGGTTGCACTCGGAATGGCGAAGGCAAGAGATATACAAGGTGGGGATGAAAAGGTCGTGGCGGTCATCGGCGATGGCGCCCTTTCCGGAGGAATGGCTTTTGAGGCTCTCAACAATGCGGAGCAGATGAAATCGAATATCATCATCGTATTAAACGATAACAAAATGTCGATTTCTAAAAATGTAGGTGGAATGTCAAATTATCTTGGAAAAATGAGGACAAACCCGAAGTATAATAATCTGAAGATCAATATCGAGGAGCGTCTTGACCGGATACCAAATGGTGGTACGACGATGGCTGAGACGATCAAGAATGCTAAAAATTCGCTGAAACATCTTTTTGTACCCGGAATGCTATTTGAGGAAATGGGCATTATTTATGTGGGACCGATCGACGGCCATAATATCGAAAATATGGTGAGTGCATTCCAGGCGGCTTCCCGGATCAAAAACCGGCCGGTTCTCGTGCATGTCGTCACAAAGAAGGGAAAGGGCTATATACCGGCTGAAAAAAATCCATCTGTATTTCATGGCGTCGGCAGATTTAATCCGAAGACGGGTGAGACATTAGAGAATGGTGGAACGACGTATACCGATGTGTTTGGCGATTGGATGCTTGAAAAAGGGAAACAGTGTCCGGAGCTTGTCTCCGTGTGCGCAGCGATGCCGGATGGTACCGGTGTAAAAAAATTTGCAGAAGAATTTCCGGAGCGCTTTTTCGATGTGGGCATCGCAGAAGAGCATGCGGTGACGTTTTCTGCCGGGCTTGTGTCAGGGGGACTGCGTCCGGTCATATCGATCTATTCGACTTTTTTGCAGCGTGCGTATGACCAGATCATCCATGATATCTGCCTGAACGAACTGCCGATCATTTTTGCAGTGGACCGGAGCGGGATCGTGGGAAGAGACGGGGATACCCATCAGGGGATCTTTGATATTTCTTATCTGACTTCCATTCCGAATATGACGGTACTTTCGCCGATGGACGGCGAGGAACTTAAGATGTGCCTGGATTTTGCCTATGCGTCTGACGGACCGGTGGCTGTCCGGTATCCGCGCGGGGAAGTGTATGGTTTTTTGGAAGAAGGCGGATTTCATGAACCGTTGGAACGGGGACGTGCCAGTGTTATTTTTGCGAAAGGCGAGCGGATCCGTACTTCGTTCCGTCATGCAGGCGAGAGCGGGATCGGCGGAGATGTCGTTTTCTTTGCTGTTGGGAATATGGTGAAGACCGCAGTGGATGCGGCGCGCCTGCTCGGAGAAAAAGGCTATGATTGTACGGTTGTAAACATGAGGTTTTTAAAACCGTTTGATGAGGAGATGATCTGCCGGCTCGTTCCAAAACATACAGTGACGGTTACAATAGAAGATAACGAGCAGACAGGAGGCTTTGGGCAGCAGGCAGAGGCGATGTTTGTGGAACATGACGTTATTCCGGAAAAATTCCTGAATATTTCAATCCGGGATCATTTTGTGGAGCATGGGGCGCCGGAAGAATTGTATGAGCGCTATGGTATGGACGCAGAGAGTGTGGCAGAAAAGATTTTGGAGTTATTGGAAGAGGGATGAGATTATTATGGATAAGGAGCGCAAATCGCTCCAAAGGGAGCGAAGAGGCGTTCTGAAAGAACGCCTTGATGTACTGCTTGTAAACCGGGGACTTGTAGAGTCGAGGGAGAAGGCAAAGGCAGTCATCATGACAGGCAATGTGTTCGTGAACGACCAGAGGGAAGATAAGGCCGGGCAGAAGTTTCCGGAAGATGTATATATTGAGATCCGGGGCAAAAAACTAAAGTTTGTGAGCCGGGGCGGTTATAAGCTTGACAAGGCGCTTCAGGTGTTTCCGATTTGTCTCGGGGATTGTGTGTGTATGGACGTGGGTTCGTCTACCGGTGGATTTACGGATTGTATGCTCCAGAATGGCGCCAGGTTTGTCTATGCTGTGGATGTAGGGACGAACCAGCTCGCATGGAAACTTCGCCAGGATGAGCGGGTACGTGCGATGGAACAGACGAATATACGTTATGTGACACCGGAGGATATCGGGGAGTCAGTGGATTTTGTCTCGATTGACGTCGCTTTTATTTCTTTGACGAAGGTTCTTTTGCCGGTTTGGGAACTGATGAAGGAGGACGCTTCGATGGTGTGCCTGATCAAACCGCAGTTTGAGGCTGGCAGGGAGAAGGTCGGAAAAAAGGGAGTTGTCCGGGATAAGGATGTTCATGAGGAAGTGATCCATTCGGTGATCTCTTATGCGAGAAGCCTTGGATTTTTGATCTGCGGGCTAGACTATTCTCCGATCCGGGGGCCGGAGGGAAATATTGAGTATCTTCTGTACATAAAAAAAGGTACTACAAATGAAGAACATAATTTTGATGAAACCATTTCAGAATGGAGCGAAAAAATAAAACAGGTCGTGGACGAGGCACAGCATAAAACGGTAAAGCATGCCGAAGATTTATGATAGACATCAAATACTACTTACGTAGAACATAAAAATGGAGGGACGGCAGTGAAAAAGATTTGCCTGATCGTGAATGAAGAAAAGGATGCCGAGCTTTCGGTAGCGAAGGAAATAAAGTCGTATTTGGAAAAATCCGAAAGTTGTGTTAAAATATGTAGGCATAAAGACAATTTTTGTCTGGAGGAAGATACGAATATGGCAATCGTTCTGGGAGGAGACGGAACGGTGATCCAGGTGGCAAAAAAAATTGCCGGGAAAAATATTCCGATCCTCGGTGTCAATCTTGGCACGCTTGGATTTCTTACAGAAGTCGAGACGCCACGTATCTACCCGGCGTTGGATATGGTGCTGTCAGGGCGGTATAATATCGAAAAGAGAATGATACTGACCGGTTCTGTCGGAGCCGTGAAAGAAAAAAGTCTCGCAGTGAATGAGATCATCGTCGGAAAAAAAGACATTGGAAGGATGATCACGACCAGTGTCTGGGTCAATGACGAATTGCTCGATACGTATGTAGCGGACGGAGTGATCGTTGCCACTCCGACAGGTTCCACAGCCTATAATCTGTCTGCCGGTGGTCCTGTGCTCTCACCAAATATGGAGGCGCTTGTTATCACGCCGATCTGTCCGCACTCGTTAAACAAGCGGAGCCTGGTCGTTTCTTCTGAAGACAGGATCATGGTCCGGGTGGAAAAGACGAGGGAAAGCTATGTAGATGAAGCTTCTGTGCGCTGTGACGGCGAGAGTTTGTGGAGTGCGAAGACCGGAGATCAGGTTTATATCCAAAAGGCCAGAGAATTTTTTGATGTAGTCTGCCTTGGAGATGTTGGGTTTTATGAAAAAATGCGGAGCAAATTGAACCGCAAATGATTTTTTTGTTGTTTGTGCCGGAGCTGTCAAACGTGACCACGCGCAGATGGAGAGATGTATGAAGAAAAAAAGACAGGAAAAAATAATAGAAATAATCAATCAGTTTGAGGTGGAGACGCAGGAGGATCTGGCCCGTTATCTGAATGAGGCGGGATATTCCGTGACCCAGGCGACGGTGTCCCGGGATATCCGTGAGATGGCGCTTGTAAAGGTGCCCGGAGTAAAAGTGAAGCAGCGGTATGTGGTGTCAAAAGAGGGAAGCGGTGCAGGCGTCAATCGATTTGGCAAACAGTATGCGGCTGTTTTACAGGATGGTGTCGTCTCGATGGAGCAGGCAGGAAATCTCCTTGTGATCAAGACTGCGAGTGGGATGGCGATGGCAGTCGCCGCTGCGATCGATGCCATGAGCCTTGAGGGACTGGTCGGTTCGATCGCCGGAGATGACACGATCTTATGTGCCATCCGTAAGGAAGAGATGGTAGCAGGGGTGATGAAGAGCATGCAGGTGCTCATTCATTCCATTTCGTCACCAGAGAAGACATAAACGCAGCCAAATAAAAGACACTGCGTTCATATAAAATTTTTCAGGAGGAATGAGAGTTATGTCAGGACATTCTAAATTTGCTAATATTAAGCATAAAAAGGAAAAGAATGATGCCAAGAAGGGAAAGGTTTTTACGGTCATCGGCCGTGAGATCGCTGTGGCAGTAAAAGAAGGAGGCCCGGATCCTGCGAACAATAGTAAGCTTCGCGATGTGATCGCAAAGGCAAAGGCAAACAATATGCCCAATGATACCATTGACCGTGGGATCAAAAAGGCAGCAGGAAATGTAGATGCCGTAAATTACGTGAATATTACATATGAAGGATATGGCCCGAATGGTACTGCCATCATTGTAGAAGCACTTACCGATAACAAAAACCGTACTGCTTCCAATGTGCGGAATGCATTTACAAAAGGAAACGGAAACGTCGGAACGACAGGCTGTGTCTCTTATATGTTTGATACAAAGGGACAGATCATCGTCGACAAAGAGGAATACGATACAGACGCGGATGAATTTATGATGCTCGCACTCGACGCCGGAGCGGAAGATTTTGTGGAAGAGGAAGACAGCTATGAAATCCTCACAACCCCGGATGATTTCAGCAAGGTAAGAGAAGCGTTGGAAAAGGAAGGCGTGCCGATGGCACAGGCCGAGGTCACGATGATCCCCCAGACATACGTGGAGCTCACTGACGAAAATGATATGAAAATGTTCCAGCGTATCATGGATCTTCTGGACGAAGACGACGACGTCCAGGCTGTGTACCACAACGTGGATGAATAAGCTGTGAGTGCGTCGGGGATTTTTATTGGGAAATGAGTTCAAAAGCACCGAAGGTGCTGCCTGCCAGTGAAAGGGAATGCGCAAGCTTGCTTGTGGCATTTCTTTTCGCTGGTGGGCAAGGCTGCGGAGCAGTTTTTGAAATGATTTGTCCAAGGGAACATTCCCGGCATAAGAAGCGGCAAACAAGGAGACCATCACTATGGCGACATGGAATTCCCGGGGACTACGTGGTTCTTTTCTGGAAGAACTCATTAATCTCACAAACGAAAAATACAGAGCGCAAAAACTTGCCCTGATCCAGAAAATTCCGACGCCGATCAAACCGATCGACATCGACCAGAGCACAAGGCATATCACGCTTGCGTATTTTGAGCAAAAAAGTACGGTCGATTACATCGGGGTCGTGCAGGGAATCCCGGTTTGTTTTGATGCAAAGGAGTGTGTGGAGGAACGTTTCCCCCTTGCCAATGTCCATGAGCACCAGATTAAATTCATGGAAGAGTTTGAAGCACAGGAGGGCATTGCATTTTTACTTATATATTTTAAATGTAAAGATTGTTTCACTTATCTGCCTTTTATTAAATTGAAAGAATTCTGGGACCGTATGGAGGCCGGAGGAAGAAAAAGCTTTACTTTTTCGGAACTGGATCCCGCTTACGAGATTTCTACTTACTCGGGAACCTTTGTACATTATCTTGAAAAAATTTCGATGGATATGGAACAAAGATGAAATCATCTGCTAAAAACTACCAGAATGAAATAAACCTTCGTGGGTACAATAGTATCAGATAACCGAGTGGCTTAACAATGAAATGTTTCGATAACGGAATGTTTCATGAAAAAGACATTCCGTTATCTCTCAAGATAAATACAAAAAAACACGGAGGTGAATGATCATGAGTAAATCTAGCAACAGAATGGAAGTACCTCAGGCTAAAGACGCTATGGACAGATTCAAGATGGAAGTTGCATCTGAGCTTGGTGTAAACCTGAAAGAGGGCTACAACGGAGACCTCACATCCAGAGAAGCTGGTAGCGTAGGCGGCGAGATGGTGCGCCAGATGATCAAAAAGCAGGAAGAGTCTATGCGTTAGTAATTTGGAAAGACTACTAGATAAATCTGCGTAAAAGAAAGTAAAACAGGCCACATTCTGGCAGGAGCGATCGGAGAGGATCCGGTTGTTTGCCGGGGTGTGGCTTGGTTTTTTGTTGTGTTTTGGCTAAATATCAAGTAAATCAGTTTTTTTTATCTGACCGTCCCAGTAAATAATCGACAGATACCTGATAATAATCTGCGAGTTTTATGAATATTTCAATCGGGATATTTATTTTTCCTAATTCATATTTGGAATAAGTTGTTTGCTTTATGTGCAGGTAGTCTGCTACTTCCTGTTGTTTCTTATCGCAGTCTTCACGCAGATTCCTTATATTTTCAAATACCATATAAATACACCTCTATCATCTGACTCAATATAATATTTGTTGATTTTGATGATTTTATTCTCCTACTAATTATAAGAAACAATCAGTTTTTGATTGAAAAATAGTCGTATTTCGACTATAATAAAATTAAAATACGGGAACCTTTTAGCGTTTCAAAGTATCTTTATATGTAGAGGGAGAAAAATAAGGGGCAGATTGAAGGCGTGGAAACGAATCCAAAAAGAGGAAAGGTAACTGTTTATGGAGGCAAAAAAGTTTTGTGAAAGTGTCAATAAATACAGGGATGATCTGTATATTATGGCGTTGGCGATATTGAAAAATGAGGCAGATGCGGAAGATGCTGTGAGCAATGCGATCTTAAAAGCATATGAGAATATGGAACAGATCCGTGCTTTCCATAAATTTAAGCCATGGATGCTGACGATCACGAAAAATGAAGCGTTGAAGATAAAGAAAAAACGGTTGTATCTGCCGGGGGATGAGGCAGTGGAGGCACTGTCGAAGCCGGTCATGGCACATTATGATGAATTGTGGGATATATTACAGAAAATGAAGGAGGAATACCGTTTAGTCGTTGTATTGTTTTATTACGGCGGACTATCGCTCCGGGACATATCGGATGTACTGGACATTCCTGTTGGTACGGTAAAGTCCAGATTGAACCGGGGAAAGGCAGAACTCAGGGAGGAGCTGGAGAGGGGGCATGGAAATGACTAAATTTGATAAGGAAGTGAAACGATTATCAAAGGAATTTCAGGTGCCGGAGACATACCATGAGAAAGTCGATGAGATTCTTGAACAGATTCAGGAAGATCGTGTAACAGCTCCACGGAAAAAGCCGATTGTAAAGGTGGCGGCCGTTATAGCAGCACTCTGCTTTCTCATAACGGGGTATCTGTTCTTTTCCAGTGCAAAGGTAGCAGAGGCGAGTTTTCTGGAGTCTTTTAAGCAGACGATATTGGATTTCTTTGGAATGGGCGAGGAGGAATCGAGGGAAATCGGGATTGAGAGTGAGAAGGAGGATGCGGTCAGTAAACCGGATCTGATGATGGAACTTCAGGAAGTAGTCATGGATACACAGAATATTTATGCTGTGGTAAAGATTACGGCGCCGCCGGATGTGGAATTCAAAGAAGGAATGACATTTGATTATTTCGGTTTTTGTGAGGGAACGAATTATAATGCGTCTGCTGTGATACCGGGGTCACGGGAATGTTCTCTTCTTGAAGTTATGAAAAATAAAAGCAATGTGGCAACCTTTGTTGTCAACGCCGGTACGGATATGCAGGTTGAGGAAGGCAAAGAGGTTACGGTATTTTTTAAGGATTTGCTGGATGGACCGCAGTATGAGGATGATACCAAGGTACTGGTAGAGGGGATATGGAGTTTTTCCTTTACTGCCTCTTATACAAATTCAAAGGAGATTACAGTAGAGGGTACAGATGATATGCAGTTTTCATTTTCATATGCGAAAGCAAATATCAAAAAGATTAAGCTTTTGCCACTGGGGTTGACTCTTGTTTCCGATGTATCGGCAGTAGATGCGGACACGCGAAATACGACGGATACGAGATTTGTGATCCGGCTGAAGATGATCAATGGAAGCGAAATCATGGTTGACAGCCCTGATCCGGAGGAGGATTGCCTGATAAATGGCGGAAGCGTTGGATGGTATGACAAGAACGGACACAGTTATCAAAAATATGTGGGGCAGTTTAAGAAGGCGATCGATATCGATCAGGTTCTTGGAATCTATATCGCAGATTATTATGTGTCCCTGAAGGAATATGAATGATAAACCGAGATTTACCTGTTTGTGCCGGAGGTACAGACGTGTAAAAATAAATTGCATATATTAGTTGTGCAGAAAGCGGAGGAATTGAGATGAGAGTGAAACAGCAGAGTAAAAGAGTGATGGCATGGCTTATTGCGATGTCATTGTGCCTTGTGTCATTTTGGACGCCGGGAGAAGCAGCATGGGCGGCAGCAGATGTGGGAACCGAAAGAGGAGATGCCGTTTTAAGTAATCCTGTGATTGAGGCAGAGAATGGGCATGTCGTATGGGATTGCATTTATTTTGGAAATTACTGGCAGAGCGAATACATACCCCAGCCGGGAAACCGGCCCGAAGCAGGGGAGGATGATGTAGAACACGAGGATACGGACGGTACAAAATATCTTGTTCGCCAAGATAAGAAGTGTTACAAATATGAGCCGGTCAAGTGGCGTGTCCTGGCTGTCAGTGAGGATGGCACGGATGCGTTTGTAATGGCAGATAAAACGTTGAATTTTCAGCCGTATAATACGACAGACAGTGACGAGGTTACATGGGAAAATGCCAGTATCCGGACCTGGCTTGATGAGGAGTTCCAAAATAAAGCATTTACCGATGAGGAGAAGGAAGGGATTATCCCTACGGAGATTGAGAATAAGAAAAGTCCGGAATATGAGGGAGCAGAGGGGGAAGAAGAGGAGACACCGACGACAGATCGTATTTACCTGCCTTCATGGGAAGAGATTACATCACGTGCGTATGGATTTACGGACAGTAAGGCTGAGACAGAGACAAGAGGAGCAGCAGTCACGGATTTTGCAGGAAGTGATCGTGTCTGGGGCGGTAATTACTGGCTCAGGACAATAAGTGATAAAAACTATGCCGGACAGGCGGCGTGTCTTAACGGTGAGACAGGTAAAAATTCTTTAAGTACGGAAGATGGGATCCGTCCGGTACTTCATCTGGATCTGACAAAGACAGAGCTGTGGGAATATGCAGGTAAGGTAAAACAGGATCAGACAGAAATTGCACCGGACGCCACGCCGGCAGTGCCGACACAGGATCCGGACGAACAGCCTGGTGTGACGATGGCACCGGGACAGGTATATCCGAAAAATCCGGTTATTCATGAAAATGACTTGAAAAGCAATACATGGGACTGTATTTATTTTGGCAGGTATTATAATACCAAGATCACACCTTCTGTTCTGGCAGAGGCAGGCGAACACAATTCCGTAAAAGAGGAGAACGAGGGAGAAGCCTGTCTTGTCCGTCATGAGCAGGGATATTTTCAATATGAGCCGATCAAGTGGCGTGTTCTTTCTATCAATGAAGATGGTACGGATGCCTTTTTGATGGCAGAACAGGCAATCGATCTCGCACAATATTTCTATAAAAGTGATGTAGAGATTACATGGGAAAAGAGTGATATCAGGTATTGGTTGAATCAGGAGTTTATGGAGACAGCATTTACTGCGGATGAGCAGGCAGCAGTGGAAACGACAGACGTAACGACAGCAGATAACCGGTGGTCGGGGGAAGCCGGCGGAAATGCCACCAAAGACAAGGTTTATCTTCCTTCGATTGAGGAGATGTTAAATCCGGATTATGGATTTAGCAGTGATGTGGAAGAAGGCGATACAAGAAGGATTTCAGCTGCTGATTATACAGATAAAGGAGGCACACCAAATCAGCCGTATGCGGGTGCTTTGACTTACTGGCTGCGTTCTCCCGGAGTGAAAAAGGGATGTCCGGCAACAGTGGGAGATTGGGGAGAGGGCAGTATCCCGACAGAACCAAGTGTGATGACAGAGAAGGCAGAGAATTATATTGGCGTGCGTCCGGTCATGCATGTGAATCTGTCCGATACGACATTGTGGACATACGCCGGGCAGGTGACGCCGGAGGGAGTTGTCGTGCCGAAAGAAGAGGAGCCGGAAGAGACACCGACACCGGATGTGACGGAGAGGCCGGCGATACCGGATCAGACGCCGGGTGGTACTACGGTTCAGAACGTACAGCCGGCGCAGAACCCGCAGGTAACAG
Organism: Lachnospiraceae bacterium; assembly: GCA_021770615.1. The sequence goes on along the minus strand of JAETQR010000013.1, from coordinate 40,315 downwards.
AGCTGACACAGAACCCACAGACGGAAGTAAAAAAACCGGGTAAACCTGCGATCAAGAAGTTAAAGAATGCAAAAGGGAAAAAGGTAACCGTTACTCTCTCAAAAAAAGTATCCGGAGCTTCCGGTTATCAGGTGGCATATGCGGCAAAGTCTTCTATGAAAGGACAGAAGAAAAAATCCTTTAAGGGTACCAGTGTAACGATAAAGGGACTGAAAAAGAAGAAAACGTATTATTTCCGTGTGCGTGCGTATACGAAGAAAAACGGGAAAACCGTATATGGAAGCTGGAGCGGTAAAAAGAGTATCAAGATAAAAAAGTAGGTGCTTTATGAAACATATCCGCCTATTTTTGGCGGCGGTCCTTACCCTGTCACTTTTGGCAGGGTTTGGCGCCTTTTCTGGAGCGGGAGGAAAAATGGAGAATAAAAAACAAAAATATATTAATGTTATTTTCGCCATATTACTTTTTACTGTCTTTGCCTATTTTATTTTGGGAGAGCTGTTTCTTCCGTCAGACGAATTCGACAAAGATTATCTTTGCACGGAATATAGCGGTGAATGGACACGGGTTCTCCCGGACGGAAGCAGGGAGACGGTTACCATGCCCGGAAAATGTAAAGCAGACAGGAATGAAGTCGTTGTTGTGGAGACAAAGCTTCCGGTGTCCATTGAAGAGGGGCGGTATCTTTGTTTCCGAAGTGTCAAACAGGATATGCGGTTTTACATTGACGGGGAGTTCCGGAAGGAGTATTCGAACCGGGAGAACCGGCTGTTTGGCAGAATGAGTGCTGCAGCGTATGTTTTTTTGGAAATCGGTCAGGAGGATGCAGGGAGGGTACTACGTGTGGAGACGTGCACAGATTCTTCGTATTCCGGTGTCTTCAATACGGTTTACTATGGGAATCTTATGGGAGTGTGGAATCACTTTTTTAAGCAGTTTGGACTGGAACTGATCGTTGCCTTTGTCACGCTGATACTCAGTATGATTGCCATTATCGGCAGCGTGATCCTACGCTTTTGTTACCACAGGAAAGTTGCGCTGGAATATCTGGGCTGGGGAATTCTCGTCGCTGCGGTCTGGCTCATTACCAATTCCACATTCAGACAGCTGCTTTTCTCAAACCTCTCGATCATCAACGATATTACCTTTCTGATGATCATGTTATTGGCGCTGCCGTATCTTCTCTATATGAATGAGATTCAGAAAGGGAGGTACCGGCAGGCATATCAGACTCTGGAGGGCATTGTCATTTTCAATCTGTTCCTGTGTTCCGGTCTGCATATAACAGGTGTTTGTGATTTTACCGATACCATTGCGTATGTCTCCGTTTTTTGTATTATTTCCATTATACTGATGATCGCAACAATTCTGATGGATTTACGGAGAGGCCTGGTTCGGGAGTATACCTTTGTGGCATTGGGAATGTTTTGTGTATGTATCGCGGCATTTATACAGATTATCATTTATTTTCAGAGAGTGAATCTGTTCAATGGCGTGATCCTGGCAGTAGGGCTGATTCTTCTTCTGCTGTTTTCCACGATCAGTACCATTTATGAAATTATGGCTATGGACCGGGAAAAACAGCGGGCATTGCAGGCAAGTGAATCGAAGGGGCGTTTTCTTGCTAATATGTCCCATGAGATACGGACTCCGATCCATGCTGTACTCGGTATGGATGCCATGATCCTGAGGGAGAGCAGGGAAGCACAGATTAAAGAATACGCACTGGATATCCAGAATGCCGGTCAGACACTGCTTTCCCTGATCAATGACATTTTGGACCTGTCAAAAATCGAATCGGGGAAATTAGAAATCCTTCCGGCAGAGTATGATTTTAGCAGCCTGATCCATGATGTTGTGAACATGCTTGAGATGAAAGCAAGAGATAAGGGATTGGAATTAAATCTTTCTGTGGAGGAAGAAATACCATCGAGACTGTGGGGGGATGACGTCCGGATCCGCCAGGTTCTGGTGAATCTGATGACAAATGCCGTTAAATATACGGAAACGGGGAGCGTGACGCTGGCAGTAAGTGCCGTCATGCATGAGGATACGGCGGTGCTGATGTTTCGGGTAGAGGATACGGGAATCGGCATCCGGGAGGAGGATATTGAAAAGCTCTTCCGCGAATTTGAGAGGATAGAAGAACAGAGAAACCGGAAGATAGAGGGAACCGGTCTGGGCATGAATATTACGATGCAGCTATTGGAACGGATGGGCAGCAGGCTGCAGGTGGAGAGCGTGTATGGAAAAGGTTCGGTCTTTTCGTTCACGCTGGAGCAAAAGATTATGAGCCATGAGCCGGTGGGGGATTTGGAACAGAGGATCAAAAACCAGGTGGCGTCATACTCCTACCATGCCATGTTTACAGCCCCCGGGGCACATCTGCTTGTGGTGGATGACAATGCGGTAAACAGAAGGGTATTTACACAGCTGCTGAAAGCGACACAGATACAGATCGACGAGGCATCCGGCGGAGAGGAATGTCTGGAACTGGTCAGGAAGAAAGCCTATGATCTGATTTTCCTTGACCATATGATGCCGGATCTGGACGGGATCACCGTATTACATAAAATGAGGGAATGGGAGGAGTATCCGTGCCGGTTTACACCGGTGATCGCCCTGACAGCAAATGCAGTGACCGGCGCCAGGGAGATGTATTTGAATGAGGGGTTCCAGAACTTCCTTTCTAAGCCGGTCAATCCGGAAAAGATGGAGAAGATGATCATGGAGCTTCTCCCAAAGGAAAAGGTCATCTATGGGAAGCCGGAGCCGGATTTTTCTGCGGAGAACAGGAAAGAGGAGACAGAGGAAACGGTGCTGCCGGAGCTGGATGGCATTGATTGGAATTATGCAAAGCTTTATTGCAGGGATATTGCGATATTGCAAGATACGGTCAATCAGTTCTATCAGACGATGGAATCAGAAGCGGCACAGTTGGAGCGTTTTCTGACCCAGCTTGGGAAATCGGCAGAGACAGATCCCGAAACACTGGATCAGTTCCGGATCAAAGTGCATTCCATGAAGAATTCTGCGGCCATGATCGGGGCGGTGTCTCTTTCCGGGGTGGCAAAAATGTTGGAATATGCGGCAAAAGGTGGTAAAATAGATGTGATAGAAAGCGTTGCGCCTGTATTTCTGCAGGAATGGGGGACTATGAAGGAGATTTTAAAGCCCGCTGTGCAGACGGACGATGCAGGTGAAAGCAGGGAAGAACCGGATTATGAGCTGACCAAAGAACTTCTGCGTTTATTGAGGAATGCCATAGAGGAAATGGATGTCGATACGGCAGATGAAATCATACGGCAGTTAAAACGGTTTGCATATTCAGAGAAAATCATGACAGAAGTGATGGAAAATCTCTGTCTGGCTGTTACTGATTTAGATGAGGAGCAGGTAGCAGTATGGACAGATCAATTTGAACAGGAATTGGAGGAGAATGCAGGATGAAAAAGGTGCTGCTGGTCGGGGAGCTGAGTGAGATCGTGAGAAGCCTGAATGAATGTCTGGAGGATGATTTTCAGGTTCAGCTTTGTTCAGAGGAGCTTACAAATGTGCAGGCGATGGTAAAGATCATCAAACCGGATCTGATCATTATCTGCCAGATCGGAGTGGAAGAAATCGACAATGCCATGTTTGCATGGCTTCAGGAAAAGTGTTCCGGGACGCCGGTTCTTGGTATCACGACAAGTGATGGATGGAAACAATGCAGGGGCTTCTATAAAAGTGAGCAGTTTGACGTATTGTTCCGTCCGGTGGCTAAAAATGAACTGCTGAAAAAATGCCACGAAATGCTGCAGTCAGATGGTTTAGGCGAACCAGAGAGAGAAGTGATAGAAAATCTGCAGCGAAAGAAGAAAATCATGTTGGTGGATGACAGCGCTCTGCTGTTGCGCAAAATGAAAAGTATGCTGGAGAAACAGTATGAAATCTGCCTTGCCAAGTCCGGAGAGCAGGCATTGAAAATGATTCCCAAAGAAAACCCGGATTTGATCTTACTGGATTATGAGATGGCTGGCATGGATGGTAAAGATACGTTTGAGGCGATGAAAGAGGACGAGGATATGAGATTTATCCCGGTGGTATTCCTTACGAGTGTGGCTGACAGACAGTCCATTTATTCTGTTTTAAAATCGAAACCGGATGGCTATATACTAAAACCGCCGGATGAGGAACGGATACGGGAGACAATAGAGGAGATTTTAGGAGGTAGTGTATGAAAACAATCATTACAGGAAAAAAAGGACGAAGAGGACTGGCATGTATCCTTGCCGTCTCGTTATGTCTGGCAGGTGTTTTTACCGGTGCAGTCAGAGAACGTGCAGAATCAACTGCTTTGGCGGCAACGCAGTTGTCATCAGATAAGGTCTGGGAGTATGAACAGACAATATCGGGAATGGTAACGATTACCGGATATAAAGGTACGGACACGCAGCTCCACATTCCGGAAACGATACAAAACAGCAAAGGTGACAGCCTTGCCGTGATAGAGATTGCTGACAATGCGTTTCAGAACTGTGAGGATCTGACAAGTGTTGAAATTCCGAAGAGTGTGACGAGTATCGGAACCGGAATACTCAGAGGATGCAGTAACATACGTGAGATTACGGTATCAGGGGAAAACGTGAATTATGACAGCCGTGGGGCATGTAACGCCATTATTGAGAAAAGTACCAGTAAGCTTGTGGCAGGCTGTCAGACGAGCCGGATTCCGGATGATGTAAAAATAATCGGGAAGAATGCCTTTGCAGGCTGTACGACGTTGACAGATGTTACATTTCCGTCGGGTCTGACCGAAATTGAGGATTATGCGTTTTACGGGTGCACTGGGCTGAGCAGCATTGAGATTCCGGCAAATGTGCAAAAAATAGGCGGAAGTGCCTTTGGCAGATGCAGCCTGGACACAATAACGGTTGATGAGGGAAATGAAGTGTATACCAGTGGGGATAACTGTAATGCCATATTCAGCTCCTACGGACTGGCCGTCGGCAGTAACAATACTACGATTCCGGAAGGAACTAAGGTAATTAGTTCCAATGCCTTTGATGGCTGTGCGGGACTTGAGAGCATCCGTATTCCGTCAACGGTAGTCCGGATTGATAGATGTGCTTTTGAGCATTGTTCCGGCCTGAAGCAAATTGATTTTGCAGAAGGGAGTAATGTTAATACCATTTCAGAATTTGCTTTTGACGGATGCGAAAAACTGACGGGTATCTCACTCCCATCTAACATAACAGAGGTGGCGCAGTACACGTTTCGGGACTGTAGCAGTCTGGAACAGGTCGAAGTGCCGGGGGGCGTTACTGCGTTTGGCGCTCATGCGTTTTCAGGATGCAGCAGTCTGAGAGAGATTAACTTTCCGGAGAGCCTGACAAGTGTGGGTGAGTTTGCATTTAACATGTGTGAAAGCCTGCCTGCTGCGAAAATCCCATCTGACATGACAGAACTGGGGAGCGGGGTGTTTATGGGATGTGCAAGCCTGACAGAGATTGAAATCCCATCCGGCATAACAAAGATTGGCGACTGGGCATTTCGTTCTTGTACAAATCTCACGGGGATTGAGATTCCGGAGGGAGTGACGGAGATTGGTGAGGCGGTGTTTGCCGAATGCGATAGCCTGACAAGGGTTGCGCTTCCGGATAAGCTTACCAGTATTCCCGATTCTACCTTTTGTTCATGTGATAAATTGAACGAGGTTGTTTTTCCGGGTGCGCTGACAGAGATCGGGGATCGTGCCTTTAGTGAGTGTGGGAGCCTGACGGCACTGCACATTCCGGAAGGGGTAACGAAGTTGGGGAAAAATGCATTTTATCACGCATTGAATCTTAAGGAAATCAAACTTCCGGATACGTTAACAAGCATCGGAAACAAGGCGTTTGTATGTACCGGTTTGGAGAGCCTTACGATACCGAAAAATGTATCTGTGATCGGCGATGGACTGTTTGACGGAGAGGGCGATACGCCGGAGGATTGGTTTACGAGTATTTGCCAAATTACGGTGGATGAGGAAAATGAGACGTTTGACAGCCGGGATGGCAGCAATGCGATCATTGAGACGGAGACAGGCACCCTTCTTTATGGCAGCAACACAACGACGAAAATTCCGGAGGGAGTAAAGACGATTGGCAGGTATGCGTTCTCCGGCTGCAAAGATTTGGAAAGCATCGAGATTTCGTCCACCGTCAATTCGATTGAGGGACATATCTTTACGAAGTGCAACGGACTCAGTGAAATTACGGTATCTCCGGACAATCCGACATATAGCAGCAGGGAGGGGTGTAATGCTGTCCTGGAGGGCGATATGCTGGTGGTCGGCTGCAAAGCTACCAGAATACCATCGGATGTGACCAGACTGGAAATCGCAGCATTTTCGGGATGCAGTGCTTTGACGGAGATTGAACTCCCATCTGGTCTGAAGGAGATTCCGGAGATGGCATTTTTGTCGTGCACGGGCTTAAAGAGTATCAAAATCCCAGATGGGGTAACTGCTATCAAAACACGTGCATTTAGCCACTGTGAAAGTCTGGAACGAGTGTATATTCCGGGTACCGTAACAACTTTTGACGGGTTTGGCGGCAGAATGGATAATGTTTTTCTGGGGTGCGATAATCTGACGATTTATACGACGGAGGGAGCGAAAGCGGTAGAGTTTGCGGAGAAGTTTGAAATTCCGTATTCCTTTGAGGCTATGCCGGGGGAAATAAAGGCTCCTGAGGCGACACAGTCTCCGCAGGAAACAAAGTCTCCGGAGGCAACTTTAGTACCAGCGAAGACGGAAACAGTCGGAACGCAGCAGCAAGAAATAAAGTCTCCTCTGGATACTTTCAAACCGGATCTTTCCAAACCGGGCAAACCGAATATTAAAAAGTTAAAAAACAAATCAGGAAAAAAAGTGACGGTTACACTTTCAAAGAAAGTTGCCGGAGCTGACGGATATCAGGTGGCATATGCGGCAAAGGCGTCTATGAAAGGACAGAAGATAAAGTCGTTCAAGGGTATGAGTGTCACAATAAAGGGATTGAAAAGGAAGAAAACTTATTATTTCCGCATGCGTGCTTTTGTAAAGAAAAATGGGAAAACCATATATGGCAGCTGGGGAAAGAAAAAGAGCATAAAAATAAAAAAATAGGAAACGAGGAGATTGCATATGAAAAGAAGGATGAAACAATGGCTGGCACTGGGAGTAACAGGTGCTATTCTTGCCGGTATGCTTCCGCTGGGAAACCAATCAGTCAGTAAAGCGGCAGATGCATCTGCCATGGTAGAAGAGGGAACACAAGTGATATATGATGCAGCAGAGTTCGCATCTTTTCAGAACCGCACAAAAGAGGAGGTCGGGCGCAGATATGGCGAGGCAATGTATGCGGGGGACAGTTATGTCAATGGTGACAGCAGTACATGGTATGAGGCAGCGTATTCGCTGGAGGATCCTTATGCGTCCGGCAGGCTGACCGAAGATACACATAAGACGATGACTGCCATGACAGAGTTCTACCGCTGGCTGGTAGGTGTGAAACCGCTGCAGGCAGTTTCCGAACATTCCGATAAGCTACAGGCCGAGGCGTTGGTGCGGAACTTTGAGTTTAACCATTCGATATCGGATTCCAGTAAGCCGGAGGATATGATACAGGAATTTTGGGATTATGGAGCGAAGGATTTTATCCATACGATCCTGGCGAGATATTCGTCACCCCGGAATGCTATTACAAGCTGGATGAATGAAGGATATACCCATTCCTATGGATGGGATACTGTGGGACACCGTTATGCACTGATCGGTGCAACCGTCTCAGATGTCCAGTATGGCTATGCAGGAAGCATTGCCATCGGGCAGGAAAAAGCATACGACAATACGATGGAAAATCCGTTTAGTGCATTTCCGGCACCGGGATATATGCCGAATGATCTGGTGCGCAGCAGCAGTTCGGCATGGAGTATACAGATGAACAGAAACCAGATCACCGTCGCCGATCGTAGTAGTGTGGTAGTAAAGGTAACAAATATCGACACGGAAGAGAGCTATGAATGCACTACGGCAAATGGGAAACTGCTGGCATCGGCTTCCCAGCTTGTATTTGTGCAGCCCGTTCCGGTTTCAGGAACCCGCTATGAGGGCAGTTACCGGGTCGATGTAACCGGGCTTACAGACGTGGAGACCGGTGGAGATGCGGTGGTTACATATACGACAGAGTTTTTCGATCCAACGGAATACACACCTTCTTATGTAAAAACCGTGACAGCAGACGGAATTGAAAAATATGTCATATATACGAGTGCGGCTACTACGGAGAATTTAAGGAAAATTGCCTATGCGCTGCCGGATGAGGTGACGGTGATCGCCGAAAACGGAAGGACGGCAAAGGTTCCGGTGACAGGAAACTGGATTTTGAACGAGGAAGAACAGTGCTGGGTCAATGAGGCAGATGCCGCAAAACTTCCGCCTGGTATTACGGACAGGGAGAATGTGCTGAAAAAGTGTGCGGTTTATTATGAGATTTCAGGGAGTATGTATGATTCCTACAATTCCCTCACAATTTCTCCCCGCGTGGTAAAGGCAGGAGAGGGAGTACAGATGAGAGTATATTTGTCGCTGATTTCTGCGGACACCAGTGTCATCTTTCAGCTTGTGCCAAACGGGGACGGAACTTATACCGGAAGGAAGAGATACGATTCCCGCACATCAGAGGGATTTGAGGTGACAAGTAACGGAGACCATCTGTACCGGATCCCATCTGTGCAAAAAAGTGACGAGGGAGAATATTTTTCTATTTTTTATGAATCATCGGACACCCGTGCTTACGTCTCAACACAAATTCAAACGCTGACTGTTCAGGATGAGACGCAGTCAGGAGGGAATCCGCAGCAGACGCCGGATGTCACTCAGGGAGGCGGAAGTACACAAACTCCGGGAACTTCCGGTACGCCGGACATCACTCCGGGGGGAGGAGGTACACTATCCCCGGGAAGTCCTGTTATGCCGGAGGTCACTCCGGGGGGAGGGAATACTTCATCCCGGAAACCGTCTGTCACGCCGGATACTCTGTCGGAAGAAGATTCTGACAGGGAAGAGATCAGCGTTCCCAAAGTGGCGAAAGTAACACAGTTGAAGGGAAAGGTAAAGGGGAAGAAGAGAACGCTGGAACTGACATGGAAAAAAGTATCCGGAGCAAGTGGATACCAGGTGCAGGTCAGCACCAAAAAAAGTTTTAAGGGTGCAAAGAAACGGTCGCTCAAGAAAAATAAATATAAAATTTCCAAATTGAAACCTGGAAAAAAATATTATGTCCGTGTCCGTGCTTATCAGAATTATCGATCAGAGGATCGAAAGACCGGGCGGGCATATGGAGCATGGACAGGAAAGAGTATTAAGGTTTCAAAATAGATGGAGGAGTGTCATATGAGGAGAGAACGTTTGAAAACAAAGTTAATTGCCATATTGCGGGGGAGTTTTGTGCTATTTGCCTGCTGCTTATGTATCATTCTGACGAGGGGCAGTTATGCCGGTGCGTTAGACGAGAAACCGCAGTACTCAAAGGAAGAGTATGAGGCACAGTATGACAATGCGATCGGGCTGGCGGAGCTACTGAGAACCTCGCCTTACATGGTACACAATAAGCTGTATACGGCAGAGCAGGAGGTAGAGCTGCGGGCACTGGTAGATTCTGTCTGCGACAGTGCAGGGACTGACCGGGAAAAAGCAGAAAATCTCCTTACCTGCATCTTTCAAAAACTGGAACCGGGCAGCTGTTATGGACTAAATGGCTGGGATACGCTCTGTGACGGGGACTCGGATATGATAAATAACGACGGCAAAACGGTAGGACCGAAAAAGGCAGTCAATGAGCAAGTGTACTGTTATACTTTCTATGATGTGTGCCGGCTGGCGGGTATTCCGTGTTTTATTCTGGAAGACGATTTCACAGTTGCATCTGAGGAACAGTATATTGCGATGGTTTATATTGAATCCGCTTCCGGTACCGGGGAGGAATGGTATTTTGTCGATGTGGCGAAAGAACAACTACAGCTAAGCAGCAGAAAAGATGTCTATGAGGAGTGGGGAACGGGCTTTTATCCAAAAAGTCTTGTGCTGGATTATGATAATATGGTATTTTTCAGAAATGCGATTTCTTTGAAAAGGAAAATGCAGAGCGAGGGGAAAGATGCGCCTTTACTGACATATGACAGTACCATGGATACCGTAAAGACTTATTTTTCAAACGGGGTACTGGCGGCTGGGGAACAGTACCAGATGACGACGGCGTATGTGGGAGAAAACGGGGAGGCACCATCGGGGTGGATGGAGACGAAACAATATTCATCCGGTACGGTAACGACCTACCGCAGCTATGCCGTGTGCGGCGTGTTCCTGCGGGGGAGGGTAACGATAGAAGGGAAAGAGTATGAACTGAAGAATGATGCTGGTTATTTGGCTTTGATTCCCTATTATGATTATCAGGCAGTGGGAAGTGAGCCGGAGAGTCAGGAACATAAAGACTTTGTACTTGCGTATAAGAAAGAACTGGAGGATAAGGCGATCTCATATGCCAATGCGATGATGGCAGATAAAAACTACATCTGGGATGACACATACTTTGAGAGCGAAGAGGATGAAAAACTTCTGAAAGATGCTGTCGATACCGCACTGAACTGGGATTACATCACGGCGGATGAGCGAGGCGAGACTGCTTTTCAGACAGCGGGCATTCCGTTCAAGCCTTTGGCAGAGCAGGAGCCGGGTGAGATGACGGATAAGGCGAAGGCGCAGGCGGTTTGTTTGTATATCAAAAAAGAGATAAAAACCGTAGATCACGGCGCCAACTTTGTGAACAGTGCGACCGTGCTGAAGCAGGGAGAGGGAACCTGTGAAGGAAATTCCCGTTTATACCGGGATATGTGCGTAATGGCGGGAATTCCCTGCTTTCAGCTGCATAGTTCTCCTGGTATGTGGTTTGGAGATTCACTTTATGGAGACCATGCGCATAATATGATCCGGGTGGGGGACAAGTGGCTGTTCTGTGATTTGATGGCTTCCGGCATCATCGGGATGAATGACTGTTATCCGATTGGTTTTTTTGAGGGATATGATACCGCTAATTCTACCGAAATCAGAATCGACCGTGAGGCAGTGCGAAAGGATAACTACTGTAAGTGGAGTGTCGTGGGGGGGCATACGCTGGATTATTTTGATTTTGACAGCGAGGAAAAACTTGGGATTTACCAGAGAAACTGGTCTGGCGAGCCGGTTGTAAGTGGCGAAACCGATGAAAACGGCAAATATATCATAGAGAATGGTCTGCATACCGTGGATGTTCCGGAAATGAACGAAGACGGTTCGGCAGAAATTGTGACACGCTATGCGTATTATCGTCAGAATCTCAGAACCTTACAGGGGAAGAAGAACATTGATGGCAAAGAATATGATTTTAATACGAGTGTGGGTAAAGTAATGGCAGATTGCCACAAGTTGCAGGAGGTGTCCCGGAGATATGTGATTTCCAAGCTTACGTTTTTGCCGCTTGCAGACCAGCCTTATGAGGAGGGCGGAGTCCGCCCGGTACCGGAGATTTACCACGGAGATAAAAAGCTGGAATACGGAACGGATTTTACGATTACGGAGTACAAACATAACAACGAAATCACGACCTATGCGGATGCCAGTTATAAGGTAGAGGGAATCGGCGATTATATGGGAGAGGCAACCAGATATTTCAAAGTCGTGCAGCCGGATATATCGCAGCAGGAAGTGACGTTGTCCCAGACAAGTATTCCATGGAGACCGGATCCGGCATACCGCAAACCACAAGTGGTTCTGAACCTGTCTCCGCAGAATTACAGCGTGGCTTATTATGACTTTGATAAGATCGGCAAGGCGAGGGTAGTCGTAACCGGCAGAGGAAAGTGTAAAGGTTCGGTTACGATCGAATATGACATCACTCCGGGTGTGTGGAATACGGAAGAGTTTATCATCACGGACAAAAATGCGAAGCCGCTCCAGTCGCAGAAATTTCAACCTAATTTTTCTCCGGCTGCGGAAGAGGTGAGGGTATGCTGGCGGGATGAAAAGGGTAATATGCATATCCTTTCCGAAGCTTTTGATTATGATATTTCATGCAGTGGTGCGGAGCAATCGGGAGTCGTCACCGTTACGGCGACAGCCAAAGGAAAGTATGAGGGAATCCTGACATGTACGTATGAGATCATTCAGAGTGGCGGATCAGGAGGTGGCGGAACCGGAGAGAACACGGGCGGAAATGAAGGTTCCGGTACGGGCGGCAGTGGCTCTGGCACGGGAAGTTCAGGAGGCAGTACGGGTGGCAGTGGTTCCGGCACGGGCAGCTCAGGAGGTAGTGCAGGCGGCAGTGGTTCCGGCACGGGCAGCTCGGGAGGCAGTACGGGTGGAAACGGCTCTGCTGCGGGCAGCTCAGGAAACAGTACGGGCGGCAGTGGCTCTGGTACGCAGGGATCAGGAAACAGCACAGGAGGCAGCGGAACTGGGAATGTTATCACAGGCGGCGGTGGAGAAAACGGGACGACCGGTAGTTCTGCGACGTTAGATAACGGGAATGACACGATCACGAAATTAAAACTGACGACCGGGAAAAAAGCGATAAAGGTTAACTGGAGCAAAATGAAAAAGGCAAAGGGTTATCAGATCCAGATCAGTCAGTATAAGAACTATAAGAAGGCAAAGACGGTAAATGTAAAAAAATCCAAAAAGTCTTATACGTTCAAAAAGCTGAAAAAGAAGACAAAGTACTATGTCCGTATCCGGATTTGTAAGGGAACTGCCGGAACGGGGAAGAATAAGAAGAAAGTTTACGGGAAGTGGACGGGAAAGAGTATCCGGGTTCCCTAATAAGATGTAAATATGAAAATGAGGATGTTTCGGCATCCTCATTTTTCGCATTTGGTTTTTTGTGGAAAATGATGTTGTTTGTCGCAAATTTGTGCTGTCTATCGCATTCCGTAGACAGATAACAGGTTTTCTTATATTATGTAGCAAAGAAATGATGTGAATTTTGTGAATTCGGAATGATAAATAATAGGAGGATGGATTATGACAAAAAAGAAACGAATCGTTATTGTGTTGTGTGTCGTGGTTGCAATGGGAGGAGCAATCATGGCAACAGTATGGGGTGGCTATGAAAATAATGAAGTAAAGTACTCACTGGCAGAAGAGGTTGATGATGTACTCAGCAGTTTTGATGAAGAAGCCAGCTTAGAGGGAGCTAAGATGTACAGTTCGAATCCATATGACTATAAAGAAAGCAAGTATTATAAGCAATTAGTAAGACTCGGGTTAGATGCGGTTCCGATACTGAGCGAAAAACTGTGCAAAAATGAGGTGACAGGATTAAACCAGTATTTAGTCGGCCTGGCGATTCAGGATATTACAGAAACAGACCTTGCAGAGGCAACAGGTGATACTTGGATTTCCGGAGAGGAACTGGCGGTCGTATGGAAGAAATTTATCAAAGGAGCGCCAGAGCAAATAGAAGAAATCTTAGATGCTAAGGAAACTGTAGATGTAAAGATTGAAAAACTGCAATCTTACGGAGTGTTTGGAAAAACTGCGGTAAAAAAGATGGAGATGGAGGCTTCGGGCGATATGCTGGCAGCGGATCCGGAATATAAGTTTTCTGAAAAAGAAAGAAAAGAATTAGAACAATATACGAACGAAAAAGATATAAATCTGCAACAGGTGGAGAAATGTTTCAGGGATGTGTACGAAAAAAGCTGATAAAGGAGGAAGAAAAATGTCTTTATTTTCCAGAAAAAATATATTTGTAAAGTGCATGGCAATCATGATTTCTTTTGTTTTTATATTTGTTAGAAGTGAAAATGCTAAAGCAGTTTTATTTAATTACTATCCATGCTTTTGTCACAGTTGTACAAACAGTTTTGATCAAAGCTATCTGGATAGCAATGGAAGACCAAGGCAGTATGGAATAAAGTTGTGCGGAACGCACTTGAGCGAAAAGTCAAATGCAGCAACTTTTTATAAAAGAGGATATGCAGATTATAATTGTCTGGCGTATGCGCTTAAAAATAATTCGCCAAACGCATGGTACTGGCCGGAACATTGGGGATCGCAGCCAAGTTTGTCTGTGGTAGGAATGACATTGGCAAATAACGGATATAGTTATATTTTTCCTGCAAATGATTTTAGTCATGCGGGTGGGGATGTCATTTTTATATATGGTACATCGCAGAATTGTGTTACCCACTTTGCAAGAAGGACAAACCTAAGTGGAAATTATGTTAGCGGCGCTGCTACTATTTCTAAATTCGGGGTAGGTTCTTTATATACTACGTCAAATACTAATCCGTTTAAGGGGGATTATGGACAGCTGTTAGGAGTGGCTGCGCAATATTATTATAGTACGAAATAAGCTATTGTGTTATCAATGATTTATAAGGAGTAGAGACCTGTATGGAAATCAATATCCAATATGGGTCTTTTTCTTGCTTACAAGCTTAAGATAAGATATAATAATAGCGGAACGTTTTGAAAACGTGTATGAAAAGACAGGTGAAGCAGGATGGATTTTAGAACATATATTACAGCGGTGGAAAAACAATTAAGTCAAATGACAGAGGCACAGAAAACAGACTGGATTTATGCGCAGGCAAGAATTATTGAGGAGGGCCGGCGGGAAGAATTCCTGGAGCTCTTGTCGGGACAGAAAAAGACATATACCGAATTGACACCGGATGAGATATTTGCATGGTGCCAGCAGATTGATGAGGGAAAAATTTATTTTGAAACAGAAGAATACGAGTGTTATGAAGAGGAGGATTGGGAGCCTGACTGGAGGATAGAATATCATGATGTATTTGGTATCATTCCATATCTGGTAAAGGCGATCAATACATGTTATCAGCTGCTTATGCAAAAAGAATATGACACTACGTTCCAACTGTTAGACCGGATATGGAGGTTGGGATTTCATACAGATCGTGAAGAAGATGACTGGTTTTGTTATGAGGAAGACTTGACAATAGAAGGGTTAGCAGAAGAAGGCCTGATCGTGATCGACTTTACGAAAATGTCACTTTCCCTTTTGTATGCCTGTTATCAGATACATACCGGGCAGGATCGAATTGAGAAACTATATGGATATTTGATGTGGAAACAGTGTAGCACAGTTGTTTTAACAGATGTATTTGCATATGGGCCGGAAAAAATAGAGGATGAAACCGGTTTTATGAAAAAATGGCGTAATTTCCTGATGGATACACCCGGTGACCGTGCGTCAGAGCTGCTTGTCGACGCATGTATCTATCTTGGTGGAGATGAGCAACTGTTAAAAACAGCAGAAGAAAATGTTGAGATTCATCCGTATTTATATCAGGCATGTTGTGAAAGGAAGCTTCAGTGTCAGAATTATGCAGCGTGTGTTGCAATCGCAGAGGGAGCAGTAAAACAAATAGATGATAATAAAGTAATAAGGGCTGACATTTCCGATATTGCTATTCAATCAGCCAAAAAGGCAGGGGATGAAAAGCAGATAGGTTATTTCTATCAGGTGGCGTTTTATTCAAATCCTAACAGCTGGCACTTGTTGAGATTATACAAGTTGGGAGATCATATTGTAATCGAAGAAGCGTTGAAGAGGGTGCGGGATTTAAGACGGATTTCGTTTCCTGGAAGTACGGATTCTGTAGAGAAAAAAGAAACGTCAATTTATGATGATCAAAAAACGTTGTATCGCTTTTTACTAGGTGATTATCGTGATATTCTTAAGAAATGTCAACAGAATAATACATATCTGGGATGGAGTCATGATATAAAAGGAACGATCATTCAATTATTATTGCTTTATCTGAAAAAGGATGAAGAAAAAAAGACCTGTGCGGAAAGGGATCTGATCGAGCAGATAAAACGCAGGATCCAATTTAAAAGCATAGAGGATGAGTCATTTGATGAATATCTGACAATCTGGAGAAAATCAGTGGTTATGGCGGAAGCGGAAAAAGAAAAATATGTTCAGTGGCTGCGCAAAGAGGTAGATAAACGAACAGAAAGTGTTGTTGGCGGGGGATATCGAAAAAGCTATTATAAAGCAGCTGAACTTATTGTGGTGTTGGGAGCAATTTTGGAAGAACGGGGAGAAATCAATGGTATGCAGAACCTGATTGATCATTATAAAAAGCAACATTCCAGAAAAAGAGCATTTAGGAGTGAAATTGATGAATTGGCAGAGAAGCAGGTGGGAGGTGAATGAATTTGTCTGATTGTTACGAACCACCTTTTACTATGACAGATGAGATTACCAATCTAGTAATCGAAATTGCAGAACTTACAGGGCGGATTTCTTTGTCCGATGGGTTATCGAAAAATCTAACGCTCCGAAGGGAGAATCGGATTCGTTCAATCCATTCATCTTTGGCGATTGAACAGAATTCACTGACAGTAGAACAGGTTAGTGACATTATTGAGGGGAAAAGAGTTCTTGGCCCACCACAGGATATCAGAGAAGTAAAAAATGCTTATGAGGCATATGAACTGCTTACGGGTTTGAATCCGTATTCAATAAAGGATTTGTTGAAGGCACATAAGGTAATGATGGCAGATCTTGTGCGGGGGTCAGGGATTTTTCGGGATAAGGGTGTCGGGGTATATGCAGGAACAGAATTGATCCATGCTGGTACACCACCACAGTATGTACCAGATTTGATGCAGGAGTTATTTGAATGGTTAAAAGAATCGAAACTTCATCCTCTGATCAAATCATGTATTTTTCATTATGAATTTGAATTTATACATCCATTTGCTGATGGGAATGGAAGAATGGGCCGATTGTGGCATACGTTGATTTTGGCTAAGTGGAAGGAGTTTTTTCTGTGGATTCCCATAGAGACGCTGATCCATGAGAGGCAGGAAGAGTATTATCTTATTTTGAATGCTGCGAATACTGCCGGAGAGTCAACGGTTTTTGTGAAATTTATGCTTGAGATTGTCCGTGATCTGCTGCTTGAATTAGCACAGCATCAGGGGGAACAAAATAATATAGGCGTAGAGGATAAATTACTTATATTATTACGACAGAACGAAAGGCATTCTGCTAAGAGTCTTTCCCGGGAACTCGGAATTTCAGAGAGACAGGTTCAGAGAATCCTTAGAAATTTAAAGGATTCCGGAGTGCTTGAACGGGTAGGTGCAAATCGCAATGGAAAATGGATCGTGCATTGATGTCGTAATAAATGTCGCAATGAGTGTCGTAATAAATTCAAGGAATGGGCATATGTGAATAAAAAAGGCAGAATTGTTCAGGTTGAATTATAATCGAAGTTGGAAGAATCGGACTACGGATTTACCAGATTTAAAGGATCCCGGAGTTATCAAGAGAGTGTGGAGAAAATATGGCGGGGTACAAGATAAAAGGATATACGTATAATTCTGAAAAGCAAAGGGAATATTGGGATGCTGCCATCGGATTACAGGATGTCGATGGGCTGAAACCATCCCAATATCTGTATGAACTTTCTGATCAGAATATTAATGGAGAAATACCGATACAAACGGTTAAGGAAAAACTTAACGAATATTATAAGGACGCTTCGGACCAGGAACGAACGGAAACAATGGAATGTGATATCGTTTCGGCACGAATCGTTGAATTGCTGTCAGTTGGAACGGTATCTCTCGTTCCAATTACGTTAAAATCGATTCACAGGTATCTGTTTGATGGAATCTATGATTTTGCCGGACAATTCAGGCAGTACAATATAACAAAAGATGAACCGGTCTTGTATGGCGACACGGTTAAGTATGCAAATTATTTTGAAATTCAGGATATTTTGGAATACGATTTTAATATGGAAAAACAGCGGAAGTATTCCAAAATGGGTAGGGAGCAGATCGTCAAAAGATTATGTGAGTTTTCTTCGTCAATATGGCAGTTACATCCATTTGCGGAGGGAAATACAAGAACGACGGCGGTGTTTATGGAGTTGTATCTGAATAATATAGGATTTGATGTAAACAATGACATGTTCAAGGAATGTTCCCGGTATTACAGGAATGCACTGGTTCGCTCGAATTATGCTGATTATGTAAAAGGAATTGATGCAGATTTTTCGTTTTTGGAGAGATTTTATTGGAATCTGTTGTTTGAGGGGAAATATGAATTGAGTAATGAGGATATGGTTGTGGTGATGAGAGGGTAGATTTGTGGGAAGGTAGTGCAGGAATAAAATATCAAAAGTAGATTATGGGAAAATAAAGCAGGGTATGTTTTGGCAGAAACGATAGGATTCGATTGTTTGTCAAGATGTGGTCTGTTTTTTTGTTATATTTTTTTGATGGGAGAAGGGCGGAAACAGGCGAAAAATAGGCGTTTTGTCGAAACGTGTCGAACGATTTTTGTAGAAATATGGGGAAGATGGTGTAAAATAAAGACAGGAAAAGCGAGTGGATTTAAAAATCCAGATAAAGCTAAATTTGAAATTAATGTGGAAAAATGTATTTTCTGTTTTTTTGTATTAGTATATATAAAAAGTCATAAAGTTTGGATGGTGATAATATTGATAGGATGTACGGTGTCTACTATCGGTGGCCCTATAAAAGGTATTGAGCGTGCTGCAGAGTTAGGATATCAATGTACACAAATATATGTAACTAGTTCTAGAACATGGAAAATTGGAGCTATTTGTCCATATGATGTAAAAGGATATGCACAAAGATATCAAGTTCAGTTACTTGGACATGTCCCACTTATAGTGAATCTTGCTTCCGGAAATGATGAGGTCAGAGAAAAGTCATTAAGGCGTCTTTCGCAAGAAATTTTTCGGGCACATATATATGGGGTAGATACTTTGGTCCTTCATCCAGGAAGCACATTAGATGGAGATATAGACCGAGGACTTAGCTGCATTATCAAGGCCATTAATGATGTTTCAGATATGTGTGAAAAATATAATATTGTATTGGCACTAGAGACCATGAGTGGACAGGGCACACAACTTGGTAGCAGTTTTGAAGAATTGGCAAGTGTTATACAAGGGGTAAGGGATAATTCGCATTTATCTGTTTGTTTGGATACATGCCATTTATATGCGGCTGGTTATCAACTTGAAAATCGTGAACTTTTATATGATACCTTGAATAAATTTGATCAATTGATTGGGATTAAAAGAATTGGTGCGTTCCATCTAAATAATACTAAGATAGAACAAGGGAAGAAAATAGATCGTCATTCTAGTATTTTTGATGGAAATATTTCTTTGGAGTCCTTTGAGGCACTTGTTAAGGATGAGCGTTTTGAAAAGATACCTATGGTGATTGAGCCACCAGCAAAAGATATAACTGGTGCAAAACAAGTGCATTATTTGCAACAGATAGCAAAGGGAAAAGGAGAGAAGTAGATACGCATGTGATTTAATTAGCATGTAGTATATAGGTAAAATGGAGGGAGAATTAGAAATATGAAAATTGATGAAAGAGTTTCTTCTTATTTTGATAATAGGATAAAACAAGTTTTTGTATATTTAACGAGCCGGTGTCAACTGCGATGTAGGCAATGTCTTTATAAGCCATTACTTACACCAGATCATGATGACATATCTTATGATGTTTTATCCGGGTTACTTGAAACTTTTAAAAAATATGGGGCATTCAAGTTATCGTTTTTGGGAGGTGAGCCTACATTATATCAAGATCATAATGTTAAAAAGCAATTTTCGGATATTATTGCTAAAGGAAAGCAGCTTGGATATACGTTTGTAAGAGCAGATACAAACGGACAATTTGGTGAGGAATTTCTATTTGATAATAATATCCGAAAATTAGACGAATTGACATTCAGTTTGGATGGAAGTACTGCAGATATACATGATGCAATACGAGGAAGGAAAGGGGCATTTAATAATTGTGTTGCACGAATTCGCCAAGCTGTGCAGTTGAAGTATAGAGTACAAATAACAACTTGTGTACATAGAGGGGTTTGTGATAGTGTTCAAAAAGGAGTTCAGCAAATTGAAAATATGATTAGATTTTGTGATTTATTAGGTGTTCATGCTTTGAATTTTCATCCGATTTTGAAGGTTGGTGCTGCACGTGATAATTGGATTGATAATACAGAAGTTGAACCACAGATTTGGTTGGCGGTTTATCGGGAAATGACAGATCGCCTTAAGAATATGAAACATTCTGTGGAAGTCAGACTCCCTATGCGTTATATAGAACGTCATTTATTTACAGAAGAATATGACTACTGTCCGTTAAGGATAGGAGAGAGAGTTCTAATTATGCCAAATGGACAATTAAAGATTTGCGCATTTAATATAGGGACACCATATTGTATTGCACAGTATAATAGGGATCATATTGAATATGAAACAACTTATAACGAAATTGAAAAATTGAAAAATTGTGATTCGGTGTGTTCTAATCAGATTTCACCAGATGGATTGCAAGCACTTTGTATGTCTTATAAGCCGAATCAAAATGAAGCGGTTTGGCATGCACTGGGGAGGGATATGCCGTATGAAATTTCAAATCATTAGGATTTTTATTCAATTAATCATTTTTGATATAAATATATGGGTTATTTCGAAGGGGATGCAAGTCGATAAAATTGACAGTGAACGAAAATGTAAATTAAGTGATATTCTTTATTCAAAGGTTATTAAAAAAACAAAGATACATTATTCAGTAATTATCATTAATTTGCTTATGATCTTTTTAGAAATTGTTTCAGAATTTGCCGAATACGAGGGGACTGTAGGTGATTTTGGACAGGCAATGACCAATGTTGCAAATCAGGTAAGAGAAGAACAGATATGGATTTTTGTGTGGCCAGGCCTAATTGGAGCATTAACGATATTATTTATGGCAATATCTTACCGTGCAGTCGGCGTTAAGCCTATCAAAGATGATACGGATGGAAATCGGCGTTTAAGTGCGAGTGAAATTGATAAAGAATATATTGATTTTTCAAGTTCAAATCGTATTGATGGACATAGTACACTTTTGCTTATTGCCGGGGATCTTTCTTTTTTGGGGGATATTCCAGATATTAAGGATATTAAGACAAGGATGCAAAGAAAGTGTAGGGGGTATCTTGTAGATAATTCTACAACGCATAAATGTTGTAAGAACAAAAGATGTCCATTAAATAAAAAAACTAAATGCATTGAACAATCTGAACAATTTGAGCAATTATTTGAACTACGAAGACGTGGAATTACACTTCATATTATTTGTAAGCAACCCAATTTAAGCAATGATATTTTGTACAAGCGAAGATTGGGGCGTTTAAAAAAAATATTTACGGATAATATTGATATTCATTTTTTACCGAAGGATAGTGTAGAAAATGGAATATGTGTTTTGGGACGAATTAAAGTAAATGGTGGAATAAAAGAACTTTTTTGGCATTGGAAAGATCCTGAGAACCCAGGCACTTACATAGTTCCTAATACTAAAAAGGTTGATTCTAGTGAAAATAAAACATTGATTTATTTGCTTGAGACACTCTTGTGGGATTCTGGTTGTATTGTGGATTCTGAAAGTATAGATAAATATGTTGAAGAATATGAAAAAGCCATTGTAATTGAATAAGTGTATTCTACTGTTTGTTGAAATGTTTAAGTATTTGTTATTGTGAGACATCAGATACACTTTAAAACAGGAGGATAACATGCGGAAATTTATTGCTATTGATGGCCAACATGGGGCTGGAAAATCATATATTGTAAACAGACTATATAGTAAGCTTATATCAAAAGGATACTCTGTAGTTAAAACCAAAGAGCCAACGAATTCGGAGATTGGCTTATTAGCAAGAAACGCAGAGAATCACTATGATGCAAATATATTGGCATGTCTTTTTGCCGCAGATCGTCTACAGCATTGTAAGCAAATAAAAGAATGGTTGGAGGATGACAGCATTGTTATTAGCGACAGGTACATTATTTCAGGATTAATCTTACAGAATATGGATGGAGTTAGTTTTGATTATGTTAGGATGTTGAATGATAGGATTTTGGTGCCAGATTTGTCAGTGGTAGTATATGCTGATTCTAATGTGATAAAAGAGAGGTTGAATACAAAGGCTATCACACGGCTCACCAAACAAGAGCAGTCGGAAGGATATGACCGTTATATAAAATATAAAAATGAGTTGGCAGGAATGTTTCCCAATGTTTTCTTTTGCGTTAATAATAAAATAGATGAGGGAGAAAGGATAGTGAAATTTGTGCTTGAACAAATCGGCGTATCGGATGATACTGTTTGAAAATAGTGAGAACTTTAAACATATCATAAGCAAGAGAATTACCCTTTCCTATTATTTTTGTTTTAAAGCATTAAGTGCAAAAATATTGTAAATTCGTATGTTTCTTATCAGGACATACTAATTTTAATAATGATGAAACAGTCAATCAGTTTTAGCAGAAAGGAGTAACGATATGCAAGATGAAAAAAAGAAAAAGAATCCGTTAAGAACCGCGGTTGCTATTATAGGTGGGATAACCGTAACTATGATTGGTGGTGCTAGTGTTTTTGGCGGTTTTTCAGTATTCCAGTCGCTAGTTGATAAACTTGAGATTGTTATCTCCGATAATGGACAAGGCAAGGATGTAGCGTCTGCGACTCCGATACCCAATGTGACGATGGAGCCGGTATCATCTCAAGTTCCAGTAGAACCAGAACCAACTGTAGTTCCGACACAAGCTCCGATCAGTACCCCCATTAGTCAACCGGGATCGGAAATTAATGTGGAACAATTGAGGGATAGGGCAACAGTACTACAACCTAAGCAAAGTGCAGAAAATAAGGATGATACATATAAAAATAATTTTCCGGACAATACACAGAAATCCCCTAATGATAATGTGGTGGGGGATGACAATTCAGAGGAGTCTGTGAGTGGGGAAGACAGTTCAAATAGGAATGAAACAGAGACGGAAAACGATACGAACCAATCAAGCGTTTCACAGCCAGATCCCCAAACCTTGAATATAGATTCGCCGGGACAGTTATTGTTTTTCTCAAATAACACTTCTGGTGAGGGCACATTAGCAATGTACTATGGTGGCAATACGTCTTCCGGTGAGCAGATTGAAACGGATGATACAACCGGACAAAATAGTGAGGCTATATACAATATAAGTGACTTAGTAAATGATTTGCCAGATGATGAAACAGGGCAGGAGAACGTGGAGACAGTCAGTTATATAAACGTAGAGCCGGGCACATATACGATTATATATGATGTTTCTATTAAGCTGGAGATTTACTTGGTTGACAATATAGATGACTATTTTGTGGAAGAGCAAGAATTTGATGATTCACAGGAAAGTGGACAAGAAGAGGCGAATACTGTTCCATATGGTGACATAAAAGAAGTTGTTCTTACAGAAGAAGAATCAGTGTATATTGAAAATATAGTTTCTCAATATACATTTTGCCCGACTATTTATTTTGATTCATATGAGCAAGTAAATGGCGTTTTAGAAATAATGGATGAGTATGGAAACAGTATTCAGTCTATTAATGCGAGCGAATTAGGTGAGACACATGAGTTTACATGTGGATTCGAGTTGCAGGAGGGCATGAGATATACCATTAAAATTAGTTCTTGCGAAGGGGATTTTACAACAGAACCAACATATTATTATAAAATTTCTGATCCGTCAACACAAGAATGACAGGTTGAGGCTATGTCCACAATATCTAAACCGATATGATAAACATCCCCTCTGTATTCCCCACCGGATTCCAGAGGGGATTATTTTTCCCAGGCATTTCTTAAATCCGATAATCTCCAAGTCCCAAATTACACCCTGTACAAATTCTTGTTTTTACGCTATAATGATATAAAAACTCAATAACATACTAACTTAAAAACTAAGGAGGAATTCCCCATGCACTCAAAGACAACTCCAACAACGCATACACACAGAAGCCCTCTGGCGCTTCTCCTGATCTTCGCCCTTCTCATCGGCATTCTGCCATATGGCAGAACTCCAATCAGTAAGGCGGCAGAGACATTGTCTGTAGCGAGCACATCCCGCTCCAACTACGGTCTGAATAACCCATCCACAACCAGTGACGGTATCACGACATGGGACTGTGTCTGGTTCGGGAACTACTGGCAGAATGATACCGATGGGGATGGAACAGCAGATAAAAACGATCGGAAAGATCCCATCAAGTGGCGTGTCCTCTCAGTAGACGGAGACGATGCGTTCCTGCTGGCAGACACGAATTTAGACGTACAGAGATATAACGATACATGTACAAGTGTCACATGGGAGACCTGTACGATGCGAAGCTGGCTGAATGGGTATGGCGCAGATGCAAATGAATGTGGGGATGATCACAGTGACAACAATTTTCTAGATCATGCTTTTGCAGGATCCGGGCAGGCAGCGATTAAAAATACGACCGTGGTCAATGAGGATAATCCGAAGTACGGGACAGAAGGCGGAGAGGATACCGTAGACAAAGTCTATCTTCTTTCACTCAGTGAGGTGATGAACCCGTCGTATGGGTTTACCTCGATGATAAGTGAAACGAAGACAAGGAAAGCAAAAAATACGGCTTATGTGAAAGCACAGGGTGTTCTTACAAATACTAATACAGGATATGAAGGAAGTGGTTATTGGTGGCTTCGGTCGCCGGGTTACGATAGTTATTACGCTTCTCGTGTATCTAGCAATGGGAATGTGCAACAGGGGAGAGGACTCACTGTCTACTGCGGTGATGTTGCAGTCCGTCCCGCCCTCCATCTAAACCTATCCTCCACCTCCCTCTGGTCATACGCTGGTACCGTTTCCTCGGACGGGGGAGAAACCGTGACAGGAACTCCCGTGCCGGGAACGGTCGTATCACCAGCCCCGACCCAGAGCGGCGGGGAATCCCCGCTCCCTATATTCTCAGTAAAGCCATCCCCCACAAAGACACCGAACACGCCGGAAGAAAAAGCAGCCAAAAACATCGCCGCCGCACTCCCGGATATGGGAAACCTCGGAAGTGCCGAGCTGAAAGGGCCGGAGCTCTCCATCGGCGGGAACAGCTTCAATCTTTTTAAGATGGACATGGACATGTCGCTCCCGATCTTTGACGACATGACATGCAACATCGACCTCACCGGGCACACCGCAGAAGTGCTGCTCGGGATCGACGGATCGGCAGGGGCAGACGTAAAAAATGACCCGGACGACCCGTACTGGCGGGAATCCTACCAAGAGGTCAAATCCCTTGTCAAAGCGTGCGGCGGGAAGGTCGATACGACAAAACTGTGGAACCGGTTTTCCAAACTAAGGGGAAAACTGAAAAAAATAGAAGGAAGTGCGGCATTCAAAGTAAAAGGAAATGCGGCCGGATATATCAAGCTCCGGTTAGATGAGGATTACAACCCGGTCGGGCTTATTGAGGGAGGCGTGACCGCAGGGCTCGAGGCCTCCGGGAAAGTAAAAGCCTCCCTCTGGTGGATCGTCTATTCCGAGTTTGGCGTGGGCGGCTCTGTCGATGGCAGCTTCTGCCTGAAGATGGAGGACAGTAAGACCATCTGCCCGGAGGGCGAACTTGGGCTTGCCATCAAGCCGAGCGTGGCGTTAGGAGCGGACGCCGTTGTCGTCGATATCAAAGGTGGCGTAGAAGGGGAGATCGGCGGCAGGGTGAAGATCCCGTGGCAGTCGTTCCATGAGTCCGTAAATGCCTACCTGACCGGGAAAGCGTTCATCCAGGTGGACACCGTCATCCCGGGCCTGAGCGGCGGGTACGACTACCAGTTCCCGAAACTCGAACTGTACCCTGACCTCGGGCAGATCACGAAGCGTTCCCTCGATGTCCAGTATACACGGAGTGAGAAGCCGACGAAAAAGATGGTGGGGCAGATCAAGAAATATGCATCCGGCGCAGTGGATACGGCAGAGGATGCCCTTGTCTATGAGAATGCCAAGCCGGAGATGGTAAAACTTCCGGACGGAAGGATCCTTATGACCTACCTTGATGATACGGCAGAAGGTTCGAACGGACAGGCAAGGCTCATGTACCGCCTGTATGAGGATGGTACATGGAGCGAGGGGAAGACGGTACATGCCGGCGGGAACCTCGATATGGCAGGGAAGCTGTGTGTCCATGATGGAACTGCTTATATCCTGTATGAGAACAGCAGCCGGGCTGTGACGGAAGACATGGCTTCAAAGGAAATACTGGACGGGATGGAATTATATACCGCAGCATTTGACGCATCAAAAGATTCCTTCGGGACTCCGCAGAAGACAGGAGCGGCTTCGGAGGATACATGGAAATACGGTTATGACTTCGCCGGGGACGGTGAAGATCTGTATGCTGTCTGGGCAGAAAACAGCGATGGCGATGTGTTTTTAGAGAACGGAAGCACGGAGCTGTACCGGAGCCGCCTGACAGCAGACGGGTGGGGAGCCAGAGAGAGTGTGCATTCCGAACCGGGAGCAGTACAGGAATTTTGTGTACAGGTGAAGGAAGGAGACAACACATTCTTTTACAGTAAGGACAAAAAGCTGTATGTGGACGGGCAGGCAGTAAGCCTTCCGGGAAAGAGTGTGGACAGTGTCAAAGTATTTGACGGGACGGTTTACTTCCGTCTGGACGGGCAGTTGTATTCGTGGAACGAAGAAGCGGAGGAAGCCGTACCGTCCGGTATCGGGTGTACATCCTCCTACCGGATCGTGGACGGGGCGGTCTACTGGACCGAACAGGACAATTTTAAAAGTGAGGTCTACCGGTCGGTGTTGCCGGAAGATGGACAGTTATCCGGCGTACTTCCGGTACAGCTCACGGATGAGGGCGGGTACATCGGAGGATTCTGCCTGATTGAGACGGGCTCAGGGCCTGTCATGGCCTACACGCTGCAGCAGGTCGGCGGGGAAGCGGAAGGAAAAAATCCATACGGCCTTACCCTGTTAAAGTTTACCGGTGATTTGTCACGCAGTCAGGGACAGGTGTCAAATATCGCATATGATATCCTCAGTTTCAGTCCGGGGGAGAAAAACGATGTCACCGTCACGGTCGCAAATACCGGAACGACGGAGTTAACCCATGTCATTGTGGATATCCGTGATAAAAACGGAATGCTCCTGCACGAGGAAGAGGTTTGTGCAGCACTGCAGCCGGGAGGGACGGTGGATGCCGTACTTTCCGTGGAGATCCCGGAAGGGTTTGCAGAAGGGAATATCACAGCATCAGTACGGGCGGATCAGACGTTTGACGATGGAACAAAGGCACAGGACACAGCAGAACTCTGGACATGCACGGCAGATCTGGAAGTGCGCAGCCAGGACGCCGACACGCTGGTCATAAAAAATAAGGCAGATGACATGGCAGGGAACGTGACCCTCCTTGTAAGGGACCGGGGTGAGACCGGAACCCTCCTTATGGAAAAGACAGTGGGAACATTAAGAGCCGGGGAGCAGACCGAAGTCTCTGTGAAGGATCTGTGGAAAGATACGACAGCCGACGCATTGACCGGGCAGAACTACCTGTACTGCGAGGTGTCACAGGAAGCGGAAGAATATGAACTCTGGGACAACAGCTTGCAGCTTGCGAAGAAAAGCAGCAGCGTTTCCACCGGTGGAAACGGAACGGTCCTTCCTCCGTCAATTTCAGTGCTGCCCTTCAATCAGAATCCGGGGGCAGGAGGAGTTTCCCCGGGAACAGGAACACCGGCATCCGTTGCGACATCCGTGTCATCGAAAAATCTGGGGCCGGGAAAAGCTCCGGCCAAAGTGACCGCCCTGAAACTAAAGGCAAAGAAAAAAGCCCTTCAGGCGAGCTGGAAAAAGGTGTCCGGAGCGTCCGGTTATGAAATCTGGTGCAGTACGTCGAAGAAGTTTCAGAAAAAGAGCGTGAAGACGACGAAGAAGACAAAGCTCACGATCGGAAAACGGAAAGCAAAGAAGGTTTATTTTGTCAAAGTCCGTGCGTACACGGTAAAGAGTGGGAAAAAGGTGTATGGGGCATGGAGTAAGACGATGAAGAAAAAGATAAATTAGTGGAGATAAAAGACTTGCATTTATAGGTAAACTATGATATAGTATACCCATAAGGGCAAGAATTCTAAGAAATCTTAACGGATATTAGGCCGTATCTTTATAGCTGTCGGTGGCTTTCTGACATACAGACTCTTGCTTAAAATCCAATGTACAAAGAATAAGGCAGGAGTTTATAAGAAAGTGCAGATGAGCATGGGTGAACTTCCTGTCAGAAAACAGGAGGGGAATGGATGACAGAAGAGAAGAAGATGAAAGACAGAGGGGGATTTGCTGTTCAGGCAATGCGGACATATAAGGATACGGTGTTTCGTATGCTGTTTCGGGATAGGGAGAAGCTTTTAGCTCTTTTTAATGCGGTAAACGGTACACATTATGAGAATCCGGAAGAATTGTGGATCAATGTATTAGAAAATGCAATCTACATGAATATGAAGAATGATGTATCCTGCGTGCTGGATGCCAGATTAAACTTATATGAACACCAGTCGACAGTGAACCCCAACATGCCTCTTCGTGACCTGTTTTATGTATCAAGAATGTATGAGACAATGATCCGCAAGGAAGAACTTTATGGAAGTCGGGCAGTGAAACTTCCGGATCCTCATTTTATTGTGTTTTATAATGGGGAGGACAGGCAGCCGGAGCGGAAGGTAATGCGTCTGTCCAACCTGTATACAAAGAAGAACAGGGAACCGGGGCTGGAATTGCTTGTTATACAGTTGAATATCAATGAAGGATATAACGAAGAGTTGAAAAAAAGTTGTGAGCCATTATTTGGCTATATGGTATATGTAGAGAAGGTGCGCAGATATCAGAAGGAAATGGGGTTAGAGGCGGCAGTAGACCGTTCTGTGACAGAATGTATCCAGGAAGGAGTTCTGGTAGAATTTTTTCAGAAGAACCGGGCGGAGGTGATGCAGATGAGCATATTTGAATATGACGAAGAGGCACATATGAGGCTGATCCGGGAGGAAGGCCGGGAAGAGGGAAGAGAAGAAGGAAGAAAGGCAATGTTTATTGTGGGCCGTCTGTTATCTGAGAACCGTTTAACGGATATCAAACGTGCAACAGAAGACGAGGGATATCTGAGGGAACTGATGCAGGAGTATGGATCCGGGGTGGAATGATCCTGGACACTCTGGTCTTGGGAACGAAACAGGTTAAATCTGCGCCGTCAGTCCCAGACCTCTAATTCAGTATATTGTAAGTAAAAAACAGAGTACATTTTGGCACAATGGCAGCATCCTGTCATTTGCCGGAGTGTATTCTGTTTTTTATTACAATTTTTTTGAAAAGAAAACAGCGAAAACATGCGGAAAATCGTTGTTTTGTCGAAACGTGTCGAACGATAGTTGTGGAAATTTGAGACAAAATAATATAAAATAATGTTATAAAGGAAGCGCAAACTTATAAAATGGTGAGGGAGTTTTGCGGTATCTTTACAAGTATATTTTTTTTACACGAAAGATAAGACGATGGTGTAGCTGCATTATCGTATCGGACCCGGAAAATGAAGTGTGTTAAAAGATTGACAACAAGACAGGAGAGTGTAATATGAAAAATATACTGATGAGGGGAACGGGAGTATATATTCCGGACAATAAAGTGTACAATGAAAAGCTGGATGAACATTTTGAAAGCCTGGGACTGAATGCCCATAATCTGATGGAACATCTGGGAAGAAGGAAACGGTATTTTATCTCAGAAGGTGAAAATGCGATTTCGATGTGCGTAAATGCCATCGATAATTGTGTGGAAAAGAATGCAGTTGAACTGGAGAAGATCGACATGCTTGTATTCTGTTCCGATACGCCGGAGTATATGTCGCCTTCCAATGCGTTAAAGCTGGTGGGGCTTTATGAAGAAAAGTTAAAGAATGTCAATATTGCATTTGATATCAATTCAAACTGTACCGGGATGATACAGGGACTTGATCTTGTACATAAATATATGCTGAACAGCAATGTAGAGAATGCTCTGATCGTAGGCTGCTTTTGTATCTCACCGATCGCACGGTGGGATGATACGGTCGTGTATGCGAACTTTGCAGATGCGGCGGCGTGTGTAGCTGTCTCGGCGGAGGATGAGGAGCAAAAGCGGGGATTTCTGGATACGGAAGTATTTATTGATGCAAGTTATAGTAATTATGTTACCTATCCGAAGTGCGGGATGTCAAAAGTTCCTTTGAAAGCCGTGCAGCCAAACGAAAAAAGGCTTGAGTGGAATCCTTTTTCGATGGACTTTATACCGGAATACTGGGCCAGGCAGATCAGGCAGGTGCTTGAGAGAAATTCACTGGAACCGGCAGATATCGATTACTTTATCTTTTCACAGCTAAGTGATGCGTATAATATGAAAACATTGGAGTTACTTGAGGTGACAGAAGATAAGTATCATTTTGTGGGCAAAGAATATGGTTATACGGGAAATACATGTCCCATCATGTGCTTAAACCGTATGTGGGACATGTATTCAGAGCCGGGCAATAGGATTGTATTCTGTACGATCGGGGCAGGTTATGCGATCATCGTACAGTTGTATGAATTTTAAGGAGGTTTCGAGTATGGAAAGCAGAAGTTTAACGGCATTAGAGGAGTATATCAATAAAGTATATAAGATCGTTTTACTGGCAGTACCCGGAGCGTGTCAGGCAGCGGGAGTATTGTATACCTTTGAAAAAATAATCGGCGTATTGCCCGGAGTGGCATGGCCGATGCTGATCGTGTTTGATATCACCTGCCTGTTGTATCTTGCGGCCGGCGTATTTTTTATAAAAACCGGTTTTGATGGGGAGATCGTACGGCAGAGTAAATTAAAACAGGGGAAGATATTTCTTATCATCATCATGTTTACGCAGTTTAATTTTATTTTATATATGATTCCGTCGACAGATTTCTGGGCGTTTGCATTCTTGTTTACAGTGGCGACGGCGCTCTTTTTGGATGGGAAAATGGTACTTGCCACAGGTGCAGAGATCACATTGTCGCTCATCGTGTCGTGGATCGTGCGGAGTAATATACTATTGCCGGCGAAAGATGAATTCTTTGTCCTGAATATCATAAACCGATGCGTGTGTGTGGTATTATCCCTGCTTTTTATCTGGCTTCTTACATGGCTTGTAGAGCGTTTTCTTGTAAATGCAAAAAAAGATGAGATGGAAAAGAATAACGAACGGGTTCAGAATATGCTTATTTCTGTTTCTGAATTATCGGAGAAACTGGGGAGTGCAGGCGTTGTATTATCTGAGATTTCCGAAACGGAGAGTTCTTCTGCGGAAGAACTTGCTGCTACAAGTGAAACCCTGTTGTCAAATAATACGGATCTGAGCAGAAAAAGTGATGATAGTATTGAAAATCTGAATGAATTACAGAAATGGGAAGCAGTCGTAAGTGAATATGTGGATAAAGTGGAGGGCAGTTCAAAGGATCTTTTGGAGCGTTCCAGAGATAATGAAGAGCGTTTGAATGCATTAAAGGAAATCAATTCCGAGGTGGCCCTCTCCATGCAAAGTACAACTGAGGTTGCTGCAAAGTTGTCAAAGGCAGTCGATGAGATCGGTGTGACGCTCAACATAATCAGTGATATATCTTCTTCTACAAATCTTCTTGCACTAAATGCTTCCATCGAGGCGGCGAGGGCCGGTGAGGCAGGAAAGGGGTTTGCTGTCGTGGCGACAGAGGTGGGAAACCTGGCAAATGATACCAGAAGATCATTGGAGGAAGTGACGTTAGTCATCGCAAGAGTACAGGAAAATGTGAATGACATGATGGGATATGTCGGGGAAAATACTGAAAAACTGGAACAGCAGAACGAGTATTTCAATGTTGTATTTTCCGGGTTACAGGATATGATCCATATTTTATACACTTCGATTGAAAATATCAATGCGATGGGGGATGCCCACAACAATCAGTCCAGAGTGATCAAGGATACAGTTGAGATCAATGAGAATATTGCAGAGCATATCAAGCAGGAGAATTTGGAGTTTTCCAACATCAATGGTATGGTCGAGTCAAATACAAGAGATATCGCACAAATGATTGAACAGGTCGCTGTCCTGAACCAGATGGTGGAGCAGATCAATCGTCTGCTGGCGCAGTAATGGTTCCGGTATCAATGGAAGTGTAAGAAAATGAGGAGGCCGAACGAGCGGTTCAGCCTCCCCGTTTTTTTGATTTTGTTTATTTTGTAAATTTGCGTACGATATCATGGAGCGATTCTGCATTTCCTTTATTTGTTTTTGTGATATTACCTAACATCTCCGTAGTAGAAGTTGTACGCTCCAGCTTTTCGATGATTTGTTCCATGCCTTTTGTATTTTCGTCGGAGGCATTCTGCACCATATCGACTTGTTTGCGGATTATCGTTACGACTTCTCCAAAGGAATCAGAAACGTTTTTGATATCCTGAATAACACTTTGGATCGATGCGATCGAGACACTGTATTCGTTCGCCATTTCGATAAAGTCCCCGAACTGTTTGGAAACGCCTGTTTTCCAGAAAGTAAGAATGGATTCAAAGCAATTTCTTACATAAGCAATATTTTGATTCGTTTCATTGCAGATATTTTGGATCTGTGTCGCTGTCTGTGAGGAGTTCAACGCCAGGTTTCCGATCTCGCTGGCGACAACAGCAAATCCTTTTCCGGCTTCGCCGGCACGTGCTGCCTCAATCGATGCATTTAGAGACAACAGATTTGTCTGATTCGTAATGTCGAGGATTTGGTCTACCATTTCATTGATCCGTGTCAGAGACTGTAGATTTTGCATAGCCTCTTCTATGTTTTTTTCAGTCGTTTTCATCTTATCTTCGTTTGTTTCCAGTGATTGATTTGCCACGGTTTTCATCTCCTGGACGGACTGGATCAGTACATCGCTTTTATCACTTCCGGCCTGAACCTGTTCATCCACCCGTAAGACCAGGTCTGATATTCTGGCAATCTCATTTCCCACGGAGGTTACTGCCTGTTTGGTGGTTTCAGCCCCTGTGACAACTTGTTCTGCCGTAGTGGCGCTATCATCCACGCACTCGAATAATACGTGGGAAGAATCGGTTATTTTTGTTGCCGAATCTATCAGTGAATCAGAACACTGATTTAGAGTAGAAATAATATCGTCAAAAGTTTCATATAAGGAGTCGATCGCCGTTGCGATATGCCCGATCTCACTTTTCCGGTTTACGTATTTTCCTAATTTCTTATTTTTTTTCAGATTTAGATTTTTTAATTCAAGAATAGCTGACTCTGCTACAGTCAACGGATGGATACAAAGATGGATCACAAACCATGATAGCAGAGTGATCAGTAAAAAGAAGACGATACAGAAGATTGCCAGGGTTTTCCTGTTAGAATTTGCAATCATGTAAATCTCATCTTCGGTATCTGTCAGGATAACAGCCCAGCCCCGTTCTGGTACATAGCAATAGGCAGCGAGTGAATCAATGCCGTTTTCATCCGTAAATTCCATTTCCTGACATTTTTTCTCGTTTTGTCCTTTTGCGGCCTGTAAGATCGAGAGCATTGCCTTATCTTCGATCTTTTGGGCAATGCGTTTTTCATCCTGATCAAATATGTAGGTTTTCGTGTTCGTGTTTACCATCGTAAAACGGGCATTTTCCAATCCCTCTACCGTCATCGTATCCAACAGCTTCTGAAGTTCCTCTCCAAACGGACCACCGCCTACATATCCGAGGATTTTTTTCCCGTCCTCTGAATAAACCGGATAATACATGGAAAGGGTCAGCTTCTCAGAGGCAGGAGAAATAATGATACCGGTGTTGTACAAGCCATTTGCTTCTGTCATAGCGTCCTGTAATTGTTTGAGTGCATCACCCTCACGGGTTGTAATACCGACGACTTCCGGGTTGGAATGGGCGATCACGTGTGTATTCCATTCAGCGGTGTATATGCCTTCCCAGTTCTCTAATTCTTTAAAATAATTTTCAGTATACTGCTGTGCCTTTTCTTTTAATAAATCATTCTGGGGATCTTTTAGCAGATTAATGATTTCAATCCCTTTACTATAAGAAACAAGTTGTGCTTCCGCATTACTTACATATTCTTCTATGACTTTTTGTTTGGCTTCCAGCGATGTTTTCATATTGTCGATGCTTGTTTCCTTCATTGCCTTGGTCATGTTGTTGCTGGCAACCAAAAATAAACAGGTGATACAAATGGCAACAACAAGAGAAATGGTCATAGTGATTATTGTACTTAATTTTCGGTTTTTCATTTGGATCCGCCTTTCTGTGCGTATTTGTGGGTTATATTTTATATCTTATGTATTTGTTGGATCATGACACCTAATAATAAATCACCCCATATTTTACTATTTTTTATGCTTATGATACAATGATATATAATGATTTGTTTTTGAACTATTACGCATTAAAATAAAAAAGTGTGGCTGAAAGCGCACACTTTTTTGCTTTTTTGGTTCTTTTACAATATTTTTTATCCGTATACTTTCGCTACCAGACTTGCATCCTCCACGCCCTGGAATGGAAGGCTGCCATGTGATCCGTAGTATGTTTTCCATTCCTCCAGTTTCTGGCGGCGGCTGGCGATTTCAGCATCCACATTATCCTCATTGAGCAGTACGCCGAAATTATAATATTTGGAAGGCTTTCCGGCCATCGTGTCGATCATGAGATCCCCGATTTCATAGTAATAATGGGCGATGTCATAATAATTATAAATATTCATTGCCACATCATTATATGTGTTAAAGCACCATACATCCCCGGCGACCTGTACGACCTGTTTTAAGAAATTGTAGAAGCTGTCGCCTTCGTAGCCGATCATCTGACCGGCAAATACAGATCCGAAAAACACCTGAAATTCAACACCATGCTTTTCGCACATCTTCTTCATACGTTTCAGGGAGGCGATGCACTGGCTCGTGACAGCCGATTTGTCTTTTGTCCCATCGGTCAGATTTTTGTAAAAGGCATCCACCTTTTTCTTCATCAGGAAATTGTAATATTCTTCGGTTCCTTTCTTCTCGTTGAAATAATCGTAGTATTTTGTCAGATTACGTTCCCCGGTTTCCAGACAGGGATAGCGGACGGAATCATCAGTCAGTTCCTCAAAAGACAGTTTCAGATTTTTAAAGAGGAAGGTGACGTATTCGGCCACTTTTGACTCACCACTGAGCATAGCAGGTGTTTCGTAAATGGCTCCCCGGGATTCGCGGTCAAATTGTTTGATCTCGGAAGTTGATATCTGGAGCAGGATTTTCTTTGCTTTTGTGTTTTCTACGATGTATTTTGTATATGCTTCATAATCTTGAAAGTTTCCGGACATCACCCAGCAGTTATAATAATCATAGCCATCCAGTTCTTTGAGCTTATCCGTGCGGAGTGCTCCGGCTTTGGAACCACCGATCAGATAAGCGTCATATTTATCTGAAAAATGTTTAATGTGTTCTGCTTTCAATTCTCTGAGATAGTCATTTTCGTCCAGATCATAACAGTCGCCGCTCTGGCTTCGGAAATACCCATAGGGATCAACAAAATAATTGATTCCCATGATAGCGAAAAGAGCGGCCAGAATGATGCAAAGAAAACTGACACACCATTTTTTTGTCGTCATAGTTACCTCCATTTGTGCACATTTTAGTTGCCCGTCAGGTTTTCTGGATCTTTGGCGATGTTATTCGGGTCGTCAAAATCAGAAAGCGGGATTGTACCGGTTTCTTTATAATACTTCCGGATCTCATCGGTCTTCTTTTTCCTGAGTGCGATTTCATCTGCGATGTTATCCCTTGTGAGGTAGACACCGAAATCATTATATTTTTCATCAGCCTTACCACTCATCCGGTCGATCATCAGGTCGCCCATCTCGAAGTAATAGTGGCGGGCATTGTAATAGTTAAATGGGTTAAATACGAGATCATTGTAGTTGTTAAAGCACCACAGACCGCCGGTGATCTCCACCATTTGAGAGAGCCAGTTGTAAAAACTGTTCCCCTCGTAGCCCACCATTTCCCCGATAAAAAGTGTGCTGAGGAATACCTGGAGTTCCACGCCGTTTTTATCACAAAGGCGTTTGATCTTCTTTAAATATTCGAGATTGCTGTTTACAAGATCTGCTTTATCTTTCGTGCCATTGATGAGGCGGGGGAGATAAGGATCCACCTGAGCCTTCATCAGATAGTCATAATACTCAGTCGTATCGTGATGGGCATCATAGTACTCATAATATTTTGTGAGATTGCGTTCCCCGGTCGGAAGAACCGGATAAGTCGTCTCTGTATTTGTGATCGTATCAAAACTTACAGACAGATTTTTGAATAAAAATTTTACTACTTCTGCAATCTTTGATTCGCCGCTCATGACAGCAGGCACTTCGTAAATATCTCCCTTTGCTTCACGGTCAAACTGTGCGATCTCAGAAGTGGAGATATGAAGAAGGATTTTTTTGGGATGAGCGGTCTCAATGATATATTTTGAATAATTATAATAATCTTCAAAGTTTCCGGAGAGGAGCCAGCAGTTGTAGTACCGGTATCCGTCGATCTCGGAGAGTTTGTCACTGTGCAGCGCCCCGGCTTTGGAACCGCCGACAAGATAGGCATCATAATCATCCGAGTGATATTTGATGTGTTCTGCCTTTTGCTCTCTCAGATAATCCTCCTCGTCCATGGTGTAATTTTCACCCTTCCTTGCTGAGAAATATCCATATGGATCGATGAAAAAATTTGCACCGGCGATAAATAACAGACAGAGTATTATAAGAAATACAAAGCCGAGTGTCCATTTTTTTGCATTCATTGTCGTCATACCTTTCCATGTTATCTTACTAGAACTGGAAGTACAGGAACTGAACCACTTTATCCATGTTCAGGATACAGATGATCAGTAATGCTGCCGCATATAATAAATATTTCCAGTTTGGTTTGAATTTCTCAGATATTTTTTGTGTCGTCGGGCAGAACCAGCAGATGGCGAGCCCCACCAGTGTGAGAAGCCACATATCCCAGTTGTCAGCGAGTAATGACTTCAGGGTGGACAGGTGAAGGGTAGAGAAGTTGATCAGCCCCTTCAGCACATATTTTGCGTTTGTAAAGGTATCCGATACAAACAGGATCCTTGTCAGTACGGCGAGCAGGAATGTGAGTGGAATGCCAAGCCACAGGGGAGTTTTTTTCTTGTGTTTATTGCGGTAAGAGGCAATACACACAAGAAAACCGTTTACAAGTCCCCATACGACGAAAGTCCATCCTGCACCGTGCCAGAAACCAGACACAAAAAACGTAACCATCGTAGCTACATAATAATTTCTGTATTTTACACCCTTCCGGTATACGTTACGGAAGACGTAAGAGCCGAGGAAGCGGGAGAGTGTCATGTGCCATCTCTGCCAGTATTCCTGAAAATCCTTTGCTTTATAAGGTGAATTAAAGTTCTGCGGAATTTTAATATTAAACATCCAGCCAAGTCCGATCGCCATGTCGGCATAACCGGACAGATCGAAATAATAGGAAACCGTGTATTCGATCGAGTGGAACCACGACTGTATCATCGGAAGGTGATTGTTCACGTTATTAAAAAAGCCCTGCGCATCCGTGGTAAGCGGGTCAGCGACCAGCATTTTCTTTGCGCATCCGATGGAAAAGATAAAAAGTCCGATCGCTACATTGTCAAAGATCAGTTTGTGGTTCTTTTTGTTTTCAAATTGAGGAACGACTTCTGCATGGTGGATGATCGGTCCCACGATCAGCTGTGGGAAAAATGTGATAAACAGCAGATAGTCAAGGACGTCATAGCTTTTTGTCTCACCGCGGAAGGAATCCACGAGAAAGGCGATGAGCTGGAACGTAAAGAAAGAAATACCGATCGGGAGGATGATGTGTTGGAGCGGAATGCTTGTCCCCGCAATAAAATTTACATTCTTAATAAAGAAGTCCGTGTATTTGTAGTAGCCGAGAAGCCCGACATTTGCCAGAACACCGGCAGTCAGAAGGAGGCCCCTCTCGATCCGGTGCTCGTCTCCCTGAAGTTTGCTGAGCGTATTTCCGACTACGTAGTTTCCGACTACGCTTCCGAGAAAGAACGGAAAGAAATCCGGGCTTCCTGCCCCATAAAAATAGAAGGAAGCCAGAACAAGCCATATTTTTGCCAGATTGTGAAACTTAAAGTGGTGTAGGAAAAAGTAACCACAGAAAGTGATCGGCAAAAAGATCAATATAAACTGGTATGTTGAAAAAATCATGATTTTACTCCTTAATTTGTGTTTTTACTTATGAAATACGATTCAATAGTGCGCACCTTTTATAAAGGGATATTCCCATGTTTCTTATGAACGCCGTCAGTCGAACGTTTGTCGGAAAGCATCATGATGTCGCCATAGATCCGTTCTCTTGTGGCTTCTGGTTTAATGATCTCATCCACATAGCCATGCATAGAGGCAATCCCCGGATTCATGAATTTTTCATTGTATTCATCAATCTTTTCCTGACGGAATGCAGCCTTTTCGGCAGGGTTCATCGTTTTCATCTGTTTTCCATATAAAATATCAGCCGCACCGTCTGCGCCCATAACGGCGATTTCAGCGGTTGGCCACGCATAGACAAAGTCAGAGCGGAGATGTTTGCTGCTCATCGCGATATAAGCGCCGCCGTAAGCTTTTCTCAATATAATATTTATTTTTATCGTAGTTGCCTCTGAATATGCATAGAGAAGTTTGGCACCGTGCCGGATGATTCCTTTGTACTCCTGATCTTTTCCGGGCAGGAAGCCGGGAACATCAGTAAGTGTGATGATCGGGATGTTGTAGGCGTCGCAGTAACGGATAAAACGCGCCGATTTATCGCTCGCATCACAGTCAAGTACGCCTGCCATAAAGTTTGGCTGGTTTGATACGATACCGATTGCAATTCCTTTGATCCGTGCAAATCCAACGACTACATTTTTGGCAAACTCCTCTTGTACCTCCACAAAGGAGTTCTCATCGATGATGCCGTTGATAACATCGTGGATGTCATATGCCTGATTGCTTTTCTCCGGAATAATATTAGCAAGTTCTTCACGAAATGGCATCGTTTCATTGATCTTTGGAAGGACAGTACCTTCTTTTACGTGGACGCATCCCTCTTTATAGCATGGCGGGATAACAGCGATGAGATCTTTCACCTTTTTAAAGCATTCTTTTTCAGAAGGCGCATGGAAGTGGGCAACGCCGCTTCGCTGTGCGTGGACATTGGCTCCGCCAAGGGAAGATGCTGTGATGTCTTCATTTGTGACGCTTTTGATTACCTTCGGACCGGTTACGAACATCTGGCTGATGTCATCGATCACGAAAATAAAATCTGTAATTCCCGGGCTGTACACCGCTCCGCCGGCGCAGTTGCCGGCAATAATAGAAATCTGGGGAATGTACCCGGATGCCATCGTATTATAATAAAAGATTTCACCATAACCGGCAAGGGCGTTGACGCCCTCCTGGATCCTTGCTCCGCCGGAATCATTGATGCCGATGACCGGACAGCGGTTTTCGATGGCCATCTTGATCGCATTGGCGATCTTATAGCCGTGCTGCTTACCAAGCGTACCGCCGATCACAGTAAAATCCTCAGAATATATGACTACTTTTTGCCCGCCTATCGTGCCATAGCCGGTGATTACTCCATCATAAGGAAACTGCCCTTTTTTTATATTGAACGCATCTTCCAGGTTGGTGATGTTCGAGCCGATTTCACGGAAAGAATCTTCATCCAGCAGAAGACAAATTCGTTCCAGGGCGTGTAATTTACCAAGTTTGTGTTGTTTTTCCATGTTATACATGTCTCATTCTCCATTCTTTCTTGTAGTTCTGCGGACGCCGCCGGATCCGGCTCAGTGCGCAGACATGATTTCCAGAATACAGGCAATTTGCCATAATTACACAAATATAATAATATCATAAGAAGAGAATATGTCAATCTTTTGTTTGGAATGGTGGGAAAAAGGCGGGGACGTTTGAGGGGTGGGAAGGATTGGTCACTGCCTGGAACAAACACAAGCGGGCTTGCGAAAAGTTCCAGGCAGTGACCAATCCTTCCCACCCCTCAAACGTCCCCGGCCTTTTTCGCCACCTTTACGGGTTATAGGGTCCGTATTTCAGGAGAAGCGTTTCTCCTGAAATACGGCAAGCCTATAAGTTACCTCGCCATAGCACCCAGAAACCTACCCGGGCTTATCGAATTGCAGTATTCCGGAGGGAGCTCTTTTTTCAGCATGGGTCATAAGTGCACCGGTATGAGGTGTGGGTGTTTTCCACACCCATACCGCTGTGTACTTATAAAGCGGGAGCGCCCATGCCGGAAAAAGAGCTCCCTCCGGAATA
>JAETQR010000146.1 GCA_021770615.1 Lachnospiraceae bacterium | reverse complement strand
TGATATGTACCCCCTTTACTGGACACCCAGTAGAGGGGGTATTATTATGCGGTACACATATGAGTACAAAAGGAAATGTGTAGAACTGTATCGAGAAGGAAAATGGCCAGAAACGCCGGAAGGTGTTAGCGATAAATCCTTTCGGGATAAAGTGAGACTATGGGTAAGAGCAGAGGATAGCCGCGGTCCAGAAGCACTGAAACACAAAAATTTCAACAGGAACTGGACACCAGAAGAACGGCTGGAACTAGTATCCCAAGTAATGTCCGGAAAATCCTGTGTGTCAGTGGCAATCGAGGCCGGTATTCAAGATAGACTATTGTATCAATGGGTTCAAAACTATAAAACAAAGGGGTATAATGGCCTGGTAGAAATGAAAAAAGGTCGTCCAAGTAAAGGGGTACCCCAAATGAAAAAGGAAGAAGCAAGGCCACTGAATGAATCCGAACGAGAAGAATTGATCCGGCTTCGGGCAGAAAACGAGTATATAAAGGCGGAGAATGAAGTTATAAAAAAAGAGATCGCCTTGAGAGAAGAGAGGCACGCAGCGCAACTCAAGGCGAGAAAGCAGCGATCATCAAAGAGCTGCGTGAAAAAGGATACCAATTGAAATATCTGTTGAAATCTATGCAGATGGCACGGTCTACCTATTATTTTGAGTTGAGCAAGGCCGATCAAGTTGCTGTTCGAAACCATTGCTTGGCAGATGAAATCAAAGACATTTTCTCACAGCATAAAGGCCGCTACGGTGTGCGAAGAGTATATCAGGAACTGATAAAGCGCGGCCACAAGGTCAATCATAAGCGGGTACAACGGCTTATGCACACTATGGGGTTGGCAGGAAAGCGCCCAAAGGAAAAGTATCATTCCTACAAGGGCGAGGTCGGCAAGGTTGCTGAGAATATCCTTGACCGGGATTTCAGCACGACAGCTCCTATGCAAAAATGGACTACCGATGTATCTCAGTTCGGTTTTTCGTGGGGGAAGTGTTATCTCTCTCCTATACTCGACATGAACACAAACGAAATCATTTCTTATGATTTATCTCAAAGTGCCAATATGGAACAGATCCAGAGAATGTTGGCCGGCGCCTTTACGAAGTTTCCCTCTGTAGATGGCCTGATCTTTCACTCTGATCAAGGGTGGCAGTACCAGCACGTGTACTTCAGGCAGGCACTTAAAGATCACAAAATCATTCAATCCATGTCAAGGAAGGGCAACTGTTACGACAATTGCATCATGGAGACCTTCTTTGGACGGATGAAAAACGAGATGTTCTACGGGCATGAAAAAGAGTATTCCTCTTTTGAAACATTTGCCAAGGCTGTTGACGGCTACATAAATTACTACAACAACGAAAGAATCCAAGAGAAAACAAAATGGATGCCTCCTACAAAATTCAGAGAGGCATCCATGTGCACCTAATTCAATTTTTTATGTGTCCAGAATTCTGGGTACATATCA
>JAETQR010000063.1 GCA_021770615.1 Lachnospiraceae bacterium | reverse complement strand
TTGATTTTCGATTCGTGTAAAATGGGCTTGCAAAGCTGGCGAATAAGCGTTAAAATAGCAATTACACGAATGCAGGTCACAAAACCGTATTTTTGAAACGAAACAACACTGAATAACACCAACCAGTACAGATAGTATTATCCAGTCATTTGGTTTTTCATTATAACATATAAGTCAAAAAAAGTACAGACCAAAATCGAACTTTTGTTCTGTACTTTTTTCATGCGATTTGATTATGCCAGTATCTTATTTTCATGCAAGAAACTCACTGATTTGTTCTATATAATTATCTTCTGAAAAATCTGTACCGCTTTCACATTCTTCCTTTGGGATTACTTCATCAATAAACGGCTGGAGATCGTCTAAGCAGTCCTCAATGATTTCGGCAGTGTCTCCATAAACATCTATGGTGATAATTTCTTTCGCATGTCCCATGAGCTGTGATACCGCTTTAGGATTGAAATTATTCTTTAATAAGATAGTACAAAAAGTGCTTCTCAAATCATGCCACCTTATATCAGGCAGTCCATTGTCCTCCAACAGTTTCTTATAATGTCTCCAGTGAAAATCCTTGCTTCTCGGACGTCCATAAGTGGAACAGTAGATATAATCCAAATCCTGAAACGTGCCTGAC
Source organism: Lachnospiraceae bacterium (assembly GCA_021770615.1). The sequence continues at coordinate 13,833 of JAETQR010000063.1, read as the reverse complement.
CTCCTTCTACGGTTCTTCTCATACACTTTTCTTTCTTCCAGAATGGCTTCAAACACATAATCCGGTATGGGGATGGTTCGGTAGCTGGACGGCGTTTTCAATCCGATTTCCTGCTTTGTAAACGTCTTAGCCGGGAAGTCCCCGGCAGTCGTGTTTGGTTTCTTGCCTAGCTGCCGCTGTACCTTTAATGTCCGATTGATATAATCTATATCCGAATATTTTACCCCATTGATTTCACACCGCCCCAACCCCAACAGAACTGCAAATAATACCTGCATATGGATTGGCGTTTCCCTGCTTGCTTCAATGAGCGTTAAAACCTGCTCCATATTCAGCGTCTTTTGTGTATCAATGTTCCGGGTGTGATAGGCTTTCTTCTCTATCTGCTTTGGCAGAGCAACATCAATCGTTGGGTTTATGGAAATGATTTTCTTATTTACAGCATACTGCATGGACGTATTCATCACTGTTTTTACCAATCTTGCGATAGAAACGGAAACAGCCGCTTCTTCATAATAAAGGCTCTGGATATGACTCCGTTTGATTTCCGTCATTCTGATGTTGCCCATCACTGGAATCACATGGTTATTCACAATATTGGAATAGGTTTCATAGGAGCCGCTTGTAATGCGTGGACGCATTTCTTTTTCAAGCCAGAACAGCATAAAGTCTTTCACTTTTACACTGGTATATACCACATATGTGCCGGAATATAATTCGCCCAACGTCTTGTCCCTGTCCGTGTCCGCCGCTTTCTTTGTCGCAAATCCGGATTTCTGCTGCGGTATTTTTGTCCCGTCCGCATAAATCAGAACCACACGATAGCCAAACTTACTCTTAATCGGCGTGACGTTATAAACCTTCCTGTCCACAAACTGCTGTAATTTTAAATCAAATTCCATGTTATCCTGTTCCTTCCCTGCCTTCAGGAGCAAAAGCATCATTCATAAAGGCAATAATCTTTTCTTTCTCATCCATGACGTCGCAATAATATTCAAAAGTCGTATTGACAGAACTATGTCCCAATAACCCTGATATTTTCGCAAGCGGAACACCCTGCTCCACCAAAATTGTCGCAAACATATGGCGGAGTCCATGCACGGTTACAGCAGGGAGTCCATTCCGCACACACAGCTTTGTCAAAGCATTGTTCATGGCAGACAGGCTATGTACCTTTCCATTTGCCTGACAACTGATATAATCGTTATCAATAAAAGACTCCTGCATCTTCTCTTTATACATATCTATCTGACATTTTCTTTTCTCCAACTCCGTAATAATGACCTCTGGCACACGCAATACTCGGAAACTGTTGGGCGTTTTGGGAGCACGTTCGATTGAAATATTTTCTTCAATCCTGCCACCCTCTTTTATGATGGGGTTTGCAACAATCTGCCTGCTGATTTTCACACTACGGTGTTCTAAATCAAAGTCGGAAAATTTCAGGCCATAGATTTCACCTTTCCGCAGTCCGCAAAACAGTCCCAACAGAATTTCCAAATACCAGTTATCCTTTGAAGCCGCCTGAAGGAGTATTTTTATTTTCTCCCTGCTGAGAATCACGATATTGGGTTTCTTTCACTTATACGGCTTTGTTTCCGGCACGGGATTCACATTGATATAGCCCTCTATGACTGCCTCTTTCATGGCAAGATTCAAAATTTCCCGTCCTTTGTTTCCTGCCGAAACGCAAGCCTTTGACGTCCTCTCCAGAAGTCCGTCCAGGTATTCCACGCTGACAAACCTCATCTTTATATCATAATCAATGTTTGGGATTATCAAGTCATATAAAGCATATGCCCCAACCATTCTTGTTGTCGTCTCAATTCTTTTTGAAAACACTTCCTCAAACCAGTAGATAAGATAATCTTTAAAAAGGACGTCTTTATTGGATTTGCCTGAAAGCTGCTGTTTCCGCAACAGCGTATTAAATTCTTCCTCGCATTTCCGATAACTGGCCTCCGCCTCTGCCTGACTGGAAAATCCGCCTTTCTTTCCATATTTAACAATGCCATTATCTTGCAGTGCCTTTGTACGGTGATACCATGAATTTCGTTCAAAAAAAGCAACACTCTTTTCCTGTGTTTTCTTTCCCATTCCTATCACCTCCGCACATTTAGCTCGCTCCATTTAACCATTGATCAAATCCCTCTTTGGGAACCCGGTACAACTTTCCTATTTTTATTACCCTGAACGGTTTCTGACTCTCATAGGCTTCATCCAGAAATGCGTATGCCTTGCTTCTGCCAATACCCAATAGCTTTTGAATGTCATCAGCGTCATAAACCTGTTTTTGCAAATTCATGGTATCTATATCAGTCACCTCCCGAAATACAAAAGGGACTGCTTGCTATTATCATAGCTTTACAATCCCTTCCCGTCTAAGCTGGGATACTGTCCCTCTTTTTCAATGGACTGCAAATGTCTTGCAGAAATGCCAAGTTCTTCGGCTAATTCTTCTCTGGTGATCCGCTGTTTCTCACGGGCATTTTGAATTGCCTGCCCTAATTCCAGAAAATCAAAATCATGATTGGTCATAATTTCACCACCTATATTTAATATTTGGTACTTCTATTGTACAGAGATGAACGTTCTGCTTAAACGATGTGAAATCTCTTTGTATAGGAGATTTTATTTCTACTAAACAAGTGATAAAAGTTCATATTTGCACAGTTGATTGCTGAAATAAGGATAATTATAATAGGTGCAGGAGCTTGAATCAGAATCCCGAAAAATGCAAAAATTCATACTCCATACACATGGAGATGCTAAGATAAAGTTGGAGGTGGTCTTTGTGGCAAAGATATTGATTGTGGAAGATAATGTTGATACAAACGAAGCTCTTTCTGAATATCTGCAAGAGGCAGGTCACGAAATTGTATCAGCGTATGATGGAACAGATGCTTTGGAGATTTTTTCACAGAACAAGATAGATTTAATTGTCCTTGATATTATGCTGCCCACAATGTCAGGACTTGCGGTATTAAATTCTGTACGAAAGACAAGCCAGATACCAGTCATCATGCTTACGGCATTAGAGGACGAATATACGCAGGTATCAAGCTTCGATTGTCTGGCAGACGATTATATGACAAAACCGTTTTCTATGGTGGTGCTTGGAAAGCGCATCACTGCCCTGCTGCGTCGGGCAGGCGTAAAAGATGAGCCGAATATCTGGAAGTACGGCGAGTTGACCGTGGACTTTTCTGGATACTCCGCCTGCAATCAGAACGGAAAAATCGACATAACCCCAAAAGAAATCGAACTGCTAAAGCTGTTGCTCGACCATAAGGGATTGGTGCTGTCACGGTCACAGATATTAAATGCGGTCTGGGGAGACGATTCCTATGTGATAGACCGTATTGTTGACAGCTACATCAGAAACCTGCGAAAAAAACTGGAACTTGATTGCATTGTCACGGTGAAAGGGATTGGATACAAATTGGAGGTGGACATATGAGAAAGCTGAAACTTTTTCCAAAAACCTTTTTATATACATTTAGTCTGATGATAGTAATTGTGGCAGTCTCCCACTTGCTGATTTATATATTACTTCCAACAGTATATAATTTTCGCCAACGGAACGAGTTGGAAAATGATGTTGCAAAATTGTGTGAAGATATGGCTGATACTCCAGATTCTGAAAGGCTTTCATTAGTGACTGAATTTGCGGGGAAATGGTGTGCCGATATTTCGGTCAGCTATGACGGCTATACCTATGAAACGAATTTACTGAATGCAAGTGAAACAGAGCGTTTGAATGGAGATACGGAAGATGTAAATGTCATTGCGGAAAAATCAGACGGAAAGATAAAAATATCACTGTCCCAAAATCCCAAAGGCGGTACAGATTTCTTTTATGTCGAAAGAATCCTGCCGAATGAAAACGGATATGTAAAAGCCACTGTATCAAGACAGCAAATTGAGGATGCGGTCAGTACAGTCATTGTTATTTTACCCATTACTGCCTTTTTATGTACGCTTATTTCCATACTGTCCGCCTTGGTATATTCCCATATGCTCACGAAACCAATCAAGCAAATTTCAAGTGCAACAAAGCAGATGCAGGAATTGACATCGGATATCCATTGTGAAATCCATACCCATGATGAAATTGAAATATTAGCAGATAATATAAACAGCCTATATGATAATCTGCTAAAGACAATTCATGACTTGGAGCAGGAAATCCACAAGGTAGGAGAAATGGAAGTACAAAAAACAAACCTGTTTCGTTCAGCTTCCCATGAATTAAAAACCCCCGTTACTGCCGTAAACGTCATGTTGGAAAATATGATTTTAAATGTGGGGAAATACAAAGACCATAGCGTGTACCTGCCAAAGTGCAAAATTCTGATGGAACAACTATCGGCAATGATTCGGGAAATTCTTGACGTGTCAAAGTTTGAAAAGCCACAGAACGGAGAGGATGAAGAAATTGACTTATCCGAACTGATTCCGCAGGTGCTTCCGCCCTATGCGATTATTGCCAAGTCGAAAGGGATTTGCATAGAGACAGATACTTACGAAAAGCTTTCGATATGTTATCCTCTCACCATGATAAAAAAAGTAATCTCTAACCTACTGGCTAACGCTGTCTCCTATACACCCAAGGGAGGCAGCATAAGAATTTATATAGCAAATCAAAAACTGATTTTTGATAACGAATGTGTCCCGATTCCCCAGAAATATCTAACCCACATCTTTGAACCGTTCTACCGTCCAGAGTACGGAAGCAGTCCAGATACGGTCGGTAACGGATTGGGCTTATATATTGTTGACACAATCCTAAAAACCTTGCAGATTCCTTACACGTTTGCAGCCATAGAGAATAACAGCGGAATGCGTTTCACAATAGAATTTTAGATAGCTTGAAAGTTGCCTGCGCAGAAAGCAGGCAGCTTTTTTTCTGCAATTTCATACGCCATTCATATTAGAATGATACCCCAATCACATGAAAGGGATAGAATCTATGGGTATCAAGCGAAAGGAGGAACTATTTTGAACGTCTACAAACGAGCATTACTTTATGTCATTAGAAAAAAGGGAAAGAGTTTGACGCTTTTTCTGCTGTTGCTTTTAATAACCGTGTCGGTCATGGTGGGAATTTCCATCCGAGACGGAACGGCAAAAGCAGCGGAGAACCTGCGGGCAACAATAGGTGCGTCCTTTACCATGAGCGGAAACATCAACAATCTGGACTTTCGTGACAACGAAGCAGGATATACCGCTGAAAAAATCCCTATTTCTCTTAATACAGTGGAACAGATGATAACTGTAGAGGGCATAAAGACTTACAATGCCGAACAGCACACTTCTGTCACTGCCGAGGGAATCTACTATCTTTCTGGAATGTCAAGCGGCAGTCTTTCCGCTAATACAGAAACTGCCTACCAGACGGATTTTATGAACGGAATACTGGAATTAGCGGAGGGCAGGCATATTACAGAAGATGACAGGGACGCAGCACTTATCAGCGATAAACTGGCGGCAGAGAATCATTTACAAGTTGGCAGTGAGCTTGTTTTGGAATCTGCTTCTGGTGACAGCGGGGAGCAAACTAAGGTCTTGATTGTAGGGCTGTATTCCAGTGACGGGAAGATGGAATATGATAATGACACCATTTTCACAACCCATGATATTTACTGGAAACTGTCTAGGCAAAAACCATTCGGATATTCTGGGAATATAACTTTTTATGTGACAGACCCAAAGGAATTGAATCACATTGTGGAGCAGGTACAGCAGATAACGTCTATCCAATGGGAGGATTACTTTATCCGCATAAACGAATCCGAATACAAGGCAGTTGCATATCAGATTCAGACAATGGAACGGCTTACGGAAATACTGATTACTGTAATTGCAGGAGTTGGCTTTATCGTAGTAGCTCTTGTGCTTGCAATGAGAATAAAGAATCGGATACACGAAGCAGGGATATTCCTTTCCGTTGGCGAATCCGCTCCCCAGATTATGCTACAGCTTATTTGTGAAATCCTTATGATTGCTGTTTTGGTGTTCCTTGTATCACCCATGTTGGGACGGTTCATCGTGGGACAAGTAGAAGCTGCCCTAAAAAATATGGGAACTGTAATTGCAATGCCAATTTCCCTAAAAACGACAGCTTTGCAATTCCTTTTAGAGACACTTATTATCGTGTTTGCAGTGGTTACGGCTGCTTTGCCAGTTGCCCGAATGAAACCAAAAGATATTTTATCAAAAATGAGCTAACAGGAGGATAAACGCCATGAGTACATTGAAAAGAGCATTTTTATATACGATGCGGAAAAAGACAAAAACCCTTATCCTGTTTTTGGTATTGGTTACAATATCCACCTTTATTCTGACTGGATTATCCATATACAAAGCGGCAGACGATTCTGCCCTAAGTCTGCGCCAGTCTGTAGGCGGGAGCATTCGCCTTGAATTGGATGAAAACAACAGAAAAAACTGGCAGTATCAGCAGGCGGCAGGTGGTATGTTGGTTGAATATGTTGGTGCGCCTATTACCGATGAGGATATTCAGAAAATTATGTCTATAGATGGGGTGAAAGCATATAACGGCATAGGTGACGGGGATGTTTATGCAAAAGACTTTGATTTCATATCTGGGATTAGTTTTGGTGCAGAAATCGATGACAGCAGGCTTCCATCTGTCACAAATTCAGAGTATTTTAATTTCTTTACCCGAAAAGCGTTCCAGTTGGTAGAAGGACGGCATATTAAGAAAGATGATGACCATGTTGTTTTAATTAGTTCGGCAATTGCGGAAAAAAACAATTTAAAGCTTGGTGATACCATTACCGTACAGTGCTGCTTTGACAACGGTGATTATCCTGATGTGAAACTGAAAGTTGTTGGCATTTACGAGTATAAGGGAGATACCAATCCATACCACACTACATCAACGGACAAGCGTAACCGTCTGATTATTGACCATAAGGCAATGCAGGAAATTATGCAGAGGGATGTGATACAGTATGATAACGGCGTTGATTTTTATGTGGATGATCCCAGAGAAATGGAAAAAATCGCAAGCCAGATAAAAGCCCTTGATTTAGACTGGGATTCCTTTACCCTCACAATGGATAACTCCGCATACGAAGCAGTTGTTTCGCCATTGACAGCTATGCAGAATCTGATTGTCTGGCTGATTGTCGGATGCGTCGCGGTGAGTGTGGGCATTTTGGTACTGATTCTTTCCATGTGGATAAAGCAGCGTCGGCATGAAACTGGCATCCTGCTCTCTGTCGGAATTTCAAAAAGCAGGATTCTTTTGCAGTATACAGTAGAAGTGCTGATGATAGCGATAGTTGCTTTTGGAGTATCCTTTTTTACAAGCAACCTCATTTCACAAGGAGTGAGTGATTTGATTTTCCATCAAGTGTCTGAATCACAGCCCTTGCCCGAAATAGAACTGCCAGACGATGGCACCGAGTACCTTGATATAACAGGACAGTATATTCCATACGACACTTCTAATGTGGAAACACTGGAATCTGTTCAAGTAACTGTCAGTCCCGACTATTTGCTATATATCTATATTTTCGGTACGTTACTGATAGCGTTTTCCGTTTCAGCGGCATCCATTTCAGTCATACAGATGAAGCCTAAAAAAATTCTATCACAGATGAGTTAAGCATTCCTATAGAGAATGAAATTTGAACTTTGACAAAATAAAATCTCCCCGTATGATGTATATGAGTTTCGCGACTTAATACATCAGAAAACAAAGGAGATTTTATAGCAATGAAAGTAAAGTACGAAGACCGCCTGAAACAAAAAGTAATCGCAATCACGACAGACACACTCGTGGTCGGAGTGGATATCGCCAAGAACTACCAATGGGCAAGATTCGTTGACTTCAGAGGCATAGAGCATGACCACGCCCTGAAATTTAAAAACAGCAAAGGCGGCTTTGAAACCATCTTAACAAGAATCCGGGAGATATGCAAGAAAGAAAATTTCATAAAGGCCGTTGTGGGGATGGAGCCGACAGGGCACTACTGGAAAGCATTTGCGAACTGGCTTGAGAAACAGGAGGGGATAACGGTTGTCTTGGTAAACCCGTATGCAACAAAGCAGGCAAAGGAGCTGGACGACAACAGCCAGACAAAGTCCGATAAAAAGGATGCGCTGACGATTGCGAAGCTGATAAAGGACGGACGGTATTTTGAATTGTACCTGCCCCATGACATCTATGCGGAACTGAGGGGGCTGTCCACCACCAGAACCGGGTTAAACAAGCGTAAGAACGCATTAAAGAATACCATCACAGCGGTAATGGATGAATATTTCCCGGAGTATGAAGAAGTGTTCAAATGCCCGCTTTCCGGCAAGGCATCCCGGCATATATTAAAGACCTGCCCGTTTCCGAAGTTCATCCTTGGCTTGGGAGAAGACGGTGTTACGGATGAGATAAAAAGGTCGGTAAAGAAAACTGTCGGGAGAAAGAAAGCTGTGCAGCTTGTAGAGGCCGCAAAGGATTCTATTGGGGTGGATTACGGGGAAGAGGCGGCAAGGCTGAAGCTGCGCCTGATGCTGGAGGAACTGGAACTTCTGGAGAAACAGACAGAAGAACTGGAAAGACAGATGGAAGATACCTTGCAGCAGACAGACTATGCAGATTTTCTCTTAAGCATAAAGGGAATAGGCATTGTGACACTAGCAGCTTGCCTGGGAGAGCTTGGCGACCCGACAAGATTTGAGAATCCACGGCAGATGAGCCGCATGGCGGGATACAACCTTGTGGAGGACAGTTCCGGCAAGAACAAGAGCGGGACGAAAATATCTAAACGGGGAAGGAAGAACCTGCGGAGCGTGCTTTACCAGATGGCGCTGACAATGGTCGCAACAAATGAGGAGATGAAACAGCTCCACCATTACCTGAAAACGAGGGAGAAAGCCCCTCTGAGGAAGATGCAGGCACTGATCGTCATCAGCAAGAAGATCCTGACGCTGGTCCATACGCTTGCAAAAAAGAAAGAAAACTACGATCCAGGGAAAGTCTTCGGACATGTCCGCAGGGAGCAGTTAAAAGCTGCCGCCTGATAACAGAATGAGCCGGTAATGGCACGGGGACAAGGAGGATCCCTCCATCAGCCCAAAGAGGCAGCATTTAAGCACAAGTCTGCCCCGTGCCTTTATCCATAAAGCAGAATGAAGGAATGTGAGGGCACAGACCCAACGAGAACTGATAGGGTAAGCGAATGGATATACATCCGCAGAACAACATCATCAGTCATTCCATCCATTTATGGATGATGAGTATAAATTAAAAAAAATATCGGGAGATATATTGACAAATTTTAAATTTTGAGATAGGAGGTATTTTCAATGAGCATTATGGAAATTCGTAACATCCGCTATTCCTATGACGATAAGCGGAACGTATTAAAAAGTGTAAATGCAGAATTAGAAACAGGCAAAATGTATGCAATCCTCGGCTCGTCGGGCTGCGGAAAGACCACCCTGCTCTCCCTGCTTGGAGGTCTGGACAGTCCCCAGAGCGGACAGATTTTATACAATGGTGAGGATATTGAAAAGACTGGACTTGCGGCACACCGCAAGAATCACGTTGCATTTATCTTCCAGAGCTACGATCTGATAGACTATTTGACACCGAGAGAAAATGTGGCTCTTACCTCAAAGGTGCCGCCTATGCCCATTTTAGAGCGTATGGGACTAACCGAGGAAGAAAGCAGACGAAACGTGCTGAAGCTCTCTGGCGGTCAGCAGCAGCGAGTGGCAATCGCCCGTGCATTGGCTTCTGATGCAAGCGTTATCCTTGCGGACGAGCCGACTGGAAATCTGGACGAGGATACCGCAGTTGACATCACAAATATTTTGAAAGAATGCGCCCATCAGATGGGGAAATGCGTTATCATCGTAACCCACTCCAATGACCTGGCAAAACGGGCGGATGTAATCTTTCGTTTGAAAAAAGGTGAATTGCAGCCAATATGAAGATTGAATGGATACGATGCCCTATCTGCGGCAGTAAAACCCGAAACAAAATTAGAGGGGATACTGTTTTGAAGAATTATCCCCTCTACTGCCCGAAGTGTAAACAAGAAGTATTGGTTGAGATAAAAGATTTACAAATGACCGTCATCAAAGAGCCAGACGCATAGACGCAGAGCCGATGAACTTGTGAGAAAATCAATCGGCTATGTAATAGTTATTGATGCACAATTTCTTTTAATTGTTCATTTACATTTTTTTCTTTTGCTTTTTTTAATCCTCTTAATATTGTATATAAATAGTCAGAAGCCTCTTTTAGTTTTTCGTCTGAATTATTTTTGATGTAATCTTGCAAACAGGCAATACATATCTCCAAACTTTTCGTTGCTTCTTCATATTTAACCGGAATTTGAAAGATACATTGATTTAATCCATTTATTATACTTTTGCATTTTTCATCCTGTCTTTTAGGTTTAATACCTTCTTTCCCAATAGATGCTTGGATTTGAGCCAATTCTTGCTGTTGATTAAATTTTTGTGTACATATCTGCTCCAAATTTTCATTTTCTTTCATTTCAAGAAGCCTATTTAAGCCAGCTTCCGTTGCTTCCGCTTTAGATTTAATTCCTGCAATTTGATACAATGCTATCGGTAATCCAATAATACTACATATACTTGCAATATTCCCGACAATATCTCCTATGTCAATCATTATCTTCCTCCATCAGAAATTTGTACTTAGGCATATCTCCATATAACGCTGGAAAAACTTCTTCCCAACGCCCTGTATCCATAAATGCTCTGGCTATATATTCACACATATGATAATCGCCAGAATGATCAGGAACAATCTTATATATAGCATCTTCAAAAGCACTGTTATTCACATCTCTCTTATGATCAATATCATCCCGATAAGAATCCATCAAATCCATAATATCTCGATATTGCTGATGAGTAATGTTATATTCAAATAACAATCTACTTAAATCATCATTATCAAACAATAATTGTTGTCTAAATTCCAACATCTCAATTCTTCTTTCTAATTCCTCGATTCTACTAATTTCGCTCATATTTATACCTCCTAGTTAAACAATTTAGATTCATTATAGCTATCATGTTCTAATTACATTTAAGTATCCATTTCGTTTATTTATTATCTTTATAAATAAAAAAATTTTTAAAGCATTTTATATCTCCCCAAAACAGAAACATGGCATATAGAAATTAAACCTGATTAAATAGTTTATCAAACAATATTTTATTCCTCTTCTGTGAATCTTGTATCAATTTATTATAAGGTATAATTTCTAAATAAGCTTTATAAGAATCTATATACTTATAATATCCCATATTATCGGGAGTTGGTTTCAAATCCTCCAATTTTGCAAGTTTTTTTATACTCAAATCGACATCACATAAAATATAACAGAAAAAGCGAATATTTTCTGTGCCGCTTAAAAATTCGCCATCTTTGGTTTTTACTTTTCCTTCAACAATATCATCCATATATTCCTTTACTTGCCTAACTGGATTTTCTGCATCAGTGTAATGCTCTCTGCCTGGTCGTTTAAATTCAATTATTGTTATATTTCTATATGGCTGATCCTGTTCATCAGTAAAAGCAAAAGGAGAATCAAAAATTACTATATCTGGCTCTTTTCCGCTATCATTATCAATTTCGCTCATACTTTTTAATTTCATGTCAGATGCCAAATAATGATGATACGCTAGCTTTTCATCTATAATCCATAAGTTATGTTGCAAATAATCTATATCATCCGATGTTTTTGTCATTGGAAATATCAGTTGATGAATATTTTTTTCATAAGTATATTTTTGCTGCTCCTGATCTTTATACTTTATATTCTGAGCCAAAATATCTAAAATTGCTTTCCTATGCATTACATACTCAGCCAAATTGCTCTTTCCCATATCAGATACTTTTTCTGCATAGGTATTGCGCTTTTGTATATAACTCTGATAATCTCTAACCCCCTCTTTTAACTCTTGCTCAAGTTCTTTTCCTTCTCGTTTTAATTCCAATTTGAATTTTTGTTCCTGTTTGAATAGTTCCATTTCAAGTTTTTCTTCATCTGTTATCCACGGTATTTCATCTAATAATTCTGGTCTATTCTTTAACAATAGCCTATACTTAGGATTTTTATTATAAACATAGTCCTTAACTATTTCGGCTTTCTTTTTATTGCTTTCAGTAATATCCTTCTTTAAATAGTCCAAAACCATAGATTCCATACATTCAACTATTTCATTACTTCCTATTGGTTCCACTAAGTTAGGCTGTTCTGGCAATTCGATTTTTGTCCGCTCTCTATTTACATGATTATCTAACAATTCTGACATTACATATCCGCTATAAGTAAACTCACCTTTATTATCTTCCAACTTTGTATTCACATTGCCAAATATTTTTGATAAAGAAATTGGTTGAACCACCCAATGATTTGCACATAAATTCACCGTATGTTTTTCTTTAGTTTTCATGTAATTTTTAGAATGGACAATTTTAAATGGAATTCCTTTCATGTCCACATCCACAATCTTTGTATTATCTCCTATGTTTTCTCTATATAATTCATCAACATCTACTGTATCAAACTCATCATGCACAATTATTTTAGGTGCTTTCCCTAATACATAATAGGTAAAACAATGATTTAATATATTTCTGGCAATTGTATCTATCTTTTTAGGACAACTGCCTTTATACTGTCCTCGTAATCCCATAAGCCGTATTTCTGTAACTCTTGGAACATCGCCATCCACTTCCTCCATACTCATGTCATGCACTGCATTATTTGTATCGAACAAAAATTTTCTGCGCTTTTTCTTATCCATTTCGGCAAAAATACTTTCTACACTAACTTCGCAAAATGCTTTTAACCACATCATCCTTCCAACGCCTTTACAGCCTTTTTGAATTTTAAACTCACTAGCGTATGTATCAAAAGAATTGTAGTTATCGTCATTAAATCCTATCCCATTATCAATAATAACAATGTTCTCCACATCCGTTTCCCATTGCTCAAAAAGATTCATTTGTTTCTCACGTTCAATTACAATTTCTATTTTTCCATTTGTAATATGCGCATCCTCTATACTTTGAATAGAATTTATAACAGCCTCATATAAAGGTAATAAAGGTGTAGTTTTAGGTAATGTATGTAAACTTACTAAACCTTTAAAATTCATTTTCATGAGCTATTCCTCCTATCTCAATATGACTAAAAAATCAAATATTTATCAAGTTATTAACCAGTATCCTTACCAATCCCCTTTAAGATATTTTTCTATTTCCCGATCAAACTCCGAAATATAATCTTTATCCTGTTTTACTCGAAATACCTCATATTCCTGCTCTGCTTTTTTCATAGCGGCTTCATGTGATATTTTTCCTTTTCCATCCAACACTTCCCGTCGATTATTTACCAGAAACTGATTTGTCTGTTCCACCCAATCCTGCATACTCATTAAAATCTCATCTTCTGCCATCAGTTCAGCATAATCAATGAACATGGTTACCAGTCTATTTAAACGAGACAATTCCTTTTCATTTAAATAATTTTTTGCAATACCTATATCTCGCTTTAACACTTTACCATTTGGTGCATCCTTCCAAGTTGTCAACCCCATAGCTGGCTTTTCAGAATCTGCACGTTCATATATTAATTCAGCCGCTGTCTTTCCTGTAACTGCAAAGTGAAGCTTATTCTGAACAAAGGCATAAAAATTCTTTGTGATTTCACTGTTTTTATCATAATCATAGCTACATTGCTCAAATATATCCGTGATTTTCTGATAGGCTCTACGCTCACTTGCCCTGATCTCCCGGATACGTTCCAATAA
>JAETQR010000012.1 GCA_021770615.1 Lachnospiraceae bacterium | reverse complement strand
TCTTCTGGGGCTGTAAAAATCTGAAAAAGGTGACATTTGAGGGAGATGCTCCGGAGGTGGAGAAGGGTCAAGGGAAAGTGTTTGGGAAGGTATCAGAAGATTTGAGGATATACCATAAAAAGTTCATGGAGGGATGGCAGGAAAAGTGTTGGGAGGATTATGATATGGTAGAGATACTGCCTAGAATAATTCGTCAAAGGGAAGAAATCAGGAGCTAGGGGAATTTCCCATTTCGTGACAAAGGATTGTGTAGACTTTGGTTTTAATTTACCCATACAGAAATGCGAAAAGCTGGAGGAAAAAGATATTATTCAGCATTTACCAGTAGCAGGAGGGTCAAGGTGAAATGAGTTTTAAGGATCGTATCAAGAAGATATTGAAGATAGCGTTGCCGGTGATTGCAGTACTATTTATAGGATACCATATGCTGTTTTATACAGTGAAGATGACGAGGGAGGAAACGAAGGAATTAGAGGAGGATTATGGAGGATATATTTTATATTCGGCGAGAGAATTTGCATGGTATGTAGATCAGCTTCCCCTTCCTAAATTCAGATTCAGGCTGTATCCTACTTGGTCAATAAAAAGGAGATGGAAGAGAAACGTGGTCCTGTTTCGTTGGAAAGCGAATGACCTGAAGAAAAAGATGGAGAGTGAGTTGAAGCAGGAGTTGGAAGAACTAAAACAGAACTACCCTGTTGTGACGGATTATATTTATGATGAAGATAACTTTATCTTGGATGTCTATATGGATGAATCAAAAGGAGAAGACTATTATGAGATATGTGATTACGTGAATGGTCATATCCAAGACAAGTTTTTGTTGCTTAATACTTTTTGCCAAGAAGAAAATTTTTTTTCATACAAGCAATATGGTGAATTTAATATCCATGATGTAGAGGATGAGGCAACTACTGAAGATGACGAAGATGTATATGCTGAAAATGATTTAAAAGTCCTGGAAGAGATTCTATCCAGAAGTGAGCAGGAAAGACCGTTTACAAAGCTGCGGTATGTGTGTCTGGAGAATACAAAAGCAGATAAAGTGATCCTTCCTGAATCTTTAAAGTATATTGATCAGGGGGCGTTCCGAAACTGTATAAACCTTGAAGAAATCACGATTCCAAAGGGGGTGGATAGAATATCCAGATCTATCTTCTGGGGCTGTAAAAATCTGAAAAAGGTGACATTTGAGGGAGATGCCCCGGAGGTGGAGAAGGGTCAAGGGAAAGTGTTTGGGAAGGTATCAGAAGATTTGAGGATATACCATGAAAAGTTCATGGAGGGATGGCAGGAAAAGTGTTGGGAGGATTATGATATGGTAGAGATACTGCCTAGAATAATTCGTCAAAGGGAAGGAAGCAGGAGCTGAGGGAATTTCCCATTTCGTGACAAAGGATTGTGTAGACTTTGGTTTTAATTTACCCATACAGAAGTGCGAGAAGTTTTTGAGTTTTCATTTTACAGACTGTGGAAATTGGGGTATACTATATATGGGAAGTAGTCAGGGCTGTGGATGAGAAAAGATAAACAAAAAGCTCAGAAAGCTTTAATGGATATATTAAGTATGAAAAAAAGGTTGCAGGAAAATTAATTTTGAAACTTCAGGATATAGCTGAGATATATTGTGTGGTGATAAAATCTTTGGGAGCTGATTGCTATTTGACAGTTGGCTCTTTTATTGTGAAGCGGGTGTATTGATCCATCTAAGTACCATATTATATATAACTCATATAAAAGAAAGGCGGGAACCATCATGTACGACAGACTGACAAAAAAAGATATTGAGAAAATGGAACAGGAGATTGAGCACAGAAAGCTTGTAGTCCGGAAGGAGGCACTTGAGGACGTAAAAGAGGCCAGGGCGCACGGTGATCTGAGTGAGAATTTTGAATATAAGGCGGCAAAAAAGTTCAAAAATGAGAATGAGAGCCGGATCCGGTATCTTGAGCGGATGATCAAGACGGCGCAGATCGTGGAGGACGATTCTGTTGATTCGGAGGCGGGGTTAAATGATACAGTGAAGATCTATATCGAAGAGGACGACTGTGAGGAGGAATACAAACTTGTCACGACCGTGAGGAGCGATGCCGCAAACCGGATGATCAGCATTGAATCTCCGATGGGGAAAGCGTTATTTAAGCATCAGGTGGGCGAGAGGGTCTATGTATCCGTGAATGAAAAAAATGGATATTATGTGCAGATCCGGGAGATCAAAAAAAGTGATGACGAATCGGAGCAGATCCGGAAGTTTTAAATTTCTTTGATTTGCAAAATGCAAAAAATTATGTTATAATGACTGCTAACGCAGTTATATTGCAAGGTTGCTAAAGCTGCACAAGTGCAGCTTTAGCAACTTGGAATGTGCAGAAGGCATGCACAAGAATTATGTTATAATACGTTCCATGCACAGATTACGATGGTGAAATCTATTGTGGTTTGTGCTCTTTTTACTAATGTACTGACAGTGGAGTTTATCTGCTGCCAGCATATTTTTTGAGAAAAAAGTAGTAAGCAAGGGTGAACTTGGTTCACCTTGCAGAAATGAGGATACCATGGATAATAAATCAATGATGCGTCTGAATGATGAATTAAATACACAGTTTGATGATCTGGTAAATTATTGTATGCTTTCCGGTGCCATAAATTTGGACCTGTATCTGGAGTATGATGTAAAGAGAGGGCTGAGGGACTCCAATGGAAAAGGAGTACTCACCGGACTTACGGAGATTGCAGATGTAGTCGCTTATGAGCGTAAGGATGGACATAAAATCCCGGCGCCGGGAAAACTGTATTATCAGGGATATGATGTGCAGGAACTGGTGAAAGGCTATCAGAACAGAAGATATGCATTTGAGGAAGTGACTTATCTTCTCTTGTTTGGGGAACTGCCAAACAAAGCCCAGTTCAAGAGTTTTGTGCGGATCCTTTCGGATCTGCAGGAAGTGTCGGCGCAGTTTGTCCGCGATGTGATCATGAAGGCGCCGAGCGGCAACATCATGAATGCGCTTCAAAAAAGTGTGCTTACGCTTTATTCCTACGATGATGATCCGGATGATATTTCTGTGCCCAATGTCCTCAGGCAGTCACTTCAGCTGATCGCAAAGATTCCGATGATCGCCGTTTATGCTTATCATGCATACCGCCATTTTGAATATGATGATACACTCGTGATCCGGATGCCGAAAAAAGAGCTTTCGATCGCAGAAAATATCCTTCAGATGATACGGCCGGATGGAGTGTTTACTGAGCTTGAGGCGAAGGTACTTGATATTGCGCTGATCCTGCACGCAGAACATGGCGGTGGAAATAATTCTACCTTTACGAACCATGTCGTCACGTCATCGGGCACGGATACGTATTCCGCGATCTCGGCTTCGATCGCATCACTGAAAGGGCCGAGACACGGCGGGGCGAATCTGAAAGTGCTCCAGATGTTTGATGATATCAAGGAACACTGTCCGGACTGGAACGATAAGCAGCAGATCGCCGCCTATCTTACGAAGATATTAAATAAAGAAGCATTTGATCAGAGCGGTCTGATTTATGGTATGGGACATGCTGTATATACGGAGTCGGATCCAAGGGAAGTGATCCTGAAAAAATATGCCAAAAAGCTTTCCGTGGCAAAAGGACTTGAGGATGAATTCAGGCTTTATGAGAACGTCGAGAAGGTGGCGGCAAAACTCATTATGAAAAAGCGGAGACGTTATAAGCCGGTGTGCGCAAACGTTGACTTTTACAGTGGTTTTGTATATACTATGCTTGGTATTCCGAGAGAGCTTTTTACCCCGATTTTTGCGATTGCGCGGATATCCGGATGGTGTGCCCACAGACTGGAAGAGTTAGTAAATGACGGAAAGATCATCCGGCCGGCCTATAAATTTGTCGGAGAGCACAAGGAATACAAAGGAATTGAAAAACGATAGGCAGAAAGGAAGTATGCGGCCATGGAAAAGCATGTTCTGTTTTTTGATATCGACGGAACACTGATCGATGAAGAGAAAGACATTGTCCCGGAAAGTGCAAAAAGGGCGCTCAGGGAAGTGAAAGAAAATGGACATCTGCTTTTCATCTGTTCCGGAAGATGCCGGGCGATCATACCGGAAGATGTGATTGCTCTTGGATTTGATGGGATTGTCGGCGGATGCGGGACTTATATCGAAATAGAAGGAAAAGAGGTATTCCATCATGAGTTGGAGGAAAGTCTCCAGAAACAGATCATCCGGGATCTGCAGAACTATCATATCGATGGAGTGCTTGAGGGACGGGACTGTTCCTCATTCCGGCATGATTACTGGATGCCGGTCGTAAAGAGCATCTTTACGGAAAATGGGAGCTTTATGGCGGAAAGTAACAGTTTCACAGCCAGAACCCAGTGTTATTGGGAGGAAGAATTTTCCTTTGATAAAATGGCGCTCTGGTTTGATGAGAGTTCCGATATGGAAAGCTTCCGTAAGAAATACGAGAATCAGTTTGAATTTATACTCAGGGATCCGACCTTTTATGAGGTGGTACCAAAAGGGATTTCCAAAGCGACGGGAATCCGTTATGTATGTGATAAACTTGGCGTTGATATCGGCCGGACGGTTGCTTTTGGTGACAGTTCCAACGACCTTTCCATGTTGCAGTGTGCCGGGTATTCTGTGGCGATGGGCGGAGGAAATCCGATCTTATTTGATAAGGTGGATCATGTGACAGATCCGGTCATGGAGGATGGAATCGCCAATGCGCTGAAATATTTAAAATTGACAGGGGAATGACAGATCATGCAGAAGAAAAAGACTTTGAAATATACGATGGCGCTACTTGTGGTAGCTGTAGCAGTCCTTTGGGGGATTTCCCAAGGAAATTCGGGCGTCGCAGATGCTTTTGGAGACCATTCCGTGGCATCCGGTCAGGCTGTATCCGGGCAGACAGTGTCGGGACAGGCAGTGACAAGTCAGGCGGTTGTGGAGAGTGCTTCTACGGAAAATCCGCGTATCGTCACGACACAATATGGAAAAATAGAAGGGAAAAAGACAAGCAATGCCTATATGTGGCTTGGAGTGCCATATGGAAAGACAGAGAGATGGCAGGCACCCACAGCACCTGATCCGTGGTCTCACACCCGATCCTGTAAGAAGGGTAAAACCGGAAAGGGAGACGATTGCCTGTTTGTGAATGTATATAAGCCTGCCCAAAAAAGTGATGCAGAAAATCTTCCTGTTATGGTATTTTTACATGGCGGTGGAAATGTGGGCGGCAGTGCGAACCGGAATTTCAGCACGTTTGTAGAGGAGACAGAAGTTATCGTCGTATCGGTGGAATTCAGGCAGGGTGCATTTGGCTGGTTTAACTCCCGGGGGTTAAAGACGGGGAATAAGCTGACAGATAGTGGAAACTTTGCGATGCTCGATATCAAACTCGCCCTTGAGTGGGTCAGGGACAATATCACTGCTTTTGGCGGAGATAATGCAAATGTCACGCTTTCCGGGTTTTCAGCAGGAGCGAGGGACAGCCTGAACTGCATGATCTCCCCTCTTATGAAAGGCCTGTTCCATAAAGTGATCAGTTTTAGCGGGGGAATGACGACCTGTTCTGTGAGCGAGGGAAGAAAGTGGTCCAATGAAAAGATTGCCACTGTCCTCGTCAGGAGAGAGCAGTTTACCAGTAAAAAGCGGGCGTTAAGATATGTAAAACGCCTTAGTAAAAAGAAACTGAATCAGCTCTTAAATACCCTGACCGATTATGAGATAAAGAAAATGTCCGGGAGTACGGGGCTTCGTCTCACGACATTTCCCCAGTGTTTCAGGGATGGTACCGTAATTCCCAAAGAAGGCTTTGATTGTCTGGAATGGGGAGATTATAACCGGGTTCCCATGATCATCGCCTCCAATAATTCGGAGTTTGCCAATGTATCGTATAATACGATGAAAAGGATTCTGATAAAGAATCCAAAGACATTTAAAAATAAAAAACAGTTTTATAACCTTTTGAA
The DNA here is from genome assembly GCA_021770615.1 of Lachnospiraceae bacterium. Next base: position 91,076 of record JAETQR010000012.1, on the reverse strand, counting down.
AAAAGCGAAGGAATACGGGAGCAAACTCCAGTCATCCTTTTATCTGGAAAAACTGGCGATGAAAGTTGCGCAGGATCCGTATCATTCTGATCTGTATGCATACCGTTTCCAATGGGGTGAAAGTAAAAGTGTGGTGAGTGCAGACTATGCGAAGTATGTAGGGGCGATCCATGGGATGGATGTCGATTTTCTTCTCGGAAGATATAAAAAAGGAGAAAAGAATACGAGCCATACGGTATACCGCAAGTCGAACCTCAAAGGGCGCGAGGAATTGTCCAGCGTTATGCGCCGGTATATGAAAAACTTTTTGTATACCGGGAATCCGAACGGGACGGATGCTGCCGGAAGACCGTTGACAAAATGGAATAAATGGAGCAGGGCGGCGGGATCCAGAAGGATCATGACATTTTCAGCGTCGAAGACAAAGGCAAAGGTGACAATGACTTCCCGGTATATTAACCGAACGAAAGAAAAGAAAAGAATGAAGAGAAATCTTTCCAAAAAGTCATATAAATTTTTAAAAACACGTATATTAAATGACAGATTTTTTATGTAAGCAATGAAAAGCAAAGGCAGCGGGAGTCTGCCTTTCAGGAATGGAGGACTGTTATGAGACTGGAAGAAATTGTTGCCGGTGCAGAGTATGAGCTTTTACAGGGAACACTCGATAAAGAAGTTGCGGACATTGCATATGATTCACGGAAGGTAAAAGAAAATGTAATGTTTGTAGCAATCGAGGGAACGGTTGTGGACGGACACAAGTTTATACCGAATGCCATTGATGCAGGAGCAACTGTTGTTGTGTTGGAAAAGGATATAACGATAGAAAACAGGGAGATCACAGTCCTCAAAGTGGAAAACGCAAGAAAGGCGCTGAGCCTTATGTCTGCCGCTTATTTTGGTTATCCTGCGAAAAAGATGATCACCGTGGGAATCACAGGAACAAAGGGCAAATCGACGACAGAGCACATGGTACGTGATATCATTGAAAAGTCGGGGAAGAGCTGCGGGATCATTGGGACAGTGGGCGCTTTTATGAATGGAAAGTCTGTTCCGACCGAACACACTACGCCAGAGTCCTATGAACTTCAAAAGCTTTTTTCGATGATGGTGGATGAGGGATGCGAGTACATGGTAATGGAAGTTTCCTCCCAGGGAATTAAAATGGACCGTGTGGCGGGCATCGAATTTGATTATGGTGTATTTACCAATCTTTCACCGGATCACATCGGGCCGGGAGAACATGAGGATTTTGAAGAGTATCTCTCCTGCAAGGCTGAATTGTTCCGCCGGTGCCGGACCGGGATCATAAACCGGGATGATGAGCATTATGAGGATATTGTAAAAAATGCAACGTGTGAGATCATGACATTTTCTGCCAAAAAAGAAGCAGACCTTATGGCAGAGGATATCCGCCATGTGACAAAGGGCGGTGAGCTTTCCATGGAGTTTAAGGCAGAGGGAGTCATAAACGGAAACATCATCGTGGGACTTCCGGGACGGTTTAATGTATACAATGCCATGTGTGCAGCATGTACCGGAGTTGCTCTTGGGATGCCGGAAGAAGTGATCCTGCATGCGCTGGAGCATGTACAGGTGCGAGGACGTGTCGAAGTTATGCCGGTGTCCGATGATTTTTCGGTGTTGATTGATTTTGCCCATAACGGTGTGAGCTCGGAAAGTGTTCTTTCTACACTTAGAGAATACAATCCTCACAGGATCGTCAGTATATTTGGCTGTGGAGGAAACCGGAGTAAGGTCAGAAGATATGAGATGGGAGAAGTCATCGGGAAAATGTCGGAGCTTGCGATCATCACGAGTGACAACCCAAGGCGCGAGGATGTTATGGATATCATTGAAGATATCAAGGTGGGGATGGCAAAGAGCGATGGAAATTATGTGGTCATCCCGGACCGGGAAGAGGCTGTGGCATATGCGCTTGAGCATGCGGAGAAAGGAGATATGATCATCCTTCTTGGAAAGGGACATGAGGAATATCAGGAGATCGACGGGGTCAAACACCATTACAGTGAGCGTGAGGCAGTCGTAAAAGGAATGAAAAAAATATTTAAAAAGGACTTTACTTTTTTGCTGGATTAGACGATAATATAGATAAGGTAAAAGGGGATGTTATATCCCATAAAATAAAAACAATTCATGGATGAATATTTTTTGTGATGAAAGGAGTCGTTGATTATGTATAATTATTCAGTTTCAGATGCGTTGTTTGGTAGTTCAGGTTCTGGTGGCTCCGGTAGCTTTTTTTCATCATCTAACATTAGTGACCTCTCAATGATGAAAAGCGGTGTCTATACCAAGCTGATGCGTTCTTATGTGTCACAGTTGCAGGGTTCGGATGATAGTACAACAACTACGACAACCGCATCGACCTCAAAAAATACAACCTCAAAGAGCAGTAGTGAGAATCTGGTAAGTCAGAAGATAAAAGGTCTCAGAGAAACAGCTACGGCTGGAGAATCGAAGTTAACAAAGGAAAATAAAGTGCTTTCCAATGTGAAAGTTGCAGCGGACAGTCTTCAACAAGCAGCAAATGACCTCGCGAATATGGACTTCGATTTGAGCAACAAGGAAGATGTTTATAAAGCAGCAAAATCTTTTGTGAACAGTTACAATTCTCTTCTGAAAAAGGCTGGGGAAACTGCTAATCCCAGTATCGAACAGAGTGTGGCATGGATGAAAGAAGATATGAAAAAGCAAGTGGAGTCGCTTGAGAAGATTGGTATTACCATTGGCAAGGATAGCAGTCTCTCGATTGATGAAGAAAAATTCATGAGTGCAAACTTCAGTGATATGAAAGCTCAGCTTGAGGGGCAGGGAGGCCTTGCTGGAAGGACAGGAATGAGAGCAAGCGGGCTGCATAATCTGGCAGTGAATCAGATTTTTGCTAATATCGGCACAACTACGTATTCCAGTAGTGGTGTTTTGTCATAAGAAGCAGAACTGAAAAAAGATAGAAAAGACGAGGGGCTGCCTCGCCGGCGATTTGAAATCGTCGGTGCGGACGCCCCTTTTGGAATGAATGGAGGTAATATGTACCGATTTTTTGTGCCGGCAGAACAAATATATGACGAATATGCAGAGATAACCGGAGATGATGTGAATCACATCAAAAATGTACTGCGGATGGGAACTGGCGAAAAAGTTGTGATTTCCGGTGGACAGGGCACGGATTATTATTGTATAATTAGAGACGTTCGGTCAGAATGTATTGTACTTGATATCGAAAGGAAGGAGCCGGTCAAAACGGAGCTGCCGGTCCGGATCGTGTTATTTCAGGCGCTTCCGAAAGCAGACAAGATGGAATTTGTCATACAAAAGGCCATTGAGCTGGGAGCGGCAGAGATTGTACCGGTTCGGACAAAACGTTCTGTAGTACGGCTTGATGAAAAGAAAGCGGTGAAGAAAGTGCAACGCTGGCAGACGATTGCGGAGGCAGCGGCGAAGCAGAGCGGGCGGGGGATGATCCCACAGGTTCATGAGGTGCTTTCCTTTCAGGACGCATTGCGGTATGCCGGTGAATTGGAGCATTGTCTGATTCCATATGAGTTATACGATGATATGAGAGCGACGACAGAAGCGATGGATAAAGTGTGCGGGGGAAAGTCCATCGGTATTTTTATCGGACCGGAGGGTGGTTTTGAGCGGGGAGAAGTCACACAGGCGATGGAGACGGGAGTGATGCCGATTTCACTTGGAAAAAGGATTTTGCGGACAGAGACGGCAGGACTTGCTGTTTTATCTGTACTGATGTTCCGGCTGGAGAGCAGGATGGCAGAGATAGACGGGAATTGATGCAGGAGAGGAAACAAAGGCAATGGAAGCATATTTGGATAATGCAGCGACGACGAGACCGTTTGATGAAGTGACGGAGCTGGTAAAAAAAGTTATGGGAGAAGATTTTGGCAATCCATCTTCGCTTCATACAAAGGGAATTGAAGCCGAGCGATATATACGGGAAGCGGGGGATGCGATTGCGGCGACGCTTAAATGTGACAGGAAACAGATTGTATTTACGTCCGGCGGCACGGAGAGTAATAATATGGCGATCGTCGGAGGCTGTATGGCTAACAGACGCCGGGGAAAGCATATTATTACGACGTGTTTTGAACATGCGGCGGTTTATCAGCCGTGCGTTTACTTAGAGGAGATTTTTGATTATGAAGTGACATATCTTCCGGTCGATGCGATGGGGCATGTGAATCCGGAAGAGTTGCGGAAGGCGCTTCGTGAAGATACGGTGCTCGTATCGGTTATGATGGTGAACAATGAGGTCGGGGCGGTTCTCGACATTGAGAAGATCGGCAGGGTCATAAAAGAGTACCGAAAGGACATTTTGTTTCATGTAGATGCGATCCAGGCATATGGGAAAATGAGAGTTCATCCGAAAAAATTACATGCGGACTTATTGTCCGTGAGCGGACACAAGATCCACGGGCCAAAAGGAACCGGGTTTTTGTACGTGGCAGATGGGGTGAAACTGCATCCGCTCATTCATGGCGGCGGACAGCAAAAGGGCCAGCGCTCCGGCACAGAAAATGTACCGGGAATTGCCGGACTTGGCTTGGCGGCGCACATGATGTATGAGAATCATGAGGAAAAGGTGGAGAAGTTGTACCGGTATAAACAAAAGCTGATACAACTATTGGAGGCGCTGGAAGGCGTCCATATCAATGCGTACCGGAAAGAGTGTCTGAGAGAGACTGCACCCCATATCGTCAGCACATCCGTGGAGGGGGTAAAAAGCGAGGTTTTGCTCCATGCCCTGGAAGAAAAAGGAGTTTATGTATCGGCTGGTTCAGCCTGTTCTTCGAACCATCCGGGGATCAGTCAGGCGCTGAAAGCGATCGGTGTGAAAGACGAGCTTCTGGAGTCCACGATCCGGTTCAGCCTGTCGGTGGAGAATACCGGGGAGGAACTGGAGTATGCGGTATCGTGTATGGAGGAGCTTTTACCGGTACTGCGGCGTTATATCAGAAAATAAGTTCTAACGAACTTATTGGCAAGGTTGCTAAAGCTGCACAAGTGCAGCTTCGCAACTTGAGATGTGCAGAAACCATGCACAAAAAGTATGAGAAAATAAAGAAATGAGGGAAACTATGGTTAAGGCTTTTTTGATAAAATATTCGGAAATCGGGATCAAGGGAAAAAACCGGTATCTGTTTGAAAATGCACTGAGGGACAGAGTGATCGAAAAATTAAAAAAATGTGAGGGCTCTTTTCTGGTAGAAAAGGAAAACGGACGCATCTATGTGGAGGCGGAAGGCGGGTATGACTTCGATGAAGTCATTTCCCAGCTTACAAAGTGTTTTGGAATCGCCCATATATGCCCGGTTGTTTTAGTGGAGGACAAGACATTTGAGACAGTGTGTCGCGAACTTGTTAGCCATATGAAGGAAGAATTGGGGGACGAGCGGGAGTTTACGTTTAAAGTGTTTGCAAAGAGAAGCGATAAGAATTATGCGCTTACAAGTCCGGAAATCTGCCGGGAGGCAGGGGCGTACATCATCGATCATATGCCAAATGCAAAGGTAGATGTGCATAAACCGGAAGTGTCAGTCAATATCGAGATCCGTCACAGGGCTTATGTGTATGTGAGCAGCATAAAGGGCCCCGGCGGGATGCCCGTGGGGACGAGCGGAAAGGCGATGCTTCTTCTGTCAGGAGGGATCGACAGCCCGGTAGCCGGATATATGATGGCAAAACGGGGCGTAAAGATCGAAGCGGTTTATTTCCATGCGCCTCCTTACACGAGTGAGAGGGCGAAGCAGAAGGTAGTGGACCTGGCGGAGTTAGTCAGTGACTACGCGGGGGAAATACGCCTTCATATCGTGAATTTTACCGACATCCAGATGTATATCTATGATCAGTGTCCACACGATGAGCTGACGATCATCATGCGCCGCTATATGATGAAGATCGCAGAGCGGATCGCCGGAGAGACAGAGTGTATGTCGTTGATCACCGGGGAGAGTGTCGGGCAGGTGGCAAGTCAGACGATGCAGAGCCTGGTGGCGACGAATGCGGTGTGCACGATGCCGGTATTCCGTCCGGTGATTGCTTTTGATAAACAGGACATCATCGATATTGCAGAAAAGATCAATACGTTTGAGACTTCGATCCTTCCCTATGAGGATTGCTGTACTACATTTGTAGCAAAACATCCGGTCACGAAACCGGATCTGTATAAGATCGAAAAATCGGAGCGGAATCTGGAAGAAAAAATTGATGAGATGTTTGAAAAGGCAGTGACAGAGCGGGAAGTTATCACAGTAAAAATGTGAAAATGGCATGAAAAAAGGACTGCTTCCTGAAACCAGATTTACAGTCCCCACATCGTACTTTTGTACCCCATATGCTGTCCCGGCTTTATCTGGCCGAGACGATGTAACAATTACCGATCAGACGATGAATGGTTTTAACTTTTCGAGGATTTCATCTACGTCGTTTTCGCTGTGGATATTCAGGTCGATTGATTTTGAAAGGTCAAGGCTGAAAATACCCATGATGGATTTTGCATCGATGACATATCTTCCGGAAACCAGATCAAACTCCGCATCGAACTTTGTCACTTCATTAACAAATGCTTTTACTTTGTCAATCGAGTTTAAAGAAATCTTTACTGTTTTCATAATGTAACCTCCTTTTGATTGATTTGTTGAAAGAATGGCTGAACCATCTTTCAGTTATTATACTATTATGTAACCTAAATTATGTCAATAGAAAAAATTGACCACTTGAAAAAATTTTAGAGAATTTTTTTGTGCAAAATGTAGAAAGGAAAATACGCATTGTATAATTTGGAGAAAAAAACATACAAAAGCGTCAGGGAATCGAAATGAAAGTTGCATTTTTGACGCTTGGCTGTAAGGTAAATTATTATGAGACAGAAAAGATGACAGCGGATTTTATCAGGCATGGTTTTGAAATTGTGGATTTTCAAGAGGATGCGGATGTATATGTGATCAATACCTGCACAGTTACCAATATTGCAGACCGCAAATCCCGCAAAATGATACACCGGGCGAAGAAGAGAAATCCGAATAGTCTGGTAGTCGCTGTGGGATGCTATGTGGAGAGCAGCAGGAAAGAACAAAAAATGGATGAAGCAGTGGATGTGGCGCTTTCGAATAAAGAGAAAGAAGGAATTGCCGAAAAGGTTCTCGTCTGTCTGCGGGAAGCGGGCAAAGGAGATCCCATAGCAAATCCGGGAGATGTTGTAGCAGAGGATTCCGGACGCACGAGAAAATATATTAAGATTCAGGATGGCTGTAATCAGTTCTGCAGTTATTGTACGATTCCTTACGTGCGGGGAGGCGGTGTTTTATCCAGCAGGAAGCCAGAGGAAGTTCTGAAGGAAGTACGCCTTATGGCAGAGCAGGGTTATAAAGAAGTCGTCCTCACAGGAATCCATCTCTCATCGTATGGTGTGGATCGCTCACCGGAGAAACAATTTGTGAAGCTGAAAGGTGAGCCGCTTGTCGAGCTTCTGCAGAAAATGCAGGAGGTTGATGGGATTGAGCGGATCCGTCTCGGATCACTTGAACCACGTATCATAGGAAAGGAATTTCTCGACGGATTATCGAAAGTCAGCAAACTCTGCCCACACTTTCATCTGTCACTGCAGAGCGGGTGCGATGCGACATTAAAGCGGATGAACCGGCATTACACGTCAAAAGAGTACCGGGAGAAGTGTGAGATGCTCCGCAGCTATTATGAGCATCCGGCGGTCACGACAGATGTGATCGTGGGATTTCCGGGGGAGACAGAGGAAGAATTTGAGACGACGAGACAGTTTGTGAGAGAGGTGCGCCTGGCAGACATCCACGTATTTCCCTATAGTGTGAGAAATGGGACGAAAGCGGCCAAAATGCCGGATCAGGTGCCGCCGGAGATCCGGAGCAGGCGGAGCGAGGAACTGCTTGCGGAAGCTGACCGGTTGCGAAAGGAATACCGGGAGTGGTTTTCCGGGCGGACGGAGAGTATTTTGTTTGAAGAGGTACGGCGCATTCAGGATAAGGAGTATCTGGTCGGGCATAACGAGCGTTATGTGCTGTTTGGCGTGCCTTTGAAAGAGGCTTTGGAAAAAGGATATGCAGAAAATGAGATCGTGCAGATCGAAGCCGGAAACCTGATATTTTGAAATACATTTTAAAACTATTTTCAAAAAACAGTTGCGAATTCAGGTCAGTTATATTAAAATTAAGATAATTGTTTTGGGAGATTATTGCGATTAGCTGCTGGACATTTGTGAAAGGAGCATGACGTAGGTATGCAGGAATTAAATAACACACAGCTTTTCAAAGTGGATGTGGAAAAAGATTTTGATGTGAGGGATGTCATTGCATCCGTTTATACGGCACTTACGGAGAAGGGATATAACCCTGTGAATCAGATCGTAGGATATCTTATGTCAGGAGATCCGACTTATATTACGAGCCATAAAGGAGCAAGAAGCCTGATCATGCGCGCAGAGCGGGATGAGATCATCGAGCTCTTTTTAGAGGACTATATAAAAAATAACCTGAAATAGTAAAATCAGAAGGGAAATGCCCCAATGCGTATCATGGGACTTGATTACGGTTCTGTGACGGTAGGAGTGGCGGTCAGTGACGGCCTGCTCCTGACGGCACAGCCCGTTGAAGTGATAAAAAGAAAAAGTGAGACCAAATTACGTCAGACTCTCGCCCGGCTTGAAGAGCTCATTGCGGAGTATGAGGTAGAGAAGATCGTGTTAGGATGCCCCAGGAATATGAACAATACCCTTGGGGAACGCGTGGAACGGACGAAAGAATTTAAGGAAAAACTTGAAAAGAGAACAGGATTGGAAGTAGTCATGTGGGATGAAAGGCTGACTACCGTATCTGCTATGGAAGTTCTGAAGGAAGGGAAAGTGCGCCGTGAGAACCGGAAGAACTTTGTCGATAAGATAGCAGCGGTTTTTATTTTGCAGGGCTACTTAGATTCGCTCAAGAGGTAAAGTAAACAATCTTAATGCGCAAAAAGTGTGCGCAGATGGAGGAAACCATGGGAAGAGATGGTGAAATTGTGCTTACTGCTGAGGATGGCAGCGAGGAGGCTTTTTTTGTGTGGGAAAAAGCGGAGATTGCAGGCAGGGAATATCTGCTTGTAGCAGACATTCCCCCGGTAGAAGGGGGAGAACCGGAAGAAGATGACGAAGAACCGGAAGCGCTCATATTGCGTGTAAATGAGGAAAAATCCGGCGCTGGGGATGTGCTTTATGATGTCGTGGAGGACGAAGAGGAACTGAAGATCATATCGAAGTATTTTGAAGAGTTATTGGACGATACCGATATTTTTATATGACAAAAAATGAGAGGATTAAAAAATCAGAACAGAGAGGTGTAATTTTGAGTAAGAAGGTAAAAACAGGGAATGAGAAGGTTCGCATCATACCTTTGGGAGGACTTGAGCAGATTGGTATGAATATTACTGCATTTGAGACAGATGACAGTATTATCGTGGTAGACTGTGGACTTGCCTTTCCGGAAGATGATATGTTAGGAGTTGATCTGGTCATACCGGATATCACATATCTGAGAGACCATAGGGAGAAAGTAAAGGGATTCGTGATCACGCATGGACATGAGGATCATATCGGTGCGCTCCCTTATGTGTTAAAGGAACTGAATGTGCCGGTATATGCGACGAATCTCACGATGGCGATCATCGAGAATAAGTTAAAGGAGCATAATCTGCTTGGGGTGGTGAGACGGAAAGTCGTTTCTTACGGACAGTATATCAATCTGGGGGATTTCCGGATCGAGTTCATACGTACCAATCATAGTATTGCGGATTCTGCAGCGCTTGCTATTTATACGCCGGCAGGGGTTATCGTACACACCGGGGATTTCAAGGTCGATTTCACACCGGTATTTGGAGACAGCATTGATCTCGCCCGCTTTGGAGAACTGGGAAAGAAGGGAGTTCTGGCCCTTATGGCAGACAGCACGAACGTACTGAAGCCGGGATTTACGATGTCGGAAAAATCTGTCGGAAAAACGTTTGACACGATTTTTGATGAAAATGAGAAACAGAGGATCATCGTGGCTACGTTTGCTTCAAATGTCGACCGCGTACAGCAGATCATCAATGCGGCGCATAAACATAAGAGAAAAGTGATCGTCGAGGGGCGCAGTATGGTAAATATCATGAATACGGCGATCGAGCTTGGCTATATACAGGCCCCGGATAACATTATTATAAATATTGAGGAAATGAAGAATTATACGGATGAGCAGATCGTACTCATCACGACGGGAAGCCAGGGAGAATCCATGGCGGCGCTCTCCCGTATCGCAGCGTCCATCCACCGGAAGATTACGATCAAACCAGGTGATACGGTGATCTTTAGTTCCAACCCGATCCCGGGAAATGAAAAGAGTGTATCGAAGGTGATCAACGAACTTTCCATGAAGGGGGCAAAGGTCATCTTTCAGGATGCCCATGTGTCAGGGCATGCATGCCAGGAAGAACTAAAATTGATTTATTCGCTCGTTAAGCCGAAGTATGCCATCCCTGTCCACGGGGAATACCGGCATCTTCTGCGCCATAGTGAGTTGGCCCAGGAAATGGGGATACCGAAAGAAAATGTAGTCATCATGAGATCGGGAAGCGTGCTTGAGTTGAGTGAAGAGAGTGTGAGGTTTGCCGGAGAGGTGCAGGCACAGGGAATCATGGTAGACGGACTTGGCGTTGGTGACGTGGGAAATATCGTATTGCGTGACAGACAGCATCTTTCGGAGAATGGATTGCTTGTCGTCGTTCTCACGCTGGAGCGCGGCTCCAATCAGATTCTTTCCGGGCCGGATATCGTCTCCCGGGGTTTTGTATATGTGCGAGAGGCTGAGAATCTTATGGATGAATGTCTTGAGATCGTAAATATTGCACTGGACAGGCTCAGTGACAGGGGGATTACTGACTGGGGAAGGATCAAGGCAGAGATCAAAGACTCCCTGAATGATTTCCTGTGGAAGAAGACGAAGAGAAATCCGATGATACTTCCGATCATCATGGAGGTATGATGGAGTAAAGGACAGAAACGGAGTGAAAAGCGCTATGGCCGGGAAAGCAGAGAGAGGGAGTGCGACCGTACTTTTTATCATAAGAGGTTTTTTAATCTTCATGCTGAACTTTATTTTTTATGCGCTCGTTGTAATGGGTACCGTTGAAGTGTGCAAGGTGACCTATTCTTTTGCCAATGAAGTCTTTGGCGAGGTTATGGCAGAGGCTCCTCCGGGCAGGGATGTTACGTTTGAGATCCGTGAGTCGGAGGATTCCCTGACGATCGCAAAAAATCTCGAGAGGGAGGGCATTGTATCCAATGCGTATTCTTTTTATATCCGGCTGCGTCTTTCCCTGAGTGAGAAAAATATCGTGGCAGCAGGAACTTATAATCTGAATACGAGTATGACGTATAAAGAAATCCTGGATGAGATCGTGAAAGGTGTCGGCAGATGAACGATGAGAGGATAGAAGTATTTTTTGACACACTCAGGCCGGAACTTCCGGTCTATATAAGTGAGATAGAAAAAGAGGCACTTCGTGATGAGGTGCCTGTTATTCGCAGGGGAACAAGAGACCTTCTCCGGTATCTGCTCAGGACAGAGAGACCTGCCCGCATACTGGAAGTGGGTACGGCGATCGGATATTCGGCGCTTTTTATGAAGGAATGCCTGCCAGAGAGTGCGCAGATCACGACGATCGAAAAGGTGGAGATGCGCCTTGTTAAGGCGAGGGAAAATCTGAAAAAGTATGATCCGGAGGGCAGGATCCGGCTTCTGGAAGGAGATGCCGGTCAGCTTTTGTCGGAACTTTCGGGGGCGGACGAACAGTATGATTTTATATTTATGGATGCAGCGAAGGGACAGTATATGAATTTCCTGCCAGATGTATTAAAGCTTCTGGGAGCGGGAGGGACACTCGTGTCCGATAACATCCTGCATGACTGTGATATTCTGGAATCCCGGTATGCGGTGACGAGAAGAGACCGCACGATCCATAGCCGGATGAGGGAGTATTTGTATACGATAACACATATGGAGGAATTAGAGACGATATGCCTGTCAGTAGGTGACGGGGTTGCTATAAGTAAAAAGTGCGAAGGAAATCACTAAGCTCGAAATGTCTCCGTAGGAGACATTGACCTCGCCAAGTGATTTCCCGTCCCACAGAGCGGGACTCTCTTCGCACCCGAAGAATGCCAGGAACAGGCATTCTTCATGAATCAGTTGTTTTGAATGGAGGAAGAAGGATGAAGCGGAGAAAACCTGAGATATTGGCGCCGGCGAGCAGTCTGGAGGTATTAAAAACAGCTGTAGAATATGGAGCGGACGCCGTTTATATTGGTGGGGAAATGTACGGTCTGCGGGCGAAGGCGAAAAATTTTTCCGCAGAGGATATGAAAAAGGGGATTGATTATGCCCACGAGAGGAATAAAAAGGTTTATGTGACTGCTAATATCACCGCGCATAACAGAGATCTTGAAGGGGTCAGGAGTTATTTTCAGGAATTAAAAGAGATCGGGCCGGATGCGTTGATCATTTCCGATCCGGGTGTGTTTTCGATTGCCAGGGAAGTCTGTCCGGAGATCGATATTCATATCAGTACCCAGAGCAATAATGTAAATTATCTGACGTTTCGTTTTTGGAAAGATCAGGGTGCGACCAGGGTTGTGACAGCGAGAGAACTCTCGATCAAAGAAATCAGGGAAATCCGTGAGAATATTCCGGAGGAGATGGAGATTGAGACATTTGTACACGGAGCGATGTGTATTTCTTATTCCGGGAGATGTCTTTTGAGTAATTATTTTACCGGACGGGACGCCAATCTGGGCGCATGTACGCATCCATGCCGGTGGAAATACTATATCATGGAGGAGAAGCGTCCGGGAGAGTATCTTCCTGTCGAGGAAAATGAGAGGGGAACTTATATTTTTAATTCCAAGGATTTATGCATGATCGAGCATATTCCCGAGTTAGTGGAGGCAGGGATCGACAGTTTCAAGATCGAGGGAAGGATGAAGACAGCGCTTTATGTGGCTGTGGTATCGCGAACTTACCGCAGGGCATTGGATGATTATTTTGAGGATCCCGAAGTTTATCATAAGAATATACCATATTACAAAGAGGAAATTGCCAAATGTACATACCGGCAGTTTACGACGGGCTTTTTCTTTGGGCCGACATCCCATGAAACCCAGATTTATGATAATAATACTTATGTAAAAGGTTATGTTTATCTCGGTATGATCCATAAGGTTACGGAAGATGGAATGGGTGTGTTTGAACAAAAGAATAAGTTTTCGGCAGGAGAGACTGTGGAGATCATGAAACCGGATGGAGGTAATGTCAGGACAAAGGTTCTTGCCCTGTATGATGAGGATGGAAATGAGATGGAGAGCTGTCCGCATCCGGCGCAGCAGATCACGATCCGGACACAGTGTCCATTGTCCCCCTTTGATATCATAAGAAGAGAGGAATCCGAATGAGTGTTAAGACAGAGATTCTTTCTATCCTGGAAGCGAACCGGGAAACGGATCTGTCAGGGGAAGAACTGGCAAAAAAGATGGGTGTGTCCCGGACAGCGGTCTGGAAAGCGGTAAAAGCGCTAAAGCAGGAAGGGTATCAGATCGATGCGGCGAATAACAGAGGGTATCGGTTACAGAAATCCACTGATGTTTTAAGTGAAGAGGGGATTCGCCTTGAGCTTTTCGGTGACAGGCAGAAGTTTCCGATCAAAGTTTATAAGACAGTGGATTCTACTAATGTAGAAGCAAAGAGGCTTGCACTTGAAGGGGCGCCGCATGGCTTGACGATCATCGCCGAGGAGCAGACGAATGGCAAAGGACGTCTTGGGCGGAGCTTTTATTCTCCGCCGGGAACCGGTATTTATATGAGTATCCTGCTCAAACCAGAGTTAGAAGGCGCTGACGTCGTACTTGTCACTACGGCGGCTTCCGTGGCTGTGTGCCGGGGAGTGAGGAGAGTATTAGGGCTTGAACCACAGATTAAATGGGTCAATGATGTGTATCTGGGTGATAAAAAAATATGCGGGATACTTACCGAGGCGATTTCTGACTTTGAAATGGGAAAGATTGATACTGTGGTCGTTGGAATCGGGATCAATTACCGCACAGACGTATTTCCGGATGAAATAAAAGATAAAGCAGGCTCTGTGGCGGCTGGAAAAAATGTGCCGAGAAATGTGCTTGTGGCAGCAGTGCTCAATGAATTCTGGGATATTTATGAGAATATTACAAAAAGGGAATTTATGGAAGAATACCGAAGATGCTCAAATGTAATTGGGAAAGAAGTTCGTTTTCTTGAGAAAAATATATGGCGGGAGGGGAAAGCGCTGGACATCGATGATGATGGGGGCCTTGTGGTAGAGTGCATGGATGAAGATGGTCATCCTGTCACGAGAACTCTTCATACCGGTGAGATCACGCTCCGATGGAAGTCGGGTTTTGGCACTTGAGGCTTTTTCGAGTTGGTGAAATTGGTACAATAGCAGAAACTATATCTGCTATTGTACTGATTTTCGTCTGTTTTTGATAAATCGTAAGCGCTAAAAATTGATTTTCAGGGAACTGGCCTTCATGCTACCCCGAGCCAGAGCTGCATCGGTCCTGCCGGATCAGAAAATGAAATCAGCGGTTAGCCGCATATCCCCGGATATCAATCTCGCCATTGTTTGCTTTCTTCATATATTTAAAGAACATGAAAATCTGAACAAATATGATGAGAGCGGATACGATACCCATTCCGAGATTTTTGCCGGACTCGCTGTCCTCACATACGTCAAACATCTCAGCGAGGATATTTGCGTTGATGAGAAGCGCAAGGATGGGAAGGAATCGCCCAATAAACGGGATAAAACCACAGAACAATATATTGATCAACGAAGCAAAGCCGGCGACCGGGCGCGGGATAGAGATACCGAAGATACTGATATTCTGCTCGTCTTTGTAATTAAATGCCATCGTGATGGCAAAGTACTGGCAGAAAGGAACCCAGGCAAGCCACGCGAGTTCATATCCGACTGCTTTTAAGATCATGTACAGGGCATAGGAATTCAGTATATATATTACAAGTGAGATGATACCTGCGATGATCGCGATAAAAATCCCGATGATTCCGAGTCCGATGATTGTATAAATTGCTTTTTCTGACATAAGTCCTCCTTTTTTTGATAAGTTTATTGTGCGCAGAGGTGCTGAATCCGATTCCCCTGCGCACGTTTGGTATATTGTCCTGTTATCCGGGTTACCCCATGACAACAGTTACATCTACGTTTTTCTTTGCGTCATCATATGGGATAACAGTTGTATCCGTATATGTCTTACCATCTACGATCAATTCTTTTACGCCTTTTTGGACTCCGGAAGGGTTCTGGACTTTGATCTGGTAAGTCACATCCCGGAATTTTCTTGTGATCGTGAAATCTCCGAAATCAGAAGGCACACATGGATTGATACTTAATCCGTCCAGAGACGGTTGAACGCCGAGGATATACTGTGAGACATTCATAAATGTCCATGCCGCGGTACCGGTAAGCCAGCTGTTTTTTGCCTGACCAAAGAATTTGGCGTCTTTTCCGGCGATCATCTGGGAATACACATAAGGCTCTGTGCAGTGGATCTCACTGATATCCTCGAGATAAGCAGGACAGGTTTTGCGGTAGATCTCAAATGCCCGGTCGCCGCGTCCGATCTGTGTTTCTGCGGCGGAGATCCATGGGTTGTTGTGGCAGAAGATACCGGCATTTTCTTTATATCCCGGCGGATAAGAAGAAATTTCACCAAGATTCAGATAGTATTTGGTGTAAGGCGGCTGCAGGAGAACGATTCCGTATTTTGTATCCAGCTTTTCTTTTACGGAGTCAAGTGCTTTTTCGGCAAGGCCGTTTTCCACGCCAACGCCTGCCAGAACACAGAATCCCTGCGGCTCGATGTAAATCTGGCCTTCTTTGCATTCTTTGGAGCCAACTTTATCGCCAGCGGCGTCGTAAGCCCGGATGAACCATTCACCGTCCCAGCCATCTTTTTCGATTGCTTTTACCATTTCAGCTACTTCTGAGCGTGCGCGTGCCGCTTCATCTGTTTTTCCCATTGCATCGCAGAGATCGGCGTATTCATTTCCATATTTTACAAACATTCCCGCGATAAATACCGATTCAGCGACTGGTCCCTCGCTTGGTCCAAAGGTCTGGAACGATTCGCCCGGCTCTTTTGAGAAGCAGTTTAAGTTCAGGCAGTCGTTCCAATCGGCGCGGCCGATCAGTGGCAGCTTGTGCGGGCCTTTGTGGTTTACGATATAATCAAAGGAGCGTGTAAGATGTTCAAATAGTGTGGTTGCCACTGACATGTCATTGTCGTAAGGAACCATTTCGTCCAGGATCGAGAAGTCTCCGGTTTCCCTCACATAAGCGGACGTCCCGGCGATCAGCCACAGTGGGTCGTCATTGAAACCGCTTCCGATGTCGCTGTTTCCTTTTTTGGTGAGAGGCTGATACTGATGATAGGCGCTTCCATCCTCAAACTGGGTCGAGGCGATATCAATGATACGTTCTCTGGCGCGATCCGGGATCAGATGGACAAATCCGAGCAAGTCCTGACAGGAATCGCGGAATCCCATCCCTCTTCCGATGCCGGATTCATAATAAGAAGCAGAACGGGACATATTAAATGTGACCATACACTGATACTGGTTCCAGATATTCACCATGCGGTTGAGTTTATCATCCGTAGACTGTACCGTATATTTGGAAAGAAGGTCTTCCCATACCTGGTTTAATTCAGCGAAAGCAGCGTCCACCTGCTCGTCGGTCCGGTATTTCCCGAGGAGCTCATTTGCGGGTTTTTTATTGATCACATCGGGCGCTTCAAATTTCTCATCGACCGGATTTTCGCAGTAACCAAGCACGAAAATATAAGATTTACTTTCGCCTGGTTCCAGGGTGATGTTGATCTGGTGTGACCCGATTGGATACCATCCGCTTGCGACAGAATTGTTTGCTTTTCCGGCTTCCACGACCTGCGGGTCATTGACGCCCCGGTAGGCGCCGAGGAATTCATCTCTGCTCGTATCAAAACCATCGATGTCAGTATTTACGGAATAGACGGCATAATGATTCCGGCGCTCGCGGTATTCGGACTTATGATAGATCGAAGAGCCGATTACCTCTACTTCGCCAATGTTTAAGTTGCGTTGAAAATTTGTCATGTCATCCATCGCATTCCACATACAGAATTCGATATATGAAAAGAGCTTAAATTCCTTTGGCTTAGAAGAATCATTGGTAAAAGTAAGACGGTTGATCTCACAGTTGTCTTTCACCGGGACAAAGGCAAGAAGCGAAGCTGTCAGGTCATTTTTCTTCGAGGTGATCCTTGTGTAGCCCATACCATGGCGGCATTCGTAAGAATCCAGTTCCGTTCTGACGGGCTGCCAGCCGGGATTCCAGATATGATCGCCTTCCTTAATATAGAAGTAACGTCCACCCTCGTCATTGGGGATGTTGTTATAACGGTATCTTGTCAGGCGGAGGAGCTTTGCATCTTTATAAAAACTGTATCCACCGCAGGTATTTGACATCAGTGAGAAAAACTCACTGCTTCCCAGATAATTGATCCAGGGAAGTGGTGTTTTAGGTGTTGTGATCACATATTCCTTGTTTGTATCATCAAAATTACCAAATTTCATTTGAATCTCCTTTCCTGTAAGGGGACAAAAAACCTGTCCGCACAGAAGCTGCAAATCCCATAGTTTCCGAAAACGATTTCGTAATACCTACATTATATATGAAACGGGTGATAAAAGCAAGATGAATTTTTGTGCGATTTGAACAAAAAAAATAAAATACAGGTTGACTATATATGAAAAATGTGGTAAGGTTGAATTACGAAAACGATTAAGAAAAGGATGAGAGGGAAGGCAATGGTATCAATGAAAGATATCGCATCCAGATGTCAGGTCTCTGTTGCTACAGTAAGTAAGGCGTTGAACAACAGAGGTGATATCAGCGATGAGACCAAGGATAAGATTTGCCGGGTAGCGAAAGAACTTGGATACTTGCCGAACTCCTCTGCAAGAGCATTAAAGACAAACCGTACTTATAACATTGGAGTATTGTTTGTGGATAAGGCGAACTGTGGATTGACACATTCCTATTTCTCCCATGTTCTGGACAGTTTCCGGCGTGGCGCAGAGGAGGAAGGATACGATATTACTTTTATCAGCCAGCACGCAGGTAAGAATACTACATTATCTTATTATGAGCATAGTAAATACAGAGGTGTGGATGGCGTGGTGATCGCGTGTGTGGATTTCGAGGATGAGGCGATCAGGGAGTTGGTAAACAGTGATATACCAGTTGTGACGATTGACTTTGCGTTTGATAATAAGACGAGTATTTTGTCAGATAACCTCGTTGGAATGCAGGAGATCGTTCAATATATAGTTGGTTTGGGACACCGTGAGATCGCCTTTATACATGGTGCAGAATCCATGGTTACGACAAACCGGCTGGAAGGTTTTTACCGTACTTTGAAAAGTTTAGGCGTGGAGGCCAGAGATGAATTGATCCGGGAAGGGATTTATCATGATCCGGTTTCTTCCGCCAGAATAACAGAAGAATTATTAACGCTGAGTAACAGACCTACCTGTATTATTTATCCCGATGATTTTTCGTGCTTTGGAGGCCTGAATGTGATTGAGAGCAAGGGGCTGTCCGTGCCGGATGATATATCCGTCGTCGGCTATGACGGACAGCGTATTGCACAGGTTATGGAACCCAAACTGACCACCTATAAGCAGGATACGGAGGAACTCGGGAGAATGGCAGCGAAAAAACTCGTCGAGGCGATTGAACAACCAGGTACGTCTCTGGTCGAGAGACTTGTTGTCCAGGGTGAATTGGTACAAGGAAGATCTGTGAAGAGGCTTTAGTAATTATAAAGAAACCATTCACAAAAAAATTAATGAGAATTAGGAGGAATAATTTTTATGAGAAGAAAATGGTTAGCGTTAGCTCTTTCTTTGACGATGGTCATTGGCTGCGTGACAGGATGTGGCGGCGATGACAAGACATCATCAAACAACAACACAAGCAGCAACAGCAGCAGTGATTCAGGCACGACAGCAGATAAGACAGAGGTGCTTGAAGACGGTGGCGGAAAAGTTCTTAACATCTATGTTTGGAATACGGAATTCCAGGAGCGTTTTGAGAAATATTATCCGGACTACGATAAGAAGACAAAGAAGATCGGGGATGTAACGGTAAAATTCACTCAGAATGCAAACGAGGGAAGTAACTATCAGGACAAACTGGATGAAGCTCTCCAGAAACAGGACAGCGCATCTGCTGATGACAAAGTAGACCTTTTCCTTTGTGAGATGGACTATGTAAACAAGTATACAAACACAGACTATGCAGTAGATGTTAAGTCTCTCGGACTGACAGATGATGACATGTCGCAGATGTACGCTTATACGAAACAGGCAGCTTCTGATGCAAGCGGAACTCTCCGTGGTGTATCCTGGCAGGGATGCCCGGGTGGATTCACCTACAGACGTTCTTATGCAAAAGATATTTTCGGAACAGACGATCCGGAAAAGATCCAGGAGCAGGTAGCTGACTGGGATAAGTTTACCGAAGCAGCTAAGACGGTAAAAGAGAAATCTGGTGGAAAGATCACGATGCTTTCCGGTTTTGATGATGCACTTCGTGTATATTCAAACAATGTAAGCCAGAAATGGGTTAGCGATGACAAGAAACTTCAGATGGATCCAGCAATCGAGACATGGATCGATCAGACAAAAGAGTACACAGACAATGGTTACAACCAGAAGACATCACTCTGGGCTGAGGACTGGGGTAAAGGCATGAGCAAGGATGGTAACGTATTCGGTTACTTCATGCCGGCTTGGGGAATCAACTTCACTATGGCTGAGAACTCCGGTGCTAAGAAAAATGATGACGGAAGCTTCACACCTGGTGGAAGCTACGGCGACTGGGCAGTATGTGTAGGACCACAGTCCTTTAACTGGGGCGGTTCCTTCGTCTGTGGCGCAAAAGGAACAGACAATGCTGCACTTGTAAAAGATATCATGCTCAAACTTTGCTGTGATACAGATATCATGTATAACATCAGCAAAGACACATCCGATTTCGTAAATAACAAAGCAGCAAATGAGAAGCTTGAGGCAGATGGCGTAACATCTGACTTCCTTGGTGGACAGTCTCTGGTAGCTACTCTGAAAGATGCCGCAGATAAGATTGACTGCAGCAATGTATCTCCTTATGACCAGATGTGTATGGAGAACCTGATGACAGCTATGAAAGATTACTACAATGGAAAATCATCGAAAGAAGATGCGATTGAAAACTGGAAGAAACTCACATTGAAATCATACCCGGCACTTAGTGCAGACTGATGATCATCATGTAAGTGTACCTGTATATTGGAGTGGGGCAGGAGGTGTCCTGTCCCACTTTTTTAACAATAGGAAAGTTCTGCATGCAGATCAAGAATCATCACAGGCGATTCTTGATAAGAACTTTAGTTCTTTGGTGTGCGGTTCTCAGCCGCACCTTTTTTATCTGATTTCGGGAAAGGGGGATTTTATGGCTGCAGTAGCAAAGCAGGTAGAAGCGCCGGCAGCGAAATACCAGCGCCCACACAAACTGAAATACGGGAAGTGGGGAATGATCTTTATTCTTCCGTTTTTTATTGCCTATGCGGTATTTCAGTTGTACCCGTTGATCTTAACTTTTTACAACAGCTTCTTTACGAAATATTCCGATTTCATCGATGGGGATGTTGAAAAGTTTGTAGGATTTAAAAACTATGTGGACGTATTTACACAAGGTGATATTATAAAGTATTTTGGGAACACGTTTTTGCTTTGGCTTCTGGGATTTATACCACAGATTTTAGTATCGTTGTTATTTGCATCATGGTTCACGGACATTCGTCTGAAATTAAAGGGAACCGGTGCAGTAAAAGTTATACTATACCTGCCGAATATGCTTATGGCATCTTCGGTGGCAGTTTTATTCGTTAAGTTATTTGCCGTGCAGGGACCAGTCAATGCATTATTTGGAATGTCGTTTGATTTCCTGAATGATGAGTGGAGCATCCGGCTGATCATTGCGTTTATCAATTTCCTGATGTGGACCGGTAACACGACAATCCTTCTCATGGCAGGTATCATGGGAATTGATCCGGCATTGTATGAAGCATCCTCGATCGATGGAGCAAGCGCCGGGCAACAGTTTTGGAAAATTACGATTCCGATGTTGAAGCCGATCATGTTATATGTCATGGTAACGTCGATGATCGGTGGTCTGCAGATGTTCGACATTCCGAATCTTCTTGTTAAAAACGGAGGACCGAATGAGGTTGCCAAAACAGTTGTTATGGATATCAGTTCGGGAATCCAGGGTTCTGGTAATGTAGGAGTGGCAGGTACCGAATCTGTACTTCTGTTCTTCGTAGCTGGTATCATCGGTATTTTCCTCTTTAAACTGATGGAAAGTGACGATGATAAGGAAGCAAGAGCCAATAAAAAGGCTAAGAAAAAAGCGGCGAAAGCAGCGAAGGGAGGGCGGTAATATGGCAGTAGTAGATGATATAAGCGGGGCACAGCTTAGCACGCGGGAAAAACGTGGACACCAGATACTGATCTTCCGTCGTATAGTCGCTTATGTGGTATTGGTTTTAGTGTGCGTACTGGCATTGTTTCCGTTTGTTACCTTGTTGGTCAATCTGACAAAGGACCATGCCACTCTGACGAGTACATTTAACCTGATTCCAGGCTCAAACTTTTTAAGTAATATGTCCAGAGTGTTGACGCACAATGCGGATGGCACAAGACCGGTATTTCACGCCATGTTAAACAGTTTTATCGTGGCAGCGGTATCCTGTCTGCTCAGTGTGTATGTTGCAGCGCTGACTGCATATGGCCTGTATGCGTATGAGTTCCGCCTGAAAAAAGCGGCATTTATTTTCATCATGGTGATCCTGATGGTGCCGACACAGGTTTCTGCGCTTGGTTATGTCGATATGGTGAAAAATGTAATGGGGCTCTATAACTCCTATATTCCGTTGATTTTCCCGATGATAGCGGCGCCGGGTGTGTTCTTCTTCATCAAACAGTACATGGAGAGTTCGCTCCCGATGGAGATCGTGGAAGCAGGGCGGATCGATGGCGGACATGAGTTTTATATCTTTAACTTTGTGGTTATGCCGATCTTGAAACCGGCGATGGCAGTACAGCTGATCTTCCAGTTTGTAGCATCCTGGAACAGTTACTTCCTTCCACAGTTGTTAATGGATACGAACAGTGAGAATGCAACGCTCCCATTGATCATCGCAGGACTTCAGGCAGAGGCAAATGGTAACTTTAACCTCGGTGAAGTTTACATGGTACTTGGTATTGCGATCATTCCATTGATCATCGTATACCTGTGCCTGTCCAAGTTTATCATCCGTGGTATCGCTCTTGGTTCTGTAAAGGGCTGATTGATCGGAATACGATATTGTGAATTCTTTGTAACAATAAATGAAAGCTGTTATTTTCCTTTTGGGAGATGGCAGCTTTCTCCTTTGTGGAAGTGAGTAACATTTGGTGGATTTCTGCATATAATACAGATTAAGCATACGTGTATAGGTGATCGATTGAAACGGGTAATTTATTTTGTGTGCATATGTTTACTCGGCGTAATGATGGTCTCGGAGTTTACTAAAAATATGCAGGAGGGCAGAGGAGAAGAAACAGGAACAGAAGCTAATCAGGTGCTCCCCCAGAATACAGGTCAGGAGGATGAGAAGGAAAAAAAGGCAACCACAACAGATAAGGTCGCATATCTGACCTTTGATGACGGCCCCAGTGAGGTTACACCGGATGTGTTGGATACATTAAAAAGTAAGAATGTGAAAGCTACGTTTTTTTTAGTGGGTGGTGAGATTACCGGGGAACGTGAGGAAATCGTCAAACGTGAACAGGCCGAGGGACATTCGATCGGTATACATACATATTCACATAAAAAGAATGAGATGTATTGCAACGAAAAAACTTTTTTTGAGGATTTTAACCAGTGCAGTGACCGGATCAAAGAGGTGACAGGAGTTGTTCCCAAACTTCATCGATTTCCATGGGGCAGCAACAACCGTTATGTTTGTCCGATCGTAGATGATATCGTGGAAAAGCTTCAAAAGATAAAAGTCACAAGTTTTGATTGGAATGTCTCCGGTGAGGATTCGGTGGGACAGAATATTCCCAAAGCTGTCATTTACCGGAATGTGGCCAAAGATCTTGAGAAGTATAACGACCCGATCATACTTTTGCACGATTCGAATACAATGCAGAATACAGCGGCTGTTCTTGGAGAGATCATTGATATGATAGCGGAAAAGGGTTATTCTTTTGGGACGTTAGAGGATAGGTCAGAGTATATGTTTCCGGAGGAGTGGAGGAGGTAGCCGGTCATTCCCCTGAGAGACCGCTTGCGCTAAATGAATCACGTAGCAGTGTCGAATCATAAAGTACATGATTCAGACACCGACGGATTCATAAGTCTCTCAGGGGAATGACCGGCTACCTCTGTGGCTCATTGATCCTTGGTAGGATTTCCTCTATTTTCCAATTCTTTGCAGGGAGAATAATGGCTCTCTTACCGATGATTTCTTTTATAATACGCAATTCTAACTGTTGTCTGTGCCTGAAGTGAGTTATTATGTCCTCAAAAGTGCGATATCCCTGTTTTTTTCCATAGGGGGAACAGGCCACATATTTTAGTATCAAGGAGTACCATATCTCATCTCCGTGCTCATCACAGCGTTCTTTTTTTATGAGTTCTATATTTTCTTCCAGTTTATCACTATATAAATAGAACAGGAGAAATTGTCGCTCATTTATTTTAGTGTATAATTCCCGATAGAATTTTACGATTTCATCGTCACTTAACTGATGAAATAATATTAAATCTTCCACGATATTTTGAAAAAAAGAGCATTCAAACAGATAGCCGGTTTTAGAAAAATTTTCGTACCTTGAAAAAACAATATTTTTAAAGTCTTGTAGCGGTTTTCTTCCATTATATATTTCAAATTTTTCTAATTCTTTGTGAAAATCCGGGATGTCTGTAATGATTTTTGTGTAAGAAACAATAAAATGTTCTTGTTCCTGAACTGTATTTTTTATTATCTCATTCCGGATCGATCCGTAGCGTTCGAGCAGCTGAGTATATTCCTCATCTGTCATCCATGCACACCATGCCAGTTCGACAGGTGAATGATCGCCTTCGTGGCAGGTATGCAATGCAGGTATGGCGCTGCTGATATGATTTAGTAAGGTGGTTTTTCCCATACCCTGGATTCCTTCAATAAATATATTTTTCATATAGTCAGCCTCCTGATCAATAATAAATTTATGCATACAAAAAGAGAGGTCATGAAAACATAATTTGCTTTTGGCAACATGAAAAATAGCATGCATACGGTTAATAAGTTTCATGTAGTCGAAAGTAAATTATATTCTCATTTTTTCACCTCTCTCATTATTGATGCCGTCAAGCTGGCTGGAAAACACCATTAGACGGATATAAATTTTTACCGCTGTACTCTTCCGGATGCATCGCCTCCGGCGAGTTTCATCACTTCATCAACGGATACCTGATTGAAGTCGCCCTCGATGCTGTGTTTGAGACAACTTGCAGCGACAGCAAATTCGATAATGTCCTGTGGAGCCATATCCTGCAGGCAGGAGTAGATGAGCCCGCCTCCGAACGAGTCTCCACCGCCGACGCGGTCTACGATATGCATCAGATACTGTTTAGAGAAATAGTAGTCATTTCCATCGTAGAGCATAGCGGCCCATTTATTGTCATTTGCTGAGATGGAGGTACGGAGTGTGATGGCTACTTTGCTGAATCCAAAACGGTCAGCCAGCTGTTTTGCTACGTCTTTATAACCTTCATGGTTTACCTGACCGGCAGTAACATCCGTTCCGGCAGCTTTGATTCCAAAAACGTCATTGGCATCCTCCTCATTGGAAATACATACATCTACATATTTACAAAGTTCGCCCATGACCTGGCCGGCTTTTTCTTTTGTCCATAATTTATTTCGATAGTTCAGATCACAGCTTACCGTAATTCCCTTTTCTTTTGCCGCTTTGCAGGCTTCCAGACAGATCGCAGCTACATTGTCGCCAAGGGCTGGTGTAATCCCGGTAAAGTGGAACCAGTCAGCACCGTCAAAAATACGATTCCAGTCAAAATCTTCTGTGGTGGCTGTGGCGATGGAAGAGCCGGCACGGTCATAAATGACTTTGGATGGTCTCTGGCTTGCTCCCTTTTCCAGATAATAAATACCGACACGGTCGCCTCCTCTTGCGATCTCTTTTGTATCTACGCCATAACGGCGAAGGGCATTGATTCCTGCTTGTCCAATCTCATGGGCCGGCAGCTTTGTGACAAAACTGGCATCCATTCCATAATTGGCAAGGGAAACCGCTACGTTTGCCTCACCGCCTCCGTAGGTGGCGCCATAGGATTCTGCCTGTACAAAACGATAGTATCCTTCCGGTGCAAGGCGCAACATGATCTCGCCGAATGTTACAACTTTTTTTGACATTTCTTTTCCCTCCATCATATATGATATATATAGTTAATCTCTAATAACGATTATAATTATCCGCTTATTTTATGTCAAGTTTTTCCTGCTATTTGATCAGGGCAAACACATCCATGCGTTTGAAATCTATTGGCTTGTTCTTTACAAGAGAGATAAAGCTTGATAAGATTGTAAGTGGTAAGTACGCCAAATCGGGATTTCCCGAGAAGGTAAATTCCTGTTTTTATGACAAAGGAGGAGATGTAATGTTATTAGAAGAATTTGATTTTGATAAAGATGCTATTATAAATCCTGATATGGTTTTTGATAAAATGGAATAAACTAGGTTTTCTTTTGTGCTTGAAAAGGCAGAATTTACACTGATTTATATGTTTTTTAAAACAAAGAAAGTCATTACAACTCCTCCTCCCGTGCTTCGTAGTATAGTTTCTCGCAAACTATTTTACAGCACAGCGTAGAGAGTTGGAATACTTTTAATACTATTTGTGCCGCCAGCCGAAGGCGGCGGAAGGGAAATTTATATGGCGAAGAAAAAGGAAAACGAAGAAACGGCAGAAAACATGCAGCGTGACATACTTGGTAAAATGGCGGGTTTTTTGTTGGAAAATGCCAATCCGTCTATTGTTTTTCATGTAAAGAATGATATCCTGAAAAATATTACAGAGGAAGAAAAAGAAAAACTGCATGAGCAGGTAATGCGTGAGAAGATCATTCAGGGCATCGTTGCCTGTCAAAAGGGAAACGGCTGGCTGGGGAATGGTTTTCACGGACAGAATAAAGAGGCGGGACCTTATGAAAATCAGGAAGTGGGTGTGAAATATCTCGGAGAGAAGCTGATTTATCGGGATACGCCCGTATTAAAGAATGCGATAGAGGCATTTAAGACCATGAAATCGGATTTGTTCGGCAGCGGGGACACCGACTGTGATCAGTATGCGGCAACCGGGTCTGACATTATTATGGCGGCCTGCGTTGCAAGAGCGGGCTATGAAGCGTCCTTTGATATCTCCAAAGAGATAGCGATATCCCTGGAATCCTTTCGCAGGGTTACGGAGATCGATTCGGTGACAGATATTGTGAAAATCAGAAAGAGGCGCCCTGAGAGAGTGAATCCGAAGGGGATTGCCTATGTTTTTCCGAAACAGGAAAAATGGCCCTGCAGATATCATCTGGACATTTTGGCACACACAGACAGATGGCGTAGTAAAGAAAATATATTTATGCTTGCGGAGGCATTCAATAAGCTTTTGCAGGATAATGGGCTGGATTATTCCCCTGCCTATTGTGTGGATATCGGGCATTTGGTCGGGTGCTGTGGCGCATTTAGAGAAGGTATGGAGCTGGGAAGCAATAGAGGCGGAACGCATCAGGTGTATCTGGATTTAGTGGAGTACATGTGCCGTTGCGGTTTATATGATTTGGTTTCGCAGTTGAAAAAAGAAGTGGATATGATCTATGATTCCATTGATGAACAGGGAATCTGCCGCGTAAATTTTTGCGAAAATGCTTTGAAGGGGATGGGAACTTATTCCGGCGGGCAGCTGGAAGAAGATTGGAAAAGTAAGACCAGAAAACTGTGCGACGTGACATACAGGGCGATGGTGATCTTATCCTATGCGGGAAAGTAAATTGAAGGAGCATTTACATGAAAATACCTAAAATGATATTGTTCGATTATGGTCAGACGCTGATTGCAGAACAGAAGTTTGACGGGGTAAAGGGAACAGAGGCTGTTTTACAATATGCTACAAGAAATAAGTATCATTTGTCAGCAGAGCAGGTGCAGGCCAAAGCAAATGAAATCATTCGGGAATTCGGGAGATTTGATCCTGAGAAAAGACACTTATTTCAGATAGAAATACCCAATACAATGTTTACGCCTTATCTTTATGAATCGCAGGGAATAGAGATTGCATTAAGCAACTCTGAAATTGATACCGTATTCTGGAATGCCGCTGCTCCCGGAATGCCAACAGAGGGTATAAAAGATTTTTTAGCATATTTGAAAGACAAAGATATCCGCACAGGCGTAATCAGCAATATTTCTTATGCTCCCTCTGTGGTTGCAGAACGTATCAACAGACTGCTTCCGGAAAATACGTTTGAATTTATTATTACCTCAAGTAATTTTATCTTCCGCAAACCGAACAAAAGGATATTCGATTTGGCTTTGGAAAAAGCGCAGTTACAGCCGAACGAAGTCTGGTATATCGGGGATCAGTATGAATGCGATGTGAAAGGCTCTTTAAATGCCGGTCTGCTGCCGATATGGTACATAGGGGCGATTGATCTGCCTTACACAGCAGATAAAAATATTCTGACAGCAAAAACCTGGAGTGAAATAGAGTGGTATATGGAGGGATAGCGTATGCAGAGAACAGAAAATGTCGAATTAACGGTTTTATGCCTAATCCATCAAAATGATAAATACCTTTTACAAAACAGATTAAAAGATGATTGGAAAGGTTTGACTTTACCCGGAGGACATATTGAAAAAAATGAATCTATCATAGATGCTGTCATTCGGGAAATGAAAGAGGAAACGGGGCTTGATATTCAGAATCCAAGATTATGTGGAATTAAGCAATTTCCCATTGAGAATGGGCGGTACATTGTATTTCTATTTCATACAGACGAATTTTTCGGAGAAGTAACATCATCAGGGGAAGGAGAAATGGTTTGGGTAAAAAAATCAGAACTGTCAAAAAAGAATATTGTAAATGACTTATCGCCACTTCTTCAAGTGATGAAAGATGATAATTTAACGGAATTTCAATATGTAATTGAAAACGGTAAATGGAATGTGATTATTAAATGAAAGGAATCTTTTTATGGGAAAACTAAATGTTGACGGGACGGAAATACAAGTTTTACAGATTGAAGAAGATGATTATATCTCATTAACCGATATGGTAAGGAAAATTGACAACGGACCTGCCCTGATAGAAAAATGGTTACGCAATAAAAACACAATAGAATTTCTTGGGATATGGGAAGAGATGTATCCCGCACAAATTCAAAGGGGATTGTAGCAAAAGCGGGACGATATGGCGGTACATACGCATATAAGGATATTGCGTTTGAGTTTGCAAGCTGGGTATCTCCGCAATTTAAATTATACCTTATCAAGGAATTTGAACGGTTAAAGAAAGAAGAACAGGATTTGCTCGGATGGAGTGCTAAGAGGGAATTGGCAAAAATAAATTATCGGATACACACCGATGCAATCAAAGTCAATCTCATTCCGCCGGAAGTTACGCCAAAGCAAACTTCCATTATTTACGCATCGGAAGCTGACGTGCTGAATATGGCATTATTTGGCATGACAGCGAAACAATGGCGGGATAAGAATCCTGATAAAAAGGGCAATATCAGAGATTATGCGAGTATAAATGAATTGATATGTCTGTCAAATATGGAAAACATCAA
Organism: Lachnospiraceae bacterium; assembly: GCA_021770615.1. The sequence goes on along the minus strand of JAETQR010000012.1, from coordinate 61,966 downwards.
CGCAGTATTGATTGAAGATGAACTGAACCAAAAAGAACGCTTAATAAAACTTAACAAAATTGCCATACATCAGATGTCCATTTTGGAAGAACAAACTACAAAGGTTTTGAAGCGATTTAATTCCCCCGAATTCGGGGGAATTAAAATCACCACAGTTTAAAGCTGTCTTCTGCATCAACCCAAAGGTGGCTATATCAATACTATTATGGTACATATTGTATTCTGCATATATGAATTTCATATCTTACCAGTCCTTCCTTTGTTAATTGAATTTTCGGAGAAATTTAAAAAAAGAACCACTTGAAAAACAAGCGCTCTGGTGGCTTTACTCATAATTCCAACGGCACACCATCCAGGATAGCGGACACGAGTGTGTCATCGTGATAGGTGAGTTTGAGTGAAAACATGTCGGTTCTCTCTGCCATCAGTTTAAAAAAGATCTTGTCTCCGGTCCAAAGATTCAGAGAGTCAATGTCAGATTTGGAAACCCATACCAGGTCACCCTCGCTGCATTCTGTGATTTTTGTTGTGGCTGTTTTGGCCGTATATAAAAACATATATTCCGTGGGCCATGTATTTGTAGAAAAGGTAATGATGCCGCGCAGCTGATAGGAAGTGAGGGTAAGCCCGGTCTCCTCCATAACCTCTCTTTGGAGGCATTCGTCCGGGGATTCGCCGGGTTCAAAATGGCCGCCTACGCCGATCCATTTATCTTTATTGATATCCCTTTCTTTTTTGGTGCGGTGCAGCATCAGATAGCGGTCGTTGTCTTCGATATAACAAAGGGTAGTGAGATTGGATTTCATAGGTTTTCTCCATTTCTGTGTGTATACATTTTTTATTTAAAAGTTATATTATTGATATGGCTTATATTAGCATAGGAAAGGGGAACTGTCAAAAGACGATTCGTTGACACTGCAGGGATAAGCATGGTAAAATAAGTTCTGACGAATTTATTGGCAAGGTTGCTAAAGCTGCACAAAATCATAGTAAAATAAGGCATCCGGAGGGGAGGAACGGCCAGTGGCAGATTTGTATACAACAGAAGAGCGAAAAGAGAAAGTGATCCTCGTGGCCGTTCAGTCAGGAGAGAATGCGGATATAGGGAAAAAGGCACATACAGGCGTGCCGCTTGATGCGATGGCCTCCCTGGATGAACTGGAGGAATTGGCACAGACAGCGGGAGCAGAGATAGTGGGAAGGCTGGTCCAGAACCGGGAGGGGATCCATCCCGGTACTTATATCGGAAAAGGAAAGCTGGATGAACTTCGGGAAATGATCCGGAATACCGGAGCAGACACCGTGGTGTGTGACGATGAATTATCGCCGGCGCAGATTTCAAATCTGCGAGAGGAATTGCAGTGTAAGGTTATTGACCGGACGGTGATGATCCTGGATATTTTTGCGGCGCATGCAAATACAAATGAGGGAAAAATCCAGGTGGAGCTTGCACAGCTTCGTTACCGTGCGTCCAGATTGACTGGTTTTGGTACCTCGTTATCGAGGATCGGAGGCGGTGCTGCGGGGAGTACCGGCGGCATCGGTACGAGAGGGCCGGGAGAGAAGAAACTGGAAATGGACCGGCGGAGGATCAGGGAGCGGATATCCATGTTGAACCGCCAGCTTAAGCAGGTAGTGACAAACCGGGAAACGATGCGCAAACAGAGAAAAAATAATGCAGTCCGGGTGGTCTCGATCGTCGGGTATACAAATGCAGGAAAATCAACGCTTTTGAATGCGCTTACGAAGGCTGATGTGTTGGAAGAGGACAAGCTTTTTGCCACACTGGATCCGACGACGAGGAGTTATGAATTTGAAAATGGACAGAGTATTTTATTTACGGATACGGTTGGGTTTATCAATAAGCTTCCTCATCATTTGATCCAGGCATTTCGCAGTACGCTTGAAGAGGCGAAGTATGCGGATGTGATCCTGCACGTGGTGGACTGTTCCGATGAGAACTACGAGGTTCATATGAAAGTTGTTTATGATACGATGGAGAATCTTGGGATACAGGATAAACCGGTGATCACGGTATTCAATAAAATAGATAAGCTGTCACAGGAAGATGCGGGGATGGAGTTTAAGGATCCAAAGAGCGACAGTGCAGTCAGGATATCTGCTAAAAATGGCACCGGTTTTGAGATGCTTCTTGAAAAAATAGAAGAACTGTTAAACGCTGCCTTTGTCCGCATTGAAAAAACATTTTGCTATGAGGAAGCGGGAAAGATACAGATTATCCGTAAATATGGAAATCTTGAGAGCGAAGAGTATAGAGAAGATGGTATTTTTGTCCGGGCACAGATACCGTCAGAATATATAAGCCAAGTAATGTAAATGTTATTCAGGAGACATAGAATATGGGGGAAATAAGCCTTATTGCAGCGGTGGATGAAAACTGGGGAATCGGTTATGAGAATGCGTTGCTGTTCCATCTGAAGACAGATATGAAATTTTTCAGGGAAAAGACAAAGGGCAATATTGTTATCATGGGAAGAAAGACGATGGAAAGCCTTCCGGGCGGAAAGCCGCTTGCAGACCGGATCAACATTGTCCTTACACATGAGGAGCGGGAGAGTTTTTTGAACGGGCATCCGGCAGGGGACTCATGGATCGTTTTTCACACGGTGGCAGAAGTGATGGATCATATTGAAAACACTTCACGGGAGATTTATGTCATTGGCGGAGAAATGGTATATCGTGAATTTGAGCCATATGCTTCCCGGGCATTCATTACAAAAATTGAAAAGGAAAAGAGGGCAGATGCTTTCTTTCCGAATCTGGACGCTATGAGTGGATGGGAAATGATTTCGTCAGGAAAACGATTTTGTGAGGATGGAGTGTGGGGAGAGTTTGTGGAGTATGAAAGGCATGGTAAATGAAAAGAATCCCATGGAAATAAATTTTTAGCGCTTGCACCTTTCTGAGACCAGTGAAATTTGTACCGTATCGGGTATATTTCTTGATTCAGACCCGCTCCCGCTTAAAATAAACATGTAGCGGTACAAAGGCTGCAAGGCGCAATTTTTGCAACAAGTGCAAAAATCACACCTAATACGCAGCCTAAGGACCGACACGTTTATACGGTCTTCATCAGGAAATATTCCCGATACGGTACAAATTTTTTATCTGTTTCTGAGAAAGGTGCAAGCGCTGAAAATCGATTTTCGTGAAAGAATACGGGTTTATCTTGACAATGTGAGGGTGTTATAGTAACGTTTAATTTAGAAAGATAAAACAGTCATAGAGTCTGGTGACGCCAGTTTCGGATCAGGTTTAAGCGAGCGTTGGCAGGCCGGGAACAGGAGACAGAGATGAAAATAAAATTATCAAATTATGTAGCAGGATTTTTAGTGGAACATGGCATTGATACGGTATTTACTGTTACGGGCGGCGGTGCGATGCATCTGAACGATGGCCTTGGGCATCAGGAGGGACTTCACTGCGTGTATCAGCATCACGAGCAGGCATGCGCGATCGCCGGAGAGGCGTATGCGCGTATGCATAATAAGATCGGTGCAGTTTGTGTGACGACCGGGCCGGGCGGCACCAATGCCATCACGGGAGTAGTAGGCGGGTGGCTGGATTCGATCCCGATGCTTGTTCTTTCCGGTCAGGTCCGCTATGACACGACGGCCAGAAGTACCGGGCTTGGAATACGTGCCATGGGGGATCAGGAATTTGATATATGTAAAGCGGTAGACAGTATGACGAAATACTGCGAGATGGTCATTAATCCGATGGACATTAAGTATTGTCTGGAGAAGGCGTTGTATCTGGCGCAGACGGGAAGGCCGGGTCCGTGCTGGCTGGATATCCCGTTAAACGTGCAGGGATCCTTTATTGAGACAGAGGAGCTTCGTTCGTTTGACCCAACGGAATGTATTGATGAAAAGCCGATAAAGCCGTCCAGAGAGACGATAGAAAAAATATTGAGAAAGATCAGGCAGGCAAAGAGACCAGTCATCAATGCGGGAAATGGAATCCGGATATCCGGTGGTTATCCCGAATTCTGTGAACTGGTCGAGAAGCTGAATATTCCGGTTGTGACCGGTTGGAACAGTATTGATCTGATCGAGGACAAACATCCCTTGTATGTGGGACGTGGTGGTATCATGGGCGACCGGGCTGGAAATTTTGCGATCCAGAACAGCGATTTGGTGCTTTCGCTGGGAAGCCGCCTGAGTATCCGTCAGGTCGGATATAATTTTAAGACATGGGCGAGAGAAGCTTATACGATCGTGGTGGATGTGGATGGCGAGGAATTGAAAAAGCCGACGATCCATGTGGACATGCCTGTATGTGCAGATGTAAAAGAACTGATGCAGCTGATGAATGAGACATTAGGGGATACCAAACTTGACACCGATCCATTCTGGTTAGAAAAATGTACGCACTGGAAAGAGGCATATCCGGTCGTTCTTCCAAAACACTATGAGCAGAAAGGTCTGGCAAATGTATATGCTTTTATTAAAGAAGTGAGCAGGGTTCTGCCGGAGGGCTATGTAACGGTAGTGGGGAATGGATCTGCCTGCGTCGTGGGAAGCCATGGCTATGAGATCAAGAAGGATCAGAGATTTATCATCAATTCTGCGATCGCATCCATGGGATATGATCTGCCGGCGGCGATCGGAGCCTGTGTGGCGGAAGGGGGCAGAGAACTGGTATGCCTGAGTGGTGACGGAAGTATCCAGATGAATCTCCAGGAATTGCAGACGATCCGGACGAATAAACTTCCGATCAAAATCTTTGTGATTAATAATAACGGATATCATTCAATCCGTCAGACCCAGACAAACTTTTTTGGAGAGCCTTATGTGGGAATCGGCCCGCAGAGCCACGATCTGGAGTTTCCGGACCTTGAGAAGATCGCGTATGCTTATGATTATCCGTTTTTCCGCTGTGAGAGCAATGATACCCTGACGGAGACGATACGCAGTGTATTTGCAACGGAAGGAGCGGTGATCTGTGAGATCGTGGTTTCCACGGATCAGAATTTTGAACCGAAATCAGCGACAAAGAGATTGGAAGATGGAACATTAGTGTCGCCTCCGTTGGAGGATCTGGCGCCATTTCTTGACAGAGAGACTTTTCTGGAGGAAATGATCATCGATCCGGTTCCGGAGGTATAAGGAGATTGCACTTTTAATTGGCGTCATTTAATTAGCAGGAAAACTGTCTCTGAGGCAGAGTACACCCCAGCCGATCACCGGGCTGGGGTAATTTTTTTCAGCAGGCAGATGCCTGGCCCCCTTTTGAAGATAAGCTTTGACTTTCTGGCCATACAGATAGGGATCCCTGTTCTGGATGATCCCATATTCCATCAGGAGGGCGGCGCTTCCGGTCACAAAAGGAGTGGCCATGGAAGTGCCGGTATTATTTGTGTAACCGCCTCCCGGGGCAGTGCTCAAAATATCCACACCCGGGGCTGCGATATCTGGTTTGGGCAGGGAAAGACCGGTGTAGCCCTGTCCGGAGAAAGAGGCAAATCCGTCTGTGTCACTGTTATAGGCAGCTACGGTGATGGGATTCGAAGCAGTGGATGGAATTGTGAGTGTAGTGGATACGGTGGGGACGAGAAAGCTGGTGGCAGGGTTGATCGAATTGCCGGACGGAAGCCACATCTGATACGTTCCATCCACGATCGATTCCGGTGTCAGTTGTATTTTCCAAACTCCGCTCTGTATGTAGGAATTTCCTGCTGTCGGAATCATTTCAAGATAAATTTCCTGGGACACGCTGTAAGGGGATGGAGAGCCAAAGTACCACAAGAGCCGGGTGGAATCGAGGACATTTTCGTATGCCCCGGAGGAAAAACCTGTGAGGATGACGTCTGCGCCGGAGGGGGCGACAAGTCGTATCTGGAAAGAGTCCACATAGTTTTTCCAGATCTGCAGATTGAGAGAAGTTTCACCTCCGGATATGATCAGCTCGATCTGTGATGTTCCGGAATCCGAAAGTCTTCCGGAGGTATGACGGCCTTTGTTCCCCTCGTTTCCGCTGCCGATCGCAATCGTTGTCCTTCCGATATTTGACAGGTTGTCGATGTAGGTTTCCAGAAGGGAAGTTCCGTCATGGCTGCCATAACTGTTTCCGAAACTGATGTTTAAGGCCAGCGGCATTTGCCATTCGATGGCTTTTTTTACGCAGTAATCCATCCCGAGCATAAGTTCAGTCGTTCTGGGAAAGCCATCCGGGAATGCATTTCCAAGCTTGACGATAAGAAGTTCACTTTCAGGAGCAACACCTTTTTGGCGTCCATTGCTGGCACGTCCGTTTCCGGCGGCGATGCCTGCTACATGAGTTCCGTGTCCGGACAGATCCCTGCTCGGAAAGGAACGGTCATTTTCGGCGATGGCACGGTTGATTTCCTCACTTGTAAAGATCCGGCCCCGGTTGTAGCCGGAATTCGTTTCATCCGGGATACTCTGATCCCAGAGTTCCCGGATTCTTGTCGTTCCGTCTTCATTCCGGAAATCAGGATGAAAAATATCAATTCCGCTGTCTACGATCCCGATCAGGACGCCTCTGCCGCTCAAAGAGCGGGGAGGATTCTGAACCGGGGTAATACAAGAGGCAGCCCGTGCTTCATAGAGAGAAAAAACCAGATTTTTTGGTTTCTCGATATATTCAATCTGTGGAAGTGCAGAGAGCGAATCGATGTATATTTCCGGGATAGTAATGATGCCGTATCCCCCATAGAGGGGGATCAGGGTGACATAATCAGGAAGAATGAGGTCGCCCGAGTATTTGATGATGAGTTCCCAGCGCTTGGTATAAGGATCATACCCGACGTCCAGTGTCTGGCTTTGTTCTCGTTCTGCCTCATTGGTGGAGAGGGCCAGTTCCAGTGATGTTTCAAGTTTCTGGTCTGCCATAAGGGGCCTCCTGATCATAGAAATTCATTTTCGTAGGCTCTGCGGAGCTTTTCAAGAGCCTTTTTTTCGATCCGGCTTACATAACTTCTGCTGATGTTGAATTTTTTTGCGATCTCTCTTTGTGTGATCTCGCTTTTTTCGTTGGCATTCCGGTTTTTGGGAAGCCCGTACCGAAGGCGGATGATTTCTTTTTCCCGTTCGCTCAGGGCGGTTTCGACATAGCGGTAAAGCTTTTTTACATTTTCTTCTGTTTCCAGACGTTCTGCCACATCCTCGTCTGTTGTTTCCAGTAAATCCAGAAGACTGATGCTGTTCCCCTCACCGTCGTCGCCACTGATCGGTTCGTACAGATAGACTTCTTTTGCCTGTTTTTTGGCGGCACGGAAGGTCATGAGAAGTTCATTGTCGATACATCGGGGGTGGCTAAATGGGTGGCAGATGAAAATTCATCCCCTGTCAGGAATGAAAGTCCGCTCGGAAAGATAGTAGCAGTCGTGCCATCCCATTCGATATGGTCGATTAAGAGCTGTACGATGCTTTTCTGCGTGTCATAATCCAGTCTGCTCCACAGATTCGTATCAAAGTGAAGGAGGGTGTTTAAGTATTCTCGGAGCTTTGATGTACCCGGAGTTTCTTTTTTCTTCTGCAAAGCTTCCAGTTCCAGCTTCTGATTCTTAATCTCCGCAGAGATTTCTTCCATCCGCTGGAACAGGATTGATTCCACTTCGTCCGAGGTAGCATTTTCAATGGACTTTACGAGCCGGTCCAGTTTCCTGCGGTTGGTTTCAATCGCATGCTTTACAAGCATTTCTTCTGAATCAGCAAGAACGGGTGAGCCAAGTTCAGTTTTGATGGCGTCAAGAATTGTGTCGTCTTCATCCTGAATCTGACGATACATCTCAAACAGATAGGATACGACTGCTTCGTCGAGTATATTTCCCTGCACATTTTTTTGCTCGCAAAGTCCTCCCTTGCTTTTACTCTTTGTCTCGCAGAGATACGAAAAACGGCGTTCCCCCGTTTCTGTCTGCGTCCCGGTGCTTTTTGGACGCATCGGGGAACCGCAGCTGCAATACACAAGCCCGGACAGGAGCGCATGGTTCGTTCTGGCACGGCGGAATGCGTATTTGCTCTGTGATTTCAGACGTTCCTGTACCTGAATCCACAGACTGCTCTCAATGACAGGAATATGCTCTCCGACCGCAATGATCCAGTTGGATTTTTCATTGAAGCGGCTCTTTCCGTTCCGGTGGTGCTCGTTTGTCTTGTTATAGCCGATAAGTCCATGCTCCCCGGTAAAAGATTCTTTATCCGTGTAAACGGAATATTCATTCGCGAGCAGATAGTCATAAGCGTCTGAATCCGCTGTGCAGTATACGGGATTCATCAGGATGAATTTCAGGCTGTAGTTCGAGAAATTCACACCGTTTCTGCTCCGGATGTCATGGTTCATCAGGAAGCCTGACAATTTGGTAAGGGAACCAAGTTCGAGATATTTGGTATAAATTCGCTTTACGGTATCCAGTTCTTCCGGCTTTTCGGTCAGCTTGAAATAGGAGCGTGATTTCCCCTGACGTTCAAAGTGGATTTTTTCGCTCTCGAAGCCGAGCGGCGTCGTTCCTCCGAGCCACCGCCCGGTCTTTGCCAGAGCCGTCATATTGTCTACGATACGTTCTGTAATCGTGTCTCGTTCCAGTTCGGCGAAAGCGGAAGTAATGTTCATCATCGCACGTCCCATCGGCTTCGTCGTATCGAAAGATTCGGAGACAGAGATGAATTCCACATCTGCCCGCTCCAGCTTTTTGATAAAGTTCGAGAAGTCAGAGACGCTGCGGCTGACCCGGTCAAGACGGTAGCACACAAAAAAGTCGTACTGCGCCAGCTCGCCTAACAGCTTTTTCATGGCAGGACGTTCTAAGTCTTTTCCGGAATATCCTTCGTCTTCGTAGACGGTGAATTTTATGTTTTTTTCCGTCTTATGTAACATATACAGGCAGTATTTCTTACATTCTTCAATCTGGTTTGCAATCGATTCCCCCTTTCCAGTAAATTTGGATTTGCGGGAGTAGATCGCAACACGCAGGATGTCATTTGATTTCATGAGTTCCTCCTTTTTGGCAGGATAGCAATTTCTTCATGGCTTCCATATCGGTATTGCTTAAGTTCAGCGAGGAAATAAAGCTACGGACTGCCAAAAGGTGTGCTTTTGCCAGATTGTTACGCAGCGTTTTCTCGCCCTCCGGTGTCCGTGGATTCAGGATGAACCGCACGGCCGGTGTGGGTGCCTGACGTGACATAGGATACCTCCTTTATGTAGTAGCGTAATTGCTGGTATAAGCTTTGTTACCTATATAATATGTACTTGAAAGCTGCAAAATTAATAATTTTTAACTTATTCTGTTTTATACACTGCTACAAAAAACGGAAAGCGATTTTCGTATGCTGCCTGATATAATAATTTTGTTTATCGGAGAAGGTTTTGGCGGAGTCGGAGGAGGCACAAGAACGATGGAGAAAAAAAGAAACGACAAATTAATCTGCTATGGTTGTATGAGTGAACAGGAACAGGAAGGGGTATGCCCGGTATGTGGATTTGATATCAGCAGGTATGTACCGGAGACGCATTATCTGTCATTGGGGACTGTCCTGAATACGCGGTATGTAGTGGGCCGTGTACTGGGCGAAGGCGGATTTGGTATCACTTATATGGGATGGGACAATTCTTTGGAAATCCGGGTGGCAATCAAAGAATATTATCCGTCAGGCCTGGTAACAAGGGAGTTAAATGAAGAAAACCGGGGGACAGTATCGGTTTATATGGGAAATAAACAAAAAGATTATGAAACGGGGCTGAGCAAATTTCTGGATGAGACGAGGAGACTGGCAAAGTTCAGAAATAATCCGGGGATCGTAGGCGTTTCTGATTTCTTTGAGGAAAATGGAACCGCATATATGGTCATGGATTACGTGGACGGCATCACCCTCAGTGCCTATATGAAAGAAAAAAGGGGCAGGATACCGGCAGCGCAGGCCGTGGAGATGCTTTCTCCTGTTATCCGGTCATTAGAGGAAATTCATAAAGAAAATATTATCCACAGGGATATTAGTCCGGATAATGTCATGGTTCAGAAAAATGGTACAGTCCGCCTGATTGATTTTGGTGCGGCAAGAGATTTTAGCGAAAAAAATAAAAGTTTGTCTGTCGTTCTGAAACCGGGATATGCACCAGAAGAACAGTACCGGACAAAAGGAGTTCAGGGACCGTGGACAGATGTCTACGCTTTGTGTGCTACTATGTACAAAATGATTACGGGTATCACACCGGAAGAAAGCATGGAACGTATTGTAGGAGCCGGATTGAAGAAACCATCCGAGTTGGGGATAGAGATACCGCAGAATGTGGAGAAGACGATCCTGCGTGGGATGGAGGTAAAGGCAGAAAAGAGGATTCGGAGTATGGCAGATCTGCTTCGGTCTTTAAGTGGAGAAGAACTAAAAGAGGAACTGCATTTCGAGTCGGAAAATAAGGCAGAGGTCGGTCAGAAGACAGAATACATAGAGAATAATGTAGATTTTGAACAAATACAGAAAAACAGAGTTCAGTCGTATTCTTTGGGGAAAAAGCGGATGAAAAAAGCTGGTGTTTTTGCAATGGCAGTTTTTGCTGCAGCAATCATTGCCATTGTCTTCCGGATCGGGAGTGATCAATCCGGAGGGGCAGGTGATGAAACAACAGAGGCACAGGAAACGCCGGTTCCAACCCTGTCGCCGGAAGAAGAGAATTATATAAAGGCGGATCAGTACAGCAAACAGGGAGAGTTCGACAAGGCAGCAGGGATTTATGAAACGATTGCGTACTATAAGGATGCAGGAGAAAAACGGAGAGAATGTATTTATCAGATGGCACTGCAGTCCTATCAGGGGGAGAAATACGAGGAGGCAATGGGGATGCTGAATGAGATAGAACGGCAGGAACAGGAAGAAGAACTGTACCAGAAGTGCAGTATGGAGTTGAAGAAACAGAAGGATTATCAGGAGGCAGAAAAGTTATACAAAGAAGGCCAATATCAGGAATCAAAGAAGATATTAAAGAATCTGCCAGATTATAATCCCGCAGTAAAACTGTTAAAGAAGGTAAATGTCAAAATAAAAAACATGCCTCCGGATGCACCGGATGTGGGGGAATTCTATGATTCTACCCCTTATTCTTCCAGGGGAGATGGATCGATGTGGACTGTGGAATGGAAACCGGTGAAAGGGGCGGATGGATATCAGTATAATGTGATGCAGGATTATAACCCTCCAATAGAGGGCGAGGAGCCATATTATGAAGAACAGGATACGACAGAATGTTCTTATGAAACAGGTGCGTCGGATTCGATAAAAGTTGAATTTAAGGTACGGGCATATAAGTACATCAACGGAACGAAGAAATATGGTGAATGGAGTCGTACCGTATATTGTTACATGAACTGATAAAAGCATGACAGACTGAGGTGAACCAGTGAAAACGATTTTAACTGTCTTTGAAGAAAATTCTGCTGTAAGGCAGATAAATCTGTGGGAATTCCGGAGTAAGAAAATTACATTTGGCAGGTCAGAAGAGAATGATATTGTGATCTCTTCCTCTATCGTGTCCGGTAAACATGGTTTTTTTTGGATAAATCATGGGAAAGTGATCGTAGTGGATGATGGTAGCACGAATGGAACATTTGTCAATGGAGAACGTATCACGAAATACGAATTGAGGCCAGGTGATGTGATCAAAATCGATGATATGCGGAATCCGTTGAATCAGGGTGTTTCTATTGTATTTGATGTGGCAGCGGAAGGAAGAGACTGGATACATTTTCCTTTGAGGGATCAGGATTATAAAATAGCGGTCGGCAGGGATGAAAAATGCGACATCTGTATCCCTCATATATCTGTATCCAAAATTCATGCTTATATCCAGAGAAAAGATGGAGATGTATATCTTATTGACAATCATAGCTGCGGGGGTGTGTCGGTCAATGGAAAGATGGTGAAAAGAAAGACCAGATTATCCGAGAAAGATATGATACTCATTGCCAATACAAAGATAATTTATACATCTGGTAAACTGTCTTACTATACGGCTGGCTATGGGATGGAGATTCAGACGGAAGATCTGGTCAGAACGGTAAAAGGGAAGAATGGGGAATTCAATATCTCCGACCATATCACTACGACGATCCATGCAGGGGAATTTGTAGCCATTATCGGTGGTTCGGGAGCGGGCAAAACTACATTTATGAATTGTATCAGTGGATATGACCATATTAGCAGCGGGAGTGTTCTGGTTAATGGTGTTGATTTAGAGCAGAGTTATGATATTATAAAGAAAATTATCGGATATGTGCCACAACAGGATATTGTTTATGATAACCTCACACTCTTTTCCATGCTGGAATATGCATCAAAACTGAGGATGCCGGATGATGTTGATGCCCATGAAAGAGAAGAGAATATCAAAAAAGTGATTTCTATGGTAGAACTGGAGGGAAAAGAAGATACGTTTATTTATTCTCTCAGCGGTGGACAGAAAAAACGTGCCAGTATCGCAGTAGAACTGTTGTCAGACCCGAATCTGTTTTTTCTGGATGAACCGACATCCGGATTGGATCCAGGCACGGAGACGCATATTATGAACACGCTAAGGAAGCTGGCAGATAAGGGAAAGACAGTGATATTAGTTACTCATAATATTGCTAACCTGGAACTATGTGACAGGCTGGTGATCCTGGGAAAAGGTGGAAGATTGTGTTTTTCCGGCGCACCAGATCAGGTAAATAAATTTTTTGGGATCCACAGGCTATCCGAGGTATATGATGAGATTACAGATCATTCTGAGAAATGGCAGAAAAAGTTTGCAGAACATACCAATAAACATATTTCGGCAAATCAGACAGGCATAGCAGCCGGCAATGAAAAAAGTCATCGTTCCATCGCAAAACAGTGTCTTGTGCTATCTTCCCGCTATATAAAGCTTGTGCAAAATGACATACAAAGAGTACTGCTTCTTCTTTTGCAGGCACCGTTTTTGGCAGTTCTGATATATTTTGTAACATCGGGAAAGCAGTATGAGGAGTATGAGGTTACGAAATCGATTTTGTTTGCTCTGTCATGCTGCGGATTTTGGATCGGGATATTGAATGCGATTCAGGAAATATGTAAAGAACGTAATGTTTTCAGGCGCGAATATAAAACTGGTCTGCATATCCGGGCATACCTTGGTTCCAAATACATTGTGCTTGGGATCTTGTGTCTGATCCAGTCAGTTCTTCTGATCGCAACATACGCACTGTTAGTAGGACTTCCGAAAACAGGAGTTATGATGAATCCTTTTCTGGAGCTCTCTGTGACGACATTTCTGACAGCGATGTCAGCATCTTCCATGGGACTTTTTGTATCATCTCTGTTTATGAATGCTGACCGTGCTATGACTGTGGCACCGATATTGCTTATGCCGCAGATCCTTTTTTCTGGTCTGGTATTTGAACTGAGTGGGATAAAAGAAAAAATATCAATTTTCGTAAGCTGTCGGTGGACAATGGAGGGATATGGTTCTACAGCCGACCTGAATGCTCTTGAACTAAAATTACAGAGTCAGTTTCCGCAGCTGATGCATGAGGCAGAGGATATGTTTCTGGCGTCAGCCAGACATCTCGGTACTTCCTGGTTGATGCAGATTTTATTTATTTTATTTTTTGCTGTTTTATGCTGTATAGCATTATTCAGGCAAAATGTCAGGAGGTGATTCTTTGGAAGTAATGGGAATGAGCTTTCCGGGCAACCGTTCCGTGAATGAGGATTGTATTTTTTACAGGACAGAAGGTGATAAAACAGTCGCTGTTGTGGCAGATGGGTTGGGAGGATGTGAGGATGGGGATACAGCTTCCCGAAAGGTGATCGACATTTTTCAAGTCCAAATGCCGGTAGAAAAGGATGAGATACTTGAAAGTATCCGGCTGGCAAATGAGGAATTGTTTCATAAGAAGAATCATGCCAGGGGAATGAAAAGCACCGTGGTTGCCTTGGGAATTCAGGCGGATCAGGTTTGTTATGGTCATGTGGGAGACTCCAGATTATATTATTTCCTTGACAACCAGCTCATATTTCATTCCATGGATCACAGTGTTACTCAGCTGGCTGTTCTCTCAGGCGAGATCAAAGAAGATGAGATGCGCTTTCATGAAGACCGGAATAAGCTGTTGCGTGCCATTGGTGCAGACGAAAAAGTAAAGCCTGTCACTATGGAGTTTGACAATTTGAGAAAGGGACGGCATATTTTTCTTTTATGTACGGATGGTTTTTGGGAATATGTTACGGAAAAAGAAATGCTTTATTGTGTAAAAAGAGGGACAGCAGAAAAAGTATGTGAAAAACTGGGCAAGCGGTGGAAAAAGAATACACATAAGAAGGAGAATGTGGATAACAGTAGTTTTATTGTTGTACTTGTTTGATATCGTTGTTTATGGGCAGAGTTTTTTTCAAAGGTTCCCTAAAATTAATTAATAATATAGTAGAGATAGGATTATCTTATAAATCCTATCTCTACTATATTATTAGTCATTAATCATTTCGGCACAAAATTTATCTGGTATAAAACTAGTTGATACAAATTTATTTGTATCAAAATCATATACTACAGTATAATAAGATTTACAATTATGATCTAACTGATCAAATCCACTACTTGAATTATAAATTGTATAAACCGTTGGTATCATTATACTAAATGCTTTTCTATTAGTACCTTTATTTAAATTATCATTTACATAATCATTAATATCATCTGAATCAGCATTTGAAATTGATATAGAATCTTCGTCTACCTCTTTTATTTCAGAATAATCAAAAGTAATTCCGTTACTTACAAAAGCAGAATCTAAGTGTTTCTGCAAGTTTTCTTCTTCTATATAGCTTACTATATAATCTTTATCATCTTGTGATAGGTCATTATTTATACTACATCCTGTAAGTAGATTGCAAGTAAGCATTATCGCAAGTACAATAACTCCAATCTTTTTAATTTTGTTCATAGTTTAAATCCTCCTATAAATTTTTTGATTCGTAAATAAAGCTCCTATTTCTTCTTTTCCTGTTTATTCAGCAGGTTCCGATTTGCAATTTCATATTCATTAAAAAAGTAAGAATCACCATACTCATCCCATTCTTCTGGTGAATATCTTGGTGTATACCAACTGCATCCATCAAAGTATTCCTGTAAATCCTCCCTTTGGAACATGCGTCCGTGTCTGGCATAGAGTTCGTTTTTCGCCAAATTAATCTGTGACTTTGTCATTCCTTTTAAGTCTGATTTTGACAAATATGATGTATCACTGTTTGGAAAAATGTAGTTTCCCTCATCTGCCTCGCCGGTATCCTCTTCATAATCCTCTTCTTCGTCCTCTTCCTCATCATTCAGTATCGAATTTCCTGAACTTCCCAGATCGGTGGATGAAGAAGAAGACTGATTATTGGAAGGAGCTTCCGTACTACCCGTACCAGAACCTTGCCCCGTTGCTCGGTATGGAATGTCATTATCGTTTTGTTGTGCTGCTATTTTGTTGTAGTCAATTTGGTCTTCCACCTGAATATTTTCCTTGCTATAAACCATATTCTGATTAGTTTCCAGTTTCCACACAAGTACCTTCCTGCCATCCCGTTCCTCTATCGCATAAGTATAGAGAAGCTCGTTCTGCCCCTTATCATGATAAATATAATATTTGTTTCCTTCATTTTTCCAGTAATAAGTAGTACTATTGTTGTCACCACTTATGTTTGTGAGCGTACCATCACTATGAAATTTGAGTGTTTCTTTGTAATAATCTTTATCTCTGTTGTTCCATTCCGACAATGTTGATAACGAAAGTGTACCATACTCATATTCATACCATACGCTTTTCCACGTTCCAACTACACGGTCAAAGGCAAAACGATTTTTATATGCTGCAAATAGAATCGCCAATATGAGCAGAGCAATGCCGACACTGACGATAAAATTTTTCGTTTTGCTTTCTTTCAGAGGCATATATCTCTGTTCTGTCGCCCGGATCATTTTTTTTCCGCAACCAGGGCAATGATGTGCCAAATTGCTTACCTGTCGCCCACACCATGGACAATTTATTAGTGCCATACATGTATTCTCCTTGACTTTTATCGTATTTGTAGATCGTTCATAACATTATTTTCGATCTCTTGGAAATCCGCACATGGAGCACATTTGGTCTGTAAGAGAATTCCCATGGCCACATTCCGGGCAAATCCATGCCGCATTATTTTGTGATGCCGAATTCGGCTGTACTGGCATTTTAGGGACACCCATATTTTGTCCCGGTTTTCTTTCCAGTTGTTCCAGTCTGGTAAAAAGGCTGTTCCAGTTCATATCAGTTTTTTTTATGTTTTCTTTTATTTCAATCGCTGCATCATATATCGTTCCCAAGACCCAGAGTATCACTCCATATATAAACATACAAAAAACAGGAATCCATGACTGCACGTAGTTGCTGTCAAATACTCCACCTTCATCTCCGAAATCTTTTAACAAATTGTAAGTGTCCCAAAAAACTTTAATTCCTACTATCCAGACAATTACTCCGATAAATTGACATGTTTTTCCCATAGTTTTCCTCCTGATTGTATAGATTTTTTGTGTATCTTCTTTATGTTTAAATATATTAACTAAAAATTAGTTAGCAATACAACAACAATAAAAAATACAGCTATTACAGCTATAAATACAGCTACAGAACGCCAGAGTATTCTCACTTCATGTTTCTCTTGCTCTATCATTTCATTATTTTTGCATTTTTTAGCATTATGCAAACACTCATCATATAATAAATGTGAATCTTTATAATTAAGTATTTGCTTAAATTTTTTACCTGCCATAATAAACTCTGCCTCTGTACTGGCCGAATTCATCTTATTTATTGCCATGTCATATTGCTCTTCCAGAGTCGCTGATATTGCGCTGATTTTTTTCTGGCATTGTTCTAATTTTTTAGATACATCATTGTAATCAGAAATTGACCGAAATAATTGTTGTGCTTTTTCAACTTCCGGAATACTGTTTGCAGTTGCCAGAAGACCAGTTGCCTCAGTGTAGACGAGGCTGTCTTTAATTTTCTTATTGTATTTTTGTAATTTCAAAGCCAGTTCAGTATCTGCATATTGCAAAGCTTTTTCATAAAGCTGGCTGTTTTCCAGTGGAACCGTTTGAAGGATGGATTCTTCCAGAAATCTAATATGAATCTCTGCCATCAGTTTAACAGTATAAGCTTCTGCATTTTCAGGTTCTAGATCCAGGGCAGCTTCGCTGTAAGCATCTGCTTTTTCCCAGTCTTTATCTTCTAAAAACGAAAAAGCACGTTGAAGCAAGGTATCCGCACTTGCGCCCGGGTTGATTGCAATGTTTTTTTCGTGGTATATGTTCTGGTTGTTTTGTCCAATTATTTGTTGCTGGTCTTCTGTATCGAAATTCTCATTAAAATATCCATTCTCATTGGTATCGTCTGAAAATGGGGATGATGAAAAAGCATCAAATGTGAATGGCGGGTTCATTCTTGCTTGTAAAAGATATGGTTGAACTGCCTGTTTCAATGGACCCAGATTTAAGCCGCTCCATTCAAAGACTTCTTCCGTTTCATAGTTTTTTACAAAAGCAAACCGGTGCTGTGTTAATCCCCTCTCAAAATAACTCACATATAAGTGAAATCTTCCATCCTCTGAATCCATACGGCGGAAGATCACTTTACTTCCTTTGACGGTATGCTCAATACGGTTTAATTCTTCTGTACTTGATGCAGTTTTAATAAATGCATCGTTGATAACAGCTGCCAACTGTTCTGCACTTACTTTGATTGTATGTACATTGTGTCCGGTTAAACTATTCCATATATTATCACTCAGACTCATTGTTATAATTCCTCTCTATTGTTTTAGTGTCTTCCGAAAATCACCTTAAGCAATGCAATCGGAATTAGTGCCCATCCAAAAAACAGACCAATACCAAGCTTTTTACAAAAAAATGTTGTGCCAGAAGATATGACAATTTTATTCGCATAAAGTACTTTTCCTGTTGCCCAGAAGCCAAGCACCCAATAAATAATTAACAAAATCATTATGTTTGTCCTCCCTTGTTATTGTATTGTTTATTTTATATTCGTTGTATTTTTCGTAAATATATTAGACTTGCATGCCCCATACATATTTGTTTGAAAGAATTAGTATCATTATACAATACGCAATACAAAAATCGCTTTCCGTTTTTTGCAACAACGCACAAAATCAACCTCATCCTTATCAAGTGGCTGAAATTTTTTCCATTTCCCGTTTTCTCTGACTGATAAGTCGTTTCAGATATTTTTCGTTGTACCCATATTCCCTGGCTAGCTCCCGAAGATCTTTGTCAGTATCAGTCAATGCAAAATCGACAACGTATTCCGGAGTAAAGAGCCTCATGGGAAATGATACCTCTTGTCCCTGAAAACGGTCGTAAATTTCTTTGACGTGTTGCTCACCGACAATTTCAGCTAGTTCTTCATAAAGTCCCAGATATTTAGATGGTGCATTTTTTTTGCTCATGTTCTTCACCTCTTCGCCGGATAGTTTGATTATACATGATGTGCGTATAGGTTTCTCGGTAGAATAAACGGTATATTTACACGGTATTTGTATCATAAAATAAAACCGGAGCAAATCTGTTTTTGTTATACAGAGGCACTCCGGTTTTTTTTATGTCAATCGTAGATTATTTCTGTCTGCTCCTGTCCCCGGTGTTGGTAAGTAAAACTTAATATGTCTACATCATCCATCACTCACTCTTGTCAGGATTAATCGTCCCAATCCGAATCGAGCGGTGGCTCAGTTGGGTTAGCGCTTGTGGCAGGAGGCTGCTGTATGACAAAATCCAAAGAACAAATCGTGTCATAGTTATATGAAATATGGTAGCTATATGATCCATAACCTGAATCGTATTCTAAATCGTTAAAAGTGAAGGTAAGGGTTCCATTGACGAGGGAACTGTCACTTGTGGCTTTATCGTAGTTGACTGTCACCTCACTGTTTCTGTCACCGGATGGCCACTGTATATCATTTTTTGCAAGATTGCTCTGAAATGAAACCGTGTACGTTACAGGAAGGCTTTCCGTATTGATAACCAGTGGCTGTGATGTCTGGTCGGTTTTGAAGGTTGGTTCAAAAACTTCGACCGTACAAGTTCCCATTTCATTATTTTCCCCGATAGCAGTAATGACGGCAGTTCCGGCACTTTCAGCTTTCAAAGTAATATAATTTCCGCCATTTTTGACAGAGACTACATTACTGTTTGATGAGTAAGCTTTTTCGATGAAATATAGGTCTTCGTTTGTGACCCAGAGTTCCTTTTTCCGTCCAACTGCTATGGTCATATGGGAGTGTTCCAAAGGAAGTTTTTTGAAATTCTTAATGGTCACAGCGATTTTTGTCGTCTTTTTACTTATAGAGGTTTTTGCTGTTATGGTTACTTTGCCGGGACGCAGTGCTTTTACTTTTCCGTTTTTTATGGTAAGGAGAGATGGATTGGAAGATTTCCATGTGACTTTGTTGTAATAGGGATCCTCACAAAAATACTCCAGGGAGAAAGTTTCGCCGGCATCTACGGAACAATTTTTGCGTGGGACACGGTATGTAAGGGTTTTTTTGAGACGGTTCTTTTTTTGTGAAAGGGACAAATAAGTTTTTTGTTTTTTCTGTAGATTTTTTCTGGCACTTGTCAGTTTAGCGTCTACCGAGCTTTTTACTGCGGTTACATTTACGCAGGATTGGTTAGCAAATGTGAAGGTTCCCCCTGCCACACGGAAAGATGCCGTATATGAGCCAAGCAGAGTTATTCCATTCGATGGGTTTAAAACATGGTAGTAGGACTTTCCGTAACGGACGATAAACGGATTGCTGTTCACAATTTTTGCCATAAGCATAAGCCGGCTGCCAGCTGTCTCAGATTTGTCCCTGTTATATAAAGCTTTATATTGTGAGTTTGCTTTCTTATATTCTTTGGAAGCTTTTGGCAGTTTTTTGTTTATTTTTTTGATCTCCTGCTTCACCTGTTTTGCAGATGAGTATGTTTTCGCTTGTGTTATTTCTGGAGAGTAGGATGCCATACCTATACAAATCAGAGAAAGAAGTATGGCCATCCGCATCAAATGGGTTTTAATGATAGAGTTTTGTTTGTTCATTTTATACCTCCTGAGAATTGATTATTTTTAGAATAATACTATTATAAAGGAAGGCATAGGAAAATCACTTTCCGTTTTTTGGTGTTTGTTTTATTGTAGAAGTTAGTCTTTACTTTGCAAAAATATAACGATATAATTACTAATAGAAAATTAGTATGTTTTGTAAGATGAGGAGTTGAATGCACATGAGAAAAGGACGTCGTCGAATTGCTGTAATACTTGTGATGAGTATAGTGATGTCTGTTTTATCATTTGGTGTTCCTTGTGAAGGGGCAGAATCGGAGATCGGGGATGGAACTGTTCTGACAAGTGGAGATTGGTCGTACAAGCTGCTGGAGGATGGGAGTGCCTGTATTACCGATTATAGCGGAAGTGATGAAAACCTGTGTATTCCGTCCGGGAGAGATGGATGGACATAAAGTGGTTTGTATTGGGGAAGGCGCCTTTTTTAGGCAATACGAAGCTGGAGGCTGTGAAGTTTCCGAACACATTGCATCAGAAGGGAAGAAAGAAAAAGATTGTCCGTCTCCGTTCAAAGAAGATTAAACGTATTTATCGGCTTCAATATAAATCCAGTGCGAAGCAGCACATGACGTTTTACATACGGACTTATAGTAAAAAAGGCAAACGGTTTCGGTATAGCCGCTTTGCTGTGATAAAGATATAAAAGGTGATAGAGTGAAAGCAAATCAAAAGTGTGCGTTGCTTCCCGGCACGATATTGGAGGAACGTTATGTTCTTGAAAAGGTGAGCGGAGAGGGGAGTTTTGGAATTACCTATACCGGATGGGATCTGTTGCTGGAAAGTCGTGTGGCAGTGAAAGAGTTTTTCCCGATCAACCGGGTAAACCGGAATGCGGAAAAGGGAGAACAGGATGTCTATGTTTTTGAGGAAGAGGACTATGAACAGAGCCTCCATCGCTATCTTGAAGAGGGAAAACGGCTGTCAAAATTGAATCAGATTGAGAGCATCGTGTCAATCCGGGATTTCTTTTACGCCAACCACACGGCGTACATTATTATGGAATACATCGAGGGTGTTTCTCTGAAAACATATATCGAGAAAAACGGACCGATGGCGGGAAGTGTCGTAATGGAGATGATGTCGCCGGTTTTGGATGCACTGGAACGGGTACATGAAAATGGAATCATTCACCGTGATATCAGCCCGGATAATATCATTGTCACTAAGGATAATAAACTGGTTTTGGTTGATTTTGGTTCGGCGAGACAGGTCGATGGAACAGACCGGAGCCTGACGGTTATGATAAAACGGGGCTATTCCTCGCCGGAACAGTACCGCTCGAGGGGGGAGCAGGGGGCGTGGTCGGATGTGTATGCGATCTGCGCCACGATGTATTTTATGCTGGCAGGAAAGGCGCCGGATGAGGCAATCGACCGGATTCTGGATGATGAGACGATGTCGCTTTTGGATATGAAAGATGTTCAGCTTCCGAAAAAGATGAAGCAGGCAGTCATGAAAGGAATTTCACTGCGGTATAATGAACGTTATCAGACGGTGTCGGAGTTAAAGGCAGCGCTGCGTGCCGCAGGAGGGTCGGGAAAAAATCCCGCCCGTTGGTGGAAGGCGTCTGCAATCAGCATTTTTGGTATAGCCGTCTCTGTCTTATTGTTCTGGCAATTCCTCTCGGGTGTGGGAGAAAAGGATATTCCGGAATCAGGGGCAGGTGGCATCGTGGAACTGGCGGCACCAATGATGCCGGAATGGATGGAATTCTGTGAAGAGCAGGCAAGAGAACTGGCAGTCAGAAACCGTGCAAAAACAGTGCATGTTCCTGATGTGCAGGGGAAAACCATTGCAAAAGCAAAGAAAATTCTGACTCAGAGCGGACTGGATTACAAGGTGATTCGTGTGGAAAGCAGGAAAATAAAAAATACAGTGGTGTCACAGGATGTAAAGCCAGGTAGAGAATGTAAGCCAGGGACCAGGATTGTTTTACGGGTCAGTAAAGGAATGCCGTCCACACCTGCGCCATCTGTCCGTCCGTCGGCAACCAGAGCACCGGCATCTGCGGGAAACGGAAACACAAAGCAATATGACGGAGTTATCGAATAAACGAGTATATAGTTTGAAATGAGGATCATTATGGCTAAAAAAAATGATAATTCATTGTACAAAGCGTTATGCGGGATGGATGAGAAGGATCCGTTTCAAAAGATGGATGTCCTCTTCATCCGGCAGATGCTGGGAGAGGAAGGAACGGCTGTTACGCAGGAAGTGCGGAGGCGGGCATTCCGGGAATTCCGGACACAGAGCGCTAACAGGGAGTTTGCCTCAGTGCCGACGATGCAGAAGTGGTTTGGCATCGGCGGTTATGCCAGACCGAGACGGCGGCAGGTTTATGAAATAGTATTTTGTCTGCATTTGGGGATGAAGGAACTGGAGACTTTTTTGACAGCCGGACTTCGCGAGCCGTCTGTTCAGATAAATGACTACACGGAAGCGATATTTGCTTATGGGCTGGAGAATGAGATGACATATGACGAGTGCGTCAGGATGATTCAGAAATTTGAGGAGAATCTGGATGAGAATTTTACGGTTTGTCATTCCCAGAACACACAGGAACTGCTGAAGCAGTTTCAGAGCAGAAAGGGGCTACCCAGGGATGAATTTATGGACTGGATGACAGAAAATGCAGCTGCGTTTAAAGGATATAGCAATACGGTAAGGAATTATCTTATGAAATTCAGGCATACGATATGCAAGTTTGTCAGACGGGATATGAAGGAGTATCTGAAGGAACTTCTGTCCGATGCCGGGTATGATTCATGGCGGGGGAGACGGCGGTTTCGACCGGATCAACAGGGCGAGAGTATTCGGAAATTTATCTATGATAACCGGGAACTGCCGGAAGCTTTCCGGAAGGAAATCCTGCGCCTGACACAGTATGTTTATTTTGAAGAGGATACGAATACGCTTCTTTTGTCGGCAGTACATTCGGTGTCCGTACACGCAGAGTATCCGTTTTTGAATCTGGGGAAATGGGAAAAACTCAGTCGGATGAGCGAAAAGCATTTGTCTGATTTACTGAATGTGGCGACGCAGAAGGAGCGGGATATCCGTACTGCCCAGGCAGAGGCGGTGTTGCGACAAAAGCGTGACGGTGCGGGAAATGAGAGGTGTTCGGAATGGATTGCCACATTACTTGATGAATATATGAGCGGATATAGGAAAGAGAGTGTTTCCGGTATTTCTGAAACCGGGGAACTTTCTGTAGAGGAGGCGTTTGACCTGATTGAAAAGTATCGCAGGGAGCACCGAAGACGATGTGTGCTGATTGGGAGAAATGACCTGTTGCCGTTTGTATTATATATCGCACAACACCGGTATCTGGAATCTATCGAATTTGATATGACAAATTATGTTTGTGGGGATGCGAAAAAAGAATTTACTGTTTTGGCCGACCAGACACTCGCCGCATGCAGCATGGCAAAAATATCGGAGGAATATGAACTGGATGCCGTATTGCTGGCCTGCTTTCAGGAGGATGAGATGTATTCGTATTCGGAGATGCTGGAAGTGGTGGGTGGGAGGTAGTGTCTCGTGTAGTGGAAATGTTTGGATGAAATGAAATTTTTTGTGGCAGCCATTTCGTCCAAAGAAAACGCTCTTTTCAAGTGTTCCCTTAAAAGTAAACGTAGTGTCTACATTATTGTTCCACAGATTTCATTGCCATATTGCTTAGTTCCCGAATAGACATATTATCTTGCAAATGCTCTTGTCGCCACTCTGTATAATCAAATGGTTCTCTGCTTACTAACATAATAAATCGTTCTGCATCAACGTAACCAAGTTTGGCAATCAGAGCCTCCAGTCCCTTTTCCAGTTCTTCCTTTGCGCGAGGACGCATCGATATTTATAATATCATAGAAGAACGCCCTTTAAAAGAATAATATGTAATTGTAAAATGGTACTTTGACATCAGCTACATTCCCGCTTATCAAAAGAGGCCATTTCATCCTTAAACATTTGTGCAATATCAGACGGACCGCTCCACCATAATTTGGAGGATTCATCATAAAGCAATTTGCCAGTTTTTGAAACTATAAATTTTGGTAGCAACTCGCTTGCGGGAAGCTGCATGTCTTTGGAAAGCTCATCAATAACCATCGTTATTAACAAATCAATTGCATTTTTCTTCGTCGTTTCTGTAACTTCTTTTTCTATAACCATATCTGCTCACTTCCTATAAATGTAAGACAATGAAGCGCTTTATCTGTTCTAAAACAATATTGATCTTGTAACCGATCAGGGAGCAATAAACTGACGCATACATTGTCTGCTGATTTTGTGCCAACATCTCCAAATACTCCAGCCATGTATGCTGTTATTGTTGCATTTGTATTGTCATTTGCAATCTTTCCTGCAATGATGTCAAAATGTTTGGAGTCGTGAACCAGTCCGGGAAAGGCTTTTCGTCTTCTGTGACTGACTACGCAATGAAGCCAGTCAGCGTTGGCAGTGGGAAAGGTATTGATTAAAAGTTTTTCCGCAAACTGAAAACGAAATGAGGAAATGGTGCCATATTTTAGAGAGTCACTTACCGTGTTGTTGGCAATTGCCTTTCTTGTGCTCATTTTTGCAAAATTCTGAGCCTGTTCTTTTGATGTTGTTAAATAGAATCCCTGTCCAAAATCCTTATATTTTGCACATCGCTCTATATCAGGGATTTGCACTTCGCAATAGCTGCCGTGATACAAAATTATATTATCGGTCAATTTCTGTACCAATTGTATGCCCCCTTTTTATCAAGATATGCTGCAATATCTTCCAAAATAGCATCATCGCCTTCAAGGTGGAACATATCAAAACAATGTTCAATATAGAGTAATACGTCATGTTCTGCAAACAATTTTGTGACTGTTTCGATTGGCTTATTCCATTCCTCGGATGCTAGTCTTAAAATTCGCGTCTGCATATATATAATTTGTTGTTTCTCGCTCATAGCAGTCATCAGACCTTTCCGCTTCTTGTTATATAGTATCTTATCATATCTCTGTAAAAATTCAAAGGAAAATAGTAGTGGATAGCTTACAAAAAAATGGCAGGAGAATACGAAAAATGGAGAAATAGCTGGATTTAAGAATTTTATTTCTCACTGCCGGAATGGTTCGAAAATAATTGAAAAAAAGCGGCTTCTTTAGTATACTAAAACTATAGGTGCAGATAGGTTATCCTGCCAAAGCGGCTTACAGAGCGTGATGCCACTAAGATTGCATTGCCGTAGAGCAGGGATGCCAGGCGATTCAGGAAATGCGGAGAGAAGAAAGATGTTTAGGAGAGAGGGAGGGCGAATTGAAAAAAGCCCATGAAATAGCCAGATACTTTTATGGTCTTGTGATAGAAGTTGAAAAAAAGGAGAAAGAAATGTTAATAAAACAAAGGAAGATTGTATCTGTGGCGGTGGTTCTCAGTCTTATCGTAGCGATGGGGGCCGGGCTGGAGGAAAAGCCTGTGGGAGCTTCCTCCGATTACGGCATCAATAACCCCGTCATAGACAGCAGTGGGGTGACTACGTGGGATAAAGTGAAGTTCGGCAGCTATTACCAGACGGCAGAGTTTAAGACTGAGCCGATCAAATGGAGAGTGTTGTCGGTCGATGGTGACGATGCGTTCCTGTTGGCAGATGAGTGTCTGGACTGCAAGCCATACGATACAAAAAGGACAGTTATAACATGGGAGAAGTGTTCACTGCGGAAATGGCTGAATGAGGATTTTTATAGCGAGGCATTCAGCAGCAGTGAGCAGACGGCAATTCAGGAAACAGCAGTCGTAAATGGGAGTAATCTGGCGTATGATGCGGGTCTTGGGAAGGACACGATGGATTATATATATCTTTTGTCGGTGGATGAGGCAGGAAATGCAGAGTATGGTTTTGCGTCGGATGCTGCAAGGGAGTCGAATAACACAGGCTATGCCACATGTAATGGTGCCTGCGATCAGGGAGATGGGAAGGGCGACTGGTGGCTTCGGCGGTCCAGTATGTTTGATGAGTATGCCTCCGGTGTGCATAACGATGGGAGCATACATGATAACTACTGGGTTACCGGTAAAGATGTGGCCGTTCGACCGGCTTTGCATTTGGATCTGTCATCTTCTGTCTACGCTGATGCTGGTGAAGTAGATTCGAAAGCCAACGTGACAAATAAAAATGATGGGATCAGCGCTCCTACGACAGACCAAGATGGGGTCACGACGTGGGACTGTGTGTATTTTGGAAATTATAAGCAAAAGGTGGTATGGGAAAGGGAACCGATTGAATGGCGGGTGTTGTCGGTCAACGGTGACGATGCGTTCCTGCTTGCAGACAAGAGTTTGGACAGCAAGCCGTACAACACGAAGGGTGACTGTGTGACATGGGAGACGTGTTCGTTACGGAAATGGCTGAATAGGGATTTTTATAGCGAAGTATTCAGCAGCAGTGAGCAAGCAGCGATCCGGGAAATAGCAGTCGTTAATGAAAATAACCAATATGGGACGGCGGGCGGAAATAACACGACGGACTGCATATATCTTCTGTCGGTGAATGAGGTGGAAAATGCGGACTATGGATTTGAATCGGATGCTGCAAGAAAGTCAAATAACACAGACTATGCCAGATATAATCATACATACAGTAACGAGACAGGGAATTGTAATTGGTGGCTCCGGTCGCCCGGTATGATGCGTGATTTCGCATCCTTTGTGCGTTACAATGGGGAAGTGTCGACCGATGACGCCTGCTATGTCATCAATTCCTATGTGGCTGTTCGTCCCGCTTTGCATCTGGATCTATCATCTTCTGTATGGAGCAAATCCGGTCAGGTAAGGAGTGATGGAATGGAAGTGCCAAAGCCAACTCCGACACCGTTGATAACGCAGACACCGCCGTCAGCAGAACCACCAACACAGACACCGGAAGCGTCGAATCCAACTCCGTCGCCGTCAGTAGAACCATCAATGCCGACACCGTTGATAACGCAGACACCGCCGTCAGCAGAACCACCAACACAGACACCGGAAGCGTCGAATCCAACTCCGTCGCCGTCAGTAGAACCACCAATGCCGACACCGGAAGAGACACCGTTGATTCCGACACCGACGATAATACCGACGCCGGAACCGTCGAATCCAACTCCGTCGCCGTCAATAACGGAACCCCCGCTGCCAACATCATCGCCGGGAAAAGACGCGGACACTGTGGCTTCATTGTTATCAAACGGGGACGGTGTGAATAATGGAGATAATGCGAACCCCGTTTTCGTCTGGACAGGCTACAATATCCGGGCCGAACAGCTGCGGATAGAGGATGTTCAGAGTGTGCCGGATGATTTTCCAAAGATGAAATGGAAGAAAAATGAATATGCGACCAGATATGAAATCTACCGCTCGTCTAAAAAGGCATCAGGATATCGCAAGATCCAGTCGCTTTCATCTGCCCAGACTGTATTTTCGGATAAGAATACAAAACGAGGAGCGAAGTATTATTACAAAATAAGGGCGGTGTATCAAAAAGATGGTGTGGACGTGTCTGGTGAATGGTCGAAGCCGATGCGTCTGAAACGACAGTATTTAAGTGTGCCGGTCATAAAGTTAAAAAGGGTGAAGAAGGGAAATAAAACGGCATATGTAAAGTTAATGGTGAAACGGAGTCAGGGAAAGCAGATCCAGATTTATTTTCAAAAGGGAAAAAAGAAGAAGATTGTCCGGCTGCGGACGAATAAAATCAAACGTACTTACCGTCTCCAGTACAAGGCGAAGGTGAATCATATGACATTTCACATACGAACCTATGTGAAAATGGGAAAACGGATTTATTATAGCAGGTTTGCCGTCATCAGAATATAAAAAACGAAAAGCGATTTTAAAGATTTCGGTAGTATACTGGTTATCGGAATGGAGGATGCGATGAAACGAATGAAAAACGTGCGCTGTTTCCCGGTACGGTATTAAATGAGCGTTATGTTCTTGAACGTGTAAGCGGTGAGGGGAATTTCGGGAGTCCCTATATCGGATGGGATCTTCTGTTAGAAAGCCGTGTGGCAGTAAAAGAATTTTTTCCGGTAAACCGTGTGAACAGAAATACGGAAAAAAGTGAGGTAGATGTCTATGTATTTCGGGAAGAGGATTATAAACAGAGCCTGCACCGTTATTTGGATGAGGGGAAACGGCTGTCTCAGCTGAATCAGATCGATAGCATCGTTTTGATTCGAGATTTCTTTTATGCGAACTACATGGCATACATTATCATGGAATACATCAAGGGTGTCTCGCTGAAAGAGTATATAGAGGCAAATGGAGGTGCTTGCGTTGAATATTATACACATTAAGTTGGATAATTTCACTGTATTTAAAGACACATATCCTAAAACTGTTATATTCGGCTTGTCAGACATCTAATCCCAAAGTGTCGTTTTCAAATAAGATTGTACGTACCATGCTGCCCGATGATTTTAAAATTTCGAGACTGATCACAAGAAATCGTGGAAATCACAATGCGAGAGTGAGAATTTCGGCTAAAATAGATGAAAATGCTTCCACTAAGAATTTGACTACAGAATTCAACATCTTGTTATTGAAGGGATTCGTAAAATGGCTTTATTATGGCAGTTTGTAAAAAATGGAACGTTGGAGAAAGGTTCAATTTTTGTTTCATATTTTGAAAATGAAAAAACAGATTGAATATATAGTCATATTAGGGTATAATATGACTATAAAATGCGAGGGAGGTGTTTATTATGGAAGCAATCAGACCATCATCCGATTTACGAAACCATTATAGTGAAATATCCAGGCAATGCCATGAGGAAAGGAATCCGGTAATTATTACAGTGAATGGACGTGGAGATACGGCAATTTTAGGATTACAGGATTTTTACCAGATGAAGTCTGAATTGGAATTGCTACGAATGCTGGCAGGGGCGGAAGAGGATGTTGTGAACGGAAGAGTAGCACCAATGCAGAATACATTTGATGATATAAGGAAATCCCTGATAGAGAGGAAAAACAATGAAGTATAAAATTGTCAGGACAGATCAGGCAGATGAACAATTGAGGAATATTATTTTCTATATTGCGGATGATTCGGGGAGTATAGATATAGCACTTGATTATTTGGGCAAAATAGAAAAGGCGGTAAAGAGGTTAGAGGATTTTCCATTGTCCGGCAGTATACCCAGGTATTCAATTTTGCGGAAGCAGGGATATAGAGTTGTTGTTGTGGAAAGACATCTGGTATTTTACAAAGTAAATAGCGATGAAAGAGTTGTAACCATATACGCTATTGTAGATGGAAGGCAGGAATACAAAAACTTATTATAATGGGATACCAATTTATAAATTTGCAAATATCTTATTAAAAAACGTTTATTTTGAGGTGGAATATAGAAATATGTTTATATCTTTATTTCAATTTTTTATTAGTTAGGTAGGTGTTTTTTATGGAAAACGAAATAAAAACGAAATGGAACAATATTGTTGCTTATCTGAAGGAGGAAGGTGCCATTACCGGACCTGTGATCCGCACTTTTGTTGAACCTTTAGAAGTTTTTTCATTTGAAGATGGAATTGTTACATTTGAAATCGATAAAGAAATCCAGGGAGAATGTATCGACTTTCTGAAAGCAAAGTATAATGTACATATCAAAGCTGCCATTGAAGTAGTTACTGGAAAAAAAGTTGAAGTTGATTATATTTATAAAGCATAATCAGTTTTTTCATGGTAAGACCAGTTTATATTCTTAATGTTGAGCAGGTCAAAGTGCATTTCTTGATATCTCATTGTCCTTCACCATGAAAATATGTCCGCACATCATCGGAGGGGACATATCCATCTTCCTCTCCGGAGCGTCGACCGTCATGTAGTTCACATATGAGATCGAGTTCATCAAATACCTCATTAAAAGGCACGCCTTCTCCGGCAAGGGATTGCTCATAACTGTGCTGGAGTTTTGTGTTTAGTTCAGCATCTGACATAGTGTCTATTGTGCGTGGTTTTTGCGGAAGTGTCAATGAGAACACCTCACTTTCAAAATTATTGTATTACATTGTATTACCTTGTGCTTAGAAAAAGTTTGGAGTTCCTCGTTTTTGGGGAACTCCATTAAAAGGGTTTGCAATATTTTTGTCTGTAAAAGATTCCTGCGAAATTGTTCTTATACAGTCTATCTACATACCAAACAAATCAGCGTGTGTTCCAGTCCGGTGTAACAAAAGTTCATCGTCATTTCTGCGGTAAATTAACAGCCAGTCTGATGCGATGTGGCATTCTCGATACCCAATATGATTACCAGTTAAATTATGATCAGAATTTTGGGGTGGTAGTGAGTCTGGGATACGTAAAATGTCGATTATCTGTTGTAATTGTTCCATTTTATAGTGGCGTTTCCCACAGATTTTAAAGTCTTTTTTAAATTTGGTGGAGTATCTTACATCAAGCATTTATAAATCCTCCATCAATTCCGCAAAGAGCTGTTCTGTGGTGCCGGTAAACTTATGTCCACCGCCGTTTTCCAGTTCCGCAAATGCTTCCAGTGTATCCGCATTCGGAGTTTCGTCTGGGACTGCCGCTCCCTGTAAATACGATAGTACATAAAACAAACGACTTTCAGGGATTTTGTCAATAAGGCTTTTTGCCAATTCTCTGTCACTCATGGTTATACACTTCCTTTCAAGTTCATAAAACACCTCATTGTAAGGCACACTCTTTTCAACAAGAGATTGTTCATAGTTGTGTTGGAGTTCCTCATTTTGGGAAAACTCCATTATTCGTTCACTGATTTAATATTTTTATTCTTTTCATTTTAGCAATTAGAGGTCTATCGCTTGTTTTACTTCCTTTTTATAAGAAATTTACTCTTTTCATTATCGGAAAGCTCTGCAATAGGCACTCCTTTCAGTCTGGCATAATCTCGCAATCCCCGCATATCTACATAATATGCTAATTGTTTTGAATCTATTGGCTCATATGTTTTTTCAAGATATTCTCTATATTTCGTCATCTGTCCAATCATATTCATACACCTCTCTTTTACTATATCCTATTTTATCATAAACATGACTTGTTTACAACAAAACAAATTTTATGTTCGGACGAATGCAAAAGGATTTTCTTGACTTTCTCCAAATCACTCGGCTCATGTCCCGGCGATTCAAAACTTCTGCGGTAGGAACCTTTCGTAAAGCCAAGATGCTTGTCCAACTCGGAACAGCTTACACTGTTTTGGATGCGGTGAAATCGGAGACGACCGGACACTTTGGAGAGATCGACGTTTTCCAACTGTCTTTTCTTCCAGTTGCCAGAGTTTCTTCGTACCTCATGCCAGTCAGGAATCCGGACTGTCCCGATTTCCCCCAATTTAGCCAAAGCGTTGTATCGCATTGTCGATACACCTCGACGCATAAGTGGCGAGCCGGACGCCCTTGCCCTGCTTATAGCTGTCGATCGCTTTGATAAGTCCGATCGTGCCGATGGAGATCAGATCTTCCTGACTGTGTTCACTGTTGTTATATTTTTTCACAAGATAGGCGACCAGACGCAGATTTCGTTCAATGAGGATTTTTCTGGCCTCCATATCTCCATTTTCGAAACGTCGTATGTATTCCGCCTCCTCGTTAGCGGAAAGGGGGGTGGGAAATGATTGCAATGAAAACACCTCAGAAACATACGTTAATCTTAGTTTATGAGGTTTGGTGTCCAATAGTGCCTGGCAATGTGGGAAAAATTTTGGGAGAAAAGTGGGAGAGAACTGCCCTTTTCCAGACTACTCCCATTCGTACAGGCAGCAGTCGGTCGCACTTTCATCATCACAGCGGTAAGCCATGAGTAATGCTTTGTTTTTATCCAGTAACGCAAAGGTATTATTATACATCGGTCCCATTGTAAAATCATCTTTGGGACTGATGAGCTGCTTCCAGCAAAGAGTCTCTTCATCGAGCTCAAAAATACCTCCTACGTGTTTGGCATATAATTTTCCATCAAAAGCAGACCATGTGATCGCATAATTATGGAAGAAATTCTCTTCTTCATCGGTTGCCATGTCCTGCTCGCTCTCAGACCAGATCGCTTCGGTAGAATATTTCCTTACAAATTCACCGGTGGCTGTCTTTATTTTAGCGATTTTCTTTTCTTTCTCAGCAAAAAATGAATCTTTATCTGTGGAGCCGCATAACCGCCATCCATCGGGGTATGATTTCTCTATTTT
Source organism: Lachnospiraceae bacterium (assembly GCA_021770615.1). The sequence goes on along the minus strand of JAETQR010000012.1, from coordinate 29,644 downwards.
TCCTGTTTTGAGATCCACACAGTCGAGATGTATGATGCTGCTATCCTGTCGCGCATAAATATGGGTATTAAAAAAATCATCCTGAGACTGCAGGAGCGCTTTTCCTTCCCCAAGATAAGTCATGGAAGACAGCAGCCGGTTTTGCGGGAAAAGCTGTTTTGAAGTAATCCGGTATTTGATCTCACCCTTTTCCGACATACGCACGATTTCATCGTCTCCATTGATAAAAACATAATCTCCATTTGGACGCTGTATCACGAAAGAGATGGAAGTGATCTTTCCGTTTTTTCTCGCAGCATCAAAGGGAGTTTTTTTCTTTTCCCATCTGCTGTCCGATAAAATAAAACCGGTGGCGGGCTGGTTTGTGTCGATAAAATGTGGGTCGTCTGCAATGATTTCAGCATTATTATTAACGTAAAAATAAGTGCTGTATCCAGGTACGACCAGTTTGGTTTCTTTTATTTTGTGTTCTGTTTTTTTCATTGGAAGTTCTGTGGCGGCGGAGTCCGGGATCCGGGTTGGAGTGTTTTCCTGCCTGCCGCTCACCGCAGGTGTGGAGACCGTACTTGGATCCGTTGTCCATGTTTCAGGCTGTGTTCCGGTCTGTACATTTCCACAGGCGGTTAACAGAAAGAAACACCCGCTGATAATGACGATTGAAAATTTGCAGCGTTTCATATGGTTTTCCTCTTTCTCAAATAAATCTGTTATTTTACCAATACCATATTAATAGTATATATGATTTTTTTTACAAACACAAATCAATTTTACGTAACCATACAAATATGAGAAACCGGTTTTTCTTGCCATAAAAATATGTTTGTGATAATATGCATGATAATAGAATGGATAAATGAATGGAGGATCATAATGAAAGTATTAATGGTAAATGGAAGTCCCCGTGCGAATGGAAACACGTCGATTGCCTTACATGAGATGGAGAAAGTGTTTTCCGGAGAGGGAATTGAGACGGAGATCATTCAGGTGGGAAACCAGGACATACGTGGCTGTATCGCCTGTGGTTCTTGTATGAATGCGGGGAAATGCGTGTTTGATGACATGGTAAATGAAGCGGCGCCGAAGTTTGAGGAGTGCGATGGTCTGGTTGTCGGAAGTCCGGTATATTATGCGTCAGCCAATGGCACGCTGATTTCTTTTCTTGACCGTCTCTTTTACAGTACGCCATTTGATAAAACGATGAAAGTCGGGGCGGGTGTCGTGGCAGCGAGACGGGGTGGACTGTCTGCCACATTTGATGAACTGAACAAATATTTTACGATCTGCGGAATGCCGGTTGCATCGAGTCAGTACTGGAACAGCGTTCATGGAAGGGCAGCCGGGGAGGCAGAGCAGGACGGAGAGGGACTCCAGACGATGCGTGCCCTTGCGCGGAATATGTCTTTTCTGATGAAAAGTATTGCCCTCGGGAAAGAGCAGTTCGGTCTTCCGGAAAAAGAAGAGAGGATATCGACACATTTTATAAGATGAAGGGATAACTAAAAAAGTTGAAAATAAAACCCAGCTGAGAGACATTTTTGTCGAAACTGGGTTTTATTTGAGTCGGGAAAGACTGGATATCTGACGAAAACCGTGTTATAATAAGTAGCATATGATTAAATAATGAAGACACAGTTCGTAAGAAAGCAAGATAATCCAAATCAGGGGGATACTATGAGAGAAGTAATATTTATACTATTTTGCTGTGCATTAGTGGCGATTGCCATCATGGGCAGGTATATGGTAGTAGCTGGCAGAAGAGAAAGACGTCGTCGTGACAAGGTTCTCGATGATGTTACAAATAACACAGATATGATGTTGCTAGTTTACGTTCCCGAAAAGAAAACCGTAGAATATGTTTCGGACAGCGTCAGTTGGCTGTTTGGGATCGATAAGCAACGTGTCTGTAAGGATGTAAGATATCTGTTTGAAAAATTAAATTTCTCGCTGGAGGATGAGTTTGTAAGGGATTTTCTGGATGGAAATCTAAAGCTGTCTGTTCAGAGAGAGTATGAGTATTATAATGGTTCTCTTAATGAGACCCGTTGGATCCAGGTGAAAGCGGTACCATGCGAAGAGGGAAGGGGAGTTCTCCTTGTGCTGGATACGACGATGGAGCATGAACTCTCGGATACACTGCTTGTGGCTGTAAATGCAGTGGATGATGTTAAAAAGGCAAATAGTAAATTATTGTCTGCCATGGAATACAAGGAAGAGTATGGCCAAAATGAAAAATCAGTATTTGAACAGCCGGAGATTGGATTTGAAGATACTTTTCATGATAGCGGGGAATCGCTGTCCCGGAAAGAATATACGGATAAGCACATTTTACTGGTAGAGGATAATACTATAAATATGGAGCTTGCGTGTGAATTGCTGCGGCAGACGGGGGCGAGTGTCGATACGGCGGCAAATGGCGAAAAGGCATTTGAGATGTTCCGGGAATCGGAAGAGGGGTATTATGACCTTGTTTTTATGGATATACAGATGCCGGTTATGGATGGGAATGAGGCGACCAGAAAGATCCGGGCCCTGGAGCGCAAGGATGCTAAAGTGGTGCCGATCGTCGCCATGACTGCCTATATTTTTGCAGAGGATATCCGGCTCTCGTTTAAAGCCGGCATGGATATGCATATTGCAAAGCCGTTGAATTTTCAGAAATTATCGGATGTTATGCGAAAGTATTTGATCCGTTAGTACAATATTGAGCATTTAATTCATCTTGTACGAGGCGGATTGTTTACTTTGGGAGAAAAATGTGTTAAGATAATAGCATAAGTTTTATGCAAGTGCCGGATCTGGATGGTGGTGTTCACCCCATATCCGGAGGAGGAAAAATCTGGAAAAGAGGGGATAATGTGGAATTAAAAGAGTTTTTTGACACGAAACTGCTGGAACAGATCATGAAAGAGTGGTCGTTAGCGACGGGAATGGCGACGATCGCAACAGATGCCGAGGGAAATTATATTACCGGCGAGGTGGGATTTACGGATTTTTGTATCAAGTATACCCGTGGTTCTGCGGAAGGAATGAGACGGTGTGTGAAATGTGACACAGAATGTTCCGGTACTTATTTTTGCCATGCAGGGCTTATGGATTTTAGTATTGATATAAAAGTAAAGGATGAAATCGTAGGAAAGATCATTGGGGGACAGATTCTTCCGGAAGAGCCGGATGAGGAAAAGTTCCGGGAGCTTGCCAAAGAGTTTGGAATTGATCCGGATGCTTATATCGAAGCACTTCGCAAGATTCCGATACGGACAGAGGAGAGCATTCGCGCATCGGCAAAACTTCTGGGCGATGTTGTAAATCAGCTTGTTAACTTTGAGTATATGAAGACCAAAAATGAAAGACTTATCTCTCTTCTTGACAACGAGATAAAAGAGGCAGTGGATCTGATCCATGAATTAAACGGGAAGTCAGAAAATCTGGCTAAGATCGAATCAAAGCAGAAAATGCTTTCCCTCAACGCTTCGATCGAGGCGGCGAGAGCGGGCGAGGCAGGAAGAGGTTTTGCTGTTGTAGCTTCCCAGGTTGGTAAACTTTCTTCGGATTCATCAGAAATCAATGCCTCGATCAGCGAGTCTTTACATAATTTGACGGAAACGATTGAAGCGATGGCAGAGGCGAATGATTATTGATTTTTCTACTTAACGCAATACAATAATATGGATACTTTGTCAAGGGAAAAATGCAAATAAATTTTTGATATCTGATTTTTCAGAGGGCTATGGCTTTTTTGACGCCCATTTTTATGACAGATTAAAAAAAGAAGAAATCTGACGGACAGGATTCCGGCGGGTTTCTTCTTTTTTGTTGTGCAGGATGTGTGTAAACGGCGTTTTTAGATATCTGTACTTAACACAATATTGTAATATGTGTACATAGCCGGGTATGAGAAAAGTAAAGGAGGAAAAAGGATGAATATTAATTTTCATTACTATCTTGTTAAAGCATTGGCGATTGAAGCAGGGCTGACTGAGGGGGAGGCACAGATCCTCGCATTGACATCCCAGATGGTGGATGATGTGACGCCGGATTTTTTCAGAGGAGAGCAGTTTGCCACAAAGAAAGGGAATATGTTAAAAATTTATGTGCAGGATGAACCGTCAGATTATTTTAAGGAAAACGGCATGGTAGGAGAAATAGGAGATGGCTACTACCAAATTTGTCCTTCGATCACGTCGTTTGGTTTGTTGGATGCGAGAAAGGAGTTTTATCAGCTCGAGAGTGTTATCCCGTTTCACTTTTTTGTGGAGGATTATACGGAAGATCCGGCTGACCGCAGTACTCTCCGGACAAAACCGGCCCTGCCCGGAAGTTTCCTGTATGATTCGATTGATGCGATCATAGGAAATATGGTCGTGATCCAAAATCAGGGTACCGGGAGCCAGCTACAGAGAACCCGCGACTTAATAAGGATTGGTATGCTTCTTCATGTGTTTGCGGATACTTTTGCCCATGATGGGTTCAGTGGATCCCAGGGATGGGAAAATAAGGCTAAGCTGATTAAGATTTTTGATTCCGGGCTCGAAGAGAGAGCACGGGCAGGACTTGAGCATTTTTCGGACAGGCTGGGAGACCTAACCGCCTGTGGACATGGACAAATCTCCCATCTGCCGGATGTATGCGGGGCCGCATTCTGGTATAAATACATGGCGAGCGACGGTGACGGATATGTCCTCAATAAATGCCGTTATAACCGTTTTATATTTGAGCAGTGTGCCTGGTATATCTTTGAATGGTTTATGAAGCTGGCAGGAGCACAGCAACAGGCCGAGGAAAGATGGGAGCACATCAGAAAGCGTTTGATGGATACGGCATGTCTGGTCGCAAGCGAAATCGATGATGTAGCGCATGCGGATGAACTGGCAGCGATCTGGGCAGATAATTATTTTGGTGATCCGAATATGGCCTGCCGCCTTAACTATAATATGAATTATTTGTTTGATCAGCAGGAGGCCGGTGATATAGAAGGTGTTCCGATTTATCATTTTGGGAATCGCGAAAATTTCTATTTGTTTAATGAGGTGACCTATGATCTGAGAAGATGTGTAATGGGAACGTTTTAAAAGGTTAGAAACAGGCTTTTCTGCCGGAAGGTGACAGTGGTATTACCCGGCAGTCTGATGGCAGTTTGAAAGAGGAGAAGGATTTATATAGATCGATCGAACACCGGAGGGTGTTGTGGAAAGGAGTAACCATGGGAAAGCAACAGAATTTTGACGAGTTGGTAGCGGCCATCCAGAAGTCTTTTTTACAGTGTAACCGGCTTGCAGAGCGACAACATATTGAAATGTTATCAGGATTCTTTGATTCAGAAAATAAACCAGTCAGCATACCGTTTCGTATGCCTCAGTTTGATGATAGCGGAAATGTAACTTATAAAGATGTATCAATCCCTAAACTGTGTCTTGTCCCAATATCATCCCTGAAGCTGGACGGGATCAAAGTTGATTTTAAGGTCAGGCTGACAGGAGCGGTTTCGTTAAAGAAAGAGGAAGAGGATATGGAACAGCGTTCTTTTCTCGGGTATCTTCCGGGTGGAGGACTGAAAAGAAATCCGGATGATTTTGCAAATATTACCTTGAAGTTTACTTCCCAGGATCCTCCGGAAGGAGTCATGCGTATCCAGGATGAACTCATCAGAGTAACGCTGTAACTGACGGGCGGAAAAGCCTTTTCTATAAATAATATTTATATTTATGTGCATGGAAAATGCGCAGGAGGGAGGAGATCATATGGCAGATGAATTAGTAAGTATGCAGGATCAGTTTAGTGGTCTTGATATGGGGGCGCTGATCGGCGGCCCGCTGAAGGCGGCGTGTGATGCCCAGATCATGATGGCAAAAGCGACTTCTGATTTTATCCAGAATGTCGGGATGGACGCTGTGGATGCGAATGGAGTGAGAAAGGTGAGAACAGTGGATTTCTCATTCCAGAGACCATCTACGGCAGCAGATGGAAAAGGGATCGGTATGGAGAAGGTGAACTTAAGCGTTCCTCTTTTATCCATCGTAAAGGTTCCGACGCTTGCAGTAGACAATGTCGATGTAACGTTCGATATGGAAGTTAAATCTTCTGTCTGCAGTGAAAAATCATCGGATAAGAAAGGTGAACTTGATGCCAAGATGGGACTTAAGGTCGGACCGTTCTCGGCGGACGTAAGTATTAAGGGTTCTATTTCTGCTCATGAGAGCAATACAAGAAAGAGCGATAATTCGGCGAAATATCATGTGGAAGTACATGCCAAGGATACAGGAATGCCCGAAGGCCTGGCAAAAGTTCTGGATATCCTTTCCACAGCAAGTGCGCCGGCGCAGATCGAGGCTGTAAAAAAGGATGAAAAAGCTGGTGGTACATCTACAGGCGGCACATCCGGAGGTGGGACATCAGGAGGCACGACGTCAGGTGGTGCAGGATCCGGTGGTTCATCGAGCGGTTCTAAGAGTTGATAATAACGTAAAGAGAGGAAATGAAAAATTATGGCAGACACATTTTCTGTAACAGATGTGGGGTATGTGCACCGGATCATTGTAGGAAATGATAACCCGGAAAAACAACCGGATGAAGAGCATTATAGAAAACAGACAGAGCTTTTGAACCGTTGCCTGAGTGAGGTTCCCAAGGGAAAGATCATTGCACAGGAGAAAAATTTTTACATCCTCAATATCGGGGAGCATCAGGTGGTCATGCAGTATGTGGTATACCATGTGGGATTTCACAGGAAACCTCCGTGGCTTATAGAGAAGTGATATTGCCGGCAGGGTGCTGCGCCTGACATTGTTGTCAGGTATGCAGCCCCTGAAAAGAAAGGAAATGGAATGAGAAGTTATAGCTATAAAAATGATATGGAATTTCTGGAGATGGCAGATCAGTATATCATCAGTGATTACATAAGGAAGTGTCTTTTTAGCTCGCTGGAATGGTATATGGTCATGTATCATAAATACAAATTCCGTTATCATGTGATCAGTGTGATCGGGCTTGTTCTTCCGACCCTTGTCATCGTGCTCAATGATATCCAGGATCTTGAAGGTATGCGCATTTCATGTAAAGTGGCGATTTCAGTTGTTTCAGCTGTTGTTGCAGTTGCCAGTGGACTCGGCAGTCTTTATAAATGGCATGAGAAATCGGTCAGATACCGCAACTGTGCAGAGCAGCTGAAATGTGAAACCGTTTATTATATGGCAGGAATTGGCGACTACAGCGAAGAGACCATGCGTGATCGGAATTTTCTTGAGAAAATAGAAAAGATCATCCTGAAAGAAAAGAAAAGGTGGTCCGAGTTGGAACTTCAGAGACAGGGGGAAGAAAACCAAATCGAACAGTCGGATGATGTGGATACGGACAAAGACCGTATGATGGGAGAATTTGAAGACGGGCAGGAGGCAGGATGCGAAAGAACAGACTGTGAAGAAACAGACTGTGAAGAGGTTTATGAGAAAGAGGGGGAACTATTACTACCCGGACAGGAAAGGGAGGAAGAGTATGAAGGAAAACAAAAAGATTACAGCAGATATGATCGTTTCTAAAGCGAAAGAATTTGAGGGGGTAAAGGAATCTCCGGCAAACAGCAATAACGTAATATTTAATACACATTACTATGGCAAACCGGTAAAAGGAGCAGCCTACCCATGGTGCTGTGCCTTTGTGTGGGATGTGTTCCGGCTGTGCGGGGCTTCCAGACTTTTTTACGGCGGGCAAAAGACAGCTCTCTGTGCTGCAGTGGAGAGCTGGGGGAAAAACAAGCGCCTTGCAGTTGAAAAGACAAAAGGGAAAAAAGGTGATCTTGTCCTTTTTGATTTTACCCATAGAGGCCGGGCATGTCACATCGGAATCATCATAAAGAAAAATCAAGATGGGACATACACGACAATCGAAGGAAATACCGGCACAGGAAATAACAGCAATGGTGGTATGGTGATGAAGCGAACCCGCAATATAAGCATGATACGGTGTATCATACGTCCTGAATATGACGCATAAAAGCAATTTGTAGGAGAGAGAGGCTGGTGCTGTTTCAAAAGGAAACAATACCTGCCTTTCTTTTGCTTTTGGTAAAAAAGATATGCACCTTACGTATACAGATAAATGCCGGTTTTTATTTATGTTATCATATTTTTAGAGAGAGAAATGGAGCGTGTACGATGGAAGATAAAATGATGGAAGAGTACAGGGATTTTTTGACGTCGAAGGATAAAGCAAAAAGTACAATTTCTACTTATGTGCGCCAGGCCAGACGTTTTATGGGAGTTTGTGGAAAATATCCTGAAAACAGGGGTGTGGTAGAGCGTTATGTGGAGGCTCTGAAAAAGCAGTATAAGCCGGCTACGGTAAATTTATATGTAATCGCTGTAAATAGTTATCTGAAATGGAGTGGAAATGAAGATATGAGGATACATACAAAAAAGCTGAAAAAGATGTTTGTGCTGGAAAATGTCATTTCGGATGAAGATTACAGGATGATGTTAGATTATGCGAGAGAGACAGGACGGGAAAAATATTATTATATCATGAGGGTGTTAGCCGGGACGGGAATCCGGATTGGCGAACTGAAATATATAACAGTAGAGAATGTAAAACTTGGAAGAGGGGTAGTGTATAATAAAGGAAAGTACCGGGAGATTTTTATTTCTGCCGGACTTCAGCATATTTTATTAGAATACTGCAAACAGGGAAATATCCATAGAGGGGCTATTTTTACCGGAACGACAGGAAACGTCCTGTCACGGAGCGCTGTGTGGCAGATGCTTATGAAGATCGCTGACAGGGCGGGGGTAGACCGGGCAAAAGCACACCCGCATTCCTTCCGCCATTTCTTTGCGAAAACATATATCAATAAATGTGGCGATCTCACAGCGCTTGCGAATATCCTGGGGCATAATTCCCTGGAGACAACAAGAATTTATACGATGCGGACAGGTGAGGAGATCAGGGGGCAGTTGGATGAACTGGGGTTGTGAAGCAGAGAGAATGATTCCTGTAGGCGCTAAAAACTGATTTCCATACCAGCCCTCTGCTTTTGCCTTGAAAACCATATCAAAATCATATATAATGAGTCTGTGCCTGTTTCGGCACGGGGATGTATAGCCCGTTTATCGTTATAATAATTGCTTTAGTTGACAGAAAGGAAAAAGTGAAGGATGAGTACAGATTGTTATGTAAGCCCGTTGTCAGAGAGATATGCCAGCAAGGAGATGCAGTATATTTTTTCTCCGGACATGAAATTCAGAACGTGGAGAAAGCTATGGATCGCACTGGCGGAGACAGAAAAAGAACTTGGATTGAAAGATGCAGACGGGAATCCCCGTATTACAGAGGAACAGATTGAGGAATTAAAAGCTCATGCGGATGATATTAATTATGATGTGGCGAAGGCACGCGAAAAAGAAGTGCGCCATGATGTCATGAGCCATGTATATGCGTATGGGAAACAATGTCCGAAGGCAGCGGAGATCATTCATCTGGGAGCCACTTCCTGCTATGTGGGTGACAATACCGATGTCATTATCATGACAGAGGGACTGAGGTTAGTAAAAAAGAAACTCGTCAATGTGATCAGTGAGCTTTCTGAATTTGCGATGAAATATAAAGAACTGCCAACGCTGGCATTTACACATTTTCAGCCGGCACAGCCGACTACGGTCGGGAAAAGGGCTACGCTCTGGATGCAGGAGTTCGTTATGGATCTGGAGGATCTTGATCATGTTCTTTCTCATATGAAACTTCTCGGTTCCAAAGGAACGACAGGAACACAGGCAAGTTTTCTTGAATTGTTTGAGGGAGAGGAGGAGACATGTCGGAAGGCAGACCGGATGATCGCAGAAAAGATGGGATTTGAGGCCTGCTTCCCGGTTTCCGGCCAGACTTATTCCCGTAAATTAGATACGAGGGTGTGTAATGTTCTTGCCGGTATTGCGGCGAGCGCCCACAAATTCTCAAATGATATCCGGCTTCTCCAGCATTTGAAAGAAGTAGAAGAACCATTTGAAAAAAGCCAGATCGGTTCTTCGGCGATGGCATATAAAAGAAATCCAATGCGCAGTGAGCGGATCGCATCGCTTTCCCGTTATGTGATGATCGATGCGTTAAACCCGGCGATCACATCCGCCACACAGTGGTTTGAGAGAACACTGGACGACTCGGCAAATAAACGCCTGAGCGTGGCAGAGGCATTTCTGACGACCGATGGGATATTGGATCTTTTGCTGAACGTGGTAGATGGATTAGTGGTATATGATAAGGTGATCACGAAGCGACTCATGTCGGAACTTCCATTTATGGCCACGGAAAATATTATGATGGATGCGGTAAAAGCAGGAGGAAACCGTCAGGAACTTCATGAAAAAATCCGTACACTTTCCATGGAGGCCGGAAAGAACGTAAAAGAGAGGGGACTTGACAACAATCTGCTCGAACTTATCGCAGAAGATGATGAATTTCCGATGACGTATGAAGAACTTCAGAAAACGATGGATCCGAGCCGTTATGTAGGGCGTGCCCCGAGTCAGGTAACGGAGTTTATCGGGGAAGTCATCAAACCGATTTTGGAAGAGAATAAGTCCTTGTTGGGAATCAAAGCAGAAATAAATGTATGATGGGCAGTGCTTTTATCTTGAAAACCATATGAAAATCATATATAATGAATCTGTGTGTGTTCCCGGATGCGACTCCGTATCATGGTAACATGTACGAAAATCGTGACGGACAAGTTTCGATGACATGGATCTGCTGTCAGAGGCAGAGGTGAGTTCGTACTTGCCGGTCTAAGATAATAAGGAGGAATGGCCATGGTTACAGCAGTTGTAGGCGCCAATTGGGGAGACGAAGGAAAAGGGAAAATTACTGATATGCTCGGGGAACAGTCTGATATCATTGTGAGGTTTCAAGGGGGGAGCAATGCAGGGCATACGATCGTCAATGATTATGGGAAATTTGCATTACATATTCTGCCTTCCGGGGTTTTTTATGATCACACGACAAGTATCATTGGAAACGGGGTAGCTTTGAACATTCCAGATCTGTTTAAGGAGATCAATGATATTGTAAAACAGGGTGTACCTATGCCGAAGATCCTCGTGTCGAACAGGGCTCAGATCGTTATGCCTTATCATATTTTGTTTGACCAGTATGAGGAGGAAAGGCTTGCCGGCAAGTCCTTTGGTTCGACTAAGTCGGGGATTGCACCGTTCTATTCGGATAAATATGCAAAAATCGGTGTTCAGGTTTCGGAGCTGTTTGATGAAGAAAAACTCCGTGAGAAGCTTGAGAATATATCTGTACAGAAGAATGTGATACTGGAACATCTCTATCATAAGCCGGCGTTGGATGTAGATGAACTTATGGAGACGCTGGGAGAATACCGTAAAATGGTTGAGCCATATGTATGTGACGTTTCATCTTATTTGTATCAGGCGGGAAAAGAAGGAAAACGGATCCTGCTTGAGGGACAGTTGGGATCTCTGAAGGATCCGGATCATGGGATTTACCCAATGGTCACGTCCTCTTCGACACTTGCAGCGTATGGTGCGATCGGAGCGGGAATTCCACCTTATGAGATCCAACGCATCGTCACTGTCGTGAAAGCATATTCGAGTGCGGTAGGAGCCGGGGAATTTGTCAGTGAAATTTTTGGTGAAGAGGCGGACGAACTCAGAAGACGTGGCGGGGACGGCGGTGAGTACGGGGCGACGACAGGCCGCCCGAGGCGTATGGGATGGTTTGATGCAGTGGCAAGCCGTTACGGATGCCGGATCCAGGGGGCTACCGAAGTGGCGCTCACAGTGCTTGACGTACTGGGGTATCTGGATGAACTTCCGGTATGCGTGGGATATGAAATCGACGGAGAGGTTACAAAAGATTTCCCTACAACTGTAGAACTCGCCAAGGCAAAACCGGTATATGAGGTGCTGCCGGGATGGAAAGAAGACATCAGCGGGATTACGGAATATGGGAAGCTTCCGGAAAATTGCCGCAAATACATTGAGTTTATTGAAAAAGAACTCGGTGTACCGGTTACGATGATATCCAATGGGCCGGGAAGGCATGAGATCATTTACCGATAGGCTTTTTGATACCCGGATTCAATGTTATAGAAAAATAGCGTGAAAAAGGGGCTGTCGGTTTTCCCTTTAAAACGGGAACAAATAAAATACTTTTGGAGGAGACTTATGAAAAAACACAAATTCCCCTTTTTAGCGACCAGTATGTTAATTGGATTGATTCCTTTAATTGTAGCATCCGCTACGATTTCCCTTGTATCGATTTATAAGATGAAAAACAATCTGGAAGAAGATGTCTATTTGCGTTTGCAGGCAGCTTCCACAGCAGTCAGGGAATATTTTGAGTGGGATATTGATGAAGGTATTTTGGAAGTGGATGATGCCAGTTTGGATTTCATTGACAGCTACATAAGTCAGGATATTGAGCTTACCTTATTTATTAAGGATGAAAGATTCATAACATCCATTTATAAAGAGGACGGCGAACGTAATATTGGGACAAAGTCTTCCGCGGGTATTTGGGAGGCTGTCAGTAAAGGAAACGAGTATTATGCGGATGGGACTGAAATTGGAGGGAATCAATACTATGTTTGCTATATTCCCGTTTACAGCAGTACGGATGAAATAGTCGGTATGGCATTTGCCGGTATGCCGGAATCCATTGTAGGGAACAACATTGCAGACAATACAAAGACGATCGTGTTGGCGTTTTTATGTGTGGCGGTGATTTTTGCGGCAATAATTATCGGTGTTGGATTAAAAATAAGAAAGCCGATTGTAAAGATAGCCGATTATACGCAGTTGCTGTCAAAGGGCAGACTGGGTGTTGATATAGCCAATGCATCCTCCATTAGAGAGATTTCGACGTTGATTGAGTCGGCGGAAAGTCTTCAGGGCAATTTAAAAAATATTATTTCAAAAGTGAATGATGAGACAGAACGGCTGAATGAAAATGTAAAAATGATTCATAGTGGGATTCAGATTTCGAATGAAGCGACGGATGATATTGTAGATGCCGTAAACGAATTATCGAAAGGTTCTGTGCATATTGCAGAATCGGTTCAGAGCACAGCAGAATCTATGGAGAATGTAGGCGAGAGTATACTTTCTATTGCGGAAAGTGCGGTGGCAACGGAAAAAGAGGCGCAGGAAATTGAAACGATCAGCCGTGAGGCAAAGGACAATTTGTCTCTTTTAATGGATGCAAATAAAAATACCGTTACGATATCAGAAGATGTTGTAATGGGGATTGACGAGGCGAATAAAGCCATTGAGCATATCAGGGAGGCTGCAGATTCCATTACAAGCATTGCGAATCAGACCAGTATGCTGGCGTTGAATGCTTCCATCGAAGCTGCAAGAGCAGGGGAAGCTGGAGCCGGATTCTCGGTTGTTGCTGGTTCGATACAGTCTTTAGCCGGGGAATCCGACAATTCGGCAAAAGAAATTCAAACAATTATCGATGAAATTATGGAGAAATCGCGAAACAATGTGCAGCTTGCCAATCAAATTAAAGAAGCGGTTGATTCAGAAGGAAATGCACTGGCTACGGTAAGTGGAAGCTTTGACCGGGTTAATGATAAAATTTATATTACCGTGGATACCATTCATAGTATATCAAAGGAGATCGATGCCCTCAATCAGGATAAGGAAAAAGTGCTTGAAGAAGTACACAACCTGTCCGCTATATCGGAAGAAAATACGGCAAGTTGTCAGGAAACGACAGACTCCATAAAAGAACTGCAGGAAAATATTGAAATGATAAATAGCCAGACAACAGACACCAATAACATATCGGAGAAATTAAAGGAATCTGTTGCCTATTTTAAGCTTTAATTATAAGAACATTTTTGTGTTTTTTCGTCAGTTCTTTCATCGTCTTATTTACTTTCTTCTGCCATCGTATATTTTTTCAAACCGGCAAACTATGAAATTTCCAGGAACGTAAATACAGAGATTTATAGGAAAGTTCTTTGGTGCGCGTTTCCCGGCCGCACCGCCCGGCTCTACTCCAATATAAATTTTGCGATTTCTACTTTGTTCATACTATACAGATGGATTCCATCCACCCCATGCGCTAACAGTGCTTCCATCTGTTTTTTGGAAAATTCCAGTCCGGCTTTTTTCAGGTCATCAGGAGAGTCTTTGTAACGGTCGATCTGCGTCTGCAGTTCTTTTGGGATCTTCGTTCCGGAGAGCCCGATGATATTTTTTACCTGGCCTGCCGAGGTGATGGGCATAAGCCCTGGAAGAACAGGGATATCAATGCCGGCGTCCCGGACAGCATGCAGAAAATGAAAGAATGTATCATTATCGTAAAAGAGCTGTGTGATAAGGAAATCTACACCACTGTCAACTTTGATCTTCAGATTTTTAATATCTTCTTCAAGAGAGGCAGCCTCCTGATGAACTTCCGGATAACAGGCGCCTGCCACGCTGAATGGAAATTTCTGTCTGATATCATGGATCAGATCAGAGGCATGTTCATAATACCTGGCAGCGAATTGTTTATCCGACATATTTTTTGGCTGGTCTCCACGGAGACCAAGAATATTATGGATGCCATTCCGATACAGATTGGTCAGAAAATTGGTCAAAAACAACTTGTCCGGAATCGCAGCACAGGTAAGGTGCGTAAGTGCCTCGATACCGCACTGGTTCTGGATATAAGAAGCGATGGCGAAAGTGTTTTCTGAGGTTGTTCCACCTGCACCGTATGTAACACTGATGAAATTCGGATGCAGCTCTTTGAACTTATCGAGGGCATCGTAGATGACAGAAATGTCGGTGTCTTTTTTGGGAGGGAAAACTTCTAGTGAATATACGGGTCTGTTTTTGTGAAATAAGTCTTTGATCATAGGATCCTCCTTATAAAAAAACCTTATAAACAACGTCTGGTCGCTGTTTATAAGGTACCTGTCGCAGGGGCACTAGGAATCGAACCCAGCTCTGGAGTTTTGGAGACTCTTATTCTACCGATGAACTATGCCCCTGAATCACTTACTTTCCTATAATACAATATTTGATGCCAAAAGTCAATTATTATTTTGCTTAAGCTGCGAAAATGATTCCCGGTTCAGACCTGCTTCCGCTTAAATAAGCATGTTATTTACAGGTATCCCATGGATTTGAGGATATAGATCCACATTGTCAGGCTCAGTGAGGAAAGAAGCGTTGTCAGTACGATGATACTGCTTGTAAGGACGGAGTCATTTTTTGTGTTTTTAGCCATGATATAGCATGATGCAGTAGCAGGTGAACCGAGCATGATGAGGATTCCGACAAGTTCCTGGTTCCGGAATCCGAAATATATGGCCAGAGGAAGAAAGATGGCACACAAGACAAATAGTTTGATAAAGGAAGCGATCACGGTCGGTTTTAGTTTGCGGATCGCTTTTCGCCCCTCGAAGCCGGCGCCGATGGAAAGCAGGGCGAGAGGAGATGCTGTATTTGCCAGATAGGAAATCCCTTTATTTATAAAAGCAGGAAAAGAGATGTTCAGAAAAGCAAAGGGAAGTGCGATCAAGATTCCAAGGAGGATCGGATTTTTGAAAATGTTCAGGATGGTAGTTTTTATATCCGGTTTTTGTTTGCCGTTGCTTCCTTTTAATGTGAGGATGATCACGGCAAATATATTAAATAAAGGAACTGCCCCAATGATCATAAGGGGAGCCATACCGGCATCACTGTACATGTTGTCGATAAATGCCAGACCAAGGATAGCAGCGCTGCTACGGTAGGAGGCTTGTATAAAAGCGCCCTTTTGTGACTCTTCTTTCATAAAAAGTTCTGTGAGACCCCAGATCGCACATATGATGACCAGAGTTACGAGAAAGCAGAACAGGACATAACGGATATCAAAATTTGTGCGGATGTCATTTTTGGTGAGATCCTGAAAGACAAGGGCAGGCAGGGCTACGTAGAACACGTATTTATCGGTAGACCGAATAAAATCATCTCCGATGACCCTGAATTTATATAAAATTTTTCCAAGGATCATAATAAGAAAAATAGGAAGAGTTGCATTTACGCTATATAAAAAATCTGACATGGGAAAATATCCCCTTTCGCTGTTCTCTAATGCTCATTATATCATGAACTGCGTTCATGATCTTGTTGCGCCCTCACATGCAAGCATGCTCGGTCCGCTTATCATTATATCATGAATCCGTGCTGGCGCAAGGAAATCCCTGAATTTAGTTATAAAAAAGAGGAAATCCCATAAAGTGTACTAAGGATAAAATGGAGTCTGGAAGATGAGTAAAAAGATTATTTTGATGATGGTGGTAATATGCGTGATCGTATGTGCCGCCGGATGTGAAAAAGAGGAAGAATCCAAGGAGCGGGGAAAAGACTGGGATTATACGGTGGTTGCAGTGAGGGACTGTCCGGAGGATTTCTTGAAGGAACTTGAGGAAAAAAAAGTAAATGCTTTTCAGATGACATATATGGATGGGGAGTATCTTTATATTGCGATAGGCTATGGGGAACAGGCGACAGGAGGATTCAGCATAGCAGTCAGGGGATTGTATGAGTCAGGGGAAGGGCTTTGCTTTGAAACAGAACTTATGGGGCCGGGAAAAGATGAGGTGGTCAAAGAAAAACCGAGTTATCCATTTGTGATAGTAAAGACAGAAAAGACGGAAAAAGAGGTGGCATTTGATTATTAATTGTCGAATCACCAAATCTTTACATAAAAATTCTTGAAAAAATACATTTTTTGGAGTATAATAATGACACATATGACAAGGCAGGAGGTGGATGTTAGTGAATCGTATTATAAATCGTGTCCAGTCAAGACTGTATGAATGGCGTAATATGATTGGCATGGTGGTATGGGATACGATCATCGGTATAGCCTTTATCTGCATGCTTTACCTTGCATTGATGAATCTTGATAATTATTCTGCTAAGGTTGCCCTGCTTGCTGGTGCAACGGCAGTTATGTTATTTTCCATTGTGATAAAGTATGACTTATTTTACCGGAAACGGGGGCGTGACGATGTCACGGGAGGAAAAAATAAAAGGGAATTTGAGCGGGTAGCTTCGATGCTGCTTCGGGGAGAGGGAGAATTTGTCCTTGTGTATGCAAATATTGACCGCTTTAAGCTGATCAATGATGCATATGGCGATGATGTGGGCGACAGTGTGCTGCGTCTGATCCATGAGATCATTGACGAGGAACTGCTTCGCTGGGACGAGGTGTCAGGCAGGATCATGGCAGATAATTTTGGAATGCTTATGCGTTATCATTCCATGAAGATGCTTGAACAGCGGCTTTCCCGGATCAATGACCAGCTTGCTGAGATTGCGGATGAAAATGGTGAGCGGTTTGGCATCAAGATGTATTTTGGAGTTTATCTTGTGGTCGATAAGGAAAGTTCTGTATCTTCGATGTTAGAGAAAGCGAATGTTGCCTTGAAAAAGGTAGCATATTCGACTCAGAACCTTGTTCACATGGGCATCTATGACGAAGAAGAAAGAAAACATATGGTCAGGGAAAAAGAGCTCGAGATGAAGATGGAAAGGGCACTTAAAAACGGTGAGTTTGTACCATTTTTGCAACCTAAATATGAACTTGAGAATGAGACGGTTGGAGGAGCGGAAGCGCTGGTGAGATGGATCGATCCCGTAGAAGGCATGATCTTTCCCAATGAGTTTATCCCGCTTTTTGAAAAAAATGGGTTTGTTGTAGAACTTGACCTGTATATGTTCGAGCAGGTTTGTCAAATGGTAGAGCGGTGGAACAAAAAAGGATACCGGAAAGTACCTGTCTCGGTAAATATGTCCAGAGGGCATTTTGCAGTTCCGGGTTTTTTTGACCGCTACAAAGAAATACTGGATAAGTATGATATTCCGGAAAATTCGATTGAGATCGAACTTACTGAGTCTTTGTTTTATAATGAGATGTCTATGCTTAAAGAACTGATCAACAAGATCCATGAGGCAGGTATGCTTTGTTCGATCGATGATTTCGGGAGTGGATATTCATCATTAAACATGCTTAAAGATGTAAGAGTTGATGCGCTTAAACTGGATCGTGTGTTTTTCCTTGAGGCAGAGGATGACCGGAGGGGAAAGAGTGTCGTAAACAGCGTGATCCATCTGGCACAGAGTTTAGATTTAAGGACGATATCGGAAGGTGTGGAGATCCGGTCTCAGGTTGATTACCTGAAGGAAATGGAATGTGATTATATCCAGGGTTATGTTTTTGCAAAGCCGATGCCGGTCGGTGATTTTGAAAAACTTACGTTTACGGCAGCCAGGTAGTTCAGACTGGTGTATCTGAGTTAAAAACAGAACAGGAAAAATAAAACCATTGCGGCAACAAGGCGTTACTGCGATGGTTTTTTATCTTATGGGAAACTTTTCTGCATGCGGAGCAAGTTTGCCGATCGGCAAACTTGAGAGGTGCGCGTTTCTCAGTCGCACCTTTTTATCTTATGGGATTCGTGAAGTGTTTTTAAAAGTAAAGACGTTTGCGGTTCCGGTAACGGTTTCTGCGAAAAAGGACTTCATGACAAAGTATGATTTCGACCAGTTCCCGGATGTGTGTATTGTCCATGGGAAATGTGGCCGGATCTTTTTTGTTGCATTTTCCCAGTATTTTATGTGCAAGCCGTTGCAGGGACACTTTATCAGGGAAGGCGTCAAAAATAAAACTGCCTTCGTATTCTAACTGGTCGCATTCTTCGTCAACAAGTTCGCTGATCACGCTGCAGATATCAGGATACAGATATTTCAGATAAGAATAATCGTCTTCCAGTTCCCATAGTCTGCCAGCACCCAGAAGGGGTTGCATGGACGGGACAGCTGCTGTCCCAAACCAATAATCCTGTGAGGTTGTTTCAAAGTGGTTCATACGATATTCCTTTCGCCTGTATGTTATGTCAGAGGTGAGGACAAGTGCTACAGGTAAGTTTTAGTATTATTATTAATATATGAAAAATCCGGTAAATGTGATAAAATAAGTCCTGACGGACTTATCAACGAGTTTTTGCAAAACTCGGGATGCACAGAAACCGTGTGCAGAAATTGTGATAAATTTGCAGTTGTCCTCTCTTGCCCTGTCATGGCAACTGTGTTATGATAAAATAAGTCTTGACAGACTTATTGGCGAGTTGCTTCGCAACATCGGGATGCACAAAAATCGTGTGCAGAAATTATGATAAAATAAGTTCTAAAAATAAGGAGAGTATGTATTTACATGGTTAAATATTTATATAAAATAGTAGTATTGATGGTTGTTTTTGCAGGAGCACTGTTCTTTTTTGGAAGACAGCTTGAAAGTAATGTTTATGAAGAGGGCACGCTGATCGATATGGGGAAGGAGAGCCTGCCCTATCTGACGCTTACGTCGCAGGGGGCGCAGATGAACCGTCTCTATGGCTATAATGGTCCGATCGAAGACAATATCGTCAGGGAATCGATCACTCCGTTAAACAGTGAAAGAAAAATTAAAGTTGCGATCAGCGGCGGTGAGGTCAGACTGGTAAAACTTCAATATGACGTGGTCGATAAAGAAAATGGAGAAGTATATTACTCGGGTCTGATCAATTCCATCGAGAAGGATACAAAGGAGATCGAGATCGAGTTAGATTACGGTTTTAAGACGAGTACCGAATATATTTTATCCCTGACAGCCACGACGGATCTGGGAAGAAAAGTCCATTATTTCACGAGACTCAAATATTATGCAGATGATTCCTTTCTGACGCAGAAACTCGAATTTGCCATGCAGTTTCATGAAGATACATTCAATAAGGCGAAGGCGGAGGAACTGGAGCGATATCTGGAACCAGACGGAACAGCCGCCAACGATACGCTGGCTACGGTAAATATCCAGTCTGACAGCGATCTTGTGACATGGGGGAGGCTTTCTCCGGAAAAGATTTCAGATGTGGTGCCCACAGTGAAGGAGTATAATATGGAGACAGCTTGTTTCCAGCTGAATTATTTTGTGGAAGGAACTACGTCATCGGGAAAAGAGAAATTTCATGTCAATGAATTTTACCGGGTCCGGTATGCTTCCGGCAACAGCTATCTTTTGAATTTTGAGAGAAGTCTGGAGGCAGTTTTTGATCCGGAACTGACAAGTGTCCAGAAAAATCAGATCAAGATCGGAATCACGAATGACATGGATATGGATATTCTCGCGAATGAGAAAACAAACCGGTTGTTTTTTGCAAGAGAGGGAAATCTCTATGTCTATGACATGGATAAGAAGATCAATGCCATCACAAAACTGTATTCTGCATATAGTGAGGATGCCTCTTATGAGTACCGTGAGGGAGGGGATCAGGGGATCCGTCTGCTAAAGACAGACGAGGAAGGAAATCTTTATTTTGCGGTTTATGGGTACTTTCCCCGCGGACAGTATGAGGGAAAAGTGGCGATCGTCCTGTATGAGTATGTTCAGAAGGAGGAAAGCCTGAATGAGCTTGTTTATCTTCCGATGGATACTACGTACCAGCAGTTGAAAGAAGATTTTAGCGATTATGGATATGTCAGTGAGAGAAACGTGTATTATTTTGCGGTGGCAAATGTGGTCTATGCTTATAATATGGAAGCGAAGAGACTTACGAAGATTGCAGAAAACGTTACCGATACGGGATTTCGGGTAATGAACCAGAGTAACTGCTACGTCTGGTCCGACTCCTTTGAGAAAGGGTATGGGGAAAATCTTACGATATTCCATCTCGAGACAGAGGAAAAGAAGGTGCTCCCAAGTCCGGGTGAGGATGAGTATATCCGGCTTCTCGGTGTGATCAATACGAATGTGATCTACGGTTATGTGAAGAAAAAAGATATTACGAATACAGCGGCGGGAGATGATCTGATACCGTGTTATAAAATAGTCATTGCTGATGAAAATGGCGAGGAGAAGAAGGCTTATAGCGGAAAAAATAAATATGTGACGGATGTAGAAGTGGCCGGAAATGTTATGACGTTGTCCAGGGTAAAGAAGACAGGGAAGAAGAAATTTGAACCGATCGCCAATGACAGCATCCTGAACCAGACAGAGGAGAAGGCTTCTGCGTATTCCCTGAAGTCAAGAGTTACATCGGGGACTTTGACGGAGTGGTACATTGGATTTCCAATTAATTTTACAATCGATGAGGTGCCGAAGTACCGGGTGGCAGAAGATGAGATAACGACGAGCGGACGGTCTGTCCATCTGGATGATCTGAAGGTATCAAAGTATTATGTATATGCACTTGGAAAGATCACGGGAGCTTATGAGGATCCGGCAGAAGCGATCGCAAGAGCAGATGAGCAGATGGGAGTAGTAGTCTCGGGAAGTCACATTGTCGTATGGGAGAGAAGTGGAAGTTTCCTTATGAACAGTATCGCAGGTCTCGAGATGCAGACTTCGACCAATAAGGTGTCAAACCTTGCGGCGTGTGCTTATATGGTGCTCAAGGCAAATCATTTTTCTGTCTCAGCAGAAAAACTTTCTTCTAAAAACAGATCGGTCTATCAGATGCTTGGCCAGTACATGGGGGAACCGGTAAATCTTACGGGGGCTACGTTAGATCAGGTGTTGTATTTTGTCAGCAGCAATAAATATGTGATTGCTATGACTGGAAAATCTACAGCTGTAGTCATAAGCGGTTATGACACAAAAACAGTTACTGTTTATAATCCTGCCAGCGGGAAAGTTGAAACCGTGGGCCGGTCGCAGATTGAGAAACAATTTGAGGATGCAGGGAACAATTTTATCAGCTATCTGAATTGATATGGCTGTGAAGAACGATAAACCAATGGAGGAAAATATGAGGGAATTGATCAGAAAGGCTGTCGGGGCCAGAGAAAATTCTTATTGCCCATATTCCGGGTTTGCCGTCGGGGCGGCGCTTCTTGCTGCGGACGGGAGCATTTATACAGGCTGTAATATTGAAAATGTTTCTTTTACTCCGACGTGTTGCGCTGAGAGGATTGCCTTTTTTAAAGCAGTTAGTGAAGGGAAAAAGGAATTTGTAAGAATCGCCGTAGTGGGAGGGACGAAAGGAGAACCACTGAAACGTACCGTTCCGTGCGGAGTATGTCTTCAGGTGATGTTTGAATTTTGTAAGCCGGATGAATTTGAGGTGGTTATTGCCGTATCAGAGGACGAGTACGAAGTGAAAAAACTGGAGGAACTTTTGCCATATGGATTTACCACAGAGATTTTGTGAGGAAATGAAGAAGATTCTCGGGAGCGAATATGAAGATTATCTTAGCTCGATGAATGACAGGAGAAAATATGGTCTCCGGGTGAATACGTCTAAAATATCCGTCCGGGAGTTTGAGAGAATCTGTCCCTTTGAGATCCGAAGAATCCCTTATGTAGATAATGGCTTTTATTATGAAGAAAATATCCAGCCGGCAAAGCATCCTTATTATTTTGCCGGATTGTATTATCTTCAGGATCCAAGCGCCATGACACCGGCCTCCCGTCTTCCGGTGGAACCGGGCGACGCTGTTCTTGACCTGTGTGCAGCTCCGGGCGGAAAGGCAACGGAACTTGCGGCAAAGCTGGGTGGGACAGGAGTACTTGTAGCAAATGATATCAGCAGTAAGAGGGCGAAGGCGCTTTTAAAAAACATTGAGTTGTTTGGTGTGGAAAATAGTTTTATCGTGACAGAGAGCCCGGCCAGACTTGGTAACTATTTTTCTGGTTTTTTTGACAAGATACTGATCGATGCCCCATGCTCCGGTGAGGGGATGTTTCGGAAAGAGCCTTCTATGATAAGAGCGTGGGAACAAAATGGCCCGGAATTTTACAGCAGGCTCCAGAGGGAGATACTGGAACAGGCAATCTCTTTGTTAAAGGAAGGGGGAATGCTTTTATATTCCACTTGTACATTTTCTCCTCTGGAAGATGAGGGGAGTGTGGAATATCTTCTCTCTCTTGATAAAGATCTGAGACTGGTGGAAATCGACGGCTACAGCGGGTTCGTAAAAGGAAAGCCGGAATTGATCGGAAGCTCTGACCGGGAATTGGAAAAGTGTGTCCGGATATTTCCGCATAAGCTGGATGGGGAGGGACATTTTCTGGCATTACTCCAAAAAGGGGATAAGTTGTCAGAGAGAGACATTGCCCGCAGAATGACTATGTCCCGTAAAGAAAAACGTGGCGGTCTGAGTGGTGGGGAGCAGGAACTATTTCAGATGTTTTCAGAAAATTTGTGCAGAAACTTTGAAAATGAGAGAATCGAGAGTAAAAACGGGATGCTCTACTATATGCCGGAGAACCTTCCGCAGATGCGAGGGCTTCGTTTTCTGCGCAGCGGCCTGTTTTTGGGTGAGATAAAGAAGAAGCGCTTTGAGCCAAGCCAGTCGCTTGCAATGGCATTAAATAAGGATGACTATAAAAAGACGCTGGATCTTCCGGCAGATGACGACAGGGTGTTTCGTTATCTGAAAGGAGAAACACTTGTGCTTTCCGAAGAGGAAGTATCAGAGACCGGGACTTCCGGTGGCTGGACACTTGTGTGTGTGGATGGTTATCCTCTGGGGTGGGGGAAATTAACGGGCGTATCATTGAAAAATAAGTATCATCCGGGGTGGAGGCTTATGTAACCAGACGGCATCGTCCGGCACGGAAATCAATTTTTGGCGGTCACAATTTATGGAAAGCTGACAAAGTTTCGTACAGTAGCGGGAATATTTCCTGATAAGGACCCGCTACTGTACAAATGTCACGATTCTTATAAATTGTGACCACCAAAAATTGATTTCCGATGCCGCCCGGTTAGAGTTGTTGACTTTTTTGGTTAAGTTTTATAAAATAAAAGCACGTAGGAGGATTTATCAGAATGGATACAGACAGCGGAGTGATCGAGATTGATGTTCAGCTCGATAAAAAGACATTAAATCATTTTCTTATAAGAAACAACTTTTTGCGTGCAGGTGGAGTGATCGGACTTTTGATCAGTTTTGCGGCAATCGTTGGACTGATCGTGTTCTGGAAATATTTTGGAAATGCCCAGAGAGTGATCCTTATCTTTCTTGGACTTATGTTTACGGTGATCCAGCCTGTTACATTGCTCATGAAGGGATGGGCGCAGCTAAAAAACGGAGCATTTCGTAAACCATTTCATTATAAATTTTCAGAAGAGGGTATTGAGGTTGTAAATATAGCCGGTACAGTAAATATCGAGTGGAAGAATGTCCGGAGGGTAGTCACTGCCAAAGAGGCTATGTATATTTATATGAATGCGGTGTCGGCGCTGATCATTCCAAAAGCAGAGTGTGGTGATAAATACGTTGCGATCGCCAGGATGGCAAAGGAGCGCACCAGATGATATATGAGAGTTTCTGCGAAAAAGATACTTTTGCACTTGGAAAAAAGATAGGGGAATGGGCGGCAGGAGGACAGATCTATCTTCTTCATGGAGACCTGGGAGTCGGGAAAACCGTCTTTACAAAGGGATTTGCGGAAGGGATCGGGGTCAGTGAGCCGGTTACCAGCCCAACATTTACGATCATTCAGGAATATGAGGACGGAAGGATTCCCTTTTATCATTTTGATGTGTACCGAATCGGTGACGTAGAGGAGATGTATGATCTCGGGTATGAGGACTATTTTTTTGGAGAGGGTGTGTGTCTCATCGAATGGGCTTCCCGCATAGCGGAGATACTCCCGGAGGAATGTGGAAGTATCCATATTGAGAAGAATCTGGAAAAGGGATTTGATTACAGGAAGATAACCGTAAAATATCCGGGAGATGGGAATTGCCAGAGAAAGGAGCCACAATGAAAATATTAAGTATCGAAAGTTCGGGACTTGTGGCCTCAGTGGCTGTTATGTCAGATGGCATTCTTGTCGGGGAATATACGATCCATAATAAAAAGACACATTCCCAGACGCTTCTGCCCATGATTTCTGATCTGCTTGAAATGGCAGAGGTTTTGCCGGAGGAATTGGACTGCATTGCCGCATCAGCAGGGCCGGGATCGTTTACCGGACTGAGGATCGGCGCTTCTACCGCAAAAGGGCTTGCCTGGACGCTTGGTATACCGATCGTGCCGGTATCTTCCCTGATGGGGCTTGCCATGAATATCCAGGGCTCAGGAAAGCTCGTGTGCCCTGTAATGGATGCCAGAAGAAGTCAGGCATATTTTGGAATATACCGGATCACAGAGGGCCTCCCCGAAGTGATCTGTGAACCGGGAGTAGAGGCGATTGAAAGCGTACTTTCGAAAGTCAATGCCATTGGTGGGGAAATTACATTTTTAGGTGACGGCGTGCCGGTGTTTGAGACTACGATCCGGGACAAGACAGAATGTGCGGTAAGATTTGCTGCGCCGAAAGACCGTTATCAGAGCGGAGCCAGTGTGGCGGCGTTAGGTGCGCTTCTTTTTGAGCAGAAAAAGTTTGTGCGTGCAGAAGAATTTACGCCTGTTTATCTGCGAAAGTCTCAGGCGGAACGGGAACGAATGGAAAGAAGTTCATAAAAATAACATTTTTTCATATTTTTACAAGTAGAAAAAAACAGCCATATACAGTATAATGAATCGTACAGGAGACCCTGCAGGACAGAGAGGAAAAGCAGGACATGGGGATAAGAAGAATTACGAAAGAATGGTGAAAAATATGGAAAAACAAAAAGTTATATGCAATAAATGTGGAAAAGAATTAGAGAGTAAAAATGGTATATTACATGAAGACGGACTTTTTGTGACAAAGGAATGGGGATACTTTTCCGAAAAGGATTTAACCGTTCACAGGTTTAGTCTCTGCGAGAAGTGCTATGATGAGATCATTCAGGATTTTGTGCTTCCGGTAGAGGTTACGGAGAAAAGTGCTGTGATGGACTGATGTGTAACATGCCATGGTTTTAGGAGGATGTTATGCTGGATGTATGTTTACTTGGAACGGGCGGAATGATGCCACTGCCACGCCGTGCACTGACTGCGCTTATGGCGAGGTATAACGGAAGCAGTCTTTTGATTGATTGTGGCGAGGGGACTCAGGTAAGCATACGGGAACAGGGGTGGAGTTTCCATCCGATTGATGTAATCTGCATTACACATTTTCATGGGGATCATATCAGCGGCCTGCCAGGGCTGCTTCTTTCGATGGGAAATGCCGAGAGGACGAATCCGCTGACGATCGTGGGGCCGAAGGGACTGAAAAAAGTTGTTCAGTCCCTGCTTGTGATTGCCCAGGGACTTCCGTTTAAGATCAATTATATCGAGATTGAGAAAGAGAAAGAAGAATTTATTTTTAACGGATACCACATTTTGGCTTTCAAGGTGAACCATAATGTGGTATGCTATGGATATACGATAGAGATCAGACGCAGTGGGCGCTTTGATGTGGAGAAGGCAAAAGAGAATCAGGTTCCTATGAAGGCGTGGAGTCCGCTGCAAAAAAGTGACAGCGTAGAAATTGACGGAGTGACTTATACAGCAGATATGGTGCTTGGACCGGAACGAAAAGGGCTCAAGGTGACATACTGTACTGACAGCAGGCCGACTCCGGAGATCGCAGAGAATGCCAGTCAGGCGGATCTGTTTATCTGCGAGGGAATGTATGGTGAAAAAGAAAAGGCAGCGAGTGCGAGAGAAAAGAAACATATGACCTTTTATGAGGCAGCCAGTCTGGCGGCAAAGGCAGAAGTTTCAGAAATGTGGCTGACTCACTACAGTCCGTCTCTTGTGAGACCGGAAAATTATATGAGTGAAGTATGTCGGATATTTCCGAATTCATACCCGGGTAAAGATCGTATGTTTAAAGAACTGAACTTTGAGCCGGACTGACCTGGATTTTGGAATCAGATAGCGGAACAGGGAAACATGGTCGAAAGGAGGAACTTATGCAAAGAAGAAAAATGACAGGCGGGAAAAGTCCTGCACAGAAAATGGCGAAAAACATGAGCGTGTTTGCGGGGATCGTGTGTATTATCGTAATCGGTATCATGTTTGTGTATTATCAACATAAAAACAGTGACAAATCCGAATGGGGGGCCAATGTATCTTCGGAGGTAGAAAAACTTTCGACAAAGGATCTGGAGGTCGCTTACCCGGAGACTCCTTCTGAAGTAATGAAGTTGTATGGAAGGATCTGCCAGTGTATGTATAATACAGACATGTCAGATGAGGAATGCGAAAAATTGCTCACACAGCTCAGGATGTTGTACAGTGCATCTCTTCTGGAGCAGAATTCTCTGGAGGAACAAAAAGATAATCTGTTGGGAGAACTGAAAGAGTTTCAGTCCAAGAAGAGAAAGATCGTGAATTATTCAGTGGATAAGAGCAGTTCTGTAAAGTATAAAGAAATCGAGGGCAAGGAGTGTGCGTATGTCCAGATGTCCTTTTTTATGAGTGAGAAGGGAACGTACTCAAAATCGTTCCAGAATTATGTTTTGGTGAAGGAAGAGAACGAATGGAAGATACTGGCTTTTAAAAAGGATGCAGATGCGAAGGGACAAAAGGAAGAAAAAGAAAAGAGCTGAGGAAATAAATGGCAGAAAAAAACATTCGCCTGTTGGCGGTAGAGAGTTCTTGCGATGAGACGGCGGCTGCAGTTGTAGCAAATGGAAGAGAGGTATTATCCAATGTGATCGCTTCCCAGATCGATCTGCATAAATTATACGGGGGAGTAGTGCCGGAGATCGCATCCAGAAAACATGTGGAAAATGTGAATCAGGTTATTGAACAGGCGCTGAAAGAAGCAGCCCTTACGATACAGGATGTGGACGGTGTGTGTGTTACCTACGGTCCGGGACTGGTGGGTGCGCTTCTGGTAGGGGTAGGCACGGCGAAAGCGATCAGCTATGCGGCAAGGAAGCCGTTGATCGGAGTCCATCATATCGAGGGGCATATTTCTGCCAATTATATCTGCCATAAAGATTTAGAACCCCCGTTTCTCTGTCTGGTCGTATCCGGTGGGCACAGTCATCTTGTTATAGTGAAAGATTATGGCGAGTACAAGATCATTGGAAGGACAAGGGATGATGCCGCTGGTGAGGCTTTTGATAAGGTGGCAAGATCGATAGGTCTCGGTTATCCGGGAGGGCCGAAGATCGATG
Source organism: Lachnospiraceae bacterium (assembly GCA_021770615.1). The sequence continues at coordinate 1,620 of JAETQR010000012.1, read as the reverse complement.
CCCTTGCTCCTGAAGGCGATAAAGATGCCATAGCGTTTCCAAGAGCTTCGGTAGAGGGAGCTCCGTATGATTTTAGTTTCAGCGGGGTGAAATCGGCTGTCCTGAATTATATCAATGGTTGTAACATGAAGGGGATCCAGTATTCCCAAGCGGATATTGCTGCCTCCTTTCAGGAGGCGGTCACAGATGTTCTTGTGGCACACACGATGCTTGCGGCTGAAAATTTTGGTATCAGTAAGGTGGCGATGGCGGGCGGAGTCGCCTGTAATAACGGGCTTAGGGCGAAGATGAGGGAGTCATGTAAAGAAAAGGGATATTCGCTTTATTATCCGGAACCGGTATTTTGCACAGATAATGCGGCTATGATCGGGGCGGCAGGATATTATGAATTTATGCGTGGACGGCGCGACGGATGGGATCTTAATGCGGTTCCGGGTTTAAAATTGGGGGAAGCGTGAAGGAAATCTAACAAAAAGTGATTGACAAGAAGCGGTTATTTTGTTATACTGTTCAAGCAGCATTTGGAGAGGTGTCCGAGTGGTTTAAGGAGCCGGTCTTGAAAACCGGTGACTCCGAAAGGGGCCGTGGGTTCGAATCCCACCTTCTCCGTTTTAGAAAGCAGTCCGTTGCGGGCCGCTTTTTAAATATTTTAAGTAATATATTGTTATAGAAGTAATTCAGCTGGAGAAGTACCCAAGTGGCTGAAGGGGCTCCCCTGGAAAGGGAGTAGGTCGTTAATAGCGGCGCGAGGGTTCAAATCCCTCCTTCTCCGTTCGTAAAGTGCATTGGGAATGCACTTAAAAGGTAGAGCAAATCACTATTTATAGAGGTTTGCTCGTTTTTTGTTTAAAGATCAGGGGGTCTGACAATGAGAATACACAAAATGTCACAGGCAGAGAGTATGCGTTATGCAAAAATACAACGGCAAATCGATTTGCTTTGTGGGAAAGATAAAACCATCTTAGATGATATGGCGAAGAACGGAATGAATGAGTCATTTTATGTTGGCAAAAAGATAACAGTCAATGGCGAAAACATTATTATCAAAAATAAAACGTATGCTCCATATGAACTACAAAAAGTTACGATAAATACAGAAGGCTCCCTGGCCATTTATGACCAAAGCGGTAAAAAATTGTGTGGCAGTATTTTTCTTAATGTGTCGACCAAAAACGTCGAGTTGTTTTCCTTATGGGTAAGAAAACATAAGGTACCGGCCGAAGTTATTTCAGGAAAGCGCGAAAGAATCTTCCAATGGTTTTTATTTGCCTTGGCCTTATTGGTATTTGTTTTGTTCAAATTTTCATCTTTTTTCTACTGAGGGAAACAAGCCGAAAAATCAGCGAAAAAACAGTAGGCTGGCACAATATGCAAAAAAATAAAAAAACTTTAAAAAAATAGTTGACAAACGCTGGAAGTTTTGATAATATAATATTCGCTGACGCACCGTGAGATGCAAAGCAAAGAGTATCTGAAATGAGAATTTGGATACATATGTGGTGCTTTTCTGACACCATATGGACCTTGATAACTGAACAGTGAAACAACCCTGAAAATTCATAAAAATTTTCAGAACTAATTACAAGATTAGTTCCTGGATATTCTTTTGGATATTCATTT
>JAETQR010000062.1 GCA_021770615.1 Lachnospiraceae bacterium | reverse complement strand
CAGCTATTTTCGTATCAGATACAGAGAAATGCCCATCTCCTTGGCTCATTCATCTGAGATAGAAACTTGAAAAGACCTTTATTTTAAAGGAAAAATCACTTGACAATATAGGGAGGCTTAGGATGAAAAGAAGATTTATGGATATCTTAGGTATAATAATTATAGGAGTTTTATTTTTAGCATCTGTTTATGTGCTTCCTTTGATTAAAGAATGGTTATACACTGTTACATCAAATCAGAATTTATTGCAAGTAAGTGATTATGGATTTAGTTTGAAGAAGTTGACTGTTGATCATGTTAAGATGAGTGCGTTGGCGTGTATTGGGACAATTGTAATAGGGTTGCCGATCGGAGTTTTTGCAACTGTAGGCATAGGACGTCAGTTTAAACCTTTGATTGAAAAGATTACGGCACTGTCTAATGCTCTGCCATCTTTAGGAGTTTTAGCAATTTTAATACCTATTTTAGGATATGGAATGCTTCCGGCAGCTGTTGCACTGTTGTTTTGTGGTGTAATGCCGATTATATTTAATACAATTGCCGGATTGGAAAATGTACCAGATTATATGATTGAAATTGGCAAAGGGTTGGGAATGACAAAATTAAGAATCTTTTTTGTGATTAAATTACCGTTAGCGTTTCCTGTATTGATGGCAGGAATCAGATCTTCAGCAATTATTGTAATAGGATGTGCTACATTAGCCTCAATGGCAGGAGCAGGTGGATTAGGAACATTGATTTATGCTGCTGGTGTAAGAGGATTTGATCCAATTATGTTGCTACAAGGTGCTTTGCCAGTTTGTCTTTTTGCACTATTTGTCGATGCATTATTTGGCTATTTAGAGAATCGATTGAAAGAAAAGTATGCAGTTCAGAATGTTTTTGTTTCGTAATAATTAAAGGTGCTATTTCTAATCTGGATAGAAATTTTAGTGGAGGTTTTGGGGATAGATGACAGGCAGAGAAATGATAGAATATCTTAATCAACAGGAAGGCTGGCTTGTAAGTCCTATTTGGGATAAAGAGAAAGAGTTTTTGTTTTTGACTATGCCCCATGTTGATTTTTGTGAAGCAATGGGTTTTCAGTCTTATCAGGCAACAGATATTTTAAGAATGATTAAATCAGATAGTGTAATAAATGAGGAACATTTAGATGAAATTATTAAAAAACATTATTTTGATTATTCCTATTTTGAAGAGCAGCTCAGGCAACTTGAAGAGTTGAAGAAAATGGGTGGTTTTAGTGGGGGAGGCTGTTTCGGACCATTGACGGTTGCTTCAGATATTCTGGGAGCAGAGAGAACGCTTCGTCTTATAATTAAAAATCCAGGGTTTGTTAATAAATTAATCGATTATGTGACAGATTTTATGGTAGATTTAGCGAAGTTAGAGGTGGAACATGGTGCACAATTTTTTTGGATAGCAGAGCCTTTTCCGTCTTTACTGAAGCCTAAATATTTCTGGCAATTTTCAGGGCAATATTTAAAGAGAATTTATGATAGCGTAGAAGTCCCGGGATTTCTTCATGTTTGTGGTAAGACTTTATATCATACAAAATATATGGAGCAGACAGGAGCGCAGGTATTGAGTATTGATTACGTGACTGATATTAAAGCATGCATCAGAATGGTCGGTGAAAACACGATTATTATGGGAAATGTAAGTCCTGCAACACTCTTATTAGAAAGTGACGAAGTGATCGACAAAGAAATCATGGATATCTTAGATGGCTGTAAAAATTATAAAAATCTCATAGTCAGTACCGGTTGTGCAATGATGGAGGGGACACCGGAAAAAAATATGAGAAAGTTGTTTACTTTGACTGAACAGTATCCCACAAAAAGTAATGAAGAATATCGCCAGATTAGAAAGATAATCGGAATGATTGACAATGGGCTGGATATACAAGAATATGTTCAACAAAATAATATTTCTCATGAATTGGTAAAAGCTGCTAAGGAGGAACAAGTACTCATTCAAAAATATAAGAGTGAGGGTGGCTACTATTAGGAAATTACAAGGAGTATATCACTAAAATTGAAATATTACCCATCCAATATGCGGTATGTTTGTTATACAAAAAAATCACCTTTTCGTTATAATGAGGTCGCTCAAGCCAATTTGTATCGAAAAGGTGATTTTATGGATCCCTTCATATGCCAGCTTACAGAATATCAATGTATTCTCCTGCCAGCGCTTTATTCATGCTCCTTACTGCACAGAATTTTCCACACATGCTGCAGGTGTCGCTGTGGTCGTCCTCCGGGCTTCTGCTGTCCCGGATTGCCTTAGCGGTTTCCGGATCCAGGGCGCAGGCAAACTGCGTGTCCCAATCCAGGTTTCTGCGGGCTTCAGCCATGCGGTCGTCTATTTCTCGTGCTCCGGGGATTCCCTTTGCAATATCTGCCGCATGGGCGGCGATCTTAGAGGCAATGATTCCCTGTTTGACATCTTCCACATTCGGAAGGGCCAGGTGCTCTGCAGGTGTGACATAGCAGAGGAAAGAGGCCCCGTTCATGGCAGCTACCGCGCCGCCGATAGCGCTGGTGATGTGGTCATAACCGGGTGCAATATCTGTGACCAGGGGGCCGAGTACATAGAAGGGTGCGCCCATGCAGATTGTTTGCTGCACCTTCATGTTAGCGGCGACCTGATCCAGCGGGACATGGCCCGGCCCTTCCACCATCACCTGGACATTATGTTCCCAGGCTCTTTTGGTCAATTCACCCAGACGCACCAGCTCCTCGATCTGGCACACGTCAGTGGAATCAGCCAGACAGCCGGGACGGCAGGCATCGCCGAGGGAAATGGTCACGTCGTACTCTTCACAGATATCAAGGATCTGGTCATAATACTCATAGAACGGATTTTCCTCCCCGGTCATACTCATCCATGCAAATACAAGACTTCCGCCACGGCTGACAATGTTCATTTTTCGTTTGTGTTTTTTAATCTGTTCGATGGTCTTTCTCGTTATTCCACAATGCAGTGTCACAAAATCGACACCATCTTCGGCGTGCATACGGATGACATCGAGGAAGTCCTGTGCTGACAAGGTTGCCAGATCCCGCTGGTAGTGGATGACACTGTCGTAAACCGGTACGGTACCGATCATGGCAGGGCATTCCTGTGTCAGTTTCCGGCGGAATGGCTGTGTATCTCCGTGGCTGGAGAGATCCATAATGGACTCTGCGCCTAAATTTACCGCACTCATTACCTTTTTCATCTCAATATCATAATCCTTGCAGTCTCTGGATACGCCCAGATTTACATTGATCTTGGTGCGCAACATGCTGCCGACGCCTTCAGGTTCCAGGCAGGTATGGTTTTTATTTGCACATATGGCAACCTTTCCCTCTGAAACCAGCTTCATCAGCGCCTCGGCCGGCATATGTTCTTTTTTCGCAACGCGCTCGATCTCCGGCGTTACGATTCCCTTTCTTGCCGCGTCCATCTGTGTTGTGTAATTTCTCATTGCTATTCCTCCTTTTTGTATGAAAGGCGCTCATATGTATGAAGCGATTGTTTGTTTACTCTGCGTCCATACCATATGAGGGCTTGGCACAACATTTTTTATAGCGATAAAAAGTGGTGCTCCCAATCTACCGCTCCTGCCGTAATATTTAGCGACAGTATTAAAATCAGGCAACATGCGGGCTGTTCAGTATGCCGCTTTTTTTCAGAAGAGCGATCAGTACAAACGCCAGGATGCTGCCCACAACAGTGGAGACGAGAAATGGCACGATGTACACAAACAGGCCTGCAGGGGTCAGCCCCATCAGGAGCTTAGCCACCGGATAGGCCAGAAGTCCGCCGAGAATACTGGTACCCGCAGCTTCTGCCATACAGGTCAGGCCGGTATTTCTGGTGGCGGCATAGGTAAGTCCGCAACAGAGGGCGCCTACCATGCTTCCTGGGAAAGCCATCAGGCTGCCAAGAGCCATGAGATTCCTTAAGAAGCTTGCACAGAATGCAATTCCGACTCCCCACCAGGGTCCCAGCGCTACAGCTGCCAGAATGTTTACCATGTGCTGCACCGGAGCGCATTTGCTTCCCGCGATCGGGAAACTGATCAGGCTTCCGGCTACTGCCAGCGCGGTAAAGACCCCGGCCATGGAAAGCTTTCGTACAGTGTCATTTCTTTGCATCATAATCCTCCTTTCCGCCAGTATAGATTGTGCAGTCAATGATGAAAATACAGTAATATGCGCGGTGTTTGCGGGCAATGTTTTCGCAGCAACAAAAAAGAGATGCACATAGGGCATCTCTTAAAATCATCGTTCGGTATTACTACTTCACAGGCACTCCCTACGTTGGCATTATCCAAATCAGGTTGCGGGTCGAAGCGGACAAATGACAGTACATGGCTCTATGAATCACCATGTAATCCTGTTTTGTTCTTTAGCTTCCTCTCAGCCGGCTTTTCCGCCAGCTCCCCGGTAACAATATAAAATTGTACGAAATTATTATAAACTGGTTTGTGATGAATGGCAAGCAGTTTTTGCGAAGAATTTAGCGAAACGGTATTCGGGCGTTACTGTTCACACAGGACTTTGCATGTACTGCAAAGTCCGTAAGAACGTGTATATTAGGCCAAGAGGAAATTCAGCCCTTCAGGGGATTTATGAAAGGTTCCGAGTAATTTCCATCATCAGTTTTTTGTATTTTTGTTCTTCCTTTCTGGCAATTGTAAAGTAAAAGGATACATTTGCTTCCTTGTCAAGAATGGGGATATTTACACGGTTCGTTGGTCTGTGGCCGAATTTTAATGCGAGATCTGTGGAGAAGACCGGGAGTGCCGAGACATCTGCCAACTCTAACAATACGTCCATTTCATTTTGCAGCAGGAATTTTGTATTTGGCATTTTCTCTTTTACCATGGGTTCCCAGAAACCAAGTTCTGTCATCAGAAGCATGGTTTCTCCATCTATTTCCGGCAGATACAGCCCCTTTCTGGTTGCGAAAGGGTGGGCGGGAGGAACGGAAAGATACAGATGTTCTGCGCAGAGGGGCTGGCACATATATTTTTCATCTTTGATCTTAAAAGGGAAAACAGCAGCTTGATACTTCTTCTGATATAGTCCCGCTTCAATTTCTTCCGGCAATTTTACTTCGGAGGATAGTGTCATGTATGGAAAATATTTGGTCAGCAGGGGCATCAGGATCCAGATCGGGGCGGGTGCGCAGGAGCCGACAAGGATGCGCCGTTTACTCTGTTCTGTTTCATACACTGTGCGGGTCAGCTCGCGGACATCCTCCAGGATATGTCCGGCATGTCTGACTACAAGGTTTCCTGTTTCGTTTAATTCCATACGGTTTTTGCTTCTTGTAAATAGTTCTGCCGATAGTTCTGTCTCGAGCTTTTGGATGGACCGGCTAAGGGCGGGCTGAGAAATGTGCAGTGTCTGGGCGGCGGCGGTCAAGGTTCTTTTTTCGGATATGGTGATGATCTGCTGCAATTGCTCCAGTGTTATCATAAAATACACCTCCTAAAATCAGTATGCATTTTTATTATAGCACATTTCGGTATTGGCATTGTACTTTTTATATTGGAATCTTTATAATGCAATCAGGGCCAAAGATAATCAACAGTGGCCGGGATGAGTGAAAGGAGAAGATTTATGCAGACAGTTACGTTAAATAATGGAGTTAAAATGCCTTTGGAAGGTTTTGGGGTTTTTCAGGTTCCGGACGCAAAACAGTGTAAGACTGCGGTATTGAAGGCACTGAAAACAGGCTATCGGTTGATTGATACCGCCGCCGCTTATTTTAATGAAGAGGCTGTCGGTGAAGCGATCAGAGAGAGTGGTATTCCGAGGGAAGAGCTATTTGTCACCACAAAACTATGGATCCAGGATGCCGGATATGAGAATGCAAAAAAAGCATTCCAGATATCTTTGGATAAACTTGGGTTGGATTATCTGGATCTTTATCTTATCCACCAACCTTATAATGACTACTATGGTTCATGGAGGGCGATGGAAGAATTATACAGGGAAAGGAAGATCCGCGCCATCGGTGTGTGTAATTTCTATCCGGAGCGGCTTGTGGATCTGTGTATGAATGCATCGGTGATACCTGCGGTAAATCAGGTGGAATGTCATCCGTTCTTTCAGCAGAAGGAAGCTATCCAGGTGATGAAAGAATATGGTGTACAGATTGAGGCGTGGGGATCTTTTGCAGAAGGACAGAAAAATATTTTTGCAAATGAAACTCTTTCCGGTATTGCAGAGAAATATGGAAAAACAACCGCTCAGGTTATTCTTCGCTGGAATATACAGCGTGGCGTGATCGTAATCCCGAAATCTGTTCATGAGGAGCGCATTCAGGAAAATATCAATATCTGGGATTTTGAACTTGCAGAAGAAGATATGAATGCTATTGCACAGATGGATGTGGGGCACAGTGAGATCATCGACCATTTTACGGCGGTGACCGCGAAGTTCCTTAACGAGCATAAGATACATGAGTAATGAAGGGAAATGGGTGTTTGGATAGTTGATCCCGCTCAAAATATGGAAAAATTTACCAGATAATAAAAAGACTATATTTGGTATAATGAATGTAGAAAGTCTAATGAAGGGTTAATTCATTAGACTTTTTTTATACTCTCGAGGAGAGCAATGCATATATTTCCGGAAAACTTCAGAATAGTAACTGGAGCCTGAGAAACCAACCTGATCTGCAACCTCCGTGATGCTATAGGAATCTGTTGCGAGCAAGGAGAGACTTTTTTGGATACGGTAACGGAGCAGATATTCAAAAGGAGTTTGGTGCAGTGTCTTTTTGAAGATACGGCAAAATTCGCTTTTGCTGGTGTGACATGACTCGGCCATTTCATCTAAAGAAATGGATTCATTATAGTGGTTGTGGATAAAGGTCAATGCATTTTTTAGCCTTGAAATCTGCTTAACATCTGATAGCCCAGTGCCGGTGGGCTCTTCACAGCGCTTATATTCTAAAAATAAAATCGACCATAATTCACATAGGCGGCTTTTGATGTAAAGCTCATAACAAGGAGCTTTTTCAGTATAAAGAGTTCCAATTTCTGTCAACAAAGTTTTTAGCTTGGCATTTGTTTTGTCTCCATCATGGGAAACGAAGGAAGAAAAATTCTCTGAGTTCAGCAACGGGAAAATATAATTGGTATCTATATCACTTTTTTCATAACCGTATACTAATGTTGGGTTAAAGGTTGCAACTACATATCGGCAGTCCCTGTTATTCTGCATGCACCCGGAATGAAGGGCGTTAGAATTTATAAAAATAAAATCTCCTTTTGATAAGTAATGGTGGTTCTGGTTGATCTGATAAGTCATTGAACCGTCCAGAATATAAGCTATTTCAATTTCCGGATGCCAATGACAGTTAAACTGTCCAAAGGGATAAGTTGACATAGTTATGTAGATAAGGTGTAAAGGAAATCCATAGTTTCCATGAGGGTTTAGTTCCAGCATGTTTTTATCAGTCTTAATTTCGCGTGGCATAATACACCTCCAAATAAAGAATATTGTTATTTTAAACAGGAATATAATTATAGAATACGAAAAATATTGTTGGTACAATTATATCATTAAAAACAGATAAATGCAAATAAAATGGATAATTTGTACAAAAAATGGAAGAATTTTCTCTGCGCGGAAAAGTGTTGCGAAAAATGATACAAGAATATTGTTATAAAATGAGCAGTTTTGTTATAGAGAGCTGTTTTGCATTTTAAAAGGAAAAGGAGGAATTGTTATGAAAGCATTACAGGTAAATGCACAATGGAAACCAAGGGAAGGATATCATCCTACAGAAAGGGAAGAAAGAGACCAAAGAGCAATTATGGGTAGTGACTTATTCTATCATCCGTCCTTGGAACTGGTGGAAAAGCCAGTACCTGAGCCTGAGGACGATGAAGTGCTTATGAAGGTTGGAGGAGCAGCAGTGTGCGGGTCTGACACTATGTTTTTGGGTTCCGATGAAGATGATTATACTTATTACTGTGGACACTGTAAATTACCTTGTGTAATTGGTCATGAGTTTTCCGGAGAGATTGTAAAAGTGGGAAAAAACGTGACTACATTTAAGAAGGGGGATCTTGTAGTTGCAGAGACAATGAACTGGTGCGGAGAATGTTCTGCATGTAGAGCAGGACTATTTAACCAGTGTGAGAATCTTGAAGAAATCGGGTTTTCGTTGGATGGTGCTTTTGCGGAATATTTAGTTGCAAAAGAGAAATTTTGTTTCCACGTGGAAGAATTGGTTGAGGTTTATGGAAGTAAAGAAAGGGCGCTTGAGGTTGCGGCAATGGTTGAACCGACAGCAGTAGCATATAATGGAATGTTTACTCGAGGAGGAGGATTCAGGCCTGGTGGGAACGTGGCAGTTTTTGGGGCGGGTCCTATTGGATTATCGGCAATATCTCTGGCAAGAGCGGCAGGTGCAGCAAAGGTCATTGCTTTTGACAAGAATCCGATACGTATGGGACTTGCAAAAGATGTTGGTGCAGACTATATTTTCAATCCTGATGAATTGACAGAACAGGGGAGCAGTCCGGCAGAAAAGGTACTTGAGTTGACGAAAGGTGTCGGTGTAGAAATGGCAGTGGAAGCGACACACCATCAAAGTGAAACTATCCCTGAGATTGAAAAAATGATGGCATTTGGCGGGACAATCGCACAAATTGGGATCTCGCCTGTTAGAACACCGATCATGTCTACTTTTCTACAGAAAAAGGGAATCAATTACCATTGTTCTATCGGGAGCTCTGGGCATGATATCTGGCCTCACGTTATTCGTTTGATTGCAAGTGGGCGGATTGATCCGGGAAAGTTCCTTACAAAATGCTATCCCCTGGATCAGGCGATAGAGGCAATAGAGGCGGCATCCAAACTGGAAGGTGGAAAGTTTGTAGTAACACCAAATTGGTAAAAATGTAAGATCAAGGGGGTCACGATGTGAAAAAAATAAAATTTGGGATATGTGAATGGAGCTCGCCGATTCAAGGACCATACATTTGTAAATTTGTAAATGAATTAGGGCTGGACGGCGTTGAACTGGCACAGGGTGATTATGAACACAGCTTTCCTCTGTCTAATCCTTATATTCAGGATGCGTATTTGGAAGAGGCGGCTAAATATGGGATTGAGTTTTCTGCAATAGCTGTTAATTGTCTGGATGATTACGGAATGACAAAGCCCGAAGGATCTAAAATGAAAAAGATAGCGCTTATGGCTATTGAGAAAGCAGTGGAAACGGCAAAACGAATGAAGCTTCCGCTGGTGCAGCTTCCCACATTTCTGGAAAGCAGGATTGATACAGAAAATGATTTTAAGGAGGTAAGTAAGTGCCTGAAATATGCATGTGAATTGGCATTTCCATCAGGAATAATGATTGCGACGGAAAATGCCCTGTCCTCAGCACAAAATCTAAGACTTTTAGAGGAAACAGGATGCAGTAATTTAAAAATATATATGGATACACAAAATCCTTATTTTAACAAAGGGTATTCAGCACCAGATATGATTCGGGAGTTGGGAGAAAATATTTGCGAAGTTCATGTGAAGGATGGAATAGAGGGTGAAATTAGCTCTGCCCTTTTAGGAGAAGGAGTAACTGATTATTATGAATCAGTAAAAGCGTTGTGTGATATTGGGTATAAAGGGTTTATCCATTTAGAAAATTATTATGATCAGGCACCATTGAATTGCTGTAATAAGGATGCAGTAGAATTGTTAAGAGAAGATATCTCAATCTTGAAGGAGTCGTTTAAACGTTATAATACAGATGTTTAAGTAGGAAGGAGGGGGAAAATGGGAGAATTAGCATTGGAAATGAGGAACATCAGTAAAAGCTTTTTTGGTGTTCAGGTGCTTGAAAATGTTAACTTAGAAGTCAAAAGTGGGGAAGTGCATGTTCTTTTGGGAGAAAATGGCGCAGGAAAATCAACATTGATTAAGATTTTATCGGCTGCCTATCAAATTGAGCAGGGAGAAATTTTTCTGTCTGGTGAAAAAGTGACAAATTTATCAACAAAAGCTGCAATTGATAAAGGAATTAGTGTGATATATCAGGAATTTAACTTAAATCCATATATTCCGGTATATGAAAATATTTTTTTGGGAAAAGAATTTCAGAAGGGTATCATAGTTGACCGGAAGAGAATGATCGCAGAGTCAGAGAAGGCGTTGCAAAGATTAGGAGTTGAGATAGATCCTCGTACATTGGTCAAACACTTGAGTGTGGCGCAAAAACAGATGGTGGAGATTGCAAAAGCTTTGTCTACAGAATTAAAAATTTTAGTTTTGGACGAGCCCACCGCGGCAATCACAGACAAGGAGACAGAAAAATTATTTGAAGTAATACGTATTTTGAAGAAAGAAAATATTGGAATCATATATATTTCTCACCGAATGTCTGAACTGTTTGAAATTGGGGACAGGTGTACAGTGCTCAGAGACGGAAAGCATATTGCAACGCTGGATCTTTCCCAGACGAGTAATGAAGAACTGACAAAATTGATGGTTAATCGCGAGGTGCAGTTTGAAAAGATTGAAAATCCCTATATCCAGAAAGAGTATTGTGCACTTGAGGTTGAAAATTTGTATTATCGTGATTTGTTAAAAAATATTTCTTTTAAATTGTACAAGGGGGAGGTGCTGGGGATAGCCGGACTGGTTGGCTCAGGAAGAAGCGAAACTGCTAAATGTATTGTTGGTGCATATAAAAAGCAGAAGGGAAAGATTGTATGCAAAAATGGTACACAGGAGCTGAAAAAGAATAGTATCGAGGATGCAATAAACAACGGGGTTGTTTATTTGAGTGAGGACCGTAAAGACGAAGGGTTGATATTAAGCCATTCCGTGGGAGACAATATAGTTTTGCCTAATTTATCCCAATTTGGGAAATATATATTGAAAACAAAGAGAATTCCTCAATATGTGACAGAATATATGAAAAAGCTGAATGTAAAAGCAACAAGTTATAAACAGGAAGTAAGGCGACTTTCCGGAGGTAATCAACAAAAAGTTGTAATTGCAAAGTGGGTTGCTAATCAGGCAGATGTGTATATTATTGATGAGCCCACCCGAGGAATTGATGTAGGGGCAAGAGAGGAAATTTACAATATTATAAAAGAACTGCTGAAAAAAGGTGGGTCAGTGATCATGATATCCTCTGATTTAGTAGAAATTTTGAAGATGAGTGATCGAATCATGGTAATGCATGAAGGGGAAATTGCAACAATATTAGAAAATACAAATGAGCTGACGCAAAAAGATGTTTTAGAATATGCGTTACATGGAGGTGGGCATGATGAGCGGCAAAAAGATGGGGATGCTTAAGTCGAAAAAAAATTTGATATCTACAATGGCACTTTATATCGGGATAGTTGTTATAATTTTAGTCTTTACATTACTTTGCGGATTGAAGGGTATTCAGTATCTTAGTTGGAGCAATATTACTAATATAGTAGTGCAATCTTCAATTATTGGTGTTATGGCTATTGGGGCATCGTGCGTAATTCTTACCGGAGGAATTGATTTGTCCAGTGGAAGTATGTTGGCATTTGATGGTATGATTTTTGCACTTTTAACAGTAAGACATAATGTCCCTGTAATTGTTGCATTTGTTATTACATTAGTGTTGGGCTGTTTAATTGGTGTGTTGACCGGAATAGGGATTAGTTATGGAAAGCTTCCGGCATTTATCATGACTTTGGGTGTTATGCAAATGGCACAGGGTGGGGCTTTGGCGCTGAACAGCGGACAACCTATATCAGGCTTGCCGGCAGAACTGAACCAGTTTGCAAGAACGACAATAGGAGGGATACCAACCTTTGCATATTGTCTGCTGATTTTATATGCAATTATGGTTTTTGTAATGGGTAAAACTAAATTTGGAAGATATGTATATTCCCTGGGAGGAAATGCACAGGCAGCACGACTCTCTGGAGTAAATATAAAGCGCATGGAAATATTGGTATATATGTTGGCAGGACTGTTTTCCGCTATTGCAGCACTTATGCTTCTTGCCAGATTAGCATATGCATCACCTACATCTGGAGACGGTTATGAAATGGATGCGATTGCATCATGCGTAATCGGAGGGATTGCGTTGTCCGGAGGTCAAGGAAAGATCGGAAATACTTTGATAGGAGCATTGATATTGACAATTTTGAAAAATGGTTTACAGATGTTAGATGTTTCTGCATATTATCAGCAGATTATAACAGGTCTTGTAATTATCGGGGCAGTTCTTATGGACAAAGCTGAGGAAAGAAAAGCGGAGTAGAGATTATTCACCTTACAAAATCAGAAATAATAAAAGGAGGAAAAGAGATGAAAAGTAAACGATGGATGCAGTGTGTAGCAATGGTGTTGATAATAGGATTACTTGCTGTAGGATGTGGAACCACAGATGGAGGAGAAAAGAAGGAAGAAGGCAAAACAGAGAAAAAGGATTCTTATAAAATTGCAATTGTTCCTAACAGTTTGAATGATCCATATATGATAATCCTTTCTAATGCAGCAAAGGCACGTTGTGATGAGTTGGGAATGGAAGGCGTTGTTCAGTCTACAAGTTCAGGAAGTCTGACGGATGTAGCTGGACAGACGGAATTGATTGAGAATATTATTGCCAACGGGACTTATGATGGAGTTGTTGTGGCAGCTATGTCAATGGATGGGATTAATATTTCCGTGAAAGCTTGTCAGGATGCAGGACTTCCGGTGGTTATGATGGACAATAATGCAGATCAGGATGCGTTGGAAGCAGATGGGTACAAAAGAGTTCCTTTTGTAGGAACAGACAATTATAGTGCAGCGGTTGCAACCGGAGAATGGATAAAGGAAAATTATCCAGAAGGTACAAAGATTGCTAAGATAAATGGCGAAGAAGGAAATGACAATGGAAATAAGCGTAAGCAAGGCATTGACGATGGGTTGGATGGCTGGTGCGAAATTGTTGCAGAGCAGTCTACAGACTGGTCCGTAGATGAAGGATATATTGCAGCTCAGAATATCCTGATGGCAAATCCTGATGTTAAAGTATTTTGGAATGCCTGTGATGCTATTGGTATCGGCTGTGTAAGAGCATTGGAAGAAGCAGGAGTTCTGGATCAAATAGACGTCATTGGTTTTGATGGAACTGTTGATGGTCTTGAACTGGTGAAGAATGGAGATGAGATTGCAAATACAGCACAGGCTCCGGATGTAGCAGGGAAAAAGGCTATTGATGTTTTGATCGAAACGATTGAAGGGAAAGATCCAGAGATGGTAACGGACAGTGGATTTGAGATTATTACCAAAGAAAAGGCTGACGAAACCATTAAAAAGCTGCAGGACTATTTGTAAGATATAAGAAATTTGAAGAGGAATCAATGGTTTAAATATTAAGTGTTAAAAAATGAATGTAAGGTGAAGAAAAATAACTTAACTGCGGTCTTTTTAGGCCGCAGTTAAGGAAATTATTTGATTACAGTAAAAATACGAGAAAAACGAGGACTGAGGTATGATGGATTTCAAAGATAAAAATGTTTTTGTAACAGGTGCGGCCAGTGGAATGGGAAAGGCATGTGCAATGAAATTTGCAGCAGAGGGAGCCAATGTTGCATTGGCAGATATTGCTGAAGAAAATCTGAAGAAAGTAAAATCAGAAATAGAAGAATATAATACTAAAATTGAAAGGTATGTGTTGGATGTTTCAGATAAGAGTAAAGTGGATCAGGTTATAGAAAAAGCGTGGTCTGATTTTGGCGGAATAGATATTCTGGTACATGCAGCAGGCATTGTGATTTTGGGAAAACTTCATGAACTGGAAAAAAGATGCTGGGATAAAACAATAGCTGTTAATCTGGAGGGGACATATCTTGTTAATTATAAGATGGCTGAACTGATGATGAAACGTAATTATGGAAAAATTATTAATTTTTCATCTATAGCAGGAAAAATAGGCGAAGGATATAACGTTGCATATTCGGCATCTAAAGGAGGAGTTTCTCTTTTTACACAAGGATTGGCTATAGAAATGGCGCCGTATAATATAACCGTTAATGCGGTGGCGCCGGGGAAAATAATGACAGAACAGACACAGGGTGCAGCACAATGGTGGGCAGAAAAACGACATATTACGCCAGAACAATTTCTACAGGAGGTCGCTGATTCTGTACCGGTAAAACGTTTTGGAACACCTGAAGAAGTAGCAGATTGTGTTCTGTTTTTAGGTAGTGATATGTCCAGCTATATAACCGGACAGACAATTACAGTTGCAGGAGGGCAGACATTGATTTAAGGTTAAAGTCGGATAAGGAGGGAAAAGTTTGAAATTAGGTTTGTGTACAGGGACATATGCAGATTTGCCGTTAGAAGAGGTTTGCTGTCTTGCGGCAGAATATGGATATGAAACATTGGAGATAGAGACTTTTGAAAAAGATAATTTGCATTTAGACGTTCATACGATTCTTGAAAAGGATAATATAAAAAAATATAAAAAGAAAATTAAGGATTATGGGTTGGAGATATCCACGTTGGGGAATCACCCGGAAAGTCAGCTGGTAATGGGCCCGTACGGAAAAGATACCGATGATATTTACCGAGGGACAAAAGAAGAAAAGATTAAGTTTGGAACGGAGGCCGTTATACGGACAGCACAAATTGCTAATGAGATGGAGATACCTGTAGTAGTAGGATTTGTTGGGTGTGAAAATTTCGGAAGAGTTTGCCAATGGCCTGATGCAGGTGCATGGGGACGAGAAGAAGAGATTTTTGCTGAAAGATGGGGAAAAATTCTTGATAAATATGATGAATACGGTATTAAGTTTGCCCATGAGCCGCACCCGAATCAAATGGTATATGACATTGAAACAGCCCAGAGAAGTGTGGAACTTTTAGGAAATCATCAATCATGGGGGTTCAATTTAGACCCGGCGAATATGATGATGTATGATATTGATGTTGAGGCATTTATTGATTTGCTTGGGGATCGGATTTATGGAGTGCATGCCAAGGATGCACAGATTGTTAAGCAGAATGTAGGGCGCTCGGGTCTTAATCCGCATGGTAACTATAGAAGAATTGATAGAGGATTTCGCTTTCGGATACCGGGCTGGGGAAATGTTAAGTGGGAAGACATAATTACAGAATTATCTATGGTAGGGTATTTTGGCTCACTTACATTTGAGCACGAGGATATTACTATGAGTCGGTTAGATGGATTGAAAAAGACAGCAGAATTTTTAAAGCCAAGACTCATTTCGGCACCTTTTGAAGGGCGAAACGATTTGAATTTTAGGTTTTGATTTTTTGTAATTAGACACTTCAATTATTAAGTGAATTTATAAAGAGCTGTAAAAGCAAAAGGATAGGCATTTGCTTTTGCAGCTCTGATATTTTTGTGAAGTTTTATTTGTTGGCAGAAATCAAGTACGAATTATTTTGATTGTTTTCTGAACCGAATTATTTTCTGTAAATCTACCTGTTATCAACCGCCACATTATGATAGAATGAAAAGGAGAACATATGAGACACAATTTAATACCATTGAGTGACTTGAACCTTACAGACCGATTTTTGTTTGATGAGGTAATGGAGGACCCGCAGGTGCACCAGGATGCATTGAGTATTATCTTTGGGCATCAGGTACCTTTGCTTGGAAAAAACGAGACGGAGAAGGAATTGAGGGTATCTCCTGCCGTACGTTCTGTGCGGATGGATGTCTTTTCCATGGATGAGGAGAAGAGTATCTACAATACGGAGATGCAGAAGAAAAAGCAGTCTGACCTGGCAAAGCGCAGCAGATATTACCAGTCCATGATAGATACCAGTCTGCTGGAGCCGGGGATACCTGATTATAACGTATTGAACAGATCGTACATTATTATCATTACGCCGTTTGATTTGTTTGGGTATGGACTTTACTGCTACACTTTCCGCCCGCACTGTGAGGAACGGTCGGACTGCGTCCTTGATGACGGAGCTGTCCGGATCTTTCTTAATACCCGGGGGACGAATGATTCGGAGGTCTCAAAAGAACTGGCAGACTTCCTTCATTACCTGGAGGATACGACGGATCAGGCAGCGGAAAACTCGGGAAGTGAGCGCATCCGGCGGATCCATGACCGTGTCTGCAAGGTGAAGTCCAATGAAGAAAGTGGGGTAAAGTATATGCAGGCGTGGGAAGAAAAGTATTATGAACGTCAGGAAGGCCTGGAAGAAGGATTAAAAAGGGGACGTGAAGAAGGGC
This sequence comes from Lachnospiraceae bacterium, assembly GCA_021770615.1. Next base: position 506 of record JAETQR010000062.1, on the reverse strand, counting down.
TGGAAAAAGGACGCGAGGAAGGGCTGGAAAGAGGACGTGAGGAAGGAAGTGTACTCAAATTAATACAACAGATTATTAAAAAGCTTGAAAAGGGGAAAACACCTGATATCATTTCTGATGAACTGGAAGAGGATCCTTCGGGTGTAATTGCTATCTGTAAAGTTGCAGAAGAATTCACCCCGCCGTATGATTGTGAATTGATCTATGAGCGCCTCCGCGGAAAAAGCAACCAATAAATAATTGGGTAAATAAAGATCAAAGAGTATTAGGCTCAAATCCAAAGAAAAAATTTAAAAAGATATTTATTAAATTGGCGGCATTTGCATGAAGAAATCTTATGCCGCCTGTCATTACTTATTTCTCAGATGTTTTAAAATAATCTTGTAAAAAGCTTCACGGCGCTTCGCCGAATAATCCAATCATTAAATTTTTGATATTTCAGGAGGGATGCCTTTGATTGTTTTCTGAACCGAATTATTTTCTGTAAATCTACCTGTTATCAACCG
>JAETQR010000011.1 GCA_021770615.1 Lachnospiraceae bacterium | reverse complement strand
AGCGCCCATGCCGGAAAAAGAGCTCCCTCCGGAATACGGAATCAATAACCCCAACCCCCTCTTTCGACACAAAAACTGAAATAAGTTGACGAAATACTGTCAATAATGATATAATCAAATGATTGAAAATCAAGTATGACAGAAAAAAGGCAGAGGACATGGCAGTGAAGCTGCGTTTCTTCTGGTACAAAGTGGAGGTCTGCTATGTCGCAGGTGATTAAAAATTTCAAGCGTTATCGTTATTTGCTGGGGGAATTAGCGAAAAAGAATATCAAGCTTAAATACCGCAGGTCTTATTTGGGAATATTATGGACAATGATTGAACCGCTGCTTACAATGATCGTGCTCAGTGTGGTTTTTGGTGAACTTCTTGGAAGGGCCGGGAGGGAAGACGTTGCTTTTGCGGGGGTGCCGTTTCCGGTGTATGTACTGACCGGCCGGCTTTTGTATTCCTTTTTTTCCTCATCGACAAACAGTGCTATGAAATCGATCCGTGCGAATGGCGGTATGATCAAAAAGGTGTATGTGCCCAAGTACATGTACCCGCTGTCTGGTATATTATCTAATTTTGCAATTTTTTTGATTTCTCTGGTCGTACTTGTCGGGGTTATGATATTTTTTGTGGCTACAGGTTCTTATAAGGCGCCAATGAATGGTTATATGTTCTTGGCAATCGTGCCTTTGATCAATCTGTTGCTGCTTGCCATCGGGGCGGGACTGACGCTTGCTACGCTTTGTGTCTTTTTCAGGGACATTGAATATTTGTGGAGTGTATTACTTATGCTTATTATGTACTGTAGTGCGATCTTCTATTTTGCCAGCAGCCTGAGTCCTCAGAAGCAGACACTGATAAAGATCAATCCTCTGTATGGCATCATTCATAATTTCAGGAGAGCATTGTTTGGACAACCATTTGATATGACGCTTTTAGGATATACATTTGGCATAAGCATTGTGGCAATTGGTATCGGCATGTTTATATTCTATCGCAAGCAGGATACGTTCATATTGAATATATGATCAGGGATCATTGAATCAAGGAACATATGATGGAGGTTTGTAATGGCAAAGAAGGATGTGGCTCTGCGGGTGAATCAGGTGAGTATGAAATTCAATCTCAGTTCGCAGAAGGTCGACAACATAAAAGAATATGTCATTAAAATGATTAAGAAAGAGTTGATGTATCAGGAATTCTGGGCATTAAAAAATGTGGATTTTGAAGTAAAACGCGGAGACCGGGTTGGGATCCTCGGATTGAATGGCGCCGGAAAGAGCACGCTGCTAAAAGTGATCGCAGGTGTTCTTAAGCCGACCGAGGGCAGTGTTCAGTGTTACGGAAAAATTGCTCCTCTTTTGGAACTTGGAGCCGGTTTTGACAGGCAGTATACCGGGGCAGAGAATATTTATCTTTATGGTGCCGTTCTTGGTTACAGCAGGGAATTTATACAGGAAAAATATAATGATATCGTCAAATTTTCGGAGCTGGGGAAATTTATTGATGTTCCTGTCAAGAATTATTCTTCGGGAATGAAGGCAAGACTTGGATTTTCGATTGCAACAGTGGTAGAGCCGGAGATTCTTATACTGGATGAGGTTCTCAGTGTGGGAGACAAGCGTTTCCGGAAAAAATGCGAAGCGAGGATCCAGAGTATGTTTGATAAAGGAGTGACTGTTTTGTTTGTATCCCACTCGACAGATCAGGTACTGCGCATGTGCAATAAGGGGATTTTACTGGAGCAGGGAAAATTGATCGCCCAGGGAGATGTAGAAGACATTGTAGATCTGTATGATGAGAAACTGGGTATGGAACGGGACGATTAACAAAGGAAAGATAAATTACGGAGGTTAAGAATGAAAAAGGTTATTACTTATGGTACGTATGATTTGCTTCATGTAGGGCACATTAATCTACTGAGACGTGCAAAAGCACTGGGCGATTATCTGATCGTAGTCGTTTCAAGTGATGAATTTAATGCAGGAAAAGGGAAAAAGGCGTACCATTCTTTTGAGGACCGGAAGATTATTCTGGAGGCTGTCCGCTATGTGGATGAGGTCCTTCCGGAATATACATGGGAGCAGAAGATTGATGATGTTGTAAATAACGACGTAGATATTTTTGTTATGGGAGATGACTGGAAAGGGAAATTTGATTTTCTGAAAGATTATTGTGAAGTCGTTTATCTTCCACGAACAGAAGGGATTTCCACCACAAAGATCAAAGAGGATCTGGGAATTGGCGATAAGAAAAATGATTAAGAGAACAGGATATTTGCTATTTGCTTTTTTCTTTTATATATCGAGGTTGTTTCCAAGAGATAAAAAAAAGGTGTTTCTTGTGGCAACCCATGATGACAGTCCGGAGGGAAATGTTGGTATCGTGGCTGGGGCTATCGAAAGGGAATATAGTGGCTATAAACTGATCTGGTTTACAAGAAAGGACAGGATCACACAACCGGTCAACTTTTTTGTGAAAAAGGCATATCATCTGGCCACCTCGTCATATGTATTTCTTGATAATGAATTTCTTCCGATGGCCTATATAAAATTTGGCAAAGAAGTCAGGGTGGTGCAGCTCTGGCATGGAACCGGCACGATAAAAAAATTCGGGCAGGATGCAAATACGGGAAAATTAAAGAAGATGGAATACAGGGCGAATCAGAGGATCACACATCTGATCGTAAATTCCGAGGCGGTAAAGCCGGAGTATGCAAGCGCTTTTGGTATAAGAGAAGACCGGATTTATGTGCTGGGGCTTCCAAGAACGGATCTTCTTCTGAACGAATCGTTTATGGAAAAAAAACGAGAAGAATTTTGGAAAGAATATCCGTCATTGCGTGATAAACGGTGCATTCTTTATGCGCCGACATTCCGGGATGATGAGGTGGAGGAGCCGAGGATCCATCTGGATCTTGAACGTCTTTCCGGCGAACTTTTGCCAGACGAGGTTGTCCTGGTCCGGCTGCATCCGCATGTGGCAGAACGGATCGGAGACTTTCCGGAGAAAGGAAAATGGGACAATATCATCAATGTTTCCGGATATTCCGGGGTGACGACACTGCTTGCTGTCTCAGATGTACTGGTTACGGACTATTCGTCGATCGTGTTTGAATATTGTCTGAGAAAGAAACCGATGGTTTTTTATGCCTATGATCTGGAGCATTTTGAGAAGGAAGGAAGAAGTTTTTACAGGGATTACCGTAGTTTTGTCCCGGGAAAGGTCGTTATGAACCAGCGGGAGCTGATGGAGCAGATCAGGGAGCAGGATATCTCTGAAAATGCACGTTTTGTGCGGGATATGTTTGATGTTTTGGATGGGAATTCCACAAAGAGGCTTTTGGAATTGATTTTTTGACAGGTATGTTATATAATGGTAAACGGATTTAGCGTGTTAGTTTTATATGGCTAAGTTTGAACAAGAGAAAAACGTTAGGGAGGTCTATTGTGAAAACATTATTGAAGAGAAAAATCAGCATTGTTTTTCTTATTATACAGATCCTTGTGAGTGCTGCTCTTGTCGGTGTCACTTTTTACGTAGGATTTATTCCATTGAAATACATTATTGCGCTGATCGCTGTGTGCCTATTCTTTCTGGCTTATGAGGTATTCAGCCAGATGACGGATAAAAGTTACATTGTCGGACGGATCATATGCGGCGTGCTCTGTCTGTTCTATATCGGCGGCGGTTATTACTGTGTCAATACGTACTCGGCCATTGACGAAATGGCGGGGCAGCAGGTGAAGATCGATCAGATTTCCTGCATTGTGTTAAAAGACGATCCGGCGCAGAGCATATACGATACGAAGGATTATAATTTTGGGATTCTGGCAGTCAATGACAGGGCCAATACGGATAAGGCGCTTGCCGAAGTAAAGGCAGCGATCGGCCAGGATCCGATGAAGACGGAATATCAGGATAATGATACGCTGATCGATGCGCTGTATGCGAAAGATGTAAATGTTATTGTGATCAATGAGGCGAACCGGAATCTGATCGAGGATTATTATAAGACTTTTTCAGAAGATACGAGAGTACTCAATACTCATAACGTAGAGACTGTGATCGAGCAGGAAGAGAAGCTCGATGATATTACAAAGACACCGTTTAATGTGTATATCAGTGGAATTGATGTGTATGGTGACATCAAGACGACCAGCCGGAGCGATGTGAATGTGATCGTTACCGTGAATCCAAACACAAAGGAGATCCTTTTGACGACGACTCCGAGAGATTATTATGTGCCTCTGACCGTCTCAAATGGCATTCCGGATAAACTGACCCATGCCGGCATCCATGGAGTGGACTGCTCGGTGGGGACACTGGAAAAATTGTATAATATTGATATTGATTATTATGTAAGAGTTAATTTCACAAGTGTGAAAAAGATCGTGGATCTGCTCGGTGGCGTCAGGGTTTATTCTGATTATGACTTTACGTCTGACTGGGGACCAAGCTTTAAAAAGGGTTACAACAATGTAAATGGAAAACAGGCGCTTGCATTCTGCCGTGAGAGACATCATTTTGCGGCGGGGGATGCCCAGAGGGGACGCGACCACCAGCATATGATCGAGGCTATTTTGAATAAAGCTATGTCACCCGATATCCTTCCGAATTATGCAAAGCTTCTGAAGACAGCGTCAAAGAATTTCCAGACGAATATGTCTACGAAAGAGATTACGGCTCTGGCTAAGATGCAGTTGGATGATATGTCGCAGTGGAAGATCAAGTATGCCAATGCCACAGGAGCAGGAGCGAAAAAGACGACATTTGCTTACCAGTCAAGGTTATTGTATGTCTGTGTGCCGGATTATGATTCCGTGGCCAAGATCACGAAGAGGATAAACAAGTTGCTGAATGCTACGCCGGAGGATGCAGCAGACGGTGATACGACAGATGACAGTACGGATAGTTCTGCTAAGGATTCCGGGGATTTAAAGGATAAAGGTTAACGAAACAGTTGATTCAGGAGATTCCGCTGCAAGCCAGCAGGGGTCTCTTGTTTTAGAGGGCTTTATAAGGAGAAGAGCATGAACGTTCCATTTTCGCCACCAGATATCACAGAAGAAGAGATTCAGGAAGTTGTGGATGCGCTGCGCTCCGGCTGGATCACGACCGGGCCGAAAACAAAGGAATTTGAGCGTCAGATCGCTGCATATTGCCAGACAGAGAAGGCAGTATGCCTTAATTCTGCTACAGCTTGTATGGAGATGACACTCCGGTTGTTCGGGATCGGACCGGGTGACGAGGTGATCACGACCGCATACACATATACAGCGACAGCCAGTTCAATCTGTCATACCGGGGCCAAGCCGGTCGTTGTGGATACGGGGCGGGATTCGTTTGAGATGGATTATGACAGCCTTGAACAATATATCACGCCAGCGACAAAAGCGATCATACCGGTGGATATCGCAGGAGTACCATGTGATTATGAAAAAATATATAAAGTGATCGAAAAAAAGAGAGATTTGTATACACCGGGCGAGAACCGTTATCAAAAGGCGTTGGGACGCATCCTTGTGCTTTCGGATTGTGCCCACGGTTTTGGAGCGCATCTGGGAGAACGGCCGGCCGGACAGTTTGCTGATTTTACAGCATTTTCGTTCCATGCGGTTAAGAATCTCACGACGGCAGAGGGCGGAGCGGTCGTATGGCGGGAGTTTGGCGGGATTGATCCGGAGGAGATATACCGTGAGTATATGCTTTTATCGCTCCATGGGCAGTCGAAAGATGCACTGGCAAAGACAAAGGCAGGAGCGTGGGAATATGATATCCTCTCCCCTGCTTATAAATGCAATATGACAGATATCCAGGCTGCGATCGGCCTCGGCCAGCTCGGGCGCTATACAGGGCTTTTGGCCAGGCGTCGGGAAATCATTGAAATGTATGATCAGGGGCTTGGGCGGATCAATGGAAAATGTGAGGGGATCCGGCTTGAAAGCCTGAGACATTTTGACGGGGAACGGATTTCAAGCGGGCATCTGTATCTGATGCGGATATGTGGTTATACGAGGGAGCAAAGAGATGCCCTGATCGTGAGACTGGCAGAGAAGGGAGTGTCAGTCAATGTGCATTATAAACCGCTTCCGCTGCTGACCGCCTATAAAAAAATGGGAATGGACATCAAAGATTATCCGAATGCATATCATATGTTTGAAAATGAGATCACACTTCCGCTGAATACCCTTCTCACGGATGAGCAGGTCAGGTATGTGCTGGAGATTTTGGAGGAGTGTCTTTTATCATGAAAAACTGGGATGAACTTCCTGACGAGATGAAAAATCAGGAAGTGAGGCATTACTATGAAATGCTGCAGAAGAAAAAGGCATCACTGGTGGCAAAAAGAATATTTGATCTTGTTATGTCGGTTATTTTGATCGTAGTACTTTCTCCGTTTATGATCGTGATCGGACTCGCTGTGAAGTTTACTTCGCCGGGAGAGATCGTGTTCCGGCAGACAAGAGTGACTACATACGGGAAGCGGTTCCGGATTTACAAATTCAGGACGATGACGGCGGGAGCGCCGGGAGAGGGAACCCAGGTTACAGTGAGCCACGATACGAGAGTTACGGGAATCGGGCGGTTTCTCAGGAAAGTGCGTCTCGATGAACTCCCTCAGCTTTTTAATATTGTTAAGGGCGAGATGTCATTTGTGGGAACCAGGCCGGAGGTAGAGAAATATGTGGCGGAATATAGCGACAAAATGTATGCGACGCTTTTACTGCCGGCCGGGGTTACTTCCATGGCGAGCATTGAATATAAGGATGAAGAAAGGCTTTTGTCGGAAGGAAAGGATGTAGATGAAACTTATGTGGGAGAAATCCTTCCGGAAAAGATGAAATATAATTTAAAGTATTTAGAGGACTACTCATTTTTCGGGGATATCGGTATTTTATTTCGCACAGTGGCGGCTGTGATCCGGTGAGTAGTGGGGAAGATATGGTTTTTGGCGTGTGTGCAGGCACAGGCATGGAGGATATGGGGAATGATCAACTGGCTTCAGGACTTATTCATAAGTCTGCTGTCACCATGGATCCCGTTTATGGGACGGATCCGTGCAAAAACAAAATACAGGCTTTTAACGGCGTGTTTCATGGCAGATCTTGTGCTGTTTTGTATTGTGAGGTATGTGCTCCTCAAAGAGAGTTATTTCTACAATACGGTCTGCGGTATTTTTTTGATGCTTGCGATTGCACTTTTGTCACTGGATAAAAAGCTTGAGAGAAAGCCCTGGCGCAGGTCTGTGTGTGTGGCATGGTTCGGGATGTGTGCCATGTTTACGATCTCAGATCTCTTTGTGTTGAAAAAAGCATGCGGTTTAGGTATCATACTGGCGTTTGTTTTTACCGGTGTATTCTTTGTGTGGCAGAACCACAGCCGGAAAGATCTTTTGTGGAAGGCGTTTAAGGATGCGGTCAAGATATCGTTTATCCTGATGGCGGTCATTTCATTCTTGTTCCGGCCTTTTTTTGAGGGTGGCAGATATGCCGGGATCTTTACGAATCCCAATACATTTGGTTTGTATCTGTATGTGATCTTTGCCGTCTATATGTCGGATCTGGACTGGAATGTGGAGACGGGAAAGACTTTCAGGAAGAGCCTGCTGACGTATGTGCAGCTTGCGCTTGTTATCTTTTATCTGTCCGTATCCCAGGCAAGGACAGCAATGCTTGCGATCTCAGCGATCTTTCTTTTATGGATCGTACTGCGTATTTATATGGGAAGAAAACAGGGACGTTATTTGAATTTTATAAAAGGACTGGTCACACTGGTGATCATTTCGGCGGTGTGTTATCCTGTGTTTTATGCGGGGGTCAGAAATCTCCCGGAGATTGTCGGGCACAAGATCATTTTTGATGAGGACGTGCTGTACCTTTCAAACGGGGAGAAGATTGAGGACATCGGAGATAAGGTGCTGGCAGAGTCGGATGAGATCGAGAGCGTAGAGGTGAAGGACAAGAACATCGAGGATAACAGTATCTGGGGAAGGATTGTAAAGAGCCTTGACAGTAATGCGACATTGAATAAAATTTCTTCAGGCCGCATCACGATCTACAAAGCATATATCAAAAAGCTGAATATAAAGGGGCACCGAAGGGTAACACTGAAAATAAATGAAAAAAGAGTATCCCATGCGCACAATAACTGGCTTCAGTTTGCCTATACGTATGGCGTGCCAAGTATGTTATTTTATACCGTTATCACAGTTTTGAGCCTGATCCGCTCGATTCGGTTTTATATGACGAACAGGAGAAGAAATGCGACCTATGCGTTTCTTATACCGGCGATCTGCGTGGGATTTGTGGTGGCGACGGTTACGGAGTGCCTCTTTCTTCCGTTTGAGGTATTTCCGGCTTTTGCGTACTGGTTTGCATTTGGAGATATGTTTGAAAAGACGCTTGAGGAGAAAGAGGTGACAGGGACAGTATGACAGGGAAAAAAATAAGTGTGATCATCCCGGCTTACAATGTAGAAGCTTATATCAGGCGGTGTCTGGATTCTCTCGTGAACCAGACATATGAAAATATTGAGATCATTGTGGTGAACGATGGGAGTACGGACCGGACGGAAGAGATCGTGAAGGAATATGAGGAGCGGGAACCGGAAAAGGTCCGGTTGTTTTCGCAGGAAAATAAGGGACAGGCTGAGGCCAGGAATTTTGGCCTTACGAAAGCCCGTGGTGAGTATATCGGTTTTGTGGACAGCGATGATTTTGTAAGTACGAAAATGTATGAGCTCATGTACCAGGAGGCAGAGGAGAACGGCTGTGACCTTGTCACATGTGGTTATTACGGTTGTGACGATGTAACGGGCGAGATAACGGTTTATCAGACCGGATACCGCGGGGAATTTAACCGGAGCATCTATGAGAATCCGCTTATCCTGCGGGTCAACTCCCCGTATCCGTGGAATAAGCTGTACCGGAAGGAATTACTTGAGCGGAGCGGTTTTCACTTTCAAAAGGGGATTATTTTTGAGGATCTGTGCGCGGTATTTCCCCTTTTTATGGATGCCAGAAAAGTGGGAAGGGTACATGAGAAACTGTATTATTATATAAAAGGGCGAAAAGGTGGGACGATCAGTACATTCAATGAAAGGCACGGACAGATCATTGACGCCCTGCAGATCATGAATGAGGCTTATCTCGAAAAAGGAATGTTTGAGAAATTTTATGATATCCTTTTGTTTTTTAATATCCGTCATATTTATGCCCGGTTTGATGAGATGAAAAAATACGAAAATGAGCAGTTTAAACAACAATTTACTGCGCGGGCCTATGCGCTTCTTGACAAGTATTTTCCGGGATGGAGGGACAGTAAGGAGTATGCGGATTACTGTGAGCATGGACTGAGGGAGCAGGGAGAAGAGGACGAGACAGAGCAGCAGGACGAAGTGCCTGAAGAGAAGCCGGTTAAAAAGTCCGGACGTGGGAAAAAAGCGAAGAAACGTTCCGAGATTTTTGACCAGCTCGTAGCAGAGAAGCAGATTGAAAAAAATACCGTGCTGATCGAGTGTTATCATGGAAATGATGTGAGAGGAGCCGGGTACCATATCGGGAGAATGCTCTCCGAAGAGGGGGGATACCGCATTTATGTGGCGGTGGCTGATGCAGACAAGGAAAAGAAATTCCGGAAGATGTATGACTATAAATGGAAGTATGTGGACATGAATTCGGAGAAATATCTGGAGGTGCTTGCCAAGGCGGAGTATGTCATCAATAACAGGGCGTTTCCGGGATTTTACCGCAAGCGGAAGGGACAATATTTTATTTTTACGGATTTTTTACCATCGATCCATGCACAGGGAAAAGATGTAACGTATGGGGCAAAGGATATACAGGGGATACAGTTCAGCCTTGCCCAGGCGGATGTGATCCCTTTTCCGGAGGAGTGCAAGGAGCAGTTTAAGCCTCTTCTGGCCCGTTATCATATGGATGAGATCTGCCGGGGGAAGGGAGTTTTAGTGCCTGTCACCGGATTTTTTGAGGAGAGCGGGGAGGAAGAGATCAAAGTAGCGTATGTTCCATCCGTCCGGTCTTTTCCGGGGGTGAAGGATGTAAAAAACCGTCTGTTTCTGAGTAACCTGAAAAAGAAACTAAAAGAACTGGATGGGCAGATCGAGGATGGACGCAGGGTCTATGTCTGCTTTCCGAGGCTTGTCCGCCGCCGTCTTAAGAAAGATACATGGGAACATATCTGTTTTTTCCCGGAAGATGCAGAGCCATACGAGTTTCTCATGGGCTGCCAGGGAGTGATCGGAGAATACGGAAGTGAACTGTGCCTGATGAAGGCGGTGTCAAAGCCAGTGTGCCATTTTGCGGATAATGCACAGGATGTGAGCTGGAGTGAAGGGAAGCCGGAAGTGCCGGACGGGGTCGCAGTCTGCCGGACTGTCCGTGAGGCGGCTGACTGGATCAATGCGGTACCGCATGTGGGGAAGGAAAGAATTCCGGAGAAGCGTTCCTGCGGTGATTTTTTAAAGACGATTAAGCGCCGCCGGCGTATGAAGACGAGGAAAAAAGTAGTGTACGTGCCGGAGTGCAAACACCGGGAGGAATTTCTGGAGTTTATGGGACATTTTGATACGGAAAAGAATCTCTTTTTTATCGAGAAGGATCATTTTGATGATAATATGGCGGCATGGGTACGGGAATACAGGCCGGAGATCACGTATATCGTTATCATACGGAGTATCGTCGTGAGTAAAAAAGAAAGCCGTATGATCAAGTACAGGCTGACAAAGAAATACAGACTAAAGGAGAAGAGGGACAAAGAGAGATATCTCGGTGTGCCAACGGGTCTGTAGCAGAAAGGATCGTTGAGACAGGGCATGAGCAGAAAAAGATGTTATTTAAAATATACCGGGTTATTTCTTGTGATTTTCTTTTTGGGATTCCTTGCTTTTTTTATACAGGGAAAAAGCCTGGTCTGGAAGAGTGACGGATACCGGCAGTATTATCCGGTGTTGCAATATCTGGGGAATTATTACCGTGAGATCGTTTCCAACCTGTTCCATGGGAATTTTGAGCTTCCGATGCTCGACTATACGATCGGGCAGGGAGAAGATATTATCACGACCTTTGCCAATTATGGGCTGGGAGATCCGCTGACTCTTTTCAGTGCAGTCGTCCCGGGAAGGTATACGGAATACCTGTATGATCTTCTTGTGGTTTTGCGCCTGTATCTGTCGGGTGCTGCTTTTCTTTTATATTGCGGGGGAATGAAACTGGAGCGCCGGTTTAGCATCTATGGCGCCCTTGTTTATGTGTTCTGTGGTTTTGCCATCTGGTCGGTAAAGGATCCGTTCTTTTTAAATGCCATGATCTATCTTCCGCTTGTGTTACTTGGGGTGGAATATATATTAAAAAAGAAGAGTCCTCTGCTTTTGGCTTTTAGTGTTTTCTTCAGCATCGTGAGCGGATATTATTTCTTTTATATGATCGTGATCTGTGCGGTGTGTTATTTCGTGGCGAGAAGCAGGATGCTGGGAATGGATCTGAGGCTTATGTGCCGGGTGGGGCTGCGTTGTCTGGCGGTTTCTGCTGCCGGTGTTCTTTTGTCCGGTGTCTTTTTTGTGCCATGGATCCTTGGTTATATGGAGAGCTGCCGTACACAGGCGCATCCTTCGTTTTTTTCGCTCCTGTTTTATGATACAGAGTACTATAAAAATATGATCGCCCGGTTTCTTATGGTGACGGAAAATGATGATGCGGCAGCAGTGGGATATTTTTCTATGGCTGTTATCGTTCTTCCGGCACTTTTTATGTTGTTTTCCGGTCGAAAAAAATTGCATAAAATACTGAAAAGATGTGTGCTCATCAGTTTCGTGGCAGTTGCCTCCCCGCTTGCCGGGTACGTGTTCAATGGGTTCGGGTACGTGACAAACCGTTTTATGTTTATTCCGGCATTTTTACTTTCTCTTGTGCTTGTACTTGTTTTTCCGGAATTATGGCAGATGCCGGAAAAAGAGCGGAAGAAGCTGATCATTCTCTCTGCCGGTTATGTCGTGATCAGTTTTCTTTTTTGTTCCGGGGAAGGGATCCTTCCCTTTGCTTTTATGACGGTATTACTGGGGGGCACGGTAGCTGTGGTCTGTGTCGTGAAGGAGAGAAAATGGCAGGGGCGTATAGCCTGCGGCCTTATTGCGGTGAACCTCATCGGGAACTGCAGTCTGATTTATCAGGGGGCCGGGGTTGGCATGACAGATGCTTATATGGAAGCAGGGACGGTATATAAGGCTTATACGTCGGACCATGCGGTGAATGAGGCGAGAAGACGCTGTGGAGACAGTCTGGAACGGGTAGATGTCATGCTCCATGACGGAGAGAACCCTAATCAGGCTGTCGTGGCAGATTATAATGGCATATCGGTTTATTACAGTGTGATCGGTGCCGGGTATTCCGACTATATGATGTCTATGGAGAATGCACCGGATCTCATGTTCAGTCACAGGATGCTTGGAAATGACGGGCGGGCGATCCTTGAAAATCTGGCAAATGTAAGGTATGTGGCCAGTGAGAAAGAACAGCTCGTGCCATATGGTTTTAAAAAAGTAGAAGGAACGAAAAATTTGTATGAAAATACACTGCAGACGTCGATCGGCTACACGTATGACCGGTATGTGGAGGAAGAAAAATTTGACGCCGCCGGTGTAGCGGCCAGGCAGGATATATTTGCACGGGCAGCTGTAGTAGAAAAGGATTCGGATCTTTTTAACCGTATCCGGAAGTCGGAAGAAATCGTGGGGGCGGAGATCGAAGATGCCTGTGAATCACTTTCTTTTGATATCACGGACTGCAAAAATTTTGAATGGTCCGGGGACAGACTGATCGTAAATAAAAAGAGAGGAAGCTTTCAGGCTGCCTTTACAATGGAGCCCGGAAAGGAATATTATCTGCGGCTTGGGGGACTTGAACTTGCGGAGGCGGATCGGAGCAATCTGTGGGCGAGAGTAAGTATGGGAAAGCTTTCCAAACAGTTCCTCATTTCACAACCTGCTTATGATTTTTATTTTGGCCGCTCGGATTATGTAGTCAATCTGGGGAGCCTTCCCTTCGGGCAGCAAAATGCTACGCAGAAGAAAGTTACGGTCCGTCTGAATGGGCCTGCCAGGTATAAGATAGAAGATATCGGGCTTCTGGAGGTTCCGGTAGAGGATGCTCTTTTACAGATCGGGCAGCGAAATGCTGAGGGCCTGCAGGACGTTTCCGTCATAACAAACGGATTGACAGGGAAAATCGAGGTGCCAAAGGAGCGTCTGCTCTGCATCGCAGTGCCATATAAAAGAGGGTACACACTGTATATAGATGGAGAAAAGACCGGGATCAGCAGGGTGAATAAGATGTACACAGGCGCATTAGTAGAAAAAGGAAGCCATACGATCGTGTTGGAGTATACTACTCCGGGGCTTCTGGCAGGGGGGATCCTGACAATAATTGGTGTCATTTACATAATCTTTTTGGCGGTTTTACACAAAAAATGTTGTGGAAAGTAGTTTCTCATGGTATAATTTTATCATTAATGACTTTGAAAGGAGAAACGATCATTGACACATCAGGAAATTGCAAAATTAGATGAGATTTTGCAGAAGCACGATTATAACAGCACCCTTCTGATCGCTGTGATGCAGGATATCCAGAAGGAGTATCACTATCTTCCGGAAGAGGCGCTGTGCTACATTGCCAAAAAGCTGAAACTGAGCGAGGCAAAAATTTACGGAGTTGCCACATTTTATGAAAATTTTTCACTGGAACCAAAGGGGAAATATGTGATCAAGATTTGTGATGGAACGGCATGCCATGTCCGTAAGTCAGTACCGATCCTGGAGGAATTCAGGAAGGTACTTGGCGTAAGTGAGGAGAAGCCGACGACGGATGATATGATGTTTACGGTGGAGACCGTGTCCTGTCTGGGAGCGTGCGGGCTGGCACCGGTATGCACGGTAAATGATCATGTCCATCCGGCGATGACACCGGAAAAGGCAAGGGAATTGATTGAAACACTAAAGGGGGAAGAAGCTGGTGAGGATTAACACAAGGGAAGAACTGATTGCGAAGCAGAAAGAATATAAAGCCTCCTTGAACAGCCAGAAAAAACAGATCCTGATCTGTGCCGGAACAGGCTGTGTGGCAGGAGGTTCTCTGGATATTTATGATAAGATGAAAGAGATCATCGAGGCAAAGGGGCTGCGCTGTGCGCTGCTTCTGGAAAAGGAGCCCCATGACGAGAGCATCGGCCTCAAGAAAAGCGGATGCCATGGTTTTTGTGAGATGGGGCCGCTCCTTCGGATCGAGCCCATGGGATGGCTCTATCTCAAGGTGAAGGTAGAGGACTGCGAGGAGATCATCGAGAAGAGCATTATCAATGATGAGGTAGTAGACCGGCTCGTATATAAAGATAAGACATTAAAATCATATGTAAAACAGGAGGATATTCCGTTTTATAAGCAGCAGACAAGGATCGCGCTCGAGTACTGCGGAAGGATCAATGCAGAGAGTATCGCCGAGTACATAGCACTGGGAGGATACAGTGCAGTGGCAAAAGCTCTTTTTGATATGACGCCGCAGCAGATCGTGGATGAGGTAAGTGAGGCATGTCTCCGTGGACGTGGAGGCGGTGGTTTTCCTGCCGGAAGAAAATGGCAGCAGGTTCTCGATCAGGATGTCGATGAAAAGTATGTCGTATGTAATGGCGACGAGGGCGACCCGGGAGCTTTTATGGACCGTTCCATGATGGAGGGTGAGCCTCACCGTGTGATCGAGGGTATGCTGATCGCAGCGATCGCAACAAATTCCCATCACGGTTATATCTATGTCCGTGCAGAGTATCCGCTCGCAGTAGAACGACTTCAGAAAGCGATCAATAAGGCGCTTGACAGAGGTCTTTTGGGAGAGGATATCCTCGGTTCAGGGTTTGATTTTGATCTCCGGATCAGCCAGGGTGCCGGTGCGTTTGTATGCGGAGAGGGAAGTGCCCTTACGACGTCGATCGAAGGAAACCGCGGCATGCCCCGTGTAAAGCCGCCGCGTACGGTAGAGCACGGTCTCTTTGACAAGCCGACTGTACTCAATAACGTAGAGACATTTTGTAACGTACCGCCGATCATCTTAAACGGCGCTGAGTGGTATAAGGGATACGGGCCCGAAAACAACCATGGTACAAAGGCGTTTGCGCTGACGGGAAATGTAAATAATACCGGACTCATCGAGGTGCCGATGGGCACGACGCTTCGGGAAGTGATCTTTGATATCGGAGGTGGTGTCAAGGGCGGTGAGTTTAAAGCGGTGCAGATCGGCGGACCTTCCGGAGGGTGTCTCTGTATCAATGCGACAGAAGATCATCTTGATATGAAACTTGATTTTGATTCCCTGAAAAAAGTAGGGGCGATGATCGGTTCCGGCGGTCTGGTCGTTATGAACGACAAGAGCTGTATGGTCGAAGTGGCGCGGTTTTTCATGAACTTTACCCAGAATGAGTCGTGTGGTAAATGTGTGCCATGCCGTGAGGGAACGAAACGTATGTTGGAACTTTTGACAGATATTACGGAGGGACGGGGAACGCTTGCCCATATCGAACTTTTAGAGAAGCTGGCGGATACGATTTCTGCAACTGCCCTGTGCGGTCTGGGAAAAACAGCGGCATCACCTGTGGTCAGTACGCTTAAATATTTCCGTGATGAATATATGGCGCATGTGGTCGAGAGGAAATGTCCGGCAGGACAGTGTAAGGCGCTTATGACATTAAAGATTGATCCGGATCTGTGTAAGGGATGTACCAAATGTGCCAGAATGTGTCCGGTAGGAGCGATATCCGGCAAGGTGAAAGAGCCTCATGTGATCGATACGTCAAAGTGTATTAAATGCGGTGCCTGCAGGGATGGCTGTAATTTCAATGCTATCATGGAAGCATAGCTTCCACTGAGGCATAGCCCTGGGGCACAGACTTTGATCAGATTCAGAAAGGAAAGAAAGATAATATGTCAAAAAAATACATGATTATAGATGGAATACGCACGGAATTTACGGATGAGAAGAATATTTTGCAGGTCATCCACAAAGCCGGCGTCCACGTACCTACTTTCTGCTACTACACAGACATGTCTATTTACGGGGCATGCCGTATGTGTGTGGTGGAAGATGAGAGAGGCGGTATCATTGCCTCCTGTTCTACTCCCCCGAGGGATAAGATGGTGATCAAGACAAATACGTCGAAACTTCATCAGCACAGAAAGATGATCCTTGAGCTGCTGTTAGCATCCCACTGCCGGGATTGTACAGTCTGTGAGAAGAATGGCGCCTGCCGTCTGCAGATGCTGGCAGCAAGATTCCGGCTTACGGATGTGAGATTTCCGAATACGCATCCGGAACGCTGTATTGATGATTCTTCACTTTCAATCGTAAGGGATCCGAGCAAATGTATCCTATGCGGAGATTGTGTGAGGATGTGTAATGAGGTTCAGCATGTGGGTGCGATCGATTTTGCGCACCGTGGCGCGAATATGATCGTAAGCCCGGCTTTTGGGCGGGATATCGTAGAGACTGACTGCGTGAACTGCGGACAGTGTGCGGCGGTCTGCCCGACGGCGGCAATCACGATCAAAAACGATCTCAGGGAAGTGTGGCAGGCATTGTATGCACCCGATAAGCGGGTTGTGGCCCAGATCGCACCGGCAGTCCGTGTGGCGATCGGAGAGGAGTTTGGTCTCCCGGCCGGAAAGAATTCTGTCGGGAAAATATTCACTGCCCTTCGAATGTTGGGATTTGATACGGTATTTGATACAAGTTTCAGTGCAGACCTCACAGTTGTGGAGGAGGCAAATGAGCTTGTGTATAAGCTGGAGAATGGCGAGAAGAAATATCCTCTTGGAAATTCTATGCCGTTGTTTACTTCCTGCTGTCCGGCATGGGTTCGTTTTGTAGAGACAAAGCATCCGGAAATACTTCCTTATGTATCGACTTGTAAGTCACCGATGGAAATGTTTGGCGCTGTTTTGAAAGAACATTACAAGCCGGCAGATGAGGAGACCGGCCTGGAGACTGTCTCTGTGGCCGTGATGCCATGTGTAGCGAAGAAATATGAGGCGGCAAGAGATGAGTTTAAGAGGGAGAATGTGCCGGATGTGGATCACGTTATCACAACGAAGGAACTGATCCTGATGATCAAAGAGCTGGGGATCCAGTTTAACGAGATTGAGCCGAGCGCTCCGGATATGCCGTTTTCGATCAGTTCCGGTGCCGGGGTCATCTTCGGTGTGACCGGTGGTGTGATGGAGGCAGCGCTCCGTCATGTGGCGGCGAAAAATAATGAGGCGCTCCGTGAGATCGAGTATTCAGGGATCCGCGGACTGGATGGTACGAAGGTGGCAGAAGTCGAGGTGGCAGGCCGGAAACTCAGGGTAGGCGTTGTAAACGGCCTTGGAAATGCTGAGGATCTGATCGAGAAGCTGCAGCGCGGCGAGGAGAAACTTGATTTTGTAGAGGTTATGGCGTGTCCATACGGCTGTATCGGAGGAGCCGGTCAGCCATTTGGCTACCAGAGCGTGAAAGAAGAGCGTGCGACCGGTATGTATAAGGCAGATAAGTCGGCGATCATCAAGCGTTCAGAGGAGAATCCGACCCTGCAGAATATGTATGAGAATGGACTTCTTAAGGATAAGGCGCATGAGTTGCTGCATGTTCATTATGGGAAATAAATAAAACCAACGAGTACCGCCCCGTGAAAAACAAGCACAGGCAGAGCCTGCAAAAAGTTTTTCACGGGGCGGTACTCGTTAGTTTTTCGGGACAGCCTGGGTATATTAATATCTTTTATAGACATCGCCGCGGTTATCTATATTTTCAATAGAAATTATTTTAACGATTTCATCGATCGTATATAAAATCCTTATACTTCCAACACGCATACGGTATATTTCCAGTCCTTTTAATTTTTTAATATCTGTTCCTTCGGGGAGTCGCTTTATTGCAGATATCAATCGTTCCTGAGTTTTTTTGTCCTGCCTTTTCAGAAACTTGACAGCGGCTTTTTGAAATATAATTTTGTAATTCATAATGTTATTCCTAAATCTGATGCAAGAATGTCGATGGATATGGAAGTTCCGTCATTTTCTTTTTCAGCGGCGGCTATCATTTCTAAATCCCATTCGTCGGGCTCTATGGTTTCTCCCGCATAAGCTTTTAAGCTTTCCAATACATCTACTACAAAAACCAGTTTATGATCCGGGATGTTTTCAATCAGCTGTAATACTCTTTCTTTGTTGCTCATAGTTTACTTTCCCTCTTTCCGTTTCAAGGTGGTGATCGTTCTGCGTTATCATTTTTGTAGTTACAGTATATAATAATTATATAAAGACGTCAATAACCTGATACCGCCCCGTGAAAAACAAGCACAGGCAAAGCCTGCAAAAAGTTTTTCACGGGGCGGTACTCGTTATTTGTGACTATGATCTAATCTCATGGTCTGTCTGCTGATCCGGATGCTGAGAAATACCAGTTGTGTCCGGTCAGCGTGTTACATCGTCTACGGCATCTTCAGCACCGTCCACGGTATCTTTTATTCCTTCGCCGACACCATCTGCTGCGTCATCCACAGCATCTTTGGCATCATCCATCAGATTGTCATCATCGTTGTTTCCGTTATTTCCATTGTCATCCGTGGTTCCATCGTTTGTTTCGTCATTGGTGTCACCGCCTGCACCAGTCGTGTCATCATCGTTTGTGGTGCCTGCTCCGGAGGTGGAACCTGGTGAAGAGTTTGGTGTATTGTCCTCTGTGGCCGCCGGGGATGGCGATGCATTGTTTGCATCATCTTTTTTATCGCCACAGCCCGCCAGGAAAAACGCTGACATACAAAGTAAGGTGGTCAGTAATACAATTTTTCTTTTCATGAGAAATTCCTCCTGTTTTACAGTTTGATTCGACATATGATCGTCACAAATAGTATGTGTCAGAAACAGGATCTTATTCACATCAAAAAGAAGAAATCACCATCCGCCGTCAAACCCGATCACTTGTCCGGTCAGATAGACAGGAGCTTTTAGGAGCAAGGTAATCAACTCTGCTGTCTCTTCTGCGGATGCCATGCGTCCGATCGGGATCTCATCGCAGATTTCCTGTATTTCATTTTTTGAAAAAACGTTGTTCATTTTCGTATCGATCATACCACAGGCGATGGCATTTATGGCGATGCCGCTTGGGGCGAGTTCCTTTGCCAGAGCCTTTGTAAGGGAATTTAAGCCGCCCTTTGAAGCGGAGTAGGCAGCTTCGCAGGAAGCACCGGAATTTCCCCAGACCGAGGAGATGTTTATGATCTTTCCGGATTTTTCATGGACCATGTGCGGCACCACGTGGCGGGACAGGAAAAAGGCGGAAGAAAGATTTGTGTTCAGGATATGGAACCAGTCCTCGTCCGATACATCTGTGATCAGGCCGATGTGTGACACACCCGCATTGTTGATCAGGACATCAATATGGCCAAATTCCCGGATCGCGGTTTCGGTGATCTTTTTTGCGGTATCGCTGCGTCCGATATCACCAAGAAGAGTAAAGCACCGGGAGGTATGGGAGAGACAGAGCTCTTTTGTTTTGTTTAATTCATTTTCAGATGAATTGCCGCATAGCAAAAGGTCGTAATGTTCCTTTGCGAGTGCAATGGCAGTTTGAGCTCCGATTCCAGTGGACGCTCCGGTGATGATTGCTGTTTTGTGCACACGATCCCCTCCTTTATTTTAAAAGTCTGTTATAAAAATATCGGATTTACCAACGATTCATATTCTTTTCAAATTTTTTGGTATATATTTGCTTTAATTCATCGGCAGATATTCCATAACACAGCATTACATCATTATAGTACATAAGAACATCTGCTAATTCTTCGACCAGGTCTTTTCTTAATTTGGCATCCGTAGAGGTTTTTAATTCCCCATGTTTTTTTATGATATCAATAACCTCTCCTATTTCGCCAATCATCCAAAGTAATTTGTTTTTTCCGGCTTGCGGAGAAATAGGTTCCCATTTATCCTTATATTTTTCCTGAAGGGTTCGTTGCATTTCCTGCATCTCGTTTATACTAAAATCAGCCATGATATTCTCCTCACAAATTTCTGTTTATTATTATTTACTGATTATGAACAGTATAACACTTTTTCCGATGATTGAAAAGTTTGTGGTTTTTATCGTGGCAAGGTGATATAATGAAGATGCAAATAGAAATGAATATTTGGAAGCCTTGAAAGAATACAGAGAGGAAAAAGGTATTGATAAACTGGTCACACTTTTTGAAAAGGAGCAGCAGTTTTATTTGGAGAAGAGTAAATATTTTATGTGAGACAGGAATGAAGAGGTTTGTTATTTATATAATTTCTTGTTGTTTGTACGTCCGAGCAGATAGTCAACTGACACGTCAAAATAGTCTCCGAGTTTCACGAGCATTTCCGGAGAGATCGAAATAATACTATTTTCGTATTGGGAATAGGTGTTTTGTGAAACACCCAGATACCCGGCAAGTGTTTTTTGACGGATGTCACGGTCTTCCATGAGGTTTTGCAGGATCATGAATCATGGGAAAACGTGTTGAAAGTGAACTGACCGTTATAACGAGGGCGAAGGAATTGTGTGAATATATCTTAGCAGTTACCGATAAATCACCGAAAAAATTCCGGTTTACACTAGTGAGCAGGTTACAAAACTATTCGTTATCCGTAATCGAACATTTATACAGGGCGAATAATGTTTTTGTTGCAAATCGTGATCAGATGGGACGGTGTGAAAAGAGGTTAGAACTGCAGTATGAGGCGATGACTGAACTCAGGCTACTGTCCTATCTGAGTATGATCGCCAGAGAGTCACAATGCATCCTCCCCAGGCAGCAGTCACAGATTTCATCCAGGATCATAGAGACACAGAAACTTTTATATGCATGGATAAAAAGTGACGGAGTGAGAGGAAACGATTGGAACGCTGAAAGCAAAGAAGGCTTATTTTGTCAAAGTCCGCGCCTATACGGTGAAGAGTGGGAAAACGGTGTATGGGGCATGGAGTAAGACGGTGAAGAAGAAAGTGAAATAAACAGTGTTTTTTATAGTGATATCAATGAAAATGTGCTATATTATAATATAGATGATGAAGACTATAAAAGTATATCTGGAGAAACCAGATGAAAAAGACTGCTTTCATCATGCTACCTGCTATCTGCCACAATATCGCTGGGAGGATGTTTTTGGGTTCTCGGAGGAGGAAATGGCCAGATACCGGGAAGTAATCGAGTCAACTGCCCATCTGATCGTAGAATTTTCCCAAGAGGGGGGATTTGATCATGCCGCAGGTTTTTAAAGTGGAGAGATACTGGGTTTATTTTTGGTCAAATGAACGTGAACCGTTAGAGCCCGTGCATGTTCATATAGCAGAGAAGAAACCGGTCAGGCAGGCGACAAAAGTGTGGATCACGAAATCAGGAAAATGTTTATTGGCAAATAATAATTCTCAATCCGTGTTATCGAGGCGAGAAGCATGGAAGTAATACAAAAATGGGAAAGGCACTTTGGAGAGATCCGGTATTATTGCTGAGAATACCGATTGCAAAAGCAGCCTTTGGATATAGAATTGTTGTTAATATAAGAAAAAAGAAGGAGAAAAGAAAATGCAAAAGGTAAGAAACTGTTTCAAAGGGAAACTGGCGCTTTTGCTCGTGTGCGCCCTTGCCGTGGGGATGCTGCCGGTAGGCACCTCAGAGGCCAATACCGCCCGTTCAGGCTATGGGCTAAATAACCCGTCGACAGACAGCAAAGGAGTCACGACATGGGACTGTGTCTGGTTCGGAAATTATCCGCAGAGCGATACGACCGGGGAGACGAAAGAACAGATCAAGTGGCGTGTCCTGTCGGTCAATGGGGATGATGTGTTTTTGTTGGCAGACCAGAATCTGGACTGCCAGAAATATAACGATACATATACCGACGTGACATGGGAGACCTGTACGATGCGCAGCTGGCTGAACAGTACTTTTTTAAACAAGGCTTTTAATGCCGCTGAGCAGGCAGCGATCAAAGATACAACTGTGGTCAATGAGGACAATCCGGAGTATGGTACAGAAGGTGGAAATAATACAACAGACAAAATATACCTGCTCTCGATCGGCGAGGTGCTGAACCCGGGGTATGGGTTTGTCTCTGATTATAGTGAGTATGCAGAGAGCAGACAGGCGAAAAATACGGAGTATGCAAAAGAACAGGGTGCTTGGACAAGTACAAGTGAGGACTATGCAGGGAACGGTTACTGGTGGCTGCGGTCGCCGGGCCGCACTAGTAGTAACGCATCCTCTGTGGATTACGATGGCTACGTGATTCAGATTGGTCGCCCTGTCCACTTCGATAGTGACGTTGTCCGGCCGGCTTTGCATTTGAATCTATCATCTACTCCGGTTTGGTCATATGCGGGACAGGTCACCTCGGAAGGGGGAGAGACACCGGCACCGACCCCGACCGCATCTCCTGTCCAGACGACATCACCGGCCGGGACTGTACCATCCATACAAAATCCGGTAGCACCTTCATCTGCTCCCGCCCAGGATTTAACAGAAAAAACAGGCGAAGATGAAACAGCCCCGGGGAAAGTAACCGCCCTGAAACTAAAGGCAAAGAAAAAAGCCCTTCAGGCGAGTTGGAAAAAGGTATCCGGAGCGTCCGGCTACCAGGTCTGGTGCAGTACGTCGAAGAAGTTTCAGAAAAAGAACGTGAAGACAACAAAGAAGACAAAGCTCACGATCGGAAAACGGAAAGCAAAGAAGGCTTATTTTGTTAAAGTCCGCGCCTATACGGTAAAGAGTGGGAAAAAGGTGTATGGCGCATGGAGTAAGACGGTGAAGAAGAAAGTGAAGTAAAAAACAGGAAGATCCTCAGGCTTAAAACGTTTGTCGCATAGGAAGGAAAGAATCCGAATCCGTGCGGCAGGCGTTTTTTAATCATATCAAGGTTACAGACCAGCACGCAAAAAGTCCTCAATACGAGTGAAAAGACCGAAAAATGACGGTTGCAGCGGGCCAAAATCTGTGGTATGCTTATTCGTATAACATATTCTGTGTTTTTACATTTATAAAATCTATGGATTTCGATCCGAAATTCCGATCCAGACCACGCATCGTGGATGATCAGCACTTGACAAAATTAAATTAAATAGTATACTAAAAGATAGGAAGTGAAAGCTTGGGAAAAAGGAACATTGTATGGAATGATTTCATATCACAAAATGAGCGGTTCGCCGACTTTTTCAATGGTACTGTGTTCGGGGGAGAGAGGATCGTCAGCCCGGAGGCGCTGACAGCGCTCGACACGAAGCTCTGGAGGAGAAGGCAGGAGAAGGGAAGCTACCATGAGTACATCCGGGATATAGTAAAACGCTGGACCTATGAGGGAAAGACATATGTCCTCGGCCTTGAATTGGAGGAGTCCCCGCACTATGCGCTGCCGGTAAAATACATGAATTATGAATCGACTGAGTACGACAGGCAGTACAAGGAACAGATGCGCAGGCACAGGGAAAAGAGGGATCTGAGACAGGATGAATACCTGTCAGGATTTGCAGTGAATGACCGCTTGTCGCCGGTCGTCACGATCGGTGTGTACTTGGGAGAGAGGATGTGGGGAGGCTGTATGACACTGGGGAAAATGGCGGGGATAGAAGAGATGCCGCCTAGGATCCGGGATAGCCTGCGGTCTGTCATGAATGATTACCGGGTGAACCTGTTCAATATCCATACACTGGAGAGCAGCGATATCTTCCGGAGTGACCTGCGGGAGGTGTTCGGCTTTCTAAAACGGCAGGGTGACAGGGAAGGGCTTCGGCGTTATATCGAAGAGAATGAGCAGTTCCGGCATCTGAAGGAAGACGCATATGATGTGCTGTGTCTTTACAGCGGGAACAAAAAACTGGCATATAAAAAAGAGAGTTACCGGACAAAGGAGGGAAACAGGATGAGCATGTGTACAGCAATGAGAGAATGGGCAGAGGAAGAGAGGCGGGAAGGCAGATACGAGGGAAGACGGGAAGGCAACCGGATGTTAAATGAACTGAACCGGAAACTGGTGGAGGATGGCAGAACGGAGGATTTGTTTCAGTCGATTCAGAATCCGGATCATCAGAAAAAGCTGCTGCGGGAGTATGGAATACGGTAAATCCAGCCTGTAGCGGCCCAAAATCTGTGGTATGCTTATTCGTATAACATATTCTGTATTTTTATATTTATAAAATCTATGGATTTCAATCCGAAATTTCGATCCAGACCACGCATCGTAGATGATCAGCACTTGACAAAATTTAACTAAATAGCATACTAAAAGACAGGAAGTGAAGGCTTGGGAAAAAAGAATATCGTATGGAATGACTACATATCGCAGGATGAACGCTTTGCGGATTTTTTCAATGGCGTTTTGTTTCAGGGACAAAAGATTGTCGATCCGGAGGCCCTTACCCAACTGGATTCTAAGCTGTGGCGGAGAAACCGGGAGATACACAAAGAAGAGTATGAAAAAGAGGAGGGATTTGATATGTGTCTTGCGATCCGGGAGATGATCAGGGATGGGAGAATGGAAGGAAAAATAGAAGGAAGAGAAGAAGGAAAGAATGAGGGATGGACGGGATCAAAGCCATGAATGAGCTGATTCACTATCTGGTGAAGGAGGGGAGGACGGATGACCTGTTTCGCTCTTCACAGGATCTGGCATTTCAGGAGAAGCTTATGGAGGAGTACGGAATCTGTAAGCCAGGAACAGCTGCTTCAAATTTGCCCCGGCGCGTCTGATTTTTGCAAAACCCTTGTATATTTTAATATTTTCTGCTACAATAGGACTATTGTTTCGTTTTATTAAAGATAGAATGGAGGGTCTTATGCAGGGAAAAGGCATGGCAAAGATCATTTTTCGTACATTTTTGAAAACAATGGGAATTATCGTATTATTGGTTGGAATAGGGGTGGCAAGTTATTTCCTTACGATGCTGTTTTATAAAACGACAGAGCGCGAGGAGAGGAGTACCCAGTATGAGCATGTGATCGATGTGAGTGTGGGTTCGGAATCCAGCAATCTGATCTACAGTGTGGAGGAGGATACCAGACAGGTTAAGGCAGTTGTTTTGGAACTTTTTGACAAAGAAACAGGAAATATAGATTATGTAACCATTCCAAATAAAACACAGATTTCGTTATCAAATCAGAAGTATCAGGAATATATGGAGGTAAGCAGCCAGATTCCGCAGATCGTGACCCTCAGGGATATCAATGAATATTTTACTGGCGATGTGGCTTACGAGTATGGAATTCTGCTTCTCCAGGAAGAACTCAATGTGGATATCGGATATTTTACTGCTATGGATTCGGAAGAATTCAATAAACGCTTTGAAAAGAAAGAAGGGGCGTTTATTCCCAGGGAAGAATATCTTGATACGGTAAGCCAGTATAAAGATGAATCGGCGATGAAGGACTTCATTGAGAAAGAATGGGATGTGCTCATATCGGATATCACACTTTCCCAGAAACAGCAGTATGCATCCGGGCTTATTAAAGTACAGCGTGCTTACATCTATGCCCACCGTGCCTATGCAGAAGAGATTAAAGGCAAGGCGACCCTGGATGGGGCGAAGACAAAAAAGATGATCGATAAGATCTGGGAGAGTGGTGAGCGTAACGAAAAGCAGAAATCGGTCGATGGGACGGCGGCTCCGACGGATCTTGATAAACTGAAATCACGAAGTATCCAGATCACGAATGGCAGCCGAATCAATGGCCTGGCGGCTGCTTTTAAAGAGAAGTTTGAAAAAGAAGGTCTGTATGTGATGGGAGTGGGGGACTTTAGTGGTGAGATCCAGAAAAAGACAGTGATCTATGCAAGAAAAAAGAGATGGGGAAGATATCTCAGATCATTTTTTAAAGATCCGGTCATCAAAGAGGCACAAGACCTTACAAATGCAGCAGATATTGAAATTGTTCTCGGAACAGATGATAAACAGACGGGTGATAAACAGGAGTAGTTTTCGGACCACAGAAGAATCCATGGAAAGGAGGGTTTTATGGGGACGAGGATTAAGATCATGGATATGGAACTCGATATTTTGACGGAGGGTACATTCCGAAAAGAAGTAGAAGATTACCTGTCGAATGATTATCTGAATGTGATGCATCTGGTGTCACTGGATTATATTGATATGTATGATGAAAATGAGCTGGTGCAGGAGATCCTCCAGGAAGCAGATATGGTGCTTCCCGGAGAGAAGGCAATCCTGAGTTCTTCCCATGTGGATGTGCTGGAGACCGGCGGAATGGTCGTGGATTACCGGACGGCGTTTAAAAGTGTAGATCAGACTCTTTTAGAAGGGAAAAAATGTTATCTGATATTGAAAAATAAGAAAGAAGCCAAGATCGTATTTCGCTATCTGGTTACGCAGTGTCCGTATCTTGAAGTTGTGGGACTGTATACGGCTGATGGCAGCATGACCGATGAGGCGCTCGTGAATGATATCAATACCAAGCTTCCTGATGTGATCCTGATGTCGATGGAGGGGACACAGGGGGAGGAGTGGATCCATGAGAACCGGTTAAAGGTCAATGCCAAGCTTTGTGTGGTGATGGGAAGCATTATGAATATGGTATTGAGGGACAATATCCATGTGCCTAAGGCAGTCAAAGCACTGCAGCTTGGAAAGATATATACGTGTATTGCACGGATTCCGTATTCTAACTTCTGGAGGCGGAGAATATTCAGGAAGAAAATGGACAATTATAATAACAAAAAGCTTTTGCAGAAAGCAGACGTTATTGAGGAGTTGTCAGATGAGAGAGAAAATAAAGGACAGTAAACTGGTACCGTACCTGCTTATAACAGCAGGTACGTTTTTTATGGCCGCAGGGATCAATATTATTTACGAGCCGCTCTCGATGGTGACAGGCGGGTTTTCCGGTATTGGCATCATTGTGAAAAAGGTCGTGGAGAGTACGTTTGGATTTAGCGTGCCGGTGGGGGCTACGAATTTTTTGTTGAATATTCCATTCTTTCTTATTGCGTTTAAAATAAAAGGGGGAAAATTCATTAAGAAAGCCTTGTATGGGGCAGTCTGCTTTTCGGCAGCGCTTTTTCTCGTACCGACTTATGAGGTTGCAAACAGGGATTATCTTATGGCAGCAGTTTTAGGGGGTGCATTAAACGGATTGGGGCTCGGCCTCATTTTTTCCCAAAACGCCTCTACCGGGGGAAGTGACCTGCTTGTGACGCTGTTGCACAGATGGTTTCCGGGAGTCAGTGTATCGGAGCTGCTCATTTTCATTGATGGAATCATTGTACTGGCAGGAATGGGGATTTTCGGGATGCATACGGGGTTGTACTCGGTCGTTGCCGTTTTTGTGACCGGGAAGGTGTCGGATGCCCTGCTGGATGGATTGAAATTTGCCAAACTGGCATATATCATTTCAGATTCTCCTCTTGAGATATCAGAAAGTATCATGAAAGAAATGGAGCGTGGTGTGACCGGTCTGAATGGAAAGGGGATGTATTCCGGCAGTGACAAAAATGTACTTATGTGTGTTGTGTCCAAAAAGGAGGTTGTGAAGCTGATCGATATTGTGAAAAGTGCTGATGAAAAAGCTTTTGTGATCGTTATGGATGCGAAAGAGGTTCAAGGAGAGGGATTCGCTATAGGTACAGACGTTGGTTAGTTATGCAAAATATACAAAGATTTGAAAATAATTTATGGAAATTGAATATGGTGTTTTTGGGGAAAATGGTGTATAGTATTAATCATAGATGTTATGAAAAAAATATTTTCCAGGGAGGAACATGTGTAATGGCAAGTTTATCATTAAAGAACATCAACAAAATATATCCGAACGGCTTTCATGCGGTAAAGGATTTTAATCTTGAGATCGAAGATAAAGAGTTTATTATCTTTGTAGGACCTTCGGGATGTGGTAAGTCAACGACTCTTCGTATGATCGCTGGATTGGAAGAGATTTCAAACGGTGAGTTGTGGATTGGAGATAAGTTAGTAAATGATGTAGAACCGAAAGACAGGGACATTGCGATGGTTTTCCAGAATTACGCATTGTATCCACATATGTCAGTTTATGATAATATGGCATTTGGCCTTAAGCTGAGAAAAGTGCCAAAAGATCAGATTGACCGTTTAGTACATGAGGCAGCTAAGATCCTTGATATCGAGCATTTGTTAGACCGTAAGCCGAAAGCTCTTTCCGGTGGTCAGAGACAGCGTGTTGCTATGGGACGTGCTATTGTGCGTGATCCTAAGGTGTTCCTTATGGATGAGCCACTTTCAAACCTGGATGCAAAACTTCGTGTACAGATGCGTATTGAGATTTCCAAACTTCACCAGAGACTGGAGACGACGATCATCTACGTAACACATGACCAGACCGAGGCGCTGACACTTGGTACGCGTATCGTCGTTATGAAAGACGGTGTGGTTCAGCAGGTAGACAGTCCGCTTGATCTGTATATGAGACCGAATAACCTGTTCGTAGCAGGGTTCATCGGTTCTCCTCAGATGAACTTTATCGAGGCAAGAGTGGTAGTATCCGGTTCCGATGTACTTCTTATGTTTGGTTCCAATACGATCAAACTTACTGAGAACAAAGCGAGAAAGTTGATCGAGAAAGGATATGAGGATAAGACAATTATCTTTGGTATTCGTCCGGAAGACATCAAGGATGAGGAAATGTTCATCAGCAATTCTCCGGATACCGTGCTGGAAGCTACTGTTAAGGTATATGAGATGCTTGGTGCAGAAGTATTCCTTTACTTCACGATCGAGAACAATGATATTACCGTACGTGTAAATCCTCGTACGACAGCTCGTCCGGGAGATACGATCAAGATCGCACTGGATGCTGAGAAGATCCATCTGTTTGACAAAGAGACAGAAGTTACGATCACAAACTAGGAATTTGTTTTTAACAACGATATCAGAGGGAATGTTCAAGATTGGACATTCCCTTTTGTATCTGGTGCGAAAGAGGGGGATTTTATGAACTTATTTTGGAAGGACACGGGAAAAAGAAAACAGGTTATGATCCGCAAGTGGATTCCTATGGTGCTGCTCGTTTTCATGATTTTTCTGTGCGCTAGTCAGGCATCTGCCAAAACGCTTGTCTTTAACAAAAAGAATTTTCCGGATAAGGCCATGAGAGACATTTTTTTTGATGAGTATGTGCTCGGGGATAAGATAACGAAATCGGATTTGAATGGTAAGGATTTCCTTGATATAGACGGCGGAAAAAGGAAAGTCAATTTAAAGGGAATTGAGTATTTTTCCAAGTTATCAAACCTGGTGCTGTATGAGACGGCAAAGAGCAGGGAATTTCCCAAAATCTCCAAGCTCGAG
The DNA here is from genome assembly GCA_021770615.1 of Lachnospiraceae bacterium. The sequence goes on along the minus strand of JAETQR010000011.1, from coordinate 67,533 downwards.
GAATTGGAATATTATAACGATGCGATTGAGAAACTAAAGTTGCCCCGTTATCCCAAACTGGCGTGGGTTGTGTTTGAGGGGAAAAAACTGGAGAGTCTGGATTTATCAAACAATAAGCAGATACGAAGGCTTACTTTGTGCGCACCGAAATTGCAGAAACTGGATGTTTCCTCATTTTCAGAACTTGCGATATTAGAGTTGGAGAAGATGAATCTGCCGGAGTTGGATTTATCGTATAATTCGGAACTTGAAGAGATAGAACTTGAGAATATCAACCTGCCAGAACTGGATCTGTCACACAATTCGGAACTGTGGAATGTTTCCCTGAAAAATGCAAAGGGGGTTACCTTTGATCCCGCACCGTTAGGGAAATTAAAGAAGCTTATTCTCAGTGCCCAGGACATGGAGACGTTTGAATTGTCTGATCATCCTGCTCTGGAGACACTTGTGATCGAGAATGACAGTAAATTGCAGAAGGTAGTCATAAAGGGGTGCAAAAAACTGAAAAAACTGACGATAAAAAATAATGCTTCGCTACTGGAAATCCAGATCGAGGGCTGTGCGGAATTAAAAGAACTGACTGTGGAAAAGAATCCTTTACTTGGACAGATTCAGTTAGGGGAAGAGGAGAAACTGACCTCGCTTTCGGTTAACGAATGCAAAAAGGTAACAAGTCTGGACCCAATGAACCTGTCACAGCTTTTAAAATTGCAGCTTGTGGATACATCCGTATCCGAATTTTCGGCAAAGCAGTTTCCGAAACTGGAAACACTATCCGTCTATCGGAATCCGATAAAGAAAATAGACTTCCCGTCCTTTAAAAATCTGGAGTCATTAGAGGTTCGTTATGATAAGAGTACAAAAAATCTGGATGTGAGTAAGTTATCTAAGTTGTGCAAACTCACGTGGACACATGGAGTGTTAGAGAAGGTGAATTTTGGAAAAAACAGTCGGAAGATGTATTATATTGATCTGAATGATAACCGATTGTCTGGCAAGTGGAATATGGAAGCATTTAAAAATTTGGAGGCACTGAGGTTAAATAATAACCGGATCACGTCGATCGATTTTGGAAAACGGGATCAGATCGAATCCGTTTTCTGCCGGAATAACCGGTTAAAGACGTTTAAGTCGGTGGAGGCGCTTAATTTATCTGAGCTTGACTGCCGGGACAATCCGGGGGTTCAGATTTATATGTGTCATTCCGACGATGAGTGCATGGACTGGAGATTTGGAAAGAAGTCGAAGGTGTATTACAAATATGGATGACAGGAAGAGGTGCAAAGGAGTGCGTCACGGAAATCAAATTTCACCAGTCCCAAGAACCGTAACTGTTAAAAATTGATTTCCGTGGGAGCGCATAGCTTTGACTTTACTTTTATCCGAAATAATGATACAATTATTCATAATGCGACAAGAGTAGACTACGTTCGGAGGTGTAGTTATGATATCAAACCAGATACTGCAGAATACGGTTGATGGAATAAAGGGGATTACAAAAAATAATCTGTGTGTCATGGATACAGAGGGGAATGTATTAGCATCGACATCGGATGAACTTACGGAATTTGCGGAGGATGGGCAGAATTTTGTCCAGTCACCGGCAGACAGCCAGGTGATGAATGGCTGTCAGTTTTTTAAGATCTATGATGAGAGCCAGTTAGAGTATATTGTCGTCATACAGGGGGATTCAGAGGAGGTTTATACGATCGGAAAGATCATCGTATTCCAGATCCAGAGTCTTCTTGTAGCATATAAGGAAAGGTATGATAAAGATAATTTTATCAAAAATCTTTTACTTGATAATCTTTTGCTCGTCGATATTTTTAACCGTGCCAAGAAATTGCATATCGAGATGAATGCCAGAAGGGTAGTATTTATCATTGAGACAAATAAAGAAAAAGATAGTGGCGCCCTGGAGACAGTGCGTAGTATGTTTGCCACGCAGACAAAGGATTTTATTACGGCTGTCGACGAGAAGAATATCATACTTGTGAAGGAGATCAACGAGAAAGAGAAGATAGAAGATCTGGAAAAGACGGCAGAAGTGATCGTGGATATGCTGAACACCGAGGCGATGACCAAGGTTCATGTGGCGTTTGGAACGATCGTGAAAGAATTGAAGGAGGTCTCCCGCTCTTATAAAGAGGCGAAGATGGCGCTGGATGTCGGAAAGATCTTTTACAGTGACAAAAAAGTCATCGCTTACAGCAACCTTGGGATCGGGCGTCTGATCTACCAGCTTCCGATGCCGCTCTGTAAGATGTTCATAAAAGAAATTTTTTCAGATAAAACACCGGATGAGTTCGATGAGGAGACGCTTACGACCATCAATAAATTTTTCGAGAATAACCTGAACGTATCGGAGACTTCAAGGCAGCTCTACATTCACCGGAATACGCTTGTGTACCGGCTGGATAAGCTGCAAAAGAGCACCGGACTCGATCTGAGGGTATTTGATGATGCGATCACGTTCAAGATCGCGCTTATGGTTGTGAAATACATGAAATATCTTGAGTCGATGAACTATTAATTTTTGGGGGATGAAAACACATATGGCTGCAAAGAAAGAACGTCCCATCATTGCAATGGATGATGTCAGTAAGCAATATCAGACAGGTGTCGATGCATTAAAAAAAATATCACTCCAGATCCAGCAGGGAGAATTTGTTTTTGTTGTGGGAAAAAGTGGTTCCGGAAAATCTACATTTATCAAGCTGCTTTTAAAAGAACTTGATCCCACTTCGGGTAAATTATATATCGCAGGGAGAATGGTCAACAAGCTGAAACGTAAACAGGTGCCGTTATACCGTAGAAATATCGGTGTGGTATTTCAGGATTTCCGTTTGTTAAATGACCGGACTGTGTTTGAAAATGTGGCGTTTGCCCAGAGGATCATCGGCAGGAGCAAACGGGAGATCATCCGGAACGTGACGACCATGCTGACGATCGTTGGATTGACGGATAAGGCGGATGCTTATCCAAAAGAGCTTTCCGGTGGTGAGCAGCAAAGGGTGGCGATCGCAAGAGCCCTGGTAAACCAGCCGACGATCCTTCTTGCTGATGAGCCGACGGGAAATCTGGATCCTCAGAATGCGTGGGAGATTATGATGCTTTTGCAGGAGGTTAACAAAATGGGGACTACAGTTGTAGTCGTCACGCATAATAATGATATTGTAGATGTGATGCAAAAGCGTGTTGTAACACTGGAAGACGGGCATTTGATCCGGGATGATAAAAAAGGCGGTTACGAATATGAGAGGGATTAGTGTATTTATTTACAGTGTAAAGCAGGGCTTTAAAAGTTTGCGCAAGAACAGTATGTTTACACTTGCATCGATCGGTACGATGGCAGCCTGTCTGTTTCTCTTTGGGGTGTTTTATTTTATTGTGAGCAATTTTCAGTATATGATAAAAGAAGTGGAGACGTCGGTAGGAGTTACCGTGTTTTTTGATGAGGGGATTTCGGAAGAACAGATCGATGCGATCGGAGTGGCGATTCGTTCCCGTGATGAGGTCGATCACATGGAATTTGTTTCTTCCGAGGAAGCGTGGGAACAGTTTGTCACGGAAAATTTCAGCGAGAATCCGGAATTGATCGACAGTTTTGGAGAAGATAATCCGCTCAAAGATTCGGCATCTTATCAGGTGTTTTTGAAAGATATTTCGGAACAGAAAGAGGTGGCGGCGTATATTGAGGGGATTGAGGGAGTGAGGATGGTAAAACGGTCGGATGACACGGCGAAAAATTTTGAGAATGCGAATAAACTGGTAAGTTATGTTTCGATTGCGATCATTGTCATTTTGCTTGCGGTGTCTATTTTCCTGATCAATTCTACAATATCCACGGGAATCACGGTCCGGCGGGAAGAAATCGGGATCATGAGATTGATGGGGGCTTCGGATTTTTTTATCCGTGCGCCGTTTATTGTGGAGGGACTGGTCATTGGGGCGGTCGGAGCCTGCATTCCTCTTGTAATACTGATTTTCAGTTATAGTTCGATCATAAAATATATAAATAGTAGATTTAATATGATTTCGAGCTGGCTGACCTTTCTGGAAGCGTCCCAGATATTCCGGGTACTGATCCCGGTATGCCTGATCGTAGGACTTGGCATAGGGTTTCTGGGAAGTTTTGTGACTGTTAGAAAGCATCTTGATATATAAAGGGGGAAGGATGACGATGAGGAAAAAAGTAATGGCGTTGATCCTGATGACAGGTATAGTATTCAGCTTTTGTCTTTTGGGCCTGAGTGCATCGGCAGAAGATGCGAATGACAGTTACGATGCCCAGATCAAGAAAGCGGAAGAAGCAAAGGCGAGTGCGCAAAAGCGTGTGGATGAACTAAAAAAAGATATCGAGGAATTAGAGAAGAGCAAGGGAGATATACTGAAATTTGTTAAAAATGTAGATAAGAAGATTGAAAAGCTGTCAGATACGATCGATGGACTGGATAAGCAGATCGAAGGGGCCAGAAAAGAACTTGTAAAGTTGGAAGAAGAGCTTACGATCGCTGAGGATTTGGAAAAAGAGCAGTATGAAACGATGAAGAAGCGAATAAAATATATGTATGAAAATGGCAGTGATGGTTATATGGATGCGATTTTCAGTGCAAAGAGCCTGGGGGATTTTTTAAGCCGCTCTGAGTATATTGAGAAGATTTCCAAATTTGACTCACAGCTTTTCAGCAGTTTTGTCGAGACAAGAAATGAGACAGAGATCAAGCGTACGGTGATGGAAAGTAAGGTAGAGGAGATTGCCGGGCTTCAGGAGGAGATCTCGGCTGAAAAAGATGCCCTGAAGAGTTTGAAATCCAGTAAAAAATCAGAGATGAACAAGCTGGATTCGGCTATTTCTGCGAAAGATTCGAGAGTGAAAACATTTAGTGAAAAGGTAGCAGAGGCGGAACGAAAGGTAGAGAATCTTCTTTTGGAGAAGCAGAGGGAGATTGAAAAGAGAGAAGCGGCAAAGAGAAAAGCGGAGGCGGCAGCAAATGCGGCCACAGGAACACCGGCAGATCCTGCATCAGATTCTTACGCTGCGAATGCGGGAGGATTGCGTTGGCCGCTCAGGGTGTCAGGGAGGATCTCGTCCAGGTTTGGGAGCAGAACAAGTCCGACAGCGGGAGCGAGTACGAACCATCAGGGGATTGATATTGCTGTATCTGCCGGGACGCCGATCGTGGCAGCAGGTGATGGAGAAGTCGTCACGGCATCGTATAGTGCAAGTGCCGGAAATTATGTAATGATCTATCATGGAAACAGTTTGTACACGGTATATATGCATGCTGCGAGACTGGCGGTCGCTGAGGGGGCTACGGTAAAGCAGGGTGACGTCATCGCTTATGTTGGTTCTACCGGAGTTTCTACCGGTGCCCATCTTCACTTTGGCGTATCCGTAAACGGTACTTACGTCGACCCACTCAATTACGTGAGCCAATAGCGAGCCAGGCACGGTTTTGCCGGAAGAGACACAGGCGTGCTTTGCATATAGGAGGCGGGGCAGAGTGCGAATGAATTCAGTGCAAATAAAATCATCCCAATATCAGGAGCTGATCATATGTCGAAGGAAAGAAGAAAAGGATTTATTTTTGGAACGTTATTTGGTCTTGTGGTGGCAATCGGGGCGGTTTCAGCCGCCAGATATTTTGGCATTCATCTTTATATTCCGGGTTCGGCTTCCCAGCAGTTGTATGACAAAACAAAAGTTGTAGAAAAATGTATTGATGACTTTTATCAGGGAGAAATAAAGGATGAAGACCTCATTAATGGCGGGATAAAGGGAATGGTGAATGCGTTGGGAGATAAGTATTCCCAGTATTATACGGAGGAAGAATATCAGGAAGTCATGAATGGAATAAATGGTTCTTATGTAGGGATTGGTGTGTCCCTGCGGCAGGATGAGAACGGTTCGATCCTTGTGGAAAAAGTAACACAGGGAGGCCCGGCGGAAGAGGCGGGGATAAAAAAAGGAGATAAACTGTTATCTGTAGATGGAAAGGAAGTTACAGGTACCACGATCGATGATGTAGTGTCTATGATAAAGACAGAGGACAATAAAGAACGCACGATCGTGCTTGGTATTGAAAGAACGGATTCTGAAGGAAAGACAGAGACAATGGACAAAGAGGTCGTGTGCCGGGAAATCAAAGTGGTCTCCGTAAATTCTGAAAATTATGGCGACGCAGGTTATATCAAGGTGTCTGAATTCGATAAAGAGACTTCCAGCCAGTTTGAGATCGCTGTGGAAAATTACCGGAATGATAAGATCAAAGGACTGGTAGTTGATGTCAGGGATAATGGCGGCGGCTCGCTCGATGCAGCGCTCGCTATGCTGGATGAGCTCCTTCCGGAAGGAGAACTGATCACGGAAAAGAGCAAAAAGGATGGGGATAAGACATATCATTCGACGGATGAAAAAAGCTATGATAAGCCGGTTGTTGTTCTTATGAATGAAAACAGCGCCAGTGCTTCTGAGGTGTTTGCAGGGACGCTGCAGGCCAGAGGAGCGGCAAAACTTGTGGGGACGAAAAGTTTTGGCAAAGGGATCGTCCAGACCGTATTGTCTCTGGAGCGGTCGTGCGGGGGCGGAGTGAAGCTGACGACGGCGGAGTATTTTCTTCCGGGTGGTGTGAGCATACATGGAAAGGGACTTACGCCGGACGTGGAAGTTAAGTATGAAGCGGAGGGAGACTACGATGAGAGCAAGGACGAACCGTTGAAAATGGCGCTGCAAATAATCCGTGGTTCCTGATAAAAGAGTCGAAGGTGGAATGATGTAAAGAGGGGAAACAAGAATGAAAAAATATATGATAGCACTGGATCAGGGGACGACCAGTTCACGTTGTATTTTGTTTGACAGGGAAGGGACCATATGCAGTATGGCACAGAAAGAATTTCGGCAGATCTATCCCAAACCCGGCTGGGTGGAACATGATCCGGTGGATATCTGGTCCAGTCAGTTCAGTGTCATGACGGAGGCGATGAGCAAGCTCGGGGTGTCGGGAGAGGATATCGCAGGGATTGGGATCACAAATCAGAGGGAGACGACGATCGTCTGGAATAAAAAGACAGGGAAACCGGTGTATCATGCTATTGTATGGCAGTGCCGGCGTACCTCGGACAAGATCGCGCAACTGTCAGAGGATGGTTTCGGTCAGACGCTGCGGCAGCGGACAGGCCTTATACCAGATGCTTATTTTTCTGCGACCAAGATCGTGTGGATCCTGGAAAATGTACCGGGGGCCAGGGAGCAGGCAGAGCAGGGAGAACTGCTTTTTGGGACAGTGGATACCTGGCTGATCTGGAAATTAACCGGTGGAAAAGTCCATGTGACAGATCATACAAATGCTTCACGGACGATGCTTTATGATATCCACAGGCTTCAATGGGATCCGGAGGCATTGGAATATTTTGGCATTCCTTTAAGCATGCTTCCTGAAGTGCGTCCTTCCAGTGAGATTTATGGTTACAGTGACAGGGCGCTTACAGGAACAGAGATTCCGATCGCAGGTATCGCCGGAGATCAGCAGGCGGCACTTTTCGGGCAGTGCTGTTTTGAGGCGGGAGAAATGAAAAATACGTATGGGACGGGCTGTTTTCTTTTAATGAATACAGGAAAAGAACCGGTTGTTTCGGAGCATGGGCTGCTCACGACACTGGCAGCCGGCATCGGCGAAAGGCCACCATATGCCCTCGAGGGAAGCGTCTTTGTGGCGGGGGCGGCGATTCAGTGGCTGCGCGATGAAATGAGGCTGATACGGACAGCGGCGGAGTCAGAGACCTGTTGTCTGGCCGTGGAGGATACCGCAGGGGTGTATGTGGTTCCTGCGTTTACCGGTTTGGGAGCACCATATTGGGAGACGGAGGCGAGAGGGATCATCACGGGACTGACAAGAGGTGCCGGAAGAAATCATATCGTTCGTGCCACAGTAGAATCCCTGGCATATCAGGTGTATGACCTTGTCCAGGTGATGAAACAAGATTCCGGCCTGCCGTTAGTTTCTTTAAAGACGGATGGGGGTGCCTGTTCCAATAACTTTCTGATGCAGTTTCAGGCGGATATCCTCGGGGCATGTGTCCACCGCCCATCCTGTATTGAGACGACGGCACTGGGGGCTGCCTATCTGGCAGGACTTGCAGTGAACTACTGGAGTAGTCTGAAAGATATAAAGAAAAACTGGTCATTGTCCCGGAGATTTGAACCACAGATGGAGGAGTCAAAAAGGACGGAACTTCTAAACGGATGGAGAAGGGCAGTGGAGCGGTGTGTGGATGAGAAAGTGGATATTTGGAAATGATCTGACGAAAGGGTGATTTTTTGATCTGTATTGGAATATGTGATGATGAGAAATATATGCGGTGTGAGCTGGAGCAGAAAATCACATGTTATGGAAAGAAACATGGCCATTCTTTTCAGATCGTTCCTTTTGTATCGGCAGAAGAACTGCTGGAGAGTAAAAAGAAGCTTGATCTCATTTTTCTCGATATCAAGCTGGATGGTATGGACGGCATGGCAGCAGCCAAAAAACTGAAAAAGAGAAAGACCGGATGCCAGATCGTATTTTTAACGGTATTAAAGGACTTTGTTTTTGATGCGTTTGAAGTAGAGGCCGCCAATTATCTGGTCAAACCGGTTCCGGATGAAAAATTGTTCCGGACATTGGATCGCCTGATGACAAAGATGGCAGAGAAAGAGAACCAGTATTTTATCATTTCTTCGGGACATACTCATAGGAGGATCCCGTTGCGGGAAATTTATTATTTTGAAGTGATCAAGCGGAAAATATACATTCATTGTGGTCGGGAAGTTGTGGAGTATTATGATTCGATCTCAAATGTAGAACAGAAACTGCCGGGATATTTTTTTCGGTGCCACCGCAGTTTTTTAGTGAATTTAAAACAGATCCGCCAGTTTTGTGAGGGAAACCTCATGATGGAAAATGGGGAAATGGTTCCGGTATCCAGACTCCGCCAGAGGGAGTTTGCCAGTGCGGCGATGAAATATATGCAAAGAGAAAGCGTGGGGCAGGAATGGCAGAAATAAGTATGATCATTTATTATGAAATGTTTTGTTTCATCAATATGAGGTTTTCATCAGACTTCCTGAATGAAAAATTTCGCTGCCGGGACAGCATCCTGTGCCTGTCTGCATTGATGGTGCTTCTGATTTTAAATGTTACTGCTTTCCAGGGAGAATGGAAAGGGAATGACCAGATCATGGCGGCGTCCTGTCTGGTCGTTTCTTTTATCTATGTTTGGTTCTGTCTGGGACAGCCGGTACAAACTGTTTTTTTTACCGGATTATTGATGTATATGCTTCCAGAGCTCACACAGGGGATGGTGTCTTCTTTGTTTCTGCTTTTTTATCCGGGGGAAATGCAGGTGGCTGTATATCAGGCCGTTACGGTACTTTATTTATCCATGGATCTGGTTTTGTTATCCGTATTTTACTATTTGTTAAGGAAGCGGTATCATATCCGGCCTGCAGGGTGGGACCGCTATCTGGGAATGTTTTTTTTGCCTGCGGCACTTCTCATGCTGGTTCTGGGGCTCACCAGAGATACAGGATACTGGAATATGACATCCCGGATCGATATACGGTCAGGAAGTGTGATGTTTGTATTGCCATCGTACATAAGAACACTTTTTTCCCTCTTTTTCTGTTTTACGGGGATAATCTGTCTGTTTTTGACATTGGAAGCGTTTCAGAGGGTGCTGCAGTTTTCTAAAAAAGAGCAGGAAGTGGTCAGATTCCGGACGCAGATCTCTATGCAGAAAAGTTATATTGAAGAGTGTATCCTGAGAGTGGAAGCGACAAAGTCATTACGGCATGACTGGAAAAATCATCTTACGGTGATCCACCAGCTTTTGAAAAGGGGAGACACCGTGGGGGCAGAGCACTATCTGGATAAGCTGCAGGGGATCACGGATGGGCTTTCCAGCATGTGCAATACAGGAAATGCAAGCGTTGACGCACTGCTCAGTTATAAACTTGGCATGGCGGAGCAGTCCGGGATCCTGATCAGCTGTGAGCTTAAATTGCCGGGGGAAAACTTGTGGGAGGAACTTGATCTGTGTGTTGTATTGGCGAATGCCATCGATAATGCGACAGACGCCTGCCGGAGGATGGAGACAGGAAAGCGGTATATAAACATCCGCTCTGTCCGCAAAGGGATTTTTTTTATGATAGAAGTAGAGAACAGCGCGAAGAGTATAGAAGGCTTTCAGTGGGGAACCGGATTGTGTAATATTGAAAAGACGGCGCAGAAATATAAAGGAAAGATAGAAACTACAGTGGGGGCTGATTTTTTCCGTTTGTGTATATTGCTTATCATTTCAGAACATTGAAATGACATATGGGGACAAAGGGGTATAGAGGAAACGTGGATGTTCCGATAGGATTATTATAAAATCCAAAGGAGGAACATTATTATGAGGATACAGGGAACAGGGCACAATGCAGGCAGGAGTGGGGTTGAAAATGAAATAGTAAGGCTGCAGAGGGAAATCCAGGCAGTGACAAAGAAATTGGAACAACTGGGAAAAAAAGAAGAGCTGTCTGATGAAGAACAGAGTAGAAAGAAGGAGCTTGAGAAGCAGAAAAGTACACTCCTAAGACAGCTGCAGATGGTGAGACAGCAGGAAAGGGCAGAAGATAAGGGGAAAGCGGAGGATGAAGGTTGTGAGAGAGAGGATGATGGGATCCGCAGAAGAATGCAGGGAACCGGAGAGCATGTAAACGAGATTGTGTGAGTCCGGCCAAAGAATGTTTTTTCTCTTAATTAGGTATTCCGTATTCCCGAAAGAAATGGTATAATAAAAAAGATATCACAAAGAAAGGAAAGCGGAACGTGAGAAGAGAAGAACAGGAACAGGTTTTTATGGAGTGTATTAAAATGATGTATTCCTCGGTAGAAACCGACGTGGCGATCAATAACACGCTTGAAATCCTTGGAAAACATTTAGGTGCAGAACGCACATATATATTCCGTGTCCATAGAAATTTGATGGATAATACGTATGAGTGGTGCGCGGAGGGTATTTCGCAGGAGATCGAATCCCTGCAGAATGTTCCGGTAGCTATTATTGACAGATGGATGCCGTTTTTTTCCCGCAATGAATGTGTCATCATCCAGGATATTGAACAGATAAAAGAGAGTGCCCCGGAGGAGTATTCTATTTTGAAACCACAAAATATCCATTCGCTCATCACAGTTCCTATCATGGAAAAGGAACGGCTTGTGGGGTATTTTGGTGTAGATAATCCCAAAGCGGGAAAACTGGATGAGATTTCCAATATTCTGAAAATGCTTGCTTATTTTTTCCAGTCTCTGATCGAAAGAAAGAAGAGGGAGGATTATTTGGAAAAGATCGGATTTACCGACGGTATGACCGGAGCCCTGAACCGGAACGCGTTTATTCGTGACACGATGCCGGATACAAATAAAGAGCTATCATCGCTGGGAGCATTTTTCATCGATATCAACGGGTTAAAAAAGATGAATGATACGAATGGCCATGAGGCCGGTGACAATCTGATCCGCCGTGTTTATCAGATCGTCAGCCTGGCCGCCGGAGAGTTTCCGGTATATCGTCTGGGAGGCGATGAATTTGTCGTGCTGTGTCAGGATATTTCTAAGAGGAGACTGAATGAACTGGAGAACCAGCTTCGGATGGAGTTGGATGGACGACATGACTGCAGCGCAGCGATCGGTGTCAGTTTTCTGGAAGAGCCGGATGATGCGGGCATGGTCGTAGAGGAAGCTGACCGCCAGATGTATCTGGATAAGAAGCAGTTTTATATGGCAAATGAGAGATAGAAATAAGTATTTGCGGACAGCGGCAGAGTGTTAAAAGCTCTGTCGCTTTTAGCGTATTTGAATGTAAGGATTGAAAAACAAAGGACGCACAAAAAATTATAAAAATAAGAAAGGACAGGACGAATGCACTTTGTGACAGCAAAAGGAATATTATCTTCAAAAAACGGAATGAACCTGTATCGCGGCTGTTCTCATGGCTGCATTTATTGTGATTCCAGAAGCAGATGTTATCATATGGAACACGCTTTTGAAGACATTGAAGTAAAAGAAAATGCAATTAATTTGTTAGAGTATGCTCTTATGCATAAACGGAAAAAATGCATGATCGGTACAGGATCGATGACCGACCCCTATATCCCTTTGGAAATGGAAACCGGAAATGTCAGAAAGGCTCTGCATTTGATCTATGAGCATGGTTTTGGATTTACGGTCATTACAAAATCAGACCGCATTTTGCGGGATTTAGATCTTTTACAAAAAATAAATGAAAAGACAAAATGTGTTGTACAAATGACTTTAACTACTTATGATGAAGATTTGTGCAGAAAAATTGAGCCGAATGTGAGCACGACAAGAGAACGCTTTGAGGTGTTGAAACGGCTGCGGGATGCAGGAATACCTACGATTGTATGGTTGACACCGATTTTGCCGTTTATCAATGATACGGAGGATAATATTTCCGGCATTTTAGATATGTGCATCGAAGCAGAAGTCTATGGTGTGATTTGCTTTGGAATGGGGATGACACTCCGGGAAGGCAGCAGAGAGTATTTTTATGAGCAGTTAGACTGTCTGTTTCCCAAGTTAAAAGAGAAATATATACGAACATACGGAAATCAATATATGATCGAGAGTCCGAACAGCACCTGCCTGATGAAATTATTTTATGAGAAATGCAGAAAGAGCGGGATTGTTCATAATAACGAACAGATCTTCCGGTATCTGAATACTTTTGAAGAAAAAGTTTTTGCCAGACAATTAAGTCTCTGGGATATCGGGATGAAATGAGAAGTGCACCCAAGAAAGAACAAATATTCAGAACAAATGTTTTATTTTCTTCTGTACTTTTTTTATAAATCGTGTTATACTATAACAAGTAAATGGTGAAACGGATAAATGAATTCATAAAGGAAGAAGCTTTGTGGATTATTTTGAATCCGTGGAGTATGTTGTCTCTTGATTTACAGATGGGCGAAAAGCGCGTTATTTAGTGTTATTTGGTGTTGAATGTATCGTATTTTGTGGACAAGATAGAGGAATATGGATTAAATGACATTAGGCGGGCGGGTGGAGTTTGTGTAATGGATCAGGTAACATAAGATAGTACAAAATAGCAGAAATAATGGCGTTTGAGAAGAAATGTGGGGAAAAGGATATTGTAGCGAACAAGGAGGCAGTTAAAGATGAACCATAGTCAAAAAACAGAGGTATTAACTAATGAGGATACAGCGATCGAAAGACTATGTGCCGAGACAATAGCTCTAGTGAAGCATGCAAGAAATATTGCTGTTCAACAAGTGAATATGATACAATTACTTACTTATTATGCTATTGGAAAATGGATTATAGAAGTGCAACAAAAAGGCGAATCGAGAGCAAGATATGGCAGTCAGGTTATTAAAAGGCTATCAGAAGAACTGAAAAAGAATTTTGAAAGAGGATTTTCGGAGGATAGTTTGAAAAATGCACGGAAGTTTTATCTGACCTATAAGGATAGAATTAACGAAACAGTGTTTAACCTGTTTGCTGTTGAAAAAAGCGAAACAGTGTTTAGCTTTTTCGAAAAGAAACCGCCCTTTATAGTATCATGGTCACATTATCTGCAATTAATGAGAATAGAAAATGAAGATGAAAGAAGTTTCTATGAAATTGAATCAGCAAGATCTGGATGGAGTGTTCGTACTTTGCAGAGACAATATAATTCCAGCCTTTATGAAAGGTTAGCGATTAGCCGAGATAAAGAGGCTGTTTTACAGTTAGCGAGGGAAGGTAATATCATTACAAAACCAGAAGATATTGTAAAACAGCCAACAGTATTAGAATTTTTAGGAATGGAAGAAAAAACGAAGTATTCAGAAACAGATTTGGAAACAGCAATCATTGATAAATTGCAAAAATTTTTGTTGGAAATGGGAAAAGGATATCTGTTCGAATCCAGGCAAAAACGTTTTACTTTTAATGAGGATAGTTATTATGTGGATTTAGTTTTCTACAATCGTATTCTTCGCTGTTATGTGTTGATTGACTTGAAAGTGGATAAATTGACACATCAGGATATTGGACAAATGCAGATGTATGTAAATTATTATGATCGTTATGAAAAATTGGAAGATGAAAATCCAACGATTGGTATTCTGTTATGTAAAGAGAATAATGACGCACTGGTGGAGATTACACTGCCACAAGATGCCAATATATATGCATCCGAATATAAATTGTATTTGCCAGACAAGAAACTGCTACAAGATAAGTTGCGGCAGTGGATAGAAGAGGCAGATGCAAAATAGATATTTGAAAAGGTAAAGATCAAAAGTAATAATTGTTTTATACATTTTGGATATTGACGTATGAGTAAATGAGAAATATTTACATGATTTGGGAATTATAATTAATTTTCAAAATGAAAGAGAGGTTGTATAGTGAGTTTAAAGAATTTTTTCCTAATAACGCCGTGGAGTATTTTGTCTCCTAATTTGGGGACAGGGTGAAAACCGCATTATTTAGTATTATTTGGTGTTGATTGTACTATATTTTGTGGACAAGATGAGGGATTATGGACGAAATAACACTAGGCGGACGGGTGGAGTTTGTGACCTGGATTCATGTAATGGATTAGATAATATTAGATGGAAATCTAATTGGTTACACATGTGTAACCAATTTAATAAGGAATATTTTGAAGAAGTCCAAAAACAATACGTTTTCCATATAATGTGAAAGAGCGTATGGTTATTGATTATTTGATGAAGATTTTTTCGTATGGTGAATTATAAGAGGAATCAGTTGCTCGATAATATCGAATAACTGCAATAGATGAAAAGTTTGGAAATGGAGAATAGATATGAATCAACATGAAATTATATTATATCAGATAGAAAATACAAATATATGTGTAAATGTTATTTTTGAAAATGAGACATTTTGGATGACGCAAAAGGCAATGGCAGAGTTGTTTGATGTAAATGTACCTGCGATTTCTAAACATTTAACTAATATATATGAAGAAGAAGAATTAATAAAAAAATCAACTGTTTCCAAAATGGAAATAGTTCAAAAAGAGGGACAGAGAAATGTTAAGCGTATGCAGGAATTTTATAATCTGGATGCGATTATTGCAGTAGGATATCGTGTGAATTCAAAGAAAGCGACAAGATTCCGCCAATGGGCGACAAATACTTTAAAAGAGTATATTATTAAAGGTTTTGTACTAAATGATGAGATGTTAAAGAATGGTAAGCCTTTTGGAAAAGACTATTTTGATGAGTTACTGGAACGTATTCGTGAAATCAGGGCAAGTGAGCGTAGAGCATATCAGAAAATTACAGATATATTTGAACAATGTAGCTATGATTACGATAAAAACAGTGACATTACAAAAAATTTTTATGCTTTTGTCCAGAATAAACTTCATTTTGCAGTTACCGGAAAGACAGCAGCAGAATTGATATTTGAGCGTGCTGATTCAGAAAAACCGGCTATGGGATTGACAACCTGGAAGGATGCACCAGATGGTAAAGTGTTAAAGCGAGATATAGGTATTGCCAAAAACTATTTAAATGAAAAGGAATTGTCCCGTTTAAACAGGCTGGTAACAATGTTTATTGATTATGCTGAACTGATGGCAGAAGATGGGATTTTAATGAGTATGCAGGATTGGGTGGAACAGACAAATCAGTTTCTAGTAAATAATCGGCGGGAAGTGCTGGATGGAAAAGGAAAAATATCACATGAAGCAGCTATGAAAAAAGCAGAAAAGGAATATGAGGCATTTCGAGTAAAACAGGATAAAGAGTATATTTCGGAGTTTGATCGGGAAGTAGAGAGATACTTGAGAGGAAGAAAGTAATGTCATATATAATGAATGTTTAAAAAATGCTATGATATTTTTAGATAATGAGAATGTGAGGTACAGTGAGATGAGTAATAAACAGTTGAGTAATAATCAGATTTTAATTAGGGAATGCGTCGCTCAGGAATATGAGGAATCAGCATCTTATGAAAATGAAGCTTCATATTTTGAATATTTTTCAGCTTCTCAAGTATTGAAGGATTATGATTTAAGTGATGATGAATTAGAGAGTGGAATTGTAGGAGCAGGGAATGATGGCGGCTGTGATGGGATGTATATTTTTTTGAATAAGAATATAGTTTTTCCAGATCAGATTGAAACCATTACTGCGTCTAAAGAATCAAAAGTTGAAGTGATTATGATACAGGCAAAAAGAGAAAACTCTTTTGGTGAAGATGCCATAATGAAATGGAAAACAACTGTAGATAATTTATTGCAATTATCAAACTCATTAGAAGATTTTAGAGGAAGATATAATGAGGATATCCTAGAACTATTTAGGACATTTCGAGACTTACATACAAAGTTAATTAGAAATCGTATAAAGCTCAAATTTAGATTTTGCTATGTCACATATGCCGTTGAGTGTCATCCGAATGTCATACAACAAGCAGAAGAATTAAAAGAAATAGTAAAAAGAAATTATCCATCGGCGGAAATAGTTGTAGATTTTGTTGGGGCAAATGAATTGTTTGAAAGCTATAATAGTATGGCAGAGACAATCATTAATTTGCCACTGGTGGAGATGCCTATTGGATTGGGTAAAAATAAAGATTATGTTGGACTTGTATCTTTAAAAGAGTATTTTAATTTTATTACAGATGATAATCAGTGTTTGAGAAAGAGATTTTTTGAAGCTAATGTGAGAGATTATCAAGGAAAGAATGCCGTAAATTCATGTATAAAAGATTCTTTGGAAGACAGTGATAGCGGAGAGGATTTTTGGTGGTTGAATAACGGGATTACAGTTTTAGCGTCAGAAGCTACAATGGCCAGTAGTCGAGAACTTCAGCTAACAAATCCGGAAATTGTAAATGGGTTGCAGACTTCGAATGAAATATATAATTTTTATTCACAAAATGAAAATTCTTTGCAAACTGAAAAGAGAAATGTTTTAGTTAGAGTAATAGTACCTGAAACAGAAAAGGTTAGAGATGATATTATATTTGCAACGAATAATCAGACTAATATACCTAAGTCTTCATTAAGAGTAACGAATCCTATTCATTTGCAAATTGAAATGTTTTTTAAAAGCCGCGGACTATATTATGACCGGAGAAAAAATTATTATAAAAATCAAGGGAAAAAAGCAAAAGATATAGTAGGTGTATCATTTTTAGGACAGTGCTTGATTACATTATTTTTGCAAAAACCAGATTATGCCAGAGCAAGACCTTCGACATTATTAACGGATGATGAAACATACTTTAAACTTTATGAAGAAAATCAAGATTTGGAAGTATTTTATAAATGTGCAGTTCTTGGAAAACAAATACAAAGAAACTTGAAAATGAAATCAGGATATACATCTTCGGAAAGAAATGACATGTTGTTTTATTTATTATATGGAACAGTTGCAGACATTCTTCGAAATAGCAATATAACACCAATAGATATAAAAGAAATGGATTTGGGGAATGTTACAGAAAAGAGAATAGGAGAGATAAGAGACAGGATATATGATGCATATAAGCAGCAGGGTGGAAATAGTCATGTTGCAAAAAGCGCATCATTTATTGTGACAGTAAATACTATTCTTGGACTATAAGAGGAAAGGCTTTTATCATGGATCATTTTGAATTAGTATCAGAATACGCCCCTACCGGCGACCAGCCACAGGCTATTGAAGAATTAGTCAAAGGCTTTCAGGAAGGAAACCAGTTTCAGACCCTTCTCGGTGTCACCGGATCGGGTAAGACGTTTACGATGGCAAACGTCATCCAGCAATTAAATAAACCGACTTTGGTCATCGCCCATAACAAAACGCTGGCGGCCCAGTTGTATAGTGAGTTTAAAGAATTTTTTCCTAATAACGCCGTGGAGTATTTTGTCTCCTACTACGACTACTACCAGCCGGAAGCATATGTGCCATCGACGGACACGTACATCGAAAAGGATTCTGCGATCAATGAGGAGATTGATAAACTGCGTCACTCGGCGACGGCGGCACTTACTGAGCGGAAAGATGTGGTCATCATAGCGAGTGTGTCCTGTATCTATGGATTGGGAAGCCCGATCGATTATCAGACGATGACGGTTTCTCTGCGGCCTGGTATGGAAAAGGACAGGGATGAGGTGATCCGGCGGCTTGTCGATATCCAGTATACCCGGAACGATATGGATTTTCATCGCGGTACGTTCCGGGTGAGGGGAGATGTGGTTGAGATTTTTCCGGCGTCGGAGTCGGAGCGTGCGATCCGGGTTGAGTTTTTCGGAGACGAGGTGGACCGGATCCAGGAGATCGATGTCCTCACCGGGACACCGCTCAATAATTTGGAGCATATGGTTGTATTTCCTGCGTCCCATTATGTCGTGTCATCGGATAAGATGGAGAAAGCGATTCTGGGGATCGAACAGGAATTAAAGGAGCGTGTCCGGTTTTTTAAAAGTGAGGACAAGCTGATCGAGGCGCAGAGGATTTCGGAGAGGACACATTTCGATGTGGAGATGATGCGGGAGACCGGCTTTTGCTCGGGGATTGAAAATTATTCCATGCATTTAAACGGGATGAAAGAGGGAGAGATGCCGCATACGCTTATGGACTATTTTCCCGATGATTTTTTGATCATAGTAGATGAGTCCCATATCACGGTTCCTCAGATCAGGGGAATGTATGCGGGGGATCAGTCGAGGAAGTCTACACTTGTAGATTACGGTTTTCGCCTGCCCTCTGCAAAAAGTAACCGTCCTTTGAATTTTGAGGAATTTGAGAGCCACATCAATCAGATGATGTTTGTATCGGCGACGCCATCGGAGTATGAGAGCGCACACGAACTTCTGAGGACGGAACAGATCATCCGTCCGACAGGACTTCTTGATCCTGAGGTTTTGGTGCGCCCGGTGAAAGGGCAGGTCGATGACCTTCTGGCAGAGATACGCCGTGTCACAAAAGAGAAGGGCAAGGTTCTTGTCACCACACTTACCAAACGGATGGCAGAAGATCTTACCGATTATTATAAAGAGATCGGGATACGGGTAAAATATCTTCATTCGGATATTGATACGCTGGAGCGGTCCGAAATCATACGTGACATGCGGCTTGATGTATTTGATGTATTGGTCGGTATCAATCTTCTGAGAGAGGGGCTGGATATACCGGAGGTTTCTCTTGTAGCGATTCTGGATGCGGACAAAGAAGGCTTTCTGCGTTCGGAAACATCTTTGATCCAGACGATCGGACGGGCTGCCCGGAATGCGGAAGGCAGGGTCATCATGTATGCGGAGAGTGAAACCGATTCCATGAAGAAGGCAATCGGCGAGACGAAACGACGTAGGGAGATACAGGATGCTTATAATAAAGAACATGGTATTACGCCACAGACGATCAAAAAGGCTGTCCGGGAACTGATCCGGATCTCTTCCAAAGCGGATTCCGGCATCGAGGATCTGGAAAAGGATCCGGAATATATGACGAGAGAAGAATTGGAAAAGCAGATCCGCAAAGTTATGAAACGGATGAACCAGGCGGCTGCAGAATTAAATTTCGAGGCGGCGGCCTCATTGCGTGACCAGATGATCGAATTAAAAAAGATCATGCAGGACATGGATGAATAGATTTGGAGGAAGAAAGGTAACGATGGAAAAGAAAAGAATGATCAGGATAAAAGGAGCAAGTGAACATAATCTGAAAGGAATTGATATTGATATTCCCAGAGATGAGTTTGTGGTACTGACAGGATTGAGCGGATCAGGCAAATCATCGCTGGCGTTTGACACGATATATGCGGAAGGGCAGAGAAGGTATATGGAGTCATTATCTTCCTATGCCAGGCAGTTCCTGGGGCAGATGGAAAAGCCCAATGTGGAGAGTATTTCGGGACTTCCCCCGGCGATATCGATCGATCAGAAGACGACGAACCGGAATCCCCGTTCCACAGTGGGGACAGTGACGGAAATATATGACTACTTCAGACTTCTCTTTGCAAGGATTGGAATCCCCCATTGTCCAAAGTGCGGCAGAGAGATAAAGCGCCAGACGGTAGACCAGATGGCGGATGAGATCATGAAACTGCCTGAGGGGACAAAACTCCAGCTGTTGGCGCCGGTTGTTCGTGGAAGAAAAGGAGAACATGCCAAGGTTTTTGATAAAGCGAAAAAGAGTGGTTATGTGAGGGTCGTTGTGGATGGAAATATGTATGACCTATCTGAGGAGATCAAGCTTGAAAAGAATATCAAACATAATATTGAAATCGTGGTAGACCGTCTTGTCGTGCGTGAAGGTGTCGGGAAAAGGATGTCGGAGTCAATCGAGAATGTTCTACAGCTGTCGGGAGGGCTGCTCGTAGTCGATGTGGTAGGTGGTGAGCCGATCAATTTCAGTCAGAGTTTTTCGTGTCCGGACTGTGGTATCAGCATTGATGAGATCGAGCCGAGGAGTTTTTCATTTAATAATCCATTTGGGGCATGCCCGGTCTGTCATGGGATTGGGTATAAGATGGAATTTGCACCGGAGCTTCTCATACCGGACTGGTCTCTCAGCATCGACGAGGGTGCGATCGCTGCCCTTGGCTGGCAGTCAGTTACGGACAAGGGAAGTTATACCAGATGCATGATGGAAGCAGTGGCACAAAAGTTTGGTTTTGATCTGTCGACTCCTTTTGAGGATTATCCTGAAGAGGTGCGGGACATCATCCTGCATGGCACAAGAGGAGAAAAGGTCGAAGTTCATTATGTGGGACAGCGGGGCCGGGGTGTCTACAATGTAGAATTTGAGGGACTTATTAAAAATGTAGAACGGAGGTATCGCGAAACCGGGTCGGATACGACGAAACAGGAGTATGAGACTTTTATGCGCATCACACCGTGCCGTGAGTGCGGCGGAAGGCGTCTGAAAAAAGAATCTCTGGCGGTCACAGTGGGAGAAAAGAATATTGCGGAGTTATGTGATTATTCGATTCGTGACCTGAAACAGTTTGTCGATGAGCTGCAGCTTACACAGATGCAGTTAAAGATTGGAAAGCTGATTTTGAAAGAAATTAAATCCCGCCTTGGATTTCTTGTAGATGTGGGACTGGATTATCTTTGTCTGTCGCGCGCTACAGCGACTTTGTCGGGTGGTGAGGCCCAGAGGATACGTCTTGCCACACAGATCGGTTCAGGGCTTGTGGGAGTTGCCTACATTCTTGATGAGCCAAGTATCGGTCTTCACCAGAGGGACAATGATAAGCTGATCAGGACATTAAAGAATCTGAAAGACCTTGGGAACACGCTTATCGTGGTGGAGCATGATGAAGATACGATGTTAGCGGCGGATTATGTGGTGGACATCGGACCGGGGGCCGGAGAGCACGGCGGTGAAGTCGTGGCCGCCGGGACGGCAGAAGATATCATGAAGGCAGAGGATTCGATAACAGGGGCTTATCTCAGCAGGAGAGTGGTGATTCCGATACCGGGAAAGCGCCGGACTCCGTGTGGTTTTTTAAAGGTGACCGGTGCGAGGGAGAATAACCTGAAAAATATCAATGTAGATATCCCGCTTGGTGTATTTACCTGTGTGACAGGGGTTTCCGGTTCCGGAAAGAGTTCGCTTATCAATGAGATCTTATATAAGTCTCTGGCGAAGAATCTCAACCGGGCCAGATGTATTCCCGGAAAGCATACTGCCATAAAGGGAATGGAGCAGTTAGATAAAGTCATTGATATCGATCAGTCGCCGATCGGACGCACGCCGCGTTCGAACCCTGCCACATATACGGGTGTATTTGATATGATACGGGATCTGTTTGCAACGACTCCGGATGCAAAGGTAAAGGGATACAAGAAGGGGAGATTTAGTTTTAATGTCAAAGGAGGACGGTGTGAGGCATGCAGGGGGGATGGGATCATAAAGATCGAGATGAATTTCCTGCCGGATGTCTATGTTCCGTGTGAAGTTTGTGATGGAAGGCGTTATAACAGGGAGACACTCGATGTTAAATATAAAGGAAAGAGTATTTTTGATGTGCTTGATATGACTGTGGAAGAGGCATTGGAATTTTTCAAGAATGTTCCGACGATCCATCGGAAGATCCAGACGATGTATGATGTGGGGCTTTCTTATGTGAAACTGGGACAGCCTTCAACTACGCTTTCGGGAGGAGAGGCCCAGAGGATCAAGCTTGCCACAGAATTAAGTAAACGCAGTACGGGAAAAACAATCTATATTCTGGATGAGCCTACGACAGGCCTGCATTTTGCGGACGTCCACAAGTTGATCGATATTCTTCACCGCCTCACAGAAGGAGGAAATTCGGTCGTGGTGATCGAGCATAATCTGGATGTGATCAAGACGGCAGATTATATTATCGACATTGGCCCGGAAGGGGGAGAAAACGGTGGGACAGTCATTGCTTGCGGAACTCCGGAAGAGGTGGCAGAGCAGCCGGATTCCTATACAGGGAGATATATAAAGAAGTTGTTGGATGACAGGTAATGGAGGTAAATATGGGCACAAAAACAAATGGATTTCCGTTTTTTGCCATGATGGCAAGGATGAAGTATATTGAGAGATGGGCTCTGATGCGCAACTCGGTAAAGGAAAATATCAGTGAACATTCCCTGGAGGTTGCCATGCTTGCCCATGGGCTTGGCGTTATTGCCAGGGAGCGGTGTGGGAAGGATGTGGATCCGGATAAACTGGCACTGATCGGTCTGTATCATGATGCCAATGAGATCATTACCGGGGATATGCCGACGCCGGTTAAATATCATGACCCGGATATCCGGGACGCTTATAAAAAAGTAGAGGATATGGCGAACCAGAAGCTTTTAGATAAGCTTCCGGATTATATGAGGAAATATTATGAAACTATCTTTTTTAAGAAGAGCGGTGATGAAGAACTGTGGAAAATCGTAAAAGCAGCGGACAAACTTTCGGCTCTTATCAAGTGTATTGAGGAAAAGAAGGCAGGGAATCAGGAGTTTGCAACGGCATGGCAGACGATTGAGAGGGCGCTTCGGGAAATGCAAATGGAGGAAGTGGATATTTTTATGAATGATTTTCTTCCTTCTTATAATAAGACACTCGATGAATTGCAGGAAATTTAAAAATATTGGAAAAAATAATCGGAAAATAATGTATTCTTTCTCTGGCAGTATTGTACAAAATGTGCTATACTTAAACTAATTAGACTTTTGAGCTACTATTTATGAAAAAGGAAGGTATTTATTTATGAGAAGAATAGTGTGTTTTGGCGATTCTAATACATACGGACATTCTCCGGTAGATGGACAGAGATTTGGGGATGATATTAGTTGGCCAGGGGTTTTAGACCGTCTGCTGGGAGACGGTTTTGAAGTCATCAATGAGGGGAAGAACGGGCGTACGATCGCTTTTGATGATCCCTATATGGAAGGGTGTAACGGCATGAGTGATATCGGAGCGTGCATTGAGGAGCATGCGCCGATCGATCTGATCATTATCATGTTGGGGACGAATGATCTGAAGGTGTATTTTGATTCCAATCCGCAGGCTGTGGCAGGACACCTCAAGGAGATGTGTGAGCTGGTGCGGCAAAAGACGGACGCGGAGATCATCGTGGCAAGTCCGACACTTCTCGGAGATCAGATTGAATTTTCGCCACTTCATCTTGAGTTTGGAAGAACGCAGGTGGATTATTCTTTTGAACTGGCGCCGGAGTTCCAGAAAGTAGCGGCAGAGGTTGGGGCGGAATTTGTGGATCTGGCCATGGTGGCTGTGTCGAGCGACGTGGACTGCCTTCATCTGATGCCGGAGGAACATGCCAAAGTGGCTCATGCTATGAAGGACAAGGTTTTCACTGTGTTTAAAGAGGATCTGGAGCGCGAGGCGGCCGAGGAAGAGGCAGCAAGGGAAGCAGAATTAAAGAAGATTCAGGAGGAAGAAGCACAGAGACAAAAAGAGGAAGAAGAAAGAGCAAGAGAACAGGAAAGACTTCAGGCTGAAGAAATGGATCGGCAAAGAGAGGAAGAAGAACAGCGCATCCGTGCAGAAAAAGAAGAAAGACTGCAGGAGGAAGAAGAGACTGGATTTCAGGAAGAAGCAGAAGTAGATGAAGAAGTAGATGCAGAGGCTAAACGCAGGGTAGAGGAACTGATGAAGGCGGCAGAAGAGGAAGTGGCCAGAGAAGAAAATTCATTATTGGAGAATGATCTTACCATGGCAGGACAGGAAGCGGCAGCCGGAATCTTTTCGGCAGAGGAGTCAGAGACGGAGACTTTGGATTCCCTGACGCTTCGTACAGAGAAAGAGAAGATGCTCTCCGGCAGGCTTTATAAATGTGATGATGAATTAAAGCGGGAGATGTCGCTGGCGAGGAAAATAACGAGGGCCTATAATGAGACCGGCGTGGAAGAAGAAGAAAAACGAGCAGAGATTTTGCAGAAACTTTTTAAGCATGCGGGAAAAGAGTCCTATATAGAGCCGCCATTTCATTGTGATTATGGTTCACATATCTCTGTAGGGGACAATTTCTATGCGAACTTTAATTGTATCATGCTTGATGTGGCCGATATTAAGATCGGAGATCATGTGTTTTTTGGACCAGGAGTAAGTATATATACAGCAGGACATCCGATCTATGCGCCCGTGCGAAATGAGCTGCTGGAGTTCGGAAAGGAAGTTACGATCGGAGATGATGTGTGGATTGGAGGAAATGTTACGATCAATCCGGGAGTTCATATAGGAAACAACGTAGTGATCGGTTCCGGGTCTGTGGTAACGGGAGATATTCCGGATGGTGTCGTAGCTGCCGGAAATCCATGCCGGATCCTGAGAAGGATTTCGGATTCGGACAAGCAGTACTGGGAAGAAAAAAAGGAAGAGCATGATGCTTGATAGAAAGACGGTCGGAGTCTTCTGAAATAAAGAGAATAAAGAAAGATGAAGAAGGAGATTCCGTCAGGATGGGGAATCTCCTTTTGTTGTTTTGATCGGGAAAGTTTGTTTTTTGTGCCTTTTCTATAAAATCGAATCACGGTACTGGCCGGCCTTTTTAAAAATATCTTTAAGGGCCTCACTGTCCCCATCTGCCATAAGTCTGCGGAATGTGGATAAGGTGTCAATGAAATAAGAAAGAAAAAAGTCAATGCTATCTTTGTTTGATAAACATATATTTTCCCACATTTCCGGGGAAGAGGAGGCAATCCGGGTAATGTCTTTAAAGCCGCCGGCTGCAAATTGTTTCATATACTGTTCCGAAGTGTCGTTTTCCTGTACCATATTGACAAGTGATGCGGCAATGATATGGGGAACATGGCTGATCGCGGCGGTGACTTTGTCGTGTTCATCCGGGGACAAAACAATGCATTTTGCGCCGGTGCACCGGAGAAGTTCCAAAAGCCGTTTCAAGTCGTCTTCCGAAGTGGATTCCGTTGGTGTGAGAAGGTAACAGGAGTCATTTAATAAATCGGCGGTAGAATTCGCATAACCGGTCTTTTCTGAGCCTGCCATCGGGTGCCCGCCGATAAAATGCCGTTCCATTCCAAGTTCTTTTATAACAGCGTGTATGTTTCCTTTTACACTTCCTACATCGGTCACAATACAATCTTCCCGGATAACAGGTTTCAGGAATTGGAGAAATTCGATGTTTTTTAAAACGGGGGCGCATAAAAAGATCATATCGCAGGAAGAGAAATGACTGTCGATATCATAAATGATGTTTGTGATGATCCCTTCTTTTTGTCCTTCTTCCAAATCCGGATTTTTCCGTCTGCTATAGACCTGAACCACTGCTCCGGGATGTTTTTCTTTTATAGATCTGGCGATTGAACCACCGATCAGTCCAAAGCCAAGAAAACCGATATTTAAATCATCCATACAGATTACCATGCCTTTCTCTGGTAGTGTGTAATCGTTTGCCACGCAAATATAATACTATTTTAACGCAATTTAACTTTTCTGTAAATAACTATTGATAGTTTCGGATAATAATATTATACTATATATGGTTGTAAAAGAGAGGTAAAGGGTCCTTTGTAAGGG
Organism: Lachnospiraceae bacterium; assembly: GCA_021770615.1. The sequence continues at coordinate 41,483 of JAETQR010000011.1, read as the reverse complement.
CAAGAAGGAGTGAAAGCGATGGCGAAAATAAAAGTAACACCTTGCGGGATCGAGGGGTTGTACGTGATCGAACCGAAGGTATTTGGGGACGAACGGGGGTATTTTGTAGAGACATATAATAAACAGGAGTTTTCTGAATTTGGTTTGGATATGGACTTTGTACAGGACAACCAGTCGATGTCCGGAAAAGGTGTTTTGCGTGGGCTTCATTTTCAAAAGAGATTCCCGCAGGGGAAGCTTGTGAGAGTACTGTCCGGCGAGGTTTTTGATGTGGCGGTTGATATCCGGAAAGGTTCTAAGACTTATGGGAAATGGTTTGGTGTGGTTCTTTCAGATGAAAATAAGAAGCAGTTTTATGTATCAGAAGGCTTTGCCCATGGGTATCTGGTTTTGTCAGAGACAGCAGTTTTTGCCTATAAATGTACGGAGTTTTATCATCCGGAAGATGAGGGTGGAATACGGTGGGACGATCCTGATATCGGGATCGAATGGCCGTTGGAGGAAGGAGTGCAGGTGATGCTGTCAGAGAAAGATAAATTGCATGGAGGCATAAAAGATCTAAAAAATTAAATTCAGATTTATATTTTTAATATAAACAATGAACATATATACAAGGAAAGGAATGATATTGTGAAAGATACCGTAATTACAGATTCAATTATTTATGTAGGTGCAGATGATACGACACTTGATTTGTTCGAAAGCCAGTATGTGGTGCCGGAAGGAGTTTCCTATAATTCGTATGTGATCTTGGATGAAAAGACTACGATCATGGATACAGTAGATAAACGCGCTACGGATGAATGGTTTGCAAATGTGGAGAAGGCGCTTGGTGATAAAAAGCCAGAGTATCTTGTTGTCTCTCATATGGAACCGGATCATGCGGCAAACATACAGAAGGCCGCTGAAAAATATCCGGATATGAAAATCATCGGAAATGCCAAGACATTTTCTATGATGGGACAATTTTTTAAACTCGATCTGTCAGACAGAAAGGTCGAGGTCAAGGAGGGGGATACGATTTCCCTGGGTAAGCATACATTACAGTTTTTTATGGCGCCGATGGTTCACTGGCCGGAGGTTATGGTTACTTATGAGCAGTCGGAAAAGATTCTCTTTTCCGCAGATGGTTTTGGAAAGTTCGGTGCGCTTAGTTTGACAGAGGGAGAGGACTGGGCATGCGAGGCGAGACGTTATTATTTTAATATCGTAGGAAAGTATGGCGCTCAGGTTCAGGCACTTTTGAAAAAGGCAGCGGCATTGGATATTGCGATGATCTGTCCGTTGCATGGCCCGATATTAAAAGAGGATTTAGCATATTATATTGAAAAATATAATACGTGGAGCAGTTATAAACCAGAGGACAAAGGGATTCTTGTTGCATACGCTTCCATCCATGGAAATACAGCGGAAGCTGCAAAGGCACTTGGCGGGATCCTGGAGAAAAAGGGCGCTCCGAAAGTAGTAGTAAGCGATCTGTCAAGAGAAGATATGGCAGAGGTGATCGAAGATGCGTTCCGTTACGATAAGATGATCGTGGCTGCCGCTACATACGATGGTGGTGTGTTCCCTGTGATGGAAGATTTCCTGCATCACCTGAAAAGCAAGAATTACCAGAACCGGGTTGTTGGCATCATGGAAAATGGTACGTGGGCGCCGATGGCAGCAAAACAGATGAAAGCGATGTTGGATGAAATGAAGAATCTCAATATATGTGAGGAAGTCATAACGATCAGATCAACGATGAATGATGAGACTATGGCGGCAATGGACAAGCTGGCCGATGAAATTTTATCTAAATAAGGAAGATACATATGAATGAGGAACAGATGGAACGTTATTCCCGGCATATTCTGTTAGAGAAGGTCGGAAAAGAAGGTCAGGAAAAACTTCTTTCTTCCCGTATTTTGATCATAGGGGCCGGTGGACTTGGTTCACCGGCTGCTATGTATCTGGCAGCGGCAGGTGTCAGGACGATTGGGATCGTAGATGATGATAATGTAGATTTAACAAATCTGCAAAGACAGATCATTCATTCTGTGGACAGTATTGGGCTGCCGAAGACCGCATCGGCAAGGAAACGGATTTGCATGATAAACCCGGATGTAAGAGTAGAAACATATAATGTGCGTCTGGATGCGGAAAATGCTAAATCTATATTTAATAAATATGACTTTGTGATCGATGCGACAGATAACTTTGATACAAAATTTTTGATCAACGATGTCTGTGTGGAACTCGGGAAGGCTTTTTCACATGGAGGGATCCAGGCGTTTCGCGGACAGCTCATGACTTATGTGCCGGGGAAAGGCCCCTGCTACCGCTGCATTTTTGAAAAACCGCCCGAGCCCGGGAGTGTTCCCACATGCCGTGAGACGGGAGTGATCGGTTGTATGGCAGGTATCATCGGGACGATGCAGAGTATGGAGGCAGTTAAGTATGTGCTGGGGGTTGGGGAATTGCTTACCGGACAGATGCTTACGGTAGACGCATTGACGATGGAGTTCCGAAAAATAAAATTTCCTCAGAGAAATCCGGAGTGCAGGGCGTGTGGGCAGAGAAGTCAAGAGAAATCCTGAACATTTTAGTAAAAAAGCGTCTCCAGAGCTATTTTGGCTTTGGAGACGCTTTTTCAGGCGCACCTTTTTATTTTGATAGGAAAGTTCTCCATTATGCGGAGCAAGTTTGCCGACAGGCAAACTTGGGAGGAACTTCAGTTCCTTGGTGGGCGTTTTTCAGGCGCACCTTTTTATAACCGGGAATATCCGTAACTGTTTACAATGGCGTCGATATTCTGGTTCGCTCTGCAGAATGGGCATTCAGTCTGGTTGAAAGACTGATAGTCTGCAAAATCTTCTGTGCTGAAGACGGAATTGATGGAATGCCCCTCAATCTGGTCAGCAGCGCTGAATATTGCAGAGATCCCCTGGATGATCCCGCCATAATACTGGATACATTCCAGACTTTTTGCAATCGTTTTTCCTGTCGTAGCTGAGGCAAGAAGAAGAAGAACATTTTTTCCATGAACCATCGGCTGGATATTGTCCCGGAAGATCAGCTGTCCGTTTGTATCAAATTCCGGCTCGATCACATAGATACTCTGATGGGCGTTCATGGATATGACCCCGGCCTCAGTCAGACGTTCTGCGAGATATGCCCCGATCATGTAGCAGCCATCCATACAGATGATCGTATCGATAGGGGTGCTGTACTGGTAGTCTTTTGCCATCGTAGAGGCAACCTGACTGGCTTCACGCTGTCCGACTTTCAGTCTCGTCATATCCATATAATAATTAATATGTGAATGGTTTGTGGCAAAATGCCCCGGCACCACCTTGAGAACGATTTTGTTATTTACCCGGGATGGGATTTTGATCGCATTTCTTAACATAAGATACCTCCTTTTATTTTGTTGGTCTATTTTACCATATATTGGATTGTTTGGCAATTTTTCGGTTATGCACTTTCTTCTGCAGCTGTAGTCTCAGATTCTTCTGCCCCGTTCTCAGATTCCTCTTCGTTCTCCTCATCTGTTTTTTCCTGTGGAAGTGATAAAAGAACCAGAACAGTGAGAAGTACAGACAGCACGATCGGCGCGGCATAAACCAGATTTCTGAAATCAGGATTTACCCTTACACCGGGCGTGTTGAACCAGACGAACAGAGCGATGTACACGGAAAAAATGATCGTCCCCAGTATCGTTCCCAGTATCCGTCCGATTTTTTTGCCTTTAAATCTCGCTTTCAGAAGGCAGAAAACAACGGTAAAAGCAAGTCCGCCGTCAAAAAGGCCAAATATAAGCATTCCTACATTAATACCCATGATAATCTCCAATCCTGCGCACTGCGCATCTTAAAAATATGATTCCGTAAATCTAGTATACTATAAAATTTCTTGAAATTCTATAACATTTTTTGTTGACTTTTCAGAAAATTTGTGATATTTTAAATAGGCATGCAGGAATGGCGGAATTGGCAGACGCGCACGGTTCAGGTCCGTGTGGTAGCAATACCATGAGGGTTCAAGTCCCTTTTCCTGCATTTTCTATTTCTTAAAATTTGGGCGTCAAAGCCCTTTTTTTGTGCCTTGATCTTGTGAAGTAGATTTGCGCTGCTGCAGGGTTTCATCAACCCCAAATGATAACTGCTGAAAACCTACTGAAAAATGATTTCCGTGGCTTGACTGTGCATAAGGGGATATGATAAAATATTCAATGTATGCTTGTACAAATATATCGTTTTGGAGGAAAAGGATGAATAACTCAAAAAAATTGGCAAAGAACGGCGGAGTAGGAGTAGAAAAGAGACAAAAAAGTTCAGGAGGTTCTCTTACTTCTTCGAAAAATAAGATTTTACTGGCGATCGGACTTGCAGCGATCGTTATATTGTGTGCCGGGGTGTGTTATATGCAGCTCAGGCCGCGTGCGATCCTGAAAGTAACGGGGACAAATGCCAGTGGTTCCAGCGTGACGAGAACCGTATATATGAAAGAAGCAGTTTATAATATTTATCTGGTAGAAGCACAGTATAACGGATATGAATCTTTGTACCAGCAGATGTATGGCAGTACGTACTGGGAGATGGAAGATGTCGATGATGCAGGGAGAAATGGTGCATCCGCGGCGAAAAAGTCAGTCATGGATTCGATCAAGCAGCGTGAAATACTTTGTATGGAGGCTGAGAAACTTGGTTATACACTTACAGATGAAGAGAAAAAGGCATGTGCAGACGATGTAAAGGAAGCAATCGAGGGAATGGCAGACGGACAGAAGAAGATAGCCGGTCTGGATGAAAAGACGCTGACAGAGGTTTTTGAAAAAAATGCGCTGGCAGAAAAGTACAGACAGGTGATCATTTCAGAGAGCGGGATCGACAGGGAAGCATTAAAAGCGACTGTGAAAAAGGAAGATTATCATCAATATACCCTGCAGTATTATAAAGTGAGCAATAAAACAGGAAGTGGGGATGAGCAGACAGATGTGACAGAGGAGCAGAAACAGCTGAATCTGGAAAATATGAAGGCGCTGAAAGAAAAAGCGGCGACAGCTGAGGATTTCTCGAAACTTCTTGAAGAAAATGATACCACAGGCATACAGGGGCCGCAGAGCCAGGATCTGGTCCAGAAGGATATGAAGGATTCCAGCTTCCTTACGAGTAAGCTCCGTAAAAAACTGATCAAGATGAATAACGATGAGATTTCGGATGTCATCGAGGGAGAAGATGGCTATTATTTTGTAAAAATGGTAAATAACGACGACAGTGAGGCTTATGATAATGAGTGTGAATCTGTGATCAGCACAGAAGAGACAAAGCTGTTTAATGAAAGGTTTGATCAGATTTCCCCGGGATATTCAACGGAGGTACAGAGTTACTGGAAGGGGCGCGTAAAACTTGGTTCCTATACCAGGGTACAGTAAGCAGGATAAGATAGGAGAGACAGGCATGGCAGAGGTTAAGCGGATTTATGTAGAAAAAAAAGAGGATTATGCGGTTGCGGCAAAAGATCTGAAAAAGGAGGTCAGGGAGTACCTTGGCATCCGTGAACTGGAGCAGGTGAGAGTACTGATTCGCTATGATGTGGAGGGAATCGGGGAAAATACTTATAAAAAGGCACTTGATACAGTATTTTCAGAGCCGCCGGTGGATCATGTGTATGAGGGCGGATTTGAGAAAAAAGACGGTGACAAAGTATTTTCAGTAGAATATCTTCCGGGACAGTTTGACCAGAGGGCAGATTCCGCAGAGCAGTGCGTCAAGCTTCTGAATGAGAGTGAAGAGCCGGTGATCCGCTCGGCGACGACATATGTCCTCAGTGGGAAGCTCAATGAGGAAGATTTTGCAAGGATTAAAGAATACTGCATCAACCCGGTTGATTCAAGGGAGACGGATGAGACGGTACCGGACACACTTGTTACGGAGTTTGAAGAGCCGGCAGATGTGATTATCTTTGATGGTTTCAAGGATATGCCGGAGACGGAGTTGAAAAAGTTGTATGATTCGCTCGGCCTTGCTATGACGTTCAAAGATTTTCTCCATATACAGAATTATTTCAGAGGTGAGGAGAACAGAGACCCGAGCATGACGGAGATCCGTGTACTTGATACGTACTGGTCCGATCACTGCCGCCATACGACATTCCTCACAGAACTTAAGAATATCCGCTTTGAGGAGGGAGACTATACCAAACCGGTCAGGGAAGCATTTGAGCGGTATAAACATGACCATGATGTCATCTATAAAGGAAGAGATGATAAATTCGTATCCCTGATGGATATCGCGCTGATGGCGATGAAAAAGCTCCGGGCTGACGGGAAGCTGGAGGATATGGAAGTTTCAGATGAGATCAATGCCTGTTCGATCGTCGTTCCGGTAGAGATCGATCATGACGACGGAAGAGGTCCGGTGGAAGAAGAGTGGCTTGTGTTCTTTAAAAATGAGACGCATAACCATCCGACGGAGATCGAGCCGTTTGGTGGTGCAGCGACCTGTCTCGGTGGCGCGATCCGGGATCCGCTGTCGGGACGTGGATATGTGTATCAGGCGATGCGTGTGACCGGAGCGGCAGACCCGACGAAATCGTTGAAAGAGACGATGGAGGGAAAACTGGCGCAGAGAAAGATCGTGACAGGAGCGGCCAGTGGATACAGTTCTTATGGAAACCAGATCGGGCTTGCGACCGGCCTTGTCGATGAAATTTATCATCCGGGTTATGTGGCAAAGCGTCTGGAGATTGGTGCGGTGATGGGGGCAGCACCGCGTAAAAATGTGATCCGCGAGAATTCCGATCCGGACGACGTCATCATCCTTCTCGGCGGGCGTACCGGGCGTGATGGATGCGGAGGGGCTACTGGTTCTTCCAAGGCCCATAATACAGAGTCGATCGATACATGCGGTGCGGAGGTTCAGAAGGGAAATGCGCCGACGGAGCGTAAGATACAGAGACTATTCCGCCGTGAAGAAGTGAGCCGTCTGATCAAGAAATGTAATGATTTTGGCGCCGGCGGTGTGTCGGTGGCGATCGGAGAGCTTGCTGACGGGCTCACGGTAGACCTTGATAAAGTTCCTAAAAAATACGCCGGCCTTGATGGTACCGAGCTTGCGATCTCTGAATCCCAGGAGCGTATGGCGATTGTCGTCGATCCGAAGGATGCCGATCAGATGCTTGCCTATGCGGAGGAGGAGAATTTAGAGGCAGTCCCGGTAGCCGTTGTGACAAAAGAGCCCCGTCTGATCCTCAAATGGAGAGGAAAGGAAATCGTCAATATTTCCCGGGCATTTCTGGATACAAACGGCGCCCATCAGGAGACGGATGTCGTTGTGGAGATGCCGGAAAAGGTCGATAATTATTTGGAGAAGACGAAAGTATGCGATGATTTCCGTCAGACCTTTTTACAGACTCTGGGCGACTTAAATGTATGTTCCAAAAAAGGTCTGGTGGAGATGTTTGATAGTTCCATCGGAGCCTGCACAGTAGATATGCCTTACGGTGGTAAGTACCAGCTTACCCCGACCCAGACGATGATCGCGAAACTGCCGGTTCTGGACGGGGCATGTGATACGGTAACAATGATGAGCTACGGTATGGATCCCTATCTGATGAGCTGGAGTCCATATCACGGCGCTGAATATGCTGTTCTTACCTCGGTGGCAAAGATTGTGGCTGCTGGTGGTGATTTTACGAAGATCCGTTTTACGTTCCAAGAGTACTTTAAGCGAATGACCGAGGACAGCACACGGTGGGGAGAGCCGATGGCCGCCCTGCTCGGTGCTTATGATGCCCAGATGAAACTGGGACTTCCATCGATCGGTGGAAAAGACAGTATGTCCGGTACGTTTAATGATATCGATGTTCCGCCGACCCTTTGTTCCTTTGCGGTGGATGTGGCAAAACTTTCGGATGTAGTGACACCGGAGCTAAAAGAGGCGGGAAATCTTCTTGTTAAATTTGGAATTAAGAAAGATGAGTACGATCTTCCGGATTTCAGATTTATCATGCAGTTGTATTCCGGAATCACAAAACTTATGCGTGAAGGTGTCGTGAAGTCAGCTTATGCCCTTTCCGGAAAGGGCATCGCCGAGGCGGTAGCTAAAATGGCGTTTGGAAATAAACTTGGCGTGGAATTTGATACTTCCCGACCATGGAAAGATTATTTCCGACCGGCATATGGTGATATTGTGGTTGAGATGGCTTCATCCGATCTGGATCAGGTGAAGGCTCTTGGGCTCACGTATGAGTTGATTGGAAAAGTAGTACCGGATGCGGCCTTTACCTATGCCGATGAAAGCATTTCCATGGAGGAAGCCATTACTGCATGGACAGACACGCTGGAAAAAGTGTTCCCGACCCGTTCGGGCGTCATGAAGGAAACAATCGATACAGGGCTTTACGATACAAAAGATATTTATGTGTGCAGCCATAAAGTGGCAAGACCAAAAGTATTTATCCCGGTATTCCCGGGGACGAACTGTGAGTATGATACGATGCGGGCATTCCGGGCGGCAGGGGCAGATACAGAGAGCATCGTGTTTAAAAATATGACGGAACAGAATATCAAAGATAGTGTAGATGCGTTTGAGAAGGCGATCCAGGAGTCACAGATCCTGATGTTCTCCGGTGGATTTAGTGCCGGGGATGAGCCGGATGGTTCTGCCAAATTTATCACTTCCGTATTTCGGAACGAGCGCATCAAAGAAGCGGTGCATGACCTTCTGAATAAGAGGGACGGATTGGCACTCGGCATCTGTAATGGATTCCAGGCGCTGATCAAATTAGGTCTCCTGCCATATGGTGAGATCCGGACGCAGAAGGAGGATTCACCAACTCTTACGACAAACAGCATTGGCCGTCATATTAGTAAGTCCGTCTATACAAAAGTCGTGACCAATAAATCTCCGTGGCTTCAGAAAGCAAAGCTTGGCGGTGTGTATTCGATACCTGCCTCTCATGGAGAAGGACGATTTGTCGCTGGTAGAGAATGGCTCGACAAATTATTTGCAAACGGCCAGGTGGCGACACAGTATGTCGATGTAAATGGAAATCCGACGATGGACGAAGACTTTAATCCAAACGGTTCTTACCGTGCCATCGAGGGCATCACAAGCCCGGATGGACATGTTTTAGGAAAAATGGCCCACTCAGAGCGCCGTGGCGCCGGTGTGGCAGTCAATATAACCGGAGAACAGAACCAACTGATCTTCGAAAGCGGTGTCGAATACTTCCGATAAGCAACGAGCCGTGCAAACCCAAGAAAGCAGGGATATTATGCTTGCATAATTATTCCTGCTTTTTTGGGTTTATAGGGCGAGAGCCCGAGATGACGAGGCACGAAAGTGCCGAGGAATCGCACGGCTCGTTGCTTATCGTGTGGGACAGAGGGGCCCGCGCTTTTCAGTCGGGCCTTTTTATAGGGCGAGAGCCCGGGATGACGAGGCACGAAGGTGCCGAGGAATCACGGAAGGCTCGTTGCGGTTACGGCTCCTGAAAAACATACCTTGTGAAAATCTGCTCCGATGCGTCGACAGTAAAATATTCCTCATCATTTGTTTTTAAATCATAAGGAACCCCCCTTACATAAATCGTTGTTGTTTTGCCATCTTCCTTGCAGATCATCGTATTTATCCCGAAATACTTCTTGTCCGTTTTTGGAAAATAGTCGGGAGAAATAATCTTTTCTACCGGATTTTCCGCATTGTCTGTCAATGATACATCGAGACGGTAAATTCCCAGATGGGTATACCAGTAGGCATATTTTCCGCCTGCATAGGTACACAGACTTTGCTGGATATCCTTTCTGTTCTTGACCCGTTGGAGTTCTTTGTCCGTATAAACGCTCTGGATTCCCCCTCCATTTAGCGGGTACACCTGGACTTCATTGTCTCCTGAACGAAAGACATGATCTCCGATGATAAAAATGTTTTCTGCCATACCTACATAATCACGTTTTGAAATGAGTTTTTTCGTATAGGGATCGTATACGATCATATGCCCCATATCAGGTCCCATACCTTCTGCCGGCTTTCCTGTTTGTTCGTCTATCTCTGTTTTATATGTAGTTAGTACGATCTGATTTTTTTCTGTTAAAAGAATACCATCTGCCATTTCATGGATTTCATCTGTCCATTCCAGAATCCCGTGGGGAAGCTCCCATTTCGTTACATTTTCGTCAGGCGTAAGATAGTAAAAAGACGGAAGGTCGTCTTCCGGCTGGATCATGGCGAGGTAGCTGCCATCGGAATAGACATCAAATGCGGATAACGGAGAGGTTGTCTTTTCTAAAAGAGCCTGTTCCCATTTCGGCGTACTCACTTTCCATGTATCGTCCGGCTGCAGTGTTGCAAGTTCAAATTTTGATTTCTTTCCCTTTTGGTATTGATACAAAAATGTGATCTCATCATCCTGTGTTACATCTGCCCGGAATACCAGTTTTTTATCACTGCTTTTCTCCTGTGGTAAATAGAGGTCTTCTTCGAGCAAAGGAATGTTTGTAACGGCCGGCGGTATGAGTGTCTTTGTCTGCGCCACGGGAGAGGAAGCCTCTTTTTTTCCACATCCGGTCAGTAGGAGGAGAGAAAGCAGGATGATTGTGTATACTTTTTTCATTGGGCGACCTCCGGATTATTTGGTTGTATATCCGCTTGCATTAAAGGACTGATACAATGAAAAGATTCTGCTGTCTATGTAGTATGTGGTATATCCACTACAGATTTTATGTGTATAATCGGTTTGTCCATCTATTGTCGCAAAAAAATGGGCATGGAATCTTGTTGTTGGAGTAGATGTAAATTTTCCCCGAAGATAAATGTTATTGTTGTTTGGAATGAAACATATCTTAAATCCTTCATAATAACTCTTTGCCGCTTCTGCGTGCTTATCCGGTAAGAGCGGTAATACCATAGTTGCCAGTATTAAAGTTGCTGTTAGTATTTTTTTTCGCATTGTGGTTACCTCCATTAATTGTTTTTCTTAAGTATGACATATTAAAATTTTTATTCAAGAGGAAAAATGAAAGTTTTTAAACAAAATATCGCAAGTTCTGATAAAAAATGACATAATTCGACAGAATAGAAAGAAATTCGACAAAAATGCAGTCCGCCAGAAAATGTAATAGAAATATGAATGTGCTTGTGGTATCCTATTAGCGATACGAACCGGAATTTTATGACCTGACAAATCTTCGCAAGCTGAGAAATGCAATCATCTCAAATTGCTCCTATAATATACTTTAACAGGAGGAAAAAGTATGAGTCAGAAGCAGAAACCGACTATGAAATATATTTTGAAAAAGGAAGAAACGGTCTATTCTGTGAACTATGGATTCCAGTAAGAAGAAAATAATAAATTCCAAGTTGTATCGTTTTTCTGAATTATAGGATATAATATCTGCATATTATTATGATGATTTATATGCAGAAAACCTGCCTGGCAATTTGCTTTTCTGCATATAATATGGTATTATTATATGCAGAAAGGATGGAACTATATGAGGAAATTTGATTATTCTTTTTTGAACAATGGCTTGCTGCCTGCTAATTTTGTGAATTTAACGGCAAACATATCTGCTCTTAAGACGATGGCAGGTGTACGAAAAGACGAATACACGCAGATTTTTACTGAACTTGAAGTTGTCGCAAAGATACAATCGATTAAGAGTTCCAACGCTATTGAGGGAATTGTCACAAGTGACGAGCGTATCGCTGCCATTGTAAATCAAAATAGCGCCCCTCTTAATCATAACGAGGCGGAGATCGCAGGTTACAGGGACGCATTAAATGAAATCCATTTAGGTTTTGAACATATTGATTTCAGAGAGCGTGATATTCTGCGTTTACACGAAATGATGATGTCCTTTGCCGGGTATGAATATGGCGGCCAGTATAAAACTGACGACAATGTGATTTTAGAGATAGACGCTGACGGCAACAGACGGGTTCGTTTTCGTCCTACTCCCGCAAACGAAACGCCAAAGGCAATGGAACAATTAGAGCTTGCTTATATGGAGGCACGCAGCGATGCAAGTATCAATCAGCTTTTGCTGATTCCCTGTGTTATTTTGGATTTTCTCTGCATACATCCATTCCGGGACGGCAACGGCAGAATGTCACGCCTGCTTTCTCTACTGCTCTTATATAAAAATGGATTTGATGCAGGAAAATATGTGTCCTTTGAAGAACAGATCAATAACTACAAAGCCTGTTATTACGAATCTCTCCGTCAATCTTCGGACGGTTGGGAATCTGGTGAAAACAGTTATTTCCCGTTTATTGAAAACTTTTTATCTACGCTTTATATGTGCTATAAAGAACTTGATAAGCGTTTTGCTGTCGTTCACGGGAAAAAGATTACAAAGAAAGCCCGTATTGAGGCTGCGATATTAAATAGTCTGACGCCGATTTCCAAAGCGGAGATATGTAAGATCCTTCCCGATGTAAGCCCGACCACCGTTGAAGCTGTCCTTGGTGCTATGGTAAAAAGCGGCACGATAAAGCGAATTGGCTCGTCGAGGGCAACACGATATATCAGGGCATAGTATAAGGTGGAAAAAATGGATGTGTTTTCTATAAATATAATTTTTGATTTACTTCCGTTGACTGGAACGGACTTTGTGAGCTGTTTTTAAAATTGTCTTTCTGTCTGCGGTATATGAGTGGTGAGCAGTGAAGGTTTTTTCTGAACAAGCGGTTAAAGTTACTGAGATTGCGAAAACCGCACGAAAATGCAATATCACTGATGCTGTTGTCCCCTTCTGTCAAAAGCTGGCAGGCACAGGTCAGGCGGATCCGGTTCAGATATGCGATCATCGAAAGTCCTGTTTGCTGCTTAAACAGCCGGGAAAGCTGTCCTTCACTTAATCCTGCCTGTTTTGCCAGGCGGGTGACAGAGATCTCCTCATGGAAATGAAGGCGCAGAAAGCGGATCGTCTCTGAGATGCGGGAATCTTCCTTTGTTTTTTCCCTGTAAAGTATATGGTGGAAAAAATTCTGCCAGCATATGAGAAGCTCTGCTTTTATGATGAGCGGTGAAGCATAGGGATCATCCATGTAAGACCGGCATAGTTTCAGAATGGATGAGGAAACCTCTTTTTCCCATGAAAAGGGCGCTCTGTCATTCCCGTGAAATACATATGCACTTGCAAGAGAACTTTGATAGATAGGGCCTATATATTGGCGGTACAGATAAGAGGAAGAATCCTCAACTAAAAAGGATGGATGGAACACAATGGCATAAAAACTGCAGCAGGTGTCGGATATGGCCTTGTGAAGGCAGTAAGGAGGTATAAAGACGGCGTCTCCTGCCGAGAGACTAAAATGTTCCGAACCGGTCTGAAAATCTGTATGCCCCTTTTCAATGACGAGAAATTCACACTCTTCATGCCAGTGCTGGTATAAAATAAGAGGATCTTGTGCATCTGTATGATGGATCGAATAGGCGAGCTCCAATGTGCCGTGCGGCAGAGTTTCCTTTAGTTCTTTTGGATGGGGTTGAATATCCGGCAACGGGATCCCTCCTTCTTTAAAAAGATCAGAATAGTATCAAAAGTGGTCATGATTTGCGGAGACAGAACTTTCCTCTTTTATTATACTGGGAATATAAAAAATAGCAAGAATAAATGCTCGAAATGTATCGGGCCGCAAAACGACGTTAAGCTCGTATGTAAAAGGAGGTCATGATGGGAAAAATAACGATTGAAAAAAACAGGATCATTTTTGAGAGGAAGGATGAAATCACTGTTTTGGAGCCTTATGGAAAGAACTGCATCCGTTGTCGTTCTACAAGGAATGCCTCTGTTTCAGAAGAGTCATGGACACTTTTGCCACCGAAGACATCGCCCCAGTGCACGATCGAGGGGGATGAAAAAAAGGCGGTCCTGACGAACGGAGATCTCTCTGTGAAGGTGGAAGCCGGCGAAATCTGGTATGGAGGTATTCTGACTTATTACAGGAAAGGAAAGCAGATTTTACATACCAGATATGAGGGAGAGTATACGATGCGCAACCAGCATCGGGGTGGTAATCTTTATACGGTAAAAGTGATCTTTGACAGTAATCCGGGAGAGCATATTTATGGTCTGGGTCAGGAGCAGGCAAACCAGTTTGATAAAAAAGGGTGTACCAGTGACATGATCAACTATAATACGAAGACGGGGATGCCGGTCTATTATTCGTCCCTTGGTTACGGCTTTTTGTGGAATAATCCGTCTCCGGGGCGCTGTGAGACGACAAAGAACCATATCATGTGGTGTTCGGAATGGGCGTATCAGGCAGATTACCTTGTCTACTCGGGAGACACGCCGGCCGATGTGCTGAAAAGCTACTGCGACCTTACCGGGTATGCGCCGGAGTTTCCGGCATGGGCGGCCGGATTCTGGCAGTGCAAATTACGGTATGAAAGCCAGGAAGATCTGCTGGAAGTAGCCCGTGAGTACAAAAAAAGAGGAATCCCGATCGATGCTATTGTGATCGATTATTTTCACTGGACCGAGCAGGGGGAGTGGAAACTGGATCCGCAATACTGGCCCGATCCGGAGAAAATGTGCCGGGAACTGGAAGAGCTGGGCATACGTCCCGTCATTTCAATCTGGCCGACGATAAATCCAGCCAGTGAAAATTATGTCGAAATGAGCGAAGGCAATATGCTGCTGCGGACCGAACAGGGACAGTTTGGTACATTTGATTTTTATGGACAGCAGACATTTATCGATCCGATGAATCCGAAAACCGGGAAGTTTGTATGGGATAAGGTAAAGAAAAATTATTACGACAAAGGGATACAGACATTCTGGCTCGATGAAGCAGAACCGGAAGTACATCCGCAGCACTTTGAAAACCTGCATTTTTATAAAGGAAATGGGGGAGAGGTTGCACTTTTGTATCCATATTATTATTGTAAAATGTTTTATGATCACTTAAAGGAGGAGGGAGAAGAAGAAATCCTTCTTTTGACCCGTTCTGCTTATCCGGGAAGCCAGCAGTATGGCGCTGCTGTCTGGAACGGTGATATTCCATCCACTTTTGAAGCGCTGGAAACCAGTGTGAAAAGCGGGTTATCGATGGGGATGTGCGGAATCCCGTGGTGGAATAGCGATATTGGCGGATTTTTGCATGGAGATACGGAGAGCGAATATTTCCGGGAACTGATCGTGCGGTGGTTTCAGTTTGGGTTATTCAGCCCCATTATGCGTCTGCACGGTTCAAGGCTGAAACCAAAAGGCCATGTAGACCGGCATCCCGGTGTAAAAGAAAGCAGCGGTGGTGACAATGAGATCTGGAGTTTTGGAGAGCGCAATTATCCGGTTTTGAAAAAGCTGATCCGGATCAGGGATAATCTCAGGCCCTATATAATGGATGCGATGAAAGAGGCCACGCAGACCGGGAAGCCTCTGATGCGGCCGATGTTTTTTGAGTTTTATGAGGATGAGACCTGTTATCTGCTGGAGGATCAGTATATGTTTGGCGGAGATATTTTATTTGCCCCCATTACAAAGCAGGGGTGCGTAGAGCGGGAAGTTTATCTGCCGGACGGAAACTGGATCAGTGTACTGGACAGGAAAGTATATAGTGGCGGGCAGACACTTGTAGTACATGCAGAATTGGATGAGTTTGTCGCTTATATCCGGGAAGAGAGGAAAGAATTGATGTCCTGCTTTGATGAAAGCGGATGCTGTGATGTGTGAACGTTTCCCTTGTAATTTTAATTTCTCTGTGGTAAGATGTTAAAATCTGAACCTAGACATAAAGGAGAGGAAAAATGAATTTATTTAAACATGAACTTTCGATCAGTGAAAGACAGACGATGGTGGATATCACAACACAGATCCGGGATGATATAAAAAAGAGCGGGATCCAAGAGGGGATTGCCGTGGTGTATTGTCCGCATACGACAGCGGGTATTACGATCAACGAAAATGCGGACCCGGATGTCGTCCGGGATCTGATCTATGGTTTTGAAAAGGTATATCCGACTAATGACAGAAATTACAGGCATTTTGAGGGGAACTCCCATGCCCATATGAAATCCAGCACGATGGGAGCTTCGGCGACGCTGATCGTGACAGAGGGCTCACCGGTTCTCGGAGTGTGGCAGGATGTGTATTTTTGTGAATACGACGGACCGCGCAACAGAAGTTATTATGTGAAAGTGATCGAGGGGTGAGATGCCTATGTCAGATAACAAAAGGATCATACTGGCATCCGGTTCCCCTCGGAGAAAAGAGCTTCTGACGATGATCTTTGAGCGGTTTGATGTGCTTGTGGCGGATTGTGAAGAAGTAATTACAGGACAGACGCCGGAGGAGACAGTGAAGGAACTGTCACAGCAGAAAGCATTGGCAGTGGCGTCCGGAGGCCGGATCAAGGAGGAGGCTGTCATAATCGGGGCAGATACCGTAGTGAGTGCCGGAGGAGAGATACTTGGTAAGCCAAAGGACCAGGAAGAGGCCTGTCGTATGATAAGCATGCTGAGTGGAAAAACGCATAAGGTTTGTACCGGGGTCACGCTGATCCGGACGGACGGGGAGGGCACGATATGCCGGCAGAAAAGTTTTGCAGAGACGACGTCTGTACGGGTAGCAGAGCTCAGTGCAGAGGAGATCGGGGAATATATCCGCACAGAAGAGCCTTATGATAAGGCAGGAGGCTATGGGATCCAGGGGTTGTTTGGCAAGTATATTGAGGGGATCGAGGGCGATTATAACAATGTGGTCGGCCTGCCGGTGCACCGGCTGTATGTCGAGCTTGGCAAGATGATGTAAAATCGTCCGGATGACAAGGAATCAATTTGGGTATACTGACAGTAAGAACCTGTTATTAACTTTTTTGTGCAGAAGGAGATTACTATGTGTACCGCAGCGACTTATCAAACAAACGATTTCTATTTTGGACGCACGTTGGATTATGAACATTCCTATATAGATGAAGTGACGATAACACCGAAAAATTTCCCGTTTCGTTTCATTGAGAACAAAGAGCTCACCACCCACTATGCGATGATCGGGATGGCATATGTTGTGCAGGATTATCCATTATATTATGATGCGGTGAATGAAAAAGGGCTGGCGATGGCCGGCCTTAATTTTCCGGGCTGTGCCGTTTACCGTGAATGTGTCCGGGGGAAAGAAAATATTGCCCAGTATGAGTTCATTCCATGGATCTTAGGGCGTTGCGCGACGTTGGAAGAGGCGAGGTGTTTGCTGAAAAACATAAATTTGCTGAATACTCCGTTTAATGATAAGCTTCCTGTGGCGGATCTGCACTGGATCATATCGGATCAGGAGGGATCTCTCACAGTGGAGGCCGTGGAGGACGGGATCCGGATCTATGATAACCCGGTCGGCATATTAACGAATAATCCGCCATTTGACATACAGATGGCGGGACTGGACGATCATATGGGTTTGTCTGCGAAATCCCCACATAATACATTTGCACCGGGACTTCGTTTAAAAGAGTACAGCCGGGGGATGGGCGCGATCGGCCTTCCGGGAGACCTGTCTTCGAGATCAAGATTTGTCCGGGCGGCATTTGTGAAAATGAATTCTGTGTCGGGGAGCAGTGAGGAGGAAAGTGTCAGTCAGTTTTTTCATATACTGGATTCCGTGGCGCAGCAGAGAGGCTGCTGTGAGGTGGGCGAAGGAATCTATGAGATCACAATATATACTTCCTGCTGTAACACCTGTAAAGGCCTGTATTATTACACCACGTATGACAATCATCAGATCACTGTGGTCGATATGCACAGGGAAGATCTTAGCAGTGATACGCTGATCCGGTTTCCGCTTATAAAAGGCGGGCAGATACGGGTGCAGAACTAGTGTGCGGAATATAAATGTGTCAGCACACCAGGCGGGCGACGCCAACTAAAAATGGTGTCTCATAATAATTGCATCGTAGATTGACACAGCTGAATTTAGATGGTAAACTGGAAAAAATCATCTGTATTCAGTTGTGTCAGGAGGTATATATATGCATTGGAATAAAATGAGAAAATACATAGCAATGTTTTTGGGAATGGCAGTAACGATCGGAACATTAGATGTTCCCAACAAAACATTTGTTCAAGCTGCCGACAAGAAATCAGAGATAAAGATCGTGGATTTAAAACTGCCAACGGGAGGGATGGAAGAGATCCGGATATACCGGGTGGATGACAGGGAGGCTGAGAAGGTTCCTTTGATGGGTGTATCAAATACAAAGGGGCGCAGCACAACCCAGAAAACGGTGTTTGAGAGGGGAATCGGGGATTATGGTTATAAAAGCCTGTCTCAGGATCAGCAGACATTCTATAATAGAATATCCGAATCCCTGGCAGCATTTGAAGGTGGAGAGACAAATGGGGAATATAAAGAGATAACCATGGATGGGAAGAAATCATATGTGCCATTTCAATCTGCCTTTGCTGACCTGGGCTTAGATGAAGATCAGGCGTCGCACGTATGGATTGCCTTTGCTGCGGACCATCCCGGACTTTTCTGGCTGGAGAATGGATGTGCCGTTACTTCGGATGGATTAATGCCGATCGTTCGAGAGGCCTACTGGGGCGATGCTGTGGCTGCGACCCAGCGACGGGAGAGAATGAAAACAGAGATAGAGGGAGAGGTAAAAGAATATCTGAAAACGGCAGGTTATTACGAGCTCGCATATGACAAGATGCGGGAGATGGATGAAATGATCATAAGCAATGTGGATTTTGCTTATCGATCGGATGGCAAGACTCCGGAGGAAGCAGACTGGGCACATACGATCGAGGGTGTGTTCGGCGGGGAACACAATGCAGTGGTGAGCGAGGGGTATGCCAAGGCATTTGCTTTTCTCTTAAATATCTTAGATATTCCCAATGTCTATGTAACAGGGAGTGTTAAGTCGGGAGACACAACTGCTTCCCATGCATGGAATCTGGTTTCCTTTGACAATGGCATTACCTATTATTGTATGGATTTAACATGGGACGATATGGGTTCAGATAATAGCCCTACCGGCAATTCTTATATGTATTTTGCCATGCCAAAGAGTAAATTTGAGCAAAAGCATCAGGCAAATACACCGGAGGGGACGGTTGAAAATTGGCTGTATGATCTGCCGGAACTTGGTGACGATATGGATTATACATATTTTATGCAGTATGGCGCCTATGGGACTGCCTCAGAAGTGGGTAGTGATGATGAGGCAAGAGGATTTCTGTCGCGTGTCAAGGCATTAAGGCCGAATCGGTTAAATACTTGTGCTGTTATGCTGGATGCGGTAACTTTGTCAAAGATAAGAGAAATCATGGATTTGAGCCAAACTCGTATCATAAGCTCGGAAGAATATGACATGTGGATTTGGGCGGATCCCTTGACTGATTATGGCAGGGGAAACCCTCATCCTTTATTTAGCCTCGATACGCAAAAACTGACAATAGATTTGGGAAGTGAAACAGAAAAGACGTTGAGTATATCCTATGTTACAAATGCTTCCGGTAATTATGTACGCTGGCACTCCGACAACAATGAGGTGGCAGTGGTAAAGGCGCCGGCTTACACGAAAATGGAGGATGGAGCCAGCGTCCAGATCGTAGCGAAGAAGGCCGGTACGGCGACGATCCGTGCAGAGGGCAGTGCTGGAACGATGACCTGTACAGTGGAAGTCACGGGCCAGCGTCCTGCGAAGACGCATACTCACAAAATCTGTGCCGGTTCTGGCTGTACGGATGACAGCCACAAGGATGTGGAGTGGACGGCGCTTCGTTTTACAGATAATAAATTATATGCGGGTGATACAGAGATAAAATGGAGTTCCGATGGTTATGCCCTGCCAGCCGGCAATTATTATCTACCGGACAATCTGACACTTGGCCGCTATGAAGTTCATATTGAGAAAGCAGACGTTAATTTATGCCTGAATGGCAAAACGCTTGATTTGGGTGGAGAAGGCATATTTATTTATGAGGATGGCAAACTGTCTCTCTGTGACTGTACAGAGGGCGGTAAGGTTGTCTGTAACGGTAATGCCGTTTCTATAGCGGGCATAGAGGAGGGCAGCAAACGTAGTTTCACTATGTATAGCGGCTCGCTTGCCGGGAATCCATATGATTTATCGGTTGGTGATCATGAGAGTACAGAAGTTAGGCTTTTAGGCGGTAATGTGGCGAAAATAAAGATGAAACTGCTGAAAGAACACGGATCTTTGGATACATCCGTTTCGATCGGGCAGCCAGTGGCAGCGGGAACCAAAATAGCGGTAGACTATTACTGGGATGATGACGACGGAGAGCTTCCGAATGTGCCTGTGATCAAAGGGACGTCTGGCTATGCCCTTACAGAAGCGGATTTATCAAATGTCGATATCACAGTTATTGCCAGCGGCTATACGGACACAGTGTTTGAGAAAAAGATTGAGAACGGTGTGCTTATGCTGGTGCCGTCTCACAAGCATAAGCTGACATTACGCAATGCGGTTCCCGCAACCTGCGAGGCTGCCGGTACGGGTGAATACTATGAGTGTGGAGGAAAAAACGGCTGTGGAAAAATGTTTTCCGATGCCGCAGGAAACACAGAGATCATGCAGATACCCGTGGGAAATCCTGCAACAGGACACCGTTATGGGGATTGGGTATCAAATGGCGATGGAACCCATACGCATATCTGCCAGAATGATGCCTCCCATCAGGAGACTGAAAGCTGCTCCGGCGGTGTGGCAACTGCTGAGGAACAGGCGGTTTGTTCTGCGTGTGGCGGCAGGTATGGAGAGCTTTTGAAGCCGGGAGAGAATGTCGGGAAATTTGACAAAGACGTACAGACCGATGGCAAAGCCCCGGATACACAGATTTCCACGCCTGCGGACCGGCTGGCGGATCTGCTGTTAACGTCCGAAGAAAAGAAACAGCTGGCGGATGGCACGGATATTAGGATCGTCCTTGAAGTGAAGGATGCAACCGACAGTGTCAGTGTCAGCGACAAAGCGCTTGTGGAGGCGGAGTTAGCGGATGATAACACAGCAAAGGGATTTGCTCTCGGGCAGTATCTTGATATCAGCCTATTCAAGATCATCGGAGAAAACCGCAGCGCTATACCGGAAACAAACGGAAAGATCGCTGTTACGATCAACATTCCGGATCGTCTGAAAAACACGGACAGCAAAAAGACAAGGACATTTGCTGTCATCCGGGTACATGATGGCAGTGCAGAGTTTTTGGCCGATACGGATGATAGCGCAGATACGATCACCATAGAGACCGACCGTTTTTCTACGTATGCTATTGTTTATCAGGATGCATCAAATGGCGGTGGTGGAAATACCGGTGGTGGAAATGCTGGCGGAACGTCCGGCACGGGAAACAGCAATGGAAATACCAGTGGAACGATAGGTGGAAATACCAGTGGTGGGAGTACTGACGGAACGTCCGGCGCAGAGAATACCGGTGGTGGAAATACCGGTGGAACGTCCGGCACGTCCGGTGCGGGGAATAGCAGTGGGAAAAATACCAGCGAAAACAAGAGAGATAATGATAATGGCAGCAAAGCGGACCAGCATAACAATTCAGACAAAAAGGATATGGGTTCAGACACCTCTAAGGATGATGAACCTAAGACTGGCGATGTTACGCCGCTGGAGATGTATGCTACACTTGCCATGATTGCAGGCCTTTCCTACCTGCTTCTGTATTTTACAGATAAGGAAAAGGGTATGACGGAGGAAAAGAAGAAAGAACTTGTAGGAAAGCTTGTGAGATGGGCAAAGGGGGGAGGAAGATTTAAAAAATGCCTTGCGATGGCAGCGATTGTTGTTTTGCTTGTATACTACCACAGTATCGGCAGGAAAGCGCGTGTGAAATGGGAAGAGATCTATGGGGAATAAGAAAAGAAAAGTTGTAAGGGCTTTTATTCTTATAGGAATGGCAGTATGCCTGATACCAATCGGTCAGGCATATTACCAGTCCATACAGCACAAGGCACAGCAGGACGCCTTGAAAGAAAAAGTGACGAAAACAAAAGAGGCTTCTGGACCGGATGACAGCATACAGGCGCAAACCGGTTCTTCTGTTTTGGGAAGTGGAATGGATGGAGAAGAGAAAGAAATACAGAAACCGTATGCTGCCTTGTATGAGGAGAACAGGGATCTTGTGGGATGGCTTTCCATTGAGGGAATGAAAATCGATGCTCCGGTCATGCAGAGCAAAGATGACGAATATTATCTGCATCATGACTTTTATGGAAAGGATAGTAAATATGGCAGTTTTTATGTGAAAGAGCAGGCGGATATTGATGCCGGGACGAATTTTATTATTTACGGCCACAATATGAAGGACGGTTCTATGTTTGGAGATTTGGATTTGTATGAAAAGAAGAGCTTTTATAAAGAGCATCCGGTCATTTCCTTTGACACGCTCTATGAGAAACGTACTTATGATATTATAGCGGTGTTCCGCTCACAGGTCTACCGTGTGGATGACGATGTGTTTAAATATTATCAGTTTTATGAGGCAGAAACGGAAAAAGAATTTGATGATTTTTATAGCAATATCAAAAAGCTTTCCCTGTATGACACGGGTGTGAGGGCGGAATTTGGGGACACATTCCTGACATTATCCACCTGTGCCTACCATGTGCCGGACGGGCGGTTTGTGGTAGTGGCGAAGCGGACGAAATGAGGGTGGCATGGCGGTTCGGCCTGGCGTCGCCATGCCAGTACAACGAATATTAAGTAATGGGCAGTTGGGCTTGCTTATTTTCCAATGATGGTTGAGGTACAAAATCCTGAATGTTGAAATTTTTTTTGATAGAAACAAAAAAAATCTTGACATGAATATGGTTCTTATGTATAATGATTATTGTTGCTGGAAAAGAGTAGCATCAAAATGCGCGAGTGGCTCAGTTGGTAGAGCACAACCTTGCCAAGGTTGGGGCCGCGGGTTCGAGTCCCGTCTCGCGCTTTTATCATACGCAGGGACCATATGGACCATATCGGGAATGGTTCTTTTTTTATCTTTCAGAAAGCTCTCTGGCTGGGGGCAGCCGGTTCTTTTCAATATCATCGATCAGATCAGAATCTTATTTTTCATGCAGAATTCTTGACAATACATTTTTAACTATTTATAATTAGGTTAGTTATGTAAAAGTTTTTACTTTCCAAAACAAAAAGGAAGAAAATGGTGTTTTTTTGACACATATATGAGTTAATCTTATCATAACTTGAAGTCGATATATATAAGAGGATTTTGATATCTAGTTTTTATTCAGTTTTATAGATAAAGGGGCATTGAATATGAAAAAGATCAGACAAAACAAAAACAGGATCAGGATGAGATATTTGGTGGTAATGTTTGCGGTGGTCATAGCCAGCGTGTGTGCTTATTTCGGATTTGGCGACCGTTCCGAGGCGGCAGAAGACCTTTTTATCACATGTGATGGTTACCAGTTGGATGCGGCGACACCGTATCAGATGAAAAATAAATCAGTCACACTTATCCTTGGGTCACAGGATTCTCCAATCTATGCGGATGAAAGTCTTTATGAGGTTGTCTGGTCGATCGAGAGCGGAAATGATATTGCCAGTATTCAGAAATCACCTACAAGCCAGATTTACGGAAATGTAACAGCGACAGCACCGGGTGAGGTTACGATACTTGTTACGGTGTTTAATAAGATCGGCGATCAGATCGGTACGACGGTAGGTAGTGTGACCTGCCGGATCCAGGTTGTATTTGGTATTGATACATCCACGAATGATAACGTATTTAAGTATCCATATAGTGACTCAGAAGATAAGGCGATGTTCTTCCATACGACGAGCAATCCACAGCAGCTTACGCTGAATTATGGTGATGCTGCCAATGCCCAGTGGACGACAGCAAATAGCGAGGTTGCGACAGTGTCAGAGACGGGGCTTGTGACACCGGTCGGTGCCGGTAGTACAAAGATCACAGCTACATATACGCCGCCCGACAGTCCGCAGACATCTTATACAGCAGTGATCGACGTCTATGTGTACCCGAGTATCAATAATGAAGACCGGGATTACAAGCAGAATACACAATTCGGTCTGGATACCGGGGAGACGATCTATACCGATACGAATTTTGACAATGGATATGAGTCCATGGTAAGAAAGATGGCATGGGTCATTAAAAAAGATGATGGGAATGGAGGAGAGTATGTCGTTGCTGACTCGATGGGAAAGACATCTGACCTCATTAGTATCAATTCGGTTTCAAGCCGTGATAACCGTCTGACTGTGGATGCAAGAGCAGGAAAATATTACGTCTACTTTTATCCCAAGGCTGCGTATGAAAGCGAGTCCCGCTATATCAGTGATGAAGTGTTTGCTCCGACCGTGCTGACGCTTTCTGTCTATGCAAATTTTGGTGATTATAAAGACACGATTGCGATCGGGGATACTCATTCGATCCCGAAAGACTTTAATCTTACCACGGAAGAATTCATGGAATATTTTACGGTCACACTTACTTCAAATGCCGGAGCGGCATCCAACTATGCTACGGAGAGCCAAGGTGTGGTAACAGCTACAGCAAAGAATGAAGGTGTTACGACGATCGTGACAGCGAATGTGGTAGTAAAAGACGCTTATAAGCATATCATAGCAGAGCTTGTGAATCCGAACAGAAGTGATGCAGCTGAGATACAGTCGAAGACGAAGTTTGATATAGAAATTACGATTGCAGATAAATTTGAACTGGATCGGACATATACAACGATGTATGCCGGCGCAGAACTCACATTGAATGCGTATTATAATCATGAGAATATTGCAGGAACGAACATTACCTGGAAGAGTAGCGATGATAAATCTGTTTCCGTAGATGCGACAGGAAAGATCAAGGCATTAAAGGTTACGAATCAGGATGTTGTCATCACGGCGAGTTACTGGGTCGGCGGGACGTTAAAGGAGGCGACATGTTCGATCAAGGTCGTGGCCTCGGCGAGCAATATGGTGATCTCTGAGACGAATGTTGATATGAACGTCGGGGACAGCATCGTGCTGAATGTAACATGTAATCCGGATGTATCTTATCCGGGTTATCTCTGGTCGATCTCAGATGATACGGCATTGACTTGTGCGCCGACATCGGATACAAAGACTGCTACGATCACCGCAAATTCCGTACCGGAAGGTGGAAAGACGGTTACGGTCACGGTTATCAATCCATCGACGTTTGAGCAGCAGGTATGTAATATTACGATCAATGCCCCATATGAATCCCTGACATTGACAGAGGATAGTGTGACGATGAAATCCGGTGCGACGCACCAGCTTAGATATACTTATAAACCGGATGATGTCACACAGAAAACTCTGGTTTGGAAGTCTCTCGATACAAGTATTGTAACAGTAGACGAGTACGGTACACTGACAGCGAAGGCGCCGGGTATGACTTATATCATGGTATCTCCGGAGTACAATCCAAACGGTGTATACGCCCAGTGTGGCGTGATCGTAGTCGCCGGTTGTGATGAGATGGAATTGTCAGAAAAAGAGTTGACGATGAATGTGGATGAGCAGAAGATCGTGAAGGTCACATTGACACCGAAGGGATGTACCACGGCTCTTGAGTGGAACCTGAGCGATGATTCGATCGCCGAGGTTACATATGATGAAGAGACAAATCAGGCGACCATCACAGGTAAAAAAGTTGGTAAGACGATCGTCTTTGTGAAGTCAGACGATGGACCGTCTGCGCAGATCGATGTCACGGTACTACAGCCGTGTCTGAATATGGCATTCTCTCCGAATACGTATGAAATGAAGGCGGGAGAGACTTATACGCCAAATCTGGTAAAAACGCCGGTAGATGCTACGGATGAAATTACGTGGAGTACGTATAATGCCGGTGTTGCGACTGTGGATGAAAAGGGCGTTATAACAGGGGTGAAGACAGGTACTACATTTATTCAGGCGACTTCGTCGTCAGGCAGGGTAGCCGTAATTCAGATTTCTGTCAAGGAAGGAATTTCTTCTGTGACATTGAAACCGGAAGCTACTACGATCGAGGTGGGACAGACGATCACACTTGCGCCGGAGTTTAATCCGGCTGCCGCTTTTGATAAGAGTATGGACTGGACCGTGGCGGATGCTTCGGTCGTTAAGATAGAAAAAGAAGGAGAATCCAATGTAAAGGTAACCGGTCTGAAGGGCGGTATGACTCTTGTAAAGGGAGTTGCCAAAGACGGCGGATATGTAGTAAGCTGTCTGGTCACGGTAAAAGAGAGGGCGACTTCTGTTGAGGTATCGCCAACGACGAAATTCCTCCAGAAAGGGAAATCCTTTACCGTGACAGCTAAGGTTATTTCGGATACAGCGACAGATAAGTCAGTAAGATGGTCTACTTCCAAAAAGAAAGTAGCTACGGTGTCCTCCAAAGGACGTGTAAAGGGAAAGAAGATCGGTACAGCTTATATCACTGCTACGGCAAGAGATGGTTCGGGTGCTTCTGCATCCTGCCGGGTAAGAGTAGTAAGAAAAGTAACGAAGATCACGCTGAACAAATATACAGCGAAGCTTCTCGTAGGGAAGACGCTGAAGTTAAAGGCCAAAGTAAAACCGAAAAATGCGACGGTAAAGGGTGTTTCATGGAGCTCGAGTGACAACTCGATCGCTACCGTTGATTCGTCCGGACGGGTATCCGGGATTTCACCTGGACTTGTGAAAATAAGAGCAAAGGCAAAGGATGGCTCCGGTAAATCTGCAGTCT
This sequence comes from Lachnospiraceae bacterium, assembly GCA_021770615.1. The sequence goes on along the minus strand of JAETQR010000011.1, from coordinate 14,804 downwards.
GTCTCATCACAGTTATAGAACCGGTTCCGGCGACGGGCGTTGATGTGGAGAATAATGATTTGATCGTGGCGAAAGGAAGACAGATCCAGTCAGGGATCCGAAAGGCACCTCTTAATTCTACCGATAACATCCGCTATTATTCAGATGATTCCAGGGTGGCCAGGATCAATCAGCGCGGTAAGATTTATGCAAATAATGTCGGGCAGGCTACAGTATATGGCGAGACGTCCAACGGACAGGTGGGATACGCAGATGTACTTGTAGTTACCGTAAACCGGAAGAAACTGTCATTCAGGCAGTACGATACGGAGACATTACGGGTGGATGAGATCAATCAGGGAGTGACATGGTACTCTAAAAATCCTTTGATCGCTTCTGTGGATCAGAATGGAAAAGTGACCGGAAGACGAAGAGGAGTGACAAGGATTTATGCGAAAGTCCGCGGCCTGAGACTTTCCTGTAAAGTTACGGTAAAAGGGATCAACTGATTTGAGTTAAAGGTCTGTTATAGATACAAGGAGGATATAGATTGCTCGCAAACTTACATGTGAAGAATTTTGCGCTTATTGATGAAATCGATGTGGATTTTGGGAGGCATCTCAATATTCTCACGGGAGAAACCGGTGCAGGGAAGTCTATTGTGGTGGGATCGATCGGGATTGCACTGGGAGCCAGAGTTTCCTCGGAAATGATCGGAAAGTATGGAGATCATGCGACCGTGGAGCTTGTTTTTCAGATTGAAGATGAGGAGACGTTAGAGAGTCTCCGTCATATGGATATCGAGCCGGAGGACGGGCAGGTCGTGATATCGAGAAAGATCACCGGGAATAAAAGCGTCAATAAAATAAATGGTGAGAGTGTTCCGGTCAGCCTCATACGGAAAGTGTCGGCGCTCTGTATTGATATCCATGGCCAGCATGAGCATCAGTCTCTGCTCCATAAAGAATATCATATGGATGTGGTTGATAAGTTTGCAGGGGAAGAGGCAGTAAGGCTTAAATCGCAGATGGCAGAGTTATACGGAGAATACCGGAAACTCTTAAGTGAGATGGAAAATGATAATACCTCAGCAGAAGAGCGGGCGAGGGAGCTCGCTTTTCTTGAGTATGAGAAAAAAGAGATAGAGGAAGCCAGACTGGAGCCGGGAGAAGAGGAACGATTAGCGGAAGAGGTCAGGAGACTTTCTAATGCATCGGCGATCGTTGAGACACTTGACAAAGTGTATGGATATTCCGGAGATGCAGGCAGTGGATGTGCTTTTCAGATCAGTCAGGCGCTGCGGCAGATGAATGGTGTTTCGGATCTGGATGATAAACTTTCAGGGATGGCAAACGAACTGGTTGATATCGAGAATCTTCTCTCTGATTTTAACCGGGAGCTTTCTGAATACATGCAGGATTTTACATTTGATGAGGCAGAACTCAGGCAGCTGGAATCCAGGCTTGATCAGATTCGGAGTTGCCAGTCCAAATACGGAAAGACCTATGATGACATTATGGATCATCTGGCGGAAATTTCAGACAAAATAGATAAATTTTCGGATTATGAGATTTACCGGGAAGATTGTGAAAAAAGGAAATCGGCTCTTGAGGAGGAAATGGACCGGGTTTGTAAGGAACTTACCGATACCAGGAAGAAGGCGGCCGGAGAACTCGAGGAAAGCATTACAAAAGCTTTGGAAGAGCTGAATTTTGAGAGGGCAGAATTTCAGGTTTCTGTCATACCGTCCGGCGATTATACGGCAAAGGGATGGGATGACGTCGAATTTCTGATTTCGACAAATCCGGGAGCGGAACTTTACCCGCTCGGAAAGGTTGCCTCCGGGGGTGAGTTGTCCCGTATCATGCTGGCGATCAAAACAGTTTTTGCGGATGTGGACCGGATCGAGACTCTTATTTTTGATGAAATCGATGTGGGGATCAGCGGGAGAACAGCACAGAAGGTATCGGAGAAGATGTCAATTCTCGGAAAGAGACATCAGATCATATGTATTACCCATCTCGCCCAGATCGCTGCTATGGCAGATACTCATTTCGTGATTGAAAAGCGGATATCCGGGGATGAGACAAAGACAGATATCCGTGGCTTATCGGAAACGGAGTCAGAGGAAGAACTGGCCAGGATACTCGGCGGAGTACAGATCACAGATGCTGTACTTGCAAATGCAAGAGAGATGAAAGAACTGGCAAAAAACCAAAAGCAATATTCACAGTGATACATTCATATTTTTTGATCGTTATGGTAATACTCTTCATTGTATGACATCGCAGACAGCAAAGGAAAACGATGCTGTCTGGATGGGTGAATGGAGGGATTACCATGAAAAAAGTTTACCGGGGAGTACTGGCCGTTATCCTTCTTCTGGATATTCTGATGATCGGCTGGTTGTCTGTAGAATCAATATCGAATCAAATTCCGGATACGATGTGGACATATGTAGGAAAAGAAGAGAGTTTGTTTTCGGATATTCCTGCGCAGATAGAAGATGATGAAACAGTGGAGGCGCTCAACCTGACAGGGGGAGGTGGGGGAGCCACGTTAAAATCGCAGGAAAAGGGGAACTACTGCGTAGATGTTAAATTATTCGGTGTATTCCATTTAAAAACAGTAAATGTAAAAGTTGTAGATAAGATGTATCTTGCCCCGTCCGGAGAACCGATCGGAATCTATGTGGAGACGAATGGTCTTTTGGTTCTTGCAGCTACGACGGTAGAGGGAAAAGATGGCCTGGTATATGAACCGTCGGCTAATATCGTAAAGAGTGGAGATTATATTTTGAAAATAAATGGAAGTCCGGTAAAGACGATCAAAGAGTTTAATGCTGAAATCCAGAAGGCGGGAGAGGAAAAGATTACGGTCCGGATCCGTCGGAATGGGAAAGAAACAGATGTTGCGATGAGACCTGTGTGTGCAAAGGATGGGAATTTCAGATTAGGGATCTGGGTCAGGGAGGATACACAGGGAATCGGAACGATGACATACCGGACAAAAGACGGTGGATTTGGAGCGCTGGGGCATGGGATCACCGATGCGGATACGGGGACGCTTATGAATCTGAGCGGTGGAGAATTGTTTCATACAGAAATACTCGATATCATAAAAGGAGAGAGCGGGGCCCCGGGAGAGCTGGAAGGATATATTAATATGGTGGCCGATAACTGTATCGGGACGATAAAGAAAAATACTGCCCTTGGGATATTTGGCCAGCTGACAGAGGACTACAGGAGTGCCACAGAGCCGGAATTTTTGCAGGTGGGATTAAAACAGGATATTAAAAAAGAGGGTGCTTTCATTTACAGCAACATTGAGGGAGAACTGAAAAAATATGCGATCCGTATCGAGGAGATCAATATAAACAGCGTGGACAATAAGGGAATGGTGATCCGCGTGACAGACGAGGAATTACTTGGACTGACCGGAGGGATCGTTCAGGGGATGAGTGGGTCGCCGATCATCCAGGACGGAAAGCTGATCGGGGCGGTGACGCACGTTCTGGTAGATGATCCCACGAAAGGATATGGGGCTTTTATTGAAAATATGCTGTCAATTTGACAAAGGCCGGATCGTATCATATAATAAAATTTAGAAGAAGACAAACACAGGGCGCTTGCCAAATACAATTTTGGCGGGCGCTTTTCAGTCGCAGGGTATCGTAAGAAATTTGTAAGAATCTTATCGACTTTTTTTAAAGATATAGGATTTATAGTATACTTGTATTCAATGAGAACGGAGGTAAAGATGGAGACACCACAGATATTGATCGTTGATGATGACAAAGAAATCGTGAGAGCGATCGCAAAGAATCTTGAGACAGAAGGATACGGGGTTTTAAAAGCGTATGACGGTTTGCAGGCCCTGGATCTTATGATGCAGGAAAAAGTACACCTGGTTCTTCTGGATATCATGATGCCAAACATGGATGGGCTTTCTGCTACGATGAAGATCCGGGAGAAGAAGAATATTCCTATTATCCTGTTGTCGGCAAAATCAGAGGAAAGTGATAAGATTCTTGGACTCACGATGGGAGCGGACGATTATATCACCAAGCCATTTTCGCCTTCTGAGTTGATGGCCCGGGTGAAGTCACAGTTGAGGCGGTATATGACGCTGGGGGATTATCATGGAGATTCCGACGGGAAAAAGCTTGTAGTCGGAGGCCTTCTTCTGGATACAGAGTCAAAGCAACTCTCTGTTGATGGTGAGCCGGTTCATCTTACGGCGACAGAATACAAAATAATGAAACTGTTTATGAAAAGTCCCGGCAGGGTTTTTTCGGCGGAGGAGATTTATGAGCGCGTCTGGGCGGAAGAGGCGTATTCGGTAGAGAATACCGTGATGGTTCATATCCGGAGGATCCGTGAGAAAATCGAAATAAACCCACGGGAGCCCAAATATTTAAAGGTGGTATGGGGAATTGGTTACAAAATGGAAAAATAAAAGCAGAAAAATATGTGAAGGACACAGAGGATTTATTCTGGTATGGGTGGCACTTTTATTTTCGATGATACTATTTTTTGCAGGGATCGGAATAATGATCGGCGACGTCGGAGAGTTGGGTGATGTGCCGGAATTTTTCCGGAAAGTTGAATATGTGGATTCGAGAATGCACAGGGAAGAAGTGGCTGCAGCATTTGAGGAGGTACAGGAAAAAGCGGTGCTGGATGAAAGCGCAGCTCCTTCATGGGAATTTAAGGGAATGTATGACCTGATCATACAGCATGGAGATTATTTTTTCCTTCATGAGACGAATATTCCGGACGAAGTATATGACAAGTATATGAAGTCCCAGGAGAGCGAAGATGGAGTGGCGGAATATCTGTGGGAGGACAGTGGGGAACGGAAAGAGAAACAAAAAGAGACGCAGGAACATGGGATAAAGTACCGTATCAAAGACAGCAGGGAGCTTGCACAGTGGTATTTTACGAAAAACATGAGCTGCTATTATATATGGAATAAGGGTAAATTTCTGGCTGAGGGGAATGTGGAGCTGGAGGAGGAACTTGACCTGCCGGAAAAGGATATCTGTATCGCAGTTGGCTTTACACCCGGACAGGTAGAAGAGGGACAGCGTATCCTTGACCGCATGCACAGACATGTTGTATCCGGGGCTGTTATTATGACGGTTGGTTTTCTGGCATCTTTATTTTTCTTTTTTACCCTGGTTCTGGGTAGGGGAAAGGGTTCTGTCCGGCGGTTTGATACCGATGTGTCGGTGGTCGTCTTTGTGATTGCTGTATTCACTGTCCTGTGTTTTACACGGGAGCTTTTTGAGGGGCATATACGGAATGCCGGTGAAAATATGGCATCGTATGTTATCCCGAAAGCAGGGATGCTGGGTGCCATGTCTGTTCTGGTGGTATGCACTGTGTATATTGTCGTCTGCAATCTCAGATCAGGTCATGGCAGAGAAAGACTTTTGTTTGTTCGGATCTGGCAGGCCGTCAGATCTAAAATAACCGGGAAATATTATTATGGGGAAGGGATCCGGGAATGCAGTAAAAAGCGTCAGGAGTTCACGTTTCGTCTACTGATGGTTCCGCTCATTATCGTAGAAGCCGGTCTGGGAGTGTATCTGCTCGGAGGAATGATGGGGATTTACAGTCTTTCGGCAAATTTTCTGGTGGAACTCATGCTCTGGGTAGTGATATTGATGATTCCTTATCTGTTTGTGGCTTATGTCGTCATCTGCCAGTACCGAAAGGGGACAGAAAAAATTCTGGAGGACGAATATGCCGGATTAATGGCGCAGATGGATGAGTTATCTGAGGGGAATTACCAAAGTGGGCGGATGCTCGAAGAAACGTCGGTGTTTGCCAGAGAGTCATGGAAGATATCCATGTTAGGCTGCCAGATGCAGGAAAATGTCGAGAAGAAGATCCAGGCGGAGAAGATGAAGATCGATCTGATCACAAATGTATCCCATGACCTGAAGACGCCGCTTACATCGATCATTAGTTATATTGATCTGTTGTCGAAGGAGGAACTGTCTTCGGTGGCAAAAGATTATATCCAGGTACTTGAGAAAAAATCCGAACGTCTAAAGAAGATGATCGAAGATGTTTTTGATCTTTCAAAGGCGTCAAGTGGAAATTTAAAGATCCATAAGGAAAAGCTGGATTTTAATAAGTTACTCATTCAGATCCTTGCTGATATGGAGCAGGAGATAAACGAGGCGCCGCTTAAGGTCGTGCAGGAAATTTCAAAAAATACGGGTATGATCAATAGTGATGGGGAAAAGTTGTACCGGGTACTGCAGAATATTTTGGATAATGCGCTTAAGTATTCGATGTCAGGGACAAGGATTTATGTCACACTAAAGGTAGAGAACAGGCGGGCATGCGTCTGTGTGAAAAATGTCTCAGCGTATGAGATGAATTTTACGAGGGAGGAAGTGCTTGGGAGGTTTTTCCGTGGGGACAAGGCGAGGAGTACGGAGGGAAGTGGTCTTGGACTTGCGATCGCAAAGGAATTTACAGAGGTTTGTGGCGGAGAGCTGGATTTAAGTATTGACGGAGATGTATTCGCCGTGAAGCTTGATTTCCCATGCTGTGATGTGATCAGGGGAGAGAAAGAAGCAGGGAAAAAGTAGATTTGACATCGGGAGAAAATGATATTATACTGGATAAAAAATAAGAAGGGGAATTCAGATGTCTTATTTTCCGATGTTTGTCGAGTTAAAGGATCAGGATTGTCTGGTGGTGGGCGGCGGACGCATCGCATTTCGGAAAGTGCAAGTGTTACAGGATTTCGGGGCGGCAGTCACTGTTGTGGCGAAGGAGATTGTGCCGGAATTGGAGAGACACGCCGGTGTGCATTGCCTGAAAAAGGAGTGCGGGCCGGAGGATCTGGCGGGCCGGAAGCTTGTGGTCGCTGCGGCCGGGGACAGGGAACAGAACCGTAAGGTCAGTGAATGGTGCAAAGACCGGGGAATTCCGGTTAATGTAGTAGATCAGCCAGAGGACTGCAGTTTTATTTTTCCGGCATATCTTAAGCAGGGAGATGTGGTGGCAGCATTTTCGAGCGGGGGACAGAGTCCTGTTATGACTCAGTATCTGAAAGAGCAGATGCGGCCGGTGATGACCGAAGAAATCGGGGAACTGGCCGCATCTCTCGGGCGTATCCGGGAGCATGTAAAGCGGTGTGTGGCGACAGAAGAACTGCGTAAAAAGGTATATCAGGAATTATTGCAGGCAGGACTTGGGGAAAACGGCGTCCTGACAGAAGAGAAGATCCGGGAAGTGGTTGGGAGAGTGTCAAAGACTTAATTTAAAAGTAAAGGAAAACAGAAAGGGAATGAACAGGATGGAGCGAATGCGGAGAATGAGGGCCAGTGAGGAGCTCCGGAGCATGGTGAGGGAGAACCATGTCCGGGTGGACGAACTGGTCTATCCGATTTTTATCACAGCGGGACAGGATTTGTGCCAGCCGGTGGAATCTATGCCGGGAATCTGCCAGTATTCTCTGGACCGTGTGGACGAGGAATTAGACCGGGTGATAAAAGCAGGCATACGTGCGGTGCTTTTGTTTGGAATCCCAGAGCACAAAGATGAAACAGGGAGCGGCGCCTATGATGAGAATGGCATCATACAGCAGGCAATCCGGCACATAAAGGCAGACAAACGGCATGAGAAATTGATTGTGATCGCAGACGTCTGTCTTTGTGAGTATACATCACACGGTCATTGCGGGCTCGTCCGGAATGGAGAAGTTCTCAATGATGAGACTCTTCCTTTGCTGGCTAAGACAGCGGTGAGTTATGCGGGGGCGGGAGCGGATATCATTGCCCCGAGCGATATGATGGACGGGCGTGTGGCTGCGATCCGGCAGGCGCTTGATGAGAATGGTTTTGCCGGGATTCCGATCATGGCTTACAGTGCAAAGTTTGCCTCTGCCTTTTATGGCCCATTCCGGGATGCTGCACATTCTGCCCCCGGTTTTGGTGACCGGAAAACGTATCAGATGGATCCGGCGAACGGGAGAGAGGCGATGCGTGAGGTGGAAGAGGATCTTTTAGAGGGCGCCGACCTGATCATTGCCAAGCCGGGGATGGCGTATATGGATATCATCCGTGATATCACAACCCGGTTCAATATACCGGTCGCCGCTTATAATGTCAGCGGGGAGTATTCGATGGTAAAGGCGGCAGCGGCGAATGGCTGGATCGACGAAAAAAAGACTGTGATGGAGATCATGACGGGATTTAAGCGTGCCGGTGCGAAGATGATCATTACTTATCATGCACTGGATGTGGCGGACTGGATCCGGGAAGGGGAAGAATGACTGGTGCAGGGAGGAAAATGATGGATACCCAATCTGAAAGATTGTTTGAGGAAGCAAAAAAATATATTCCGGGCGGTGTGAACAGCCCGGTGCGTGCTTTTGGCCCGGTGGGCAGGACGCCTTGTTTTATCCGTTCGGCGAAGGGAAGCCGGATCGTCGATGTGGACGGGAATGAGAGGATCGATTATGTCTGTTCGTATGGGCCGGGGATACTTGGGCATGCCCATCCGCAGGTGATAAAAAAAGTGCAGGAAGCCTGTGAACTCGGGTTTACTTACGGGGCGCCGACGGAAAAGGAAGTGGAGCTTGCCCGTATGATCGCGGAAATGGTTCCGGGGATTGAAGTGAGCCGTCTTGTCAGTTCCGGGACAGAGGCGGTCATGAGTGCGATCCGGGCGGCCAGAGGATATACGAAGAGGGATAAGATCGTCAAGTTCAAAGGATGCTACCATGGGCATTCCGATGGACTTCTTGTAAAAGCGGGATCTGCTGCGCTGACCACTTCGGTTCCGGATAGCGCAGGAGTGCCCGCAGATTATACAAAGAATACACTGGTGGCACGGTATAACGATACGACATCTGTAGAAGAACTGTTTGAAAAGAATCCAGGGGAGATTGCTGCGATCATTGTAGAGCCGGTAGCGGCCAATATGGGCGTAGTGATTCCTGAGCCCGGATTTTTACAGTTTTTACGTGAGATAAGTAAACAGAATGGAGCTCTCCTGATCTTTGACGAGGTGATCACAGGATTTCGTCTGGCTCCCGGCGGAGCCCAGGAATTTTATGGGGTCATACCGGATCTTACGACTCTCGGGAAGATCGTGGGCGGTGGAATGCCGATTGGGGCTTACGGGGGAAGACGGGATATTATGAAAATGATCTCGCCTGACGGTCCGGTCTATCAGGCGGGCACCCTGTCGGGAAACCCGATCGCCACGACAGCGGGGATTGAGACATTGAAACTCCTCCAAAAAGACCCGGGTATTTATGAAAGACTTGACAGGAAGGCAGAAAAGATTGGCCGGGTAGTAAAAGAAGTGGCCGGGGAACATGTCTGTGTAAACCAGATCGGTTCTCTTCTCAGCATCTTTTTTACCGGTGAGGCCGTAAGAGATCACGATGGCGCTTTAACTTCGGATACAAAACGCTATGCAGATTATTTTGGTTTCCTGCTTGACCGGGGAATCTATGTGGCGCCGTCCCAGTTTGAGGCGATGTTTGTGTCGGATGCCCATACCGGGGAGGATATCCAGCTCACATGTGACGTGATCTGTGAATATCTGTGCAAGGATAGAATGTAAAGGGGGATAAGAGGACGGATGCAGTTCGGTTTGACAGGGATCAGTTATAAAACAGCCAGATTAGATGTCCGTGACCAGATTTCATTTACGGACAGTAAAAAACTTGATTTTTTTCAAAAAGCAGAGAGTGTGGGAGTCAGGCAGTGTATGATCTTATCGACCTGCAACCGGAGTGAAGTATATTTTTTTTATGAGAATGGACAGCAGTTTGACCAGGTGTGCCACTTTTACGGGGAAATGTTTCCTGAAATTTCACTGGCGGATCATCTTGTCCGGAAAACAGGAGAGGAGGCTGTGGCATATCTGTTTCGTGTGACAGCAGGAATTGAGTCTCTTGTTCCGGGGGAGGACCAGATTCTCGGACAGGTGAAAGAGGCTTTGGATTTTTCCCGTGCAATGGGATACGGCGGGAAGGAACTAAACCGGTTTGTTACAGATGCCATCGCCTGTGCCAAGCGGATCAAGACAGAGTTAAAAATAAGTGAAAAACCATTGTCGGTCAGTTATATTGGGATCCGGAGACTGGAGGAGAGCTGTGGGATCGCCGGAAAACATGTATTTGTCATCGGAAGCGGAAAGACGGCGGCGCTTGCTGTGAGATATGTGTATGAATACCATGCCGGACAGGTAACGGTCTGCAGCCGTACTCTTTCCCATGCGGCAGAACTGAGGAAAGAATTTGCGGATATCCATGTGACCGAATACGAAAAAAGATATGAAGTGATGGCGCAGTGCGATATTGTGATCTCTGCCACATCTTCCCCCCATCTCGTCGTAAAGCGGGAGCAGTTTGCCCCAAAACGTCCGGTGGCTTTTCTGGATCTGGCAGCGCCGAGGGATATTGATACGGCTTTCGCGGGAGAGAAACTTGTAGAGCTGATCGATCTTGATACGCTGCAAAGAGTGGCAAAGGATAATCAGAGAGAACGGGAAAAACTGGCCATACAGAGCGAGGAGCAGATCAGAGGCGGGGTGAAGGAGACCGAAGAGTGGCTGCTTAAGAGCCGGGTAGATGGGACGATCCGGTCTCTTCAGCAGAGATGTCAGGAAATCGTAGAGGACAGCTGTGGATACCTGGAGCGTAAGATCGAGATGAGCCAGAGGGAAAAAAAGCTTGTGGAAAAGGTATTGAGGGCTTCTCTGCAGCGGCTTTTGCGGGAGCCGATCCAGGAGTTAAAACAGATTGATTCCAGAGAGGAACAGGACCGGTATCAGGAGATGGTAAACCAGTTGTTTCGGATATAGAAGGGATGTCATATGAAATACAGAATCGGAACAAGGGGATCAAAGCTTGCAATGGCGCAGACAGAGGCAGTATGTGTCAGACTGCGTGAGGCATATCCCGAACATGAATTTGAAATCTGCGTGGTACGGACAAAAGGGGACAAGATTCAGGATAAGCCGCTAAACCAGATTGGGGATAACGGCTTATTTGTGAGAGAGATCGAGGAGAAGATCCTCGCGGGAGAACTTGATATCGGTGTACACAGTATGAAGGATATGCCTGTCACACCGGCGGAGGGGCTTGTATTTGCAAAAACATGGAAACGGGAAGACCCAAGAGATGTACTTGTATTAAGGGAAGCCGCTTCGCTGGATGAATTGCCGGAGGGGGCGGTGATCGCTACCGGAAGCATACGGAGGAGTCTCCAGATCAGGAAACTCAGGCCGGATATCCGGGTGACAGGGATCCGTGGAAATGTTGATACGAGACTGCGAAAAATGGAGGAACAGAAATTAGACGGTATCATATTGGCGGCCGCCGGTCTGCATCGTCTCGGAATGAGGGAAACAGTTACGGTGTATCTGGAACCGGATGAAATGATACCTGCTCCGGCACAGGGTGCGCTGGCATTGGAACTACGGGAGGATGACGTAGAATTAAAGGCGATGTTAGATGCACTGAGTGACCGGGAGAGTGATGAGACGGTAGCCGTTGAGAGGTGTTTTTTGGGAAAGACAGGAAGCAGCTGTCATGTTCCGGTGGGAGCTTTTTGTGACGAACAGGAGAATGGAATGTACCGGCTGCGGGCCTTTTTCGGAAATGAAAGCGGGACGAGGACAAAGTGTGTGACGGTTACCGGACATACATTGGAAAAGCTGGCTGAGGAGGCGTGGTTGCAGATCCGGCCGGAAGTGGCGGGGAAAGTCATTCTGGTGGGGGCAGGTCCGGGAGATCCGGGGCTGATCACAGTTAAGGGGATGGAAGCACTCAGGGAGGCAGACTGTATTATTTATGACAGACTTGTTTCTCCACAGTTACTGGAAGAGGCGAAGCAGGGGTGTGAGCTGGTCTATGTGGGAAAGGAAGCGCACCATCATACGATGGAGCAGGAGGAGATCAACCGTCTGCTGGTCAGGAAGGCGATGCAGTATGAAAAGACAGTCCGTCTGAAAGGCGGAGATGTATATGTATTTGGCCGGGGAGGGGAAGAAGGGCTTGAACTTTTCAGGCAGGGCATTCGTTTTGAGGTCATTCCGGGGCTCAGTTCGGCGATAGCGGGTCCGGCCTGCGCCGGGATTCCTGTGACTCACCGGGGAATCTCAGGCGGTTTTCATGTCGTGACAGCGCATGATAAGAGAGATAAACTGGCAGATCTTGATTTTGAAGCGATGGCAGGCGGAGGAGAAACGTGTATATTTCTTATGGGACTGGGCTGTCTGGAAGAGATCCGGGAAGGGCTTCTCGGGGCAGGGATGCCGCCAGACACTCCGGCAGCAGTCATTTCCAATGCTTCTACGAATAAACAGAAGGTTTGTGTTTCACAACTCGGGAGTATTGTGGAAGGGGTCAGACAGGAGGGGCTTATTTCCCCTGCCCTGGTCGTAGTGGGAGAGGTGGTGAAACTCCGCCAGTGGCTGGATGTTATACCGGAAAAGGCTTTGTCGGGCAAACGCTTTCTTGTCCCGAAAAATATATCCGGGATATCCCGGATGACAAAACTTTTGTGGGAACAGGGCGCAGAGGTCGAGGAAATACAGTTGGGAAGGATTGTAAAAAAGGAACTGCATTTATCAGAGGAAGAGCTGTCCGGCGTAGATTGGTTTGTTTTTACAAGCAGGAACGGAGCCAGGGCGTTCCGGGAAAATTTGTTTCGTTCCGGGATGGATGCCAGATCGCTGGCTGGTGCACAGATCGCCGCTGTCGGGAAAAAGACGGAGGAAGCGCTGAATAGTTATGGGATCCGGGCCGACCTTGTCCCGGAGCATGCGGACAGTACGGCGTTAGCGGAAACACTTGCCGGACGGCTTGGTGGGACAGAAACGGTCTGGCACATCCGGGCGGAAAACGGAGAGCATGAAATACAGAGGATACTGGGCGGTGTCTGCCATCTGAAAGAGGTGGCTGTTTACGAAAATGTACCGGAAAATGTGGGGACTGCCTGTCTGCCGGAATGCTCCGGATTTGATGGGATCGTATTTACCTGCGGATCTCTCGTGCGGCGGCTGACAGCTTTGTATCAGGAGGAGTTTGCTGCATATAGCCGGGAACATACGATGTTCAGCATTGGGAAAAAGACGACAGCGGTACTAAAGGAACAAGGAGTAGAGCAGATTCGGGAGGCATCTGATTCCTCTTATGAGTCGCTGGTCGAAGAAATCTGCTGCTTTTTTAAATCGTGAAATATATTGTTGATAAAAGAAGTAAATGGAGGAAATGATGCAGGAAAAAAATACGTTTGAGAAAATTTATGAGGTCGTAAAGCAGATTCCCAAAGGAAATGTAGCCACCTATGGACAGGTAGCTGCCCTTGCAGGAAACCGCAGGTGGGCGCGTGTCGTAGGGTATGCCCTTCATGTAAATCCGGATACCAGCCAGATTCCGTGTCACCGGGTAGTCACAAAAGACGGCAATGTTTCAAAAGCATTTGCTTTTGGGGGAGCGAACCGGCAGGTCGAGCTTTTGGAGGCAGAGGGTGTAGAGTTTGAGGACGGACATGTCAGGATGGAGGAATACCAGTGGAATTTAAAAATATAAGGCATACATTTGAGCCGGTGTGTGACGAATTTTCCGAGATACTGATCCTGGGGACATTTCCATCTGTGAAATCAAGAGAGGTACAATTTTATTACGGCCATCCGCAAAACCGTTTTTGGAAAGTGATCGCACACATTACAGGAAGCAGTCTGCCCGTGACGATTGGGGAGAAAAAGGAAATGCTTCTTGCAAACCATATTGCGATATGGGATGTGATCGGAAGCTGTACGATCACCGGTTCCAGCGACAGCTCGATCCGGGATGTAGAGGTAAATGACATTGGGGCGTTACTGCGCAGCGCCAATATTTCCGCTGTGTATGGAAACGGGGCCAAAGCTTGTGAACTGTATGACCGCTATGTCAGGGAGGAGACGGGGATGGATATCGTAAAACTGCCGTCCACGAGCCCAGCTAATGCGGCGTGGTCTTTGGAGCGGTTATGCGGGGAATGGGAGAAAAATATCCGCCATTCATAATCAGGAGGACACAAAATTTTCACAAAAATTATTAGCACTCACTCTTGACGAGTGCTAATAATTGTGTTATAACATAATTAGCCGGTGGGAATGAAAATGATCTGCCGGGGAACAATAAACTGAAAAGATATAAAAATGAATGGAGGAATGACTTATGTTAGTACCAAGTATTTTCAAAGACAATTTTGCAGACAGCTTTTTCGACGATATGTTCCGTTTCCCATTCGACACAGTTCAGAAATCAAGAGTGCCGGGAATGAAGGTCGATGTGCAGGAGTTTGATGATAAATTCCTGATGGACATTGAGCTTCCGGGGTATACAAAGGAAAATATAAAGGCTGATCTTAAGGATGGTTATCTGACGATCTCGGCAAGCCAGGAAGAAAATAAGGATCAGAAGGACAGCGAGGGCAGATACATCCGCAGGGAGCGTTACTATGGACAGTGCCAGAGAAGCTTCTTTGTCGGAAAGGATATCACGGAAGAAGATATCAGAGCAAGCTTTAAAGACGGTATTCTGGCCCTTGAGATACCGAAAAAGGAAGAAAAACCATCCGTCGAGGAAAAGAAATATATCACGATCGAGGGATGATCGGGTGGCTCAGATTACTTTATGAAAAGATCCGGCTGTTTTTCAGCCGGATCTTTTACTGTGCGCCCGGCGGCGCACGTTTCTAACCGGTGCAAGTCCGGAATCCGCCCGGTAGTGGGAAGGATATAGCCGAAGGCAAGGGTGTCCATCGTGAGGTGGAATCTGAAGGAAGCCGG
>JAETQR010000061.1 GCA_021770615.1 Lachnospiraceae bacterium | reverse complement strand
TTCAACAGTTTTTCCTCCTGTGCGTAAAATTTCTTTCTGTTATTTTACAACACCAGAAGGAAATATGGCAAAATATAGCATTTTTACTGCGAAAAGTTTTTATTCTTCAGAGCTGATAAAGCGCGTCAAACTGGCCTGGTTAAGAAGTGGTTATCTGGACTTTTCAACACATCCACTTTAGTGCTACTATATGTTTAACCTTTAAGGATGGTACAGATTTATGACAAAAAAAATTGCTGTAATCAATGATTTATCGGGTTTTGGAAGATGCTCCCTGACGGCTGCCATATCCGTCATATCCGCAATGGGTGTCCAGCCCTGTCCTCTCCCTACCGCCATATTAACGGCGCAGACCGGCTACCCTGCCTATTATTGTGACGATTATACTGAAAAAATGGAACACTTTCGGAGAGAATGGAAAAAAATGGGCCAGTCCTTCGACGGTATCTACACAGGTTTTGTGGCAAGCGAGGAGCAGATCCGTCAGATCTTCCATTTTATAGACACATTTGATGCACCGGACACATTTCTGCTGGTAGATCCGGTGCTGGGAGATGACGGAAAGACCTATGACCTGTTTACGCCAAGTCTTCTGGAACAGATGAAAAAACTGGCGCTTCGGGCAGACATCATCACACCGAACCTTACCGAACTTGCACTGCTTACAGACACCCCCTATGAGACGCTGACAATAGCCGGTGACTATCACCGGCAGCTATCCGTGATTTTAAAGCTGGGACAAAAGCTGTGCAAAAGAGGCCCTGAACACGTTATTGTCACCGGCATACAGTTCACAGACGAACAACACACAAAACAAATGGGAAATTTATGTATTTCCGATGGAGAAAGCCGCTTACTTGCCTTCCCGTACATCGGAGGGAGTTACTCCGGAACCGGAGACCTGTTTGCCTCCTGCATTGCAGCCGGAATTGCAAGAGGCGAGGATATCCCATCTATCACCCTTACGGCGGGCAGCTTTCTGGAAGCCGCCCTTGCAGATTCTATAAAGGAGCAGGTTCCGCGCAATGACGGAGTAAACTATGAAAAATACTTATCTATGTTGATTCCCGGCACATTGCCCGACAAATAGTTATATACTGAAAACGAGGAGGAATGTAACAATGAAAGCAACCGCAAAACCAATAACTCTTATGACTGCCACTGGTTTATTTGCCGCCATGATCACACTTATGACGGCTTACATTTTCCATATCCCTTATGGAACAAACGGAGGGTATGTGCACTTCGGAGATGCCCTGATCTACCTTGCGGCAGTGCTCCTGCCGCGCCCTTATGCTCTTGCGGCCGCCGCCATCGGCGGAGGGCTTGCAGATCTTCTGACCGCACCTGCATGGGCGCCTGCCACGATCATCATTAAAATGTTGATCACATTACCATTCACCAGCAAAAACGATAAGGCATTATGCGTCCATAATATCATAGCGCCATTTCTTGCGGCTTTGATCTGCATTGCCGGATATTACCTCGCAGAAGGACTTATTTTCGGTTCCTTTGCCACCGCCGCCGCTTCTGCAATTGGAAATGTCATCCAGTCTGCAGGAAGTGCAATTATTTTCCTGATCGCAGCGAAAGCGCTTGACCGGCTGCCGGGAATTCAACATCAACTATAAAAAATGTTTACAATTCCCTACATCTGTCCCTTTTGATACTCCTTTGGAGTACATTTCATATAACGCTTAAAAATCTGTCCATAATATGCGGGGCTTGCAAACCCCACCAGCCCCGCAGTCTTCGTGACACTTTCTCCTGCCTTCAGATAAGGCAGGCTTTTTTGTACCCGCAAAAACATAAGATACTCAAAAATCGTCATATTCATATGTTTTTTAAAGAAACGGCAGCACTCACTCCTGCATATATTCACATGAGAAGCAACATCTTTAAGGGAAATATCCTGATTGTATCTTCCCTCCATATAAGAGACCATATCCCGCAGCCTCTGGATATGTTCCCGGCGTGGTTTTTCCTTCTCCGGCTGCTTTGTAAAATATTGATACAGTTTCTGCCAGATTTTCATAAGTATGATATGGATCTGCATCTCATAGTCTTCCGGCCTCTCTCCCCAGAGCCGGTAGATCTCCTGCATCCACTTTATCAATTCCTGATGCCATACCAGGTTTCTTTCCAGCTTCATAGATGGCCACTGGTCATTTCCCACAATAAATTCTACATATTTTGTCTGAAGTATGCTGCTCTCATAGCCGTACAAAAATCGTGGGTGAAATGTAATAGAAATATACGTGCACTCACTGTCCCCTTTCCTATATCCCGAATGCAGCGTATTACTGTTCCCGAATAGCCCTTCTCCTTCTGCAAGGTCATACTTCTGATCATTCACATGATACTCCATCTCTCCTGACACGATCCAGGTAAGCTCCACCTCCGGATGCCAATGCCACAAAAATGCCCCCTGCTCATATGCCTCGATTTTTTCTACAGATACATAGACCGGAAATGCATAATTACCATGTTCTTTTTTCTCTTTTTGATTTTTTTCTATATTTATCTGCATATCCTCAATATCCTTATATTTTTTTCTAATATTCTTATTGCCATATTATTATCTTCTCACTATCATTATAATCATAAAACAACCGGACGTTTCCCGCAATAAAAACTCAAAGAAAAGAAGGGAGAAAATAAAATGCTGGAAAAATCAATTCAGAAATTCAAAGAAATATACGGCAGTGACGGTGAATACCGCGCCTATTTTGCACCCGGACGCGTCAACCTGATCGGAGAACATACCGATTACAACGGAGGGCATGTATTCCCCTGTGCACTGACGCTCGGCACATATGCTGTGGTAAGGGACCGGGATGACCGCAGGCTTCGCTTTTATTCTATGAATTTCAGTTCCCTCGGGGTGATCGAATCCGACCTTGATGATCTGATCCCGAGCAAATCCGCCTCCTGGACCAACTATCCGAAAGGCGTTATGTGGGCGTTTGAAAAACGAGGGTATAAACTGACCCATGGCCTTGACATTCTGATCTTTGGAGATATCCCCAATGGTTCCGGCCTCTCCTCCTCAGCCTCCCTGGAGATACTGACCGGGCTGGTCTTAAAGGATACCTTCGCATTCAAACAGATCACTATGACAGACATCGCCTTAATCGGCCAGGATTCGGAGAACAATTTCAACGGCTGCAACTGCGGCATTATGGATCAGTTTGCAAGCGCAATGGGGAAAAAGGATCATGCAATCTTTCTGGACACCAACACATTAAATTATGAATATGCACCGGTTATACTCCAGGATGCAAAAATCGTCATCACCAACAGTAAAGTGAAACACAGTCTGGTAGATTCAGCCTACAATGACCGCAGAAACGAATGCGAAACTGCTTTAAAAGAACTGCAGTCCGTTATGGATATCCGGACACTGGGGGATCTGACGGAAGAAGACTATGAAGCGCACAAGGATGCCATCAAGGATCCTATAAGGCAAAAACGTGCCAAACACGCTGTATATGAGAACCGGCGCACCATTCAGGCTGTAGATGCCCTGAGGAAGAACCAGACTGAGCTGTTCGGGGAACTTATGAATGCCTCCCACGAATCTCTGAAAAACGACTACGAAGTGTCCTGTGAAGAAATTGATATCCTGGTGGAACTTGCACAGGAAATGCCCGGCGTCCTTGGATCCCGAATTACCGGCGGCGGATTTGGCGGCTGTACCGTAAGTATCGTGAAGGATGACGTCATTGATGACTTCATCGACACAGTCGGAAAAGCTTACCTTGAAAAAGTAGGGCACAGTGCAGAATTCTATGTCGTGGACATTGGCGACGGGGCACATAAATTAATCTAGCCCGGCGCGGATTCCATACCGCCGATACGATAATTATATGAGGAGGACTATTATGTTGTACGAAAATATTAAAAAATTAGTAGAATACGGCGTCCAAACCGGGCTTACCCCCGAATGCGAGCGAATCTATACTACCAACCTTCTTCTGGAGATTTTCAATGAAGACAATTATGAAGATACCGAGATTCCTGCAGGTAGTATTGATTTAGAACCGGTATTAAAAGCCCTTTTGGACGAGGCCGTAAACCGTGGCATCATTGAGGACAATATCGTATACCGTGATCTCCTGGACACAAAGATCATGAACTGCCTGCTGCCGCGGCCGGCACAGATCCAGCGCGATTTCCAGGAGAAATATAACATCTCCCCGAAGGATGCAACGGATTATTATTACAAACTCAGCCAGGACAGCGACTATATCCGCCGTTACCGAGTAAAAAAGGATATGAAGTGGAAAGTTGACTCGCCGTATGGTGAAATTGACATTACCATCAACCTCTCTAAACCGGAAAAAGATCCAAAAGCTATCGCCGCAGCGAAAAACGCCAAAGCAAGCGCCTACCCGAGCTGCCAGCTCTGCATGGAAAACGAGGGCTATGCGGGACGCATAAACCACCCTGCCAGAGAAAACCACAGGATCATTCCTGTTACCATTAACGGTAGTCAATGGGGATTCCAATATTCTCCTTATGTATACTATAACGAACATTGTATTGTGTTTAACGGCCGGCACATTCCGATGAAAATAGACCGGGCGGCTTTTCGGAAACTGTTTGATTTTATTAAGCTGTTCCCACATTATTTTCTCGGTTCCAATGCCGACCTTCCGATCGTGGGCGGCTCCATCTTAAGCCATGACCATTTTCAGGGAGGAAACTATACATTTGCTATGGCAAAAGCTCCGATTGAACGACAGATATCGGTTCCCGGATATGAAGATGTGGAGGCAGGCATCGTAAAATGGCCTCTTTCCGTGCTCAGGATCAGAAGCAAGGACGAAACCCGCCTGATCGACCTGGGGGATCATATACTGAACAACTGGAGAACATACACGGACGCCGATGCCTTTATCTACGCGGAAACAGACGGAGAGCCTCACAATACCATCACTCCCATCGCCAGAAAAATCGGGGATGTCTATGAACTTGACCTGGCTCTGCGGAACAATATTACTACAGACGAGCACCCATTAGGTGTCTATCACCCACATGCCCGGTACCACCATATCAAAAAGGAAAACATTGGTCTCATTGAAGTTATGGGACTTGCCGTCCTACCCGCAAGGCTGAAAGAAGAACTGGAAATTCTGGCAGATCATATCATTAATGGGAAGGATATCCGAAGCAATGAAATGATTGAAAAGCATGCAGACTGGGTGGAAGAGTTTTTACCAAAGTATACCCAAAGGGCATCCCGTAATACAGGCTCCCTGCCGGGAGCAGGCGGACTTCGTCCGTCAAAGTACGATTCCGTCACCCGGGAAAATATTATGGATATCCTGAAAGAGGAAGTCGGCATCGTATTTACACATGTGCTGGAGGATGCCGGGGTTTATAAATGTACGCCGGAAGGGCGGGAAGCCTTTTTAAGATTTATCAGAACCTTATAAATCTCTTGTAAGGATCGTATCCTCCAGCAGATCCTCTACAGTCTCCAGACCAAGCTCCTCGAGAAGTTTCAACACATATGGATTCTCGAGGGGCGTCTGAAATGCCGAGTTCTCTGCATACTGATCCACATTCTTTGTCCCCTCTTCCACACTTAAAATAGCCTTCGGTCCACCGACACAACCGCCGACACAACCCATGCCCTCATAGAAATTGGCATCTGTATTTCCCTCCTTAATGTCTTTGATCATCTGCATACATTCCTTCGTCCCGTTTGCATGTTGTGCACGGACAGAGATGTCCCGATCCGGGCAAAGCTGCGCTACCATCTCAGCCACCGCCCGGCTGACTCCGCCTGTTCTGGCATAAAGTCTTCCGGCCTTGGACGCATGTTCTTTTGTCGCCTCCGCAAGCTCCTCAGGATGAATATCCGCCGCCTCAAAGATATCCTTTACTTCCTGGAATGTCAACACATAATCTACCGCATCCTTAATATCCTCCTCCCTGGCCTCCTTTTTCTTTGCAAGGCAAGGGCCTGCAAAAACCGTAATTGCTCCCGGATGGATTTTCTTTACCATGCGCCCGCAGGCAACCATTGGGGATACGGCTCCCGGCACATGAGGCATCAATTCATGGAATGTCCTCCTGATCATCGCGATCCACACCGGACAACAGCAGCTTGTCAGCTGAAAGTCTCCTTCCTGCTGTATGTGCGTGTCAAATTCCAAAGCCTCCTTCAATGTCAGTATATCTGCAAACAGCGCTACCTCCACCATCCCGGTGAAGCCAAGGGCTTTAAAAGCGGTTCTCAGCTTTCCGGGTGTCACCTTCTCACTGAACTGCCCAAGAAAAGCCGGCGCTATCATCATATATACGGCTCCCTTCGCCTCCCTGACTGCCCTCATAGCCGGAAGCACATCCCGGCTTGCGGCAAGCCGTTCATCCTTACACGCCTTGATACATGCTTCACATCCCACACACAACTCAGGGTCGATCCAAAGTTTTCCATCTTCTCCCTCCCGTATAGCATCAAATACACAGCTGTTCTGACAAGCACGGTCATAAGCACACTCTTCACACTCCTTAACCTTTAAAACCGGAGCATATTTTTCCGGATGGACCAGGCAGTCCAGGTGTGCCGGATCATACCCATTGGGCAGCGGTTCATCCAAAGATATTTTTCTATCCAGCAAATCTCTATACAGCTCCTCAAATGTCTTCATACTCAACACTCTTCCCTTCTGGATTATATTGAAAATATGTTCTAAAACATTTCCCCTTGTAACATTATTGACCGAATTTATTGAATTCATCCGTATATATGTCTGTCTATTATTCACTTCTAATACCATCTTTGGATTTTCTTAAGAAATTTTATAAATATTTCCAGTTTCAGTCACATCCATGTCACAATTTCCTTATATAATAAATTTATCAATTGAAGAGGACGACGGATGTATAATTCAAAGTTAGTAATAATTGTATGACTGCCGGACCTCGCCTAACAATCCGTAAAATTTACATAGATTTTTCATCCCCCCTCAGAAGGCTGATGCCCCTTGCATCAGCCTTCCCTTTTGTGTTATAATGTTCACGTCAGCAAAAAGCCATGCCTCATTAAGAAAAAAGGAATTGGCTGCTTGCGGACACATTCCTTTTCTCTTAATGAGATAGGGCGTTAGCCCGTGACTGAGGAAAATCGAAGATTTTTCGAAGTCTGCATGGCTTTTCCTTTCGGGGTACCACAAAGGAACTGGCTGCTTGCAGACAGATTCCTTTTCTCTTAATGAGATAGGGCGCTAGCACGTGACTGAGGAAAATCGAAGATTTTTCGAAGTCTGCATGGCTTTTCTTTCTGGGAAGACAGACCATCAGCCTGAAATATGATATGGAGAGTTATCGAAGTGGTCATAACGAGCTGCACTCGAAATGCAGTTGTCCTTTACAGGGCACGTGGGTTCGAATCCCACACTCTCCGTTTACAAAAGCACCGTAAATACGGTGCTTTTTAAAGTCTGTGACAAAATATATGACCTATTCATAAATGAAATAACAGCTAAAAGGTGCCCCTGACGGGTGCTTAGCTAATTATCCAATCCTATTTTTTCTCGTTGCTTTTGGCCCAGATTTTATATATTTTCTTTCCACTCAAAAACATGATAATAAATATTATAACAAAGCCTAGTGTACTAATTTCTGATGGATATTTCCCAACAAAATTATCAATCCCGCAGCTATAACCGTACCTTCTCACATAATATGTCCAACATGCCAATATCAGTCCGAACACCACAATAAAATTGCTCCAAAAAATCAACGGATACTTTTGAACAATATTCGCATTAATATCATTCGTTGACTTTATAGACAATTTTGTCAACTTTGCAATAAAAAACATGAATACAAAAATAAGATTCATAATACAAAAACACCAAATAAAGCCAACTATCATGAGTTTTACAACAGGAATATCCTGCGCCCCAATAAAAATATTGTCTAACGAACTGATTCCTCCAAAAACCAAAAACGAAAGAGCCGTAAAAATCGCTATCAATGAAATTAGCTGTTCTGTAACCTTTTTTGACACATCATTTGAAATCTCTTTCATCTTGTTTTCAATAACTTGCGGCATATGTTCATCTGTTATTGTGAATAAATCTAATTGTCTTTTAACCAGATTCACATGATCCCACAATTTAAGCACAACTTTTCTTACTTCTGCATTTTCTTCATATTCTTTTGAATACACATAAGAAACAACATCATCTATATTGGTTAGTAATGTTGCTCTTTTTCTTTCGTCAAATTCGGACATACAATTGGTGATCTCCACATATAATAACCTTTCATGTTTATCTATGTACCCAGACAATGTTTTCACAAAATCCATACTATGAAAGATATTTGTATTTTTTGCCAATAGCTCACACAATTCATCTGTGCTGTCTGACATTTCCTTTGTTTTCTCAACGGATTCCGCTATGCTTTGCCCATCTGTCCGCTTGTTAGGATTTATTCCCATCTATTCGAAGAACCTCCTTATTGCCCCCTTAGGTATTACTTTGTTATATGAACCGTCATAATTATCTTCCCAGGGACTTTGGTTATGTGTCAATTCTACTAAATACGGTGCTGAAAAACCAGCACATTGTTCCAACACATCATCCATAGTTCTCTGATGGTTTATACGAATTTTTCTTTCTGCTCCTTTGGCAACTAAAACCGGTATTTCTGAACTACCCCACATTTTAAAATAGTGATATGCTTCCGGGACTACCGGCCCAAAATCCCATGCTTCTATTTCCTCATCAAATGCCGGAAAATCATATATTACCAGGAACTGTGCCTGGACAAAATATAGCAGTTTCTGTAATTTCAAATTGCTGATCGAATATCCTTTTCTTTTACAATACAAAATAATATATTTTGCTACATCTATAACATTATACATATCATCTCTCCCATCAAAGCAAAGAATGGCACGTAAAATCAATCTAGCGTGCCAACATACAGTGTTTCTTTTGTAATATTATATTCTATAGTATCACAAAAATCAATGTTTTACGCAAAACCATGTTAAGCTTTATGATTATAAATCATAGAACATTTGTTTGGATTTGTCTATTGGCAAACTATACAAAAATACACCTTGTATTTCTACAAAGCGTATTTCTCAAAATTCCATCTGGCCAAAATACATATTTTCTCTCCGGATACGCATCCTACTCCTGAAAGGAGAGTGTACACATGAAGGAAAAATCATCATTTACAACCGAAAAACCCATTGATTATACTCAGACCAAGGATGCTTACGAAGGACAGCGCGAATCTTCAAGTTACCAGGATATGCTTCCCCCGAATAAGAAGCATCCAAAAAAGGACAAATCATCTGGTGAATAGGCCGCATATTTTCACTATTTCTGCACATGCTACCTATGGGGTGATAACATGATAGACAATCAGGATCTTCCTATCGGCTTCACGATGGAGCTTGCCCAGCATTCAGACATCCTGAACCGTTTCGCACAGCTTCCTGAATCTGAGCAGAAACCCATCGTGGACGGTGCAAGGGAAATCAAATCCCGCAATGCGATGCGAAATTATGTAGAAAATATGTTCCAATAAAAGCTCTCTTAGAGAGCTTTTATCTTGCACATACCCGTCCTCATTCGTTTATTTTGCCACACAAGAAACTCTTAACCTATTCACGATCCCCAAAGGTTTAATTGCTCTGCAACACCTTTTTCCTCGAAAGTATGCAGATATTCAAATATCTTCTCATTGTTATGAACGATCCCGCCCTCATCACATTTCTGACAAAATAATCTCATCAGTCGTCTGTTCTTTGGACTCTCAATCATATATTGATTCCCATATGTACGTATATATTTCTCTTTCATCTGCGGAAACCTACGATCTAACTGCTCATAAAAATACTCTCTGTTTCCTTCCCGAAGTGTCAGCCCCATCCCGAAGCAAATAACTCCATAGACCTTTGCTTCTATACACATATCCAGAATACCGGAAATATTATCCTCTGTATCATTGATAAACGGCAAAATAGGTGTCAGCCACACAACGGTGGGAATTCCTGCATCTCCCAGGCGCTTCAGCGCCTCGAACCGCGCTTTTGTCGTACTCACATTCGGTTCTATTTTTCTGCACAATGTTTCATCATAAGTAGTCAGCGTCATTTGCACAACGCATTTTGTCTGTTCGTTTATTTTCTGCAAAAGATCCAGATCCCGCAAAATACGGTCAGATTTTGTAATAACCGTGAAGCCGAATCCATATTCAAAAATCAGATGCAAGGCCTTCCTGATATGGCCGATTTCCATTTCTAAAGGGATGTAGGGATCCGCCATTGAGCCTGTACCTATCATGCATTTTTTTCGCTTATGCTTAAGGGCATGCTCTAACAAGCTAAGCGCATTTTCTTTGACTTCAATATCTTCAAAAGCATGTTCCATATGATAGCATTTGCTTCTGGAGTCACAATAAATGCACCCGTGAGAGCAACCGCGATATAAATTCATTCCATTTTGAGGGGATAATATCCCTTTTACTTTCACAAAGTGCATATTCCGTCTCCTCCCGGATTACTTTTTCCAGCGCTTTAACGTCGGGAACCACTCAAACATACCCCGTCTTGCTTCCTCTTCATCCATATTCGGATGGGCGGCAACCATCTTAGGAACACAGATCTCAATCATCTCCTCCATGCTGCCGTCAAAAGTAAACGCACCGTTTTCAAAACAATACCTGCAATATTCCTTACTTTTTCCGCCATCGGCATTTGTCCCATACAATTCATCGGTATCTCCCATAGGCATCCCGCAGCACTGACAAAACTTCTGATTCATCTCACTCATTTTTCTTACCTCCGTTTTTCCAATGTGTTTAAAGTTTATATATTGCTATGTCATATAATCTATCACACTTATCCTGACAATATATGTCAGGGTTTATTTTTCTCATATATTAATTTTGCCTGTTCCGCGACGATCTCTTTCAAATAATTGGGCGAAAGGATGTCCACCTGTGTTCCAAACGACAGAAGGAATCCAATGAGCCACGCATCCTGCGGCATCCTTGCAGAAACAATTAAATCACCGGCTTCTGCCTGTTGTATCTGTGTTTTATCAAACTCATCGTAAACACGGTAGGCCATTTCTTTCGTAAAGTGAAGCATAATTTCAGGATAATCCCCTTCGGATGTTTCAATTAATCCCGGGAAATCACGACGCCGAAAGCTTCCGCTCAAAACCTCCAGATCCAGAATACGATTTAATTTAAATATCCGCCAGTCTTGTTTTTCAGTGCAAAATGCTTTCAGATACCATGCATGTGCTTTATAAACAAGCTTTAAGGGCTGCACGATCCTTTCGCTGATTACACCATACGAGTTCGCATAGTGGATTCTGACATTTTTGCAGCGTATAACCGCTGATTTGAGCAATTCAAATTTTTCATTGTCGGATGTTCTGTTCCCCCATCTGGAAAAATCCACCTCAAGCCAATTCTCTGAATCAATCTGAAACAATGCTGAAAGTTTCTGTAATGTTTGGCTGTCGTTCACATTCTTTGCAATATTTATGCTCTGTAATGCTGTAAGGATTTCCTGCTTTTCTTCCTCTGATAATACGGCTTTATCCAGGACAAAATCGCTTAATAGATGAATACCTCCATTTCTGCCTGCTTCTGCATAAATCGGAATACCTGCCCCGCTCAGGACATCAATATCCCTGTAAATCGTTCTGACCGATACTTCGAACTTTTCCGCCAACTCCGGAGCAGTAGCCCGTCCTTTGTCAAGCAGGTAGTACACAATCTTAAATAATCTGCCCTCCCGCATAATCAGATCCTCCTTCCCCGTATCATTTTGAAGTATAATATAATACCCCCAGGATGCCTTCTATCAATAACAGAATAGCACTTATATCATGACACACTATGTCGGGTTTTATTATATCCTCTTAGTTCCTCAATATCAATCGCTCAAATCTTTGTATATTTTTTATCGCCTCACACAAGATTTAGTATCTGTACAATTAAATTTTCGTGTGATATAGTTAATACATATCAAAATAAAGTGAAAAAATAAGAGAAATGAGTTTAAAAAAGAGCACAAAGGAAAGAATTAAACACTATATACTAGAAAAAATAGAAATTGGCGATAACGCAATAGCGCAAAAGACCGCAGAAACTTTTCATATTTCTTTGACAACCGTCTATCGATATCTCAATGAATTGTGTACTGAAAAAATCATCAAAAGGGAAGGCCGAAAGTACGTTTTGTCGGAAATTGAAAATGTAAAAATATACTATTGCAATAACAAATTAGAGGAAGACAGAATATTCAATGAAATAATAGAACCGATTGCAAATAATCTTCCAGATAATGTATACAAAATCTGGCAATATGCCTTTACTGAGATGATGAATAATGCAATTGATCACTCCAATGCTTCAGAAATAATCATCTATACTCTATATAACTATTGCTCAACAAAAATCATGATAGATGATAATGGTATCGGTATTTTTGAAAAAATCAAAGAATATTATGGTTATGAAACATTAGATGACGCAGTCAATGAATTATTCAAAGGGAAACTCACTACTGACTCAGAAAATCATTCCGGAGAAGGCATCTTCTTCACATCTAGAATGATCGAGCACTTTGGAGTATTATCAGACGGGAAAATTTTTACACATAATACACATCATGATGTTATTCAGGATATCGTATCCATTCCAGAATTAAAAAGCTGGAAGGACAAAAAAGGAACCACAGTGGCTATGATCATGCCAAATAACAGCAAAGTCAATATCAAGGAGGTGTTTGATATGTTTTCTGATGTAGATAATGGCTTTATAAAAACGCATATACCTTTAAAAAATATTTTTACGGACGGATTCCCAGTGTCAAGATCACAAGCCAAAAGACTTTGTGCCAGATTTGAAAGCTTTGAGGAAGTTATACTGGACTTTGAAGGCATTGATGATATAGGACAGGGCTTTGCACATGAATTATTTGTTGTATTCAAACGGAAACATCCTCATGTAAATATCAGTGTTACAAATGAAAACCAGGATATACGGAAAATGCTTGCACATGTAAATGCAAGCAGCTAATATACAAAACATTATATATGCATATTTAAACAGCCGCCTTATACCAGGGCGGCTGTTTAATACGCAAAGACATGCCTTATTATTCAGAGGGAATGAATTGCCTTGCATTGACCGGAATCGCACAATATATTAAAAATCCGATTTCTTCCTGCCGGAACTCAGCCTCAATGATATCTGTAACAAAAAAACATTCCCCCTCTTATCTTTCTGCTTCCTTCTCCCTGACACTTCGACTGTATACCAGCGAAGGAGGTTTGGGGCCGACTTCCCTCTTCAGGATCTGCCCCTGGCAGAAGATATGAGTATCCAGATTCCGTTCCACCCAGCGCAGGCGCATGTATGCAACGGACCATCCGGCATACGCCCCCAGAGCCAGCCCTGCACCGTACCAGATATCGGATAGTCCCATAGACACTATGCTCCCCAAAAATGTGACAAAAAAGAAACTGAGCACCGTCATCACAGCTCCTGTCAGGTCGTTAAAATAATATAAAAACATAAGTGAAGCATACATCAGGAACAAGATAAAATACCCGGCGGCCAGACACGGATAAATACGAAGCGCCGGCCCGGCAAACCCATACTGAGGCAAAAAGACCACACAGAGCAGGTATATAACTACTGAAATGATAAACTGCACACGCACCAGATTCATAAGTTCACTTCCCAGCTGCCGGAACATCCGCTCTTTCGCATTCTCAATATCTATCCCCTTCCCGCCGATTACAGCCTCCGAATATGCCCTGTATTTCTCATAAAAATGCATTTCCACATGAGTGATAAAAATTACAGTAGCCGACAGATTAGTGAACATGGCAAGACATGTGGCAATATCATAGGCCTGGTTAAATACAAAGCTTTTTGCGATGATCCTGCCTTCATCGGCCGTCCAAAATACAAAATTATGGACATACAGACCAAAAACATAGAAAAAATTAGCAACCACCAGTTTCCACCATTTTACAAAATACTGCAGCACTGGCTTATACCTGTTGCTGTTCTTAAGAAAGTACCTTTTTAACGCAGTAAATTCAAGCACCGCGGTCAAAAAGAACCCTACCGCAAGAGAGAACAGCATACTGTCTGTTATGGCCCAATGACACAAGAACCTTAATACCATCGAAAGCAAAAATGACACTACCATACCAAGGAGAAAAAACAACGATATTCTTTCATAATCTTTACAGACAGACAGGTAGATCATGGAATAAAACACCAATATCATAGAGATATAAGCGCAAAATCCAAGAAACACGTAAAAGACATCTACCCCGCCCACAAAATGTTCCCACAACGAGAAAGAAATTCCGATCACACATCCGGGAACCAGGGTCATCAACAACCCCAAATAGTAACAGGGCAGAATATCCTGATACCTTTCTTCATAAATTGCGTCCTGAACATATTTGGATAAAACTGCATTAAACGGTGCAACCACCAGCAGCGCAAAGATAAATACATACAATACGGTGCACGAGAACAGTTCTCTGTCCAAATAAGCAGCCTCCCCAAGCCCAAGCACCCAGCCCATCAGCAGGATACCTGCAATCACAACCAGCATTGGTGCTATCGTGATCACAATACTATATGTAAAACCGGCTATATCTACCGCAATGGAATCTTTCTTGAATATACGGTTTAATTTTACGCCTACACCAGCCATACCATCATCCCTCCGTTTTCCTCCGCATACGGATATTTAAATCTTCGTAACACTATTTTCATGCCCCTTGTCTCTTAGTTGAACACCCTGATCATCTCCAACGTTTCATTATCAATGACTACCTCTGATTGTTTAAGTGCTTCAAGCGTCCCGAAGAAGCTGCCCTTCTCCCTCAATATAAAATACAGCTTCAATCTACATGCATAAGCACACAATTCTCCCGGATGTTCTTCAGCCAGCCTCAGGCACCATTTCCGCGCATCTTCAAACTCTTCGGTCTCCATCAGTCTCAGGCATATCCCTTCATAACGCTCGCCGGTGAGGCGTGACGGATCCTTCTGGTACAGTTTTTCCGCAACCTCCTCCATCATCCTGACAAAGCCGTTCTGTTCAAGTTCCGTAAAAACATTTTCCTTCAAAAGGCCATTCATATAATCAATCAGTTTTTCTTCACCTTCTGTCTGACCCGGTTCTTGCTCCTGAAGTCCTGCATACATTTTTCTGACATTCATACGAAACTCATTGAACTTATCACTCAGGATCGAAGCGGCATAATGTGCCGTTTCAGAATCTCCTGCATTTAAAGCCAGGGCAATGGATGATAGTGTGTCACTCGTCTCGCCCCTGAGAATACTCATCATTGCAGTGCGGAGACTCCTCTTGTCGTTTACGATAATAGCCTCTTCCACAGGAATTACATTACGCTCCACCTCTTCATTCGCCTTTACCTGTGTCTCAACACGATCCTTTTTAAATGTGACATCCTCCAGGTTGACCCTGAACCGGAAGACCGTCAGATACAAAAAATGCGCTACCGAAAAAAACAAGACACCGACCACCGGGCACAGCGCCATAACAGCAAAACGTATGATGTAAGTCCTCCTGTTATCGTAAAACATCTCCTCTGCATCTTTCTCTTTCCGTGCCTGCAGCGGCGCAGCAAATATCAGGCCATATATAAGATATAAACATGCAATTGCCAGATTCAGGACAAGTATTATCAAAAACAGTCTCTCATCTCTTGTCAATGTCATACCATCACCTCCTTAATAAAACTCGTGTACCCGGGGCTAAAAGCCCCAAAAATACTACATTTCTTGTTCGGGGACGCGTCCCCGAACAGTTACCTTTTTTCATATATCAATGCTCGAAGTTG
>JAETQR010000060.1 GCA_021770615.1 Lachnospiraceae bacterium | reverse complement strand
GGAAGCCTGATCGATGGTGTTGGAATGCAGTGTTACATCGGATATAAGGGAGGAGAGTTCCCGGAGAACATCCTTGTAACGAGCACGAAGAGGACAGCAGACAGCATTCCGAATGCAGTATTTATGTTCCATGACCTTGGAATGAAGGTACAGTTCACAGAGCTTACGATCCGGAATTATGACGAGGCACAGAACGATGCCCATGCAGAGTACTACAAGAAGTTCATGCAGATGGTGATGGACATCAATAATGGAACGATGCAGAAAGTATTAAACTGATCTACAGGTACGACAGAATAGATAATTAAAGAAATAAAAAGAGAGAGGTTTCCACACTGATAAAACAATTTGCTCAGTGTAAAAACCTCTCCTTTTATCTTATCGATACTGAGTTATAGGATTATTCACTATAACCAAATCCGATCAGGGTAAATTCTTTATCTTCACTGCCGGATGCCATCTTTAACTCGATCGTATGTGACTTTGCCTCGGATTCTGTAAACAAAACTTCCGGTGTTGCATTATTCCATCCACTGGCACTATAACCTGAGACAGTCTTCTTTTTCTTTCCGTCTACGTAGATGTCTACTGATCCAGTCGACTTATTACTACTTAATTTATAGACGATCATCAGTGTCTTACAGTTTACAGTTGCGGTAAAAGCGTTGCTTCCGGATTCCTTCGTATGCATCCAGTTTTTCGGAAACCATGCTTGCCCTTTCTTTCCGTTATATGGGTATTGGAACACACCGGTATTACCGTCTGTAGCGTTAAATCCACCGGCATCCAGTTGTGAAATGGCGTCTACCTGCGTAATATCTGTATCAGGAGCAAACATCCGGATATTCGTGTAAGAATCTGCTGTTGTCTTTAAAGGAGCCGGCAGGCTGGCACTATTTATATTGTCTGCCTCAGCAGCTTCCTTGTCGATTTTATCCATCAGATTCATGATACAATCAGACATCAGCTGATACCCTGTATTATTGGGATGAAGGGTGTCCCCAAAAAACCAGTCAAAGAAGTTTTCTTCTTTAAAATATTTTTCGATGGAATCTCCCATGCTGATCATCGGAAGATCATATTTTTGTCCATATTTCTTATAATCAGACTCCAGAACACGGCCGGATTGGAATACAGAAAATACAAGAACGACGGCGGAACCGGATTTTAAAGCCCGGCGGATCATTCCTTCATAAGCGCCTCCGTTCGTGCACTCCCCATAATCATTTACAGCAAATTCGATAAAGAGGATATCCGGATAGTCGCCTGTTGTCATCTGTCCCAACACATCCCTGTCATAGCGGATGATCCCGAGCGAGGAAGGAGTTCCGCTCATACCTGCATTTACAAAATGAACATTACTTCCTCCATCCGTTCCATACTTTTCTGCAAAAGCCGTGGCAGAGACCTGTGCATAGCATTTAGCATTCGGGGAGGCCAGTGCGCCTTCTGTAATAGAGCCGCCGATATAGGCCAGCGTAACGTCTTCTCCCGCTCTTGCTTTTTGAATAACATTTTTAATGCGTGCATTGTTTCCGGTAGAGAGAACTCCATTTTCTTTCATCTCGGCATAAATCTCATCTGTAACCTGAAAGGAATTCACAGATACCGGTTTGCCGATGATTTCCAGGTCATCTATCATGAAATCTGCTGTTTCAGATGTCGGTATCTCAAGATAAAGATACAGATTTCCTGCGTACTCAGGAATCGCTTTTTGTCCGTATAAATGTACCCACTCTCCGGAAACTGCGGAGACATCATCGGTTACCGGCACATACTGATGATTGCCATCCAGGTCAGTATAATCGAACTTAAAAGAAATATCCTGTGTAGTTCCGCTATCCTGTTTTGCCCATATCGAAAACTCATAGGTACTTCCTGTCTCCGTCAGACGGGAAATATCCAGCTGAACACCATGCCAGGTACCGGCGCGGTCACTGATTGCCAGGCACTGCTGTCCCCCTTCTGTATGGTTTGCGTCTTTGGAAATGTCCAATGTTGCACTTCCTCTTGGGGCCAGGTTCTTTAGCTCCCCGTCTTCAAAGTAGTTTCCGTAAACTTTCTGGTTCCCCGGCGCCGGTGTCTCTTCTCCGCCTGGGGATGGAGCCGGCGTATTTGTCGGATTCCCACCTGGTTCCAGTGTCGGAGCAGCGCTCGTGTTGCTACCGGGCTGAGAAGGTTGTCCGGAAGACTGTGGAGCAGGTGAAACAGTAGAAGCGGCTGTCGGTGCCGCAGTTTTGATGGTTTCTGTAGCAACAGGAGGAGTGTCCGGTGCATTGGCTTTTATCGTAACTGTAACTGTTCCAAGTTTTCTGGTTTTCTTTTTATAACGTTCTGTTACTTTAATCTTTGCTTTTCCTGCCAGCTTTGCTTTGATTACTCCTGATTTGCTAACAGATAGTTTTTTGCGGGCTGATTTTGAAATTTTAAAACTGTATTTAGCTTTTTTCTTTTTGCGCAGGATAGAGATCTTTTTCTTTTTCCCAATCTGCATAGAAATTTTTTTTGTTTTCAAAACTGCTTTTTGGGCGGCTTCTGAATGCGTGCCGTTTTCTGTTATACCTAATAAGCAGGAAATTCCTACCGCAATGGATAAAATAACAGAGGTCGCCTTTTTACGTGGTTTGTACAATCTTATACCTCCTAAAAAAATTTTATATAATTTTACTATTTAACAGTACCAATTATAGAATACCAAAAAAAGAGACAAAATAACATGATACATTCTGAAATGAATTTGATCTATCATGCACAATAGATCAAATTCATTTCGGAATAGATCATGGCGCTGTGGTTTTATACATGGTATAATAACAAGATAATATATATCGTTATAAGATTAATGATATACGGAAAGGAGAAAATGTATATGGGAAATGAAGGAAAAAGACGGGTTGTCACAATGGCACTGCTATTGGCCATGTTCAGCTCATGTATAGGGGGGGCACTCGCGAAAGCGCCGGACTCACAGGCCGCAAAGAAGGCAAAGTTAAGTACGAAAAAGGTGAGCCTGGAAATTGGGAAGAAAAAAACGATAAAGATCACCGGGAAGAAAAAGAAGGCTGTCTATACATTCAAGGCTTCAAATAAAAAGATCAAGGTAACAAAAAAAGGGGTAATTCGTGCTGTTCGCTCCGGAACGGCAAAAGTTACGGTAAAAGAACGCTATAAAAAGAAGACAAAGAAGATTGGAACGGTCAAAGTTACGGTAAAGAAACCTAACAATCCTGTACCGTCAGAGGTTCCATCTGTCAGTCCACAGGTTACCGTCCCACCGGCATCAGGAAACCCGCAGGTCACACCTCCGGCATCTACTGTGCCCGGCGGCACACAGACCCAGGCGCCGCCGGCAGGATCCGAGACACCAAAACCATCTGAATCCGGAGATCCCGGTGAATTTACTCCTGTCGTATATAAGAATGCTGAATTTGAAACGGGAACAGATGGTTTCGTCGGAAGAAGCGGCTCAGAAAAAATCACTTTGTCAGACGGTGGTCATTCCGGAAAATGTATCTATGTAACAAACCGGAAGGATGCATGGCATGGCGCTATGATCGATGTAAGCGATTCGATCGTCCATGGAGCTACGTATACGGTTTCTGCTTATTTGAAACATACGGAAGACGGTCCGATAAATATAAAATGTTCGGGACTGGCAGGTCAATCGTATCCCCAGATCGCATTGGTAGAGAATGTCGCTCCCGGGGAATGGGTCAGGCTCGAAGGCGAGATCACAATACCGGCCGGTTTCTCTTCTATCTACTTTGAACTGCCGGGAAGCAAAACTGCATCTTTTTATCTGGATTCCGTTGTCATCACCCAGATAACTCCCGGAAAAGAACCGGTTGAAGTAACGGAAAGTATTTATGAGACATATAAAGATATCTTCCCATATATGGGAACGTGTGCCAACTATTATGGTTACGGTGAAAAAACAAATCAGCTTATCGATGAGGACAAAGTAGCATTCATTAAAAAACAGTTTAACAGCATCACCTTGGAAAATGAAATGAAACCGGATGCGGTTCTTGGCAGCAGTGCGACAAAACTTACCGTATCAGAAGCGAAAGGTTCTAACTATGATTATGTGATCCCAGAAAATTACGCAGAAGAAAATGTACCAAAATTAAATTTTGACACGATCGATAAGACATTGGAATTCTGCAAAAACGAGGGCATTAAAATGCGTGCCCATACCCTGATGTGGCACCAGCAGACGCCGTCTTGGTTCTTTGCAAAAAATTACAGCGGTTCTACAAAGACCGATGCAGCTACAATGGATGCAAGACTTGAGTTTTATGTCAGAACAGTAATGAAACATGTAATCGAAAAAGAAATCGAACTGACTGGAGAAGCGGGAAGCCTTGTATATGCATGGGATGTAACAAACGAATATCTCCACCGTTCCAATGGACCGACAAGCCTGTCATGGGTCAGCGTATACGGAGACCTGGGATTGGAACCCACTTATGTGAAAAAAGCATTCCGGCTCGCCTATGATGTTTTGGAGTCTTATGGAATCCAAGATAAGGTGACGTTATTCTACAATGATTACGACACATATTTTGTCTCTGACGATTTGGTAGAACTCGTTACTTATATCAATTCAGGGGAGACAAACAAGCAGGGACAGAAAGTAAATATCTGCGGTGGTATCGGTATGCAGAGCCATGTGGACGCTGACCGGCCGACACTTGCAGAATACGGTGCCGCACTGGATAAATTCCTTGCCACAGGCCTTGAGGTTCAGATCACGGAACTGGATATGACGATCAACTTTGGCGAGTCCTCAAACGGTGGCTGGGGATATCTTGACAAAGGCCAGGATAATGACTACTAGGCTGCGTTTGCAAAAGACTTTATGGAGCTTGTTATAACAAAACAGAAAAACATTGATAAGACGAAGCAAAAGGGAATTACAGGCTTGACGATCTGGGGGCTCTATGATGGATGCTCCTGGCGCGGGGAGTGCGCACCATTATTGTTTGGCGGCTCGATCAAAGATCCGAAACCATCCTTTTACTCCTTTATCGAGGCGGCTAAAATCTGGAATAATAATTAAGCGCATAAAATATTAAATACAGAAAACAAAAACGGATGACCGGACATTTATAGATACTGTCCGGCCATCCGTTTTTAATATTATTGTTAACTATGGATCCAGTCCGTGAAATTATCATTGTACAACATTAAATGAAACTACTTGACAGACTCTACATAATTTTTGATACATTCCACAGTTTTGTCGATACCGACAAGGTCACTTCTAAGTGTCAGATCGTAATTGAAAAGATTATCCCATCTCTCTCCTGCGTGGTACCGGTAGTAGTTTCCACGGCTCTTGTCCTTTTTCGATACTGCCTCTGCTGCGTGATCAGGTTTGATATGATCGATTTCGATGGATCGTTTGATCCGGAAATCAAGATCAGCCGTAATAAATACATTGATTACGTTGTCAAGATCTTTTAAAATATAATCGGCACATCTTCCTACGATGATACATGGCCCTTCCTCAGCTACTTTCCGGATGACATTCGACTGTGCGAGAAAAATCCTGTCATCCAGGGATAGTCCGGCAAATCCAACGTCCTGATTTGTAAAAACATTCATTCCCATAGCGATCGAGTAAAGAAGGCTGTTTGTCGCCTTATCTTCTACCGTTTCAAAAGCGGACTCTGAAAAACCGCTTTCTTTTGCAGCCCTGGATATGATTTCATTATCAAAAAAGGGAATCCCTAACTGTTCGGAAAGTTTCTTTCCGATCTCACGTCCTCCGCTTCCGTATTGTCTGCTTATCGTAATGA
Source organism: Lachnospiraceae bacterium (assembly GCA_021770615.1). The sequence continues at coordinate 10,281 of JAETQR010000060.1, read as the reverse complement.
TCTTTTTCATAGATATCACCATGCCTTTCCATTTATATCATGACCTGATATCATCATTATACAAAATATTTCCCGGAAATGCCAGTAAATTGTTTAATTCCTATTGTCATATTTTGAAAATGCATTATAATTATTATATAGGTTCAGGGTGTCAAAAGCCCCTTGTTTTTTCATGCACTGGCAATATGCACAAAAAACAATATCTTTGCAGCCGGATGCACGAACCATTCCACAGAGCCTCAAGCATGGGAATCGTGTTCAGCAAAGGCTTCCACGATTCCCTGAGTCTCAGCTCCATCGTGCATAATGCTGCTCATCTTATTGTTTTTTGTGCATATTGCCAGCTCCCTTGATGAAAGGGGCTTTTGACACCCTGAACCTATACGGAAAAAATATATTATTCATAAGAAAGGATTCAGGTGACAGCATGAAAAAAATCATTTCGACAAAGGAAGCTCCCGCAGCGATCGGACCATATTCCCAGGCGGTCGAGGCAGGCGGACTTATTTTTACTTCCGGGGTTATTCCTATCGTTCCTTCAACTGGCGAACTCATAACCGGAGGAATTGAAGAACAGGCAGAACAGGCGCTTGGCAATCTGGCTGCTCTCATCAAAGCATCTGGTGCAAAGATAGAAAATACAGTGAAAACGACTGTTTTTATTAAAAATATGGATGATTTTGCAAAGGTAAATGAGATTTATGCAAAATACTTTACAACAGATTTTCCGGCACGTTCCTGTGTAGAGGTTGCAAGACTTCCCAAAGATGTTCTGATCGAAATAGAGGCGATCGTTCAAAAATAACAAAATCATGAGACAAATATTCATGGAAACGTTTGAAATATCCTATATTTTGGTAACGGATATCCTGCTAATCTTCTTGACAATACAGTGCCAAGTTGGTATACTTGGATTGAGACGTAATAATTTCGTAATATTTTCTTAAAAAATAAGATTAAAAACAAATGACGGATCGCGTTTTATATATGAAGTACATTTTGGAGGGAATAACATGCGGAAAGGAAGAATCTTAAAAGTATTCCTATGCGCAGGCATTGTTTTGTCTGTGGGAGTATTAGGTAATTATGTAACATCACTGACTACTACGATGTGTAAAGAGACCGAATTAGCTGGTATGTCATATACGCTTCAGCAGTATGTGGATGCCCAATCGGCGGGAGCGGCATCGGATCCGGAAGCAATCGTGGCTTTTCCGGATGATCCTGCTACAGCCGGAGATCCCGCAGCAGATCCAAATGCAGCACCCGTCTCGGATGGTGCAGTAAGTGGAGAAGCACCAGCTCCGACCGAGGCGCCGGAGGCGACACCCGAACCCAAATCGGAATATGACAATGTGGGAATCTCTGTAGCTGCTGATTACGTGAATGTCCGAAAGAAGCCAAACACGGACAGCAAGGTAGTCGGAAAACTTTACAGGGGAAGTGCGGCAAAGATTAAAGACACCGTGGGTGATTGGGTTAAAATCCGTTCTGGTCATGTGGAAGGTTATATCAAGTCAGAATATTTAGCGATCGGTTTTAGTGCTGAAAAGCTTGTCGATAAATTCGGTACAAAGATTGCGACTGTAAATACAGAGACCCTTAAAGTGAGAGAGGCCAAAAACACGGACTGTGCGGTTCTTACACTGGTTTCCGGAGAAGAGAGCTTTGAGATACTCCGGGAGGATAAAGAATGGGTCAAGATCATGGTTGACGGCGATACAAAAGGATTTGTGTCAAAAGAATATGTCGATATCACAGTTAAGTTCAAAAAGGCTGTTTCTATCGAAGAAGAACGGGAAGAAGCGAGAAAAAAAGCAGCAGCAGAGGCCGCAGCAGCTCAGGCAGCTCTTCCGCAGCAGCCATCGCAATCCAGTAATTCCGGTCAGAGTTCTGGTAATTCTGGTTCCGGAAGCAGTTCGAGCCATAAGGGCTCCGGCAGTTCCAACAAAGGATCTTCCGAAAAATCGGGCAGTTCCGGGAAATCAAGCTCTTCCAATAAATCTTCCGGAAGTGGAGGAAGCAGCGGAGGAGAAAGCAGTTCCAATTCCAATGGTTCCGTTGTGGGAAGCGGAGACGGTTCTTCCATCGCATCCTATGCCCTTCAGTTTGTCGGGAACCCATATGTGTATGGTGGTTCCAGTCTGACTAACGGTACAGACTGTTCCGGATTTTCACAGGCGGTGTTCCGTAAGTTTGGTATCAACCTTCCGAGAACTTCCGGAGAACAGGCAGGTGTTGGAAAGAAGATCAGCGTATCAAGTGCGAGAGCCGGAGATTTGATCTTTTATGCAAGAAATGGCCATATCAATCATGTGGCGATCTGCATCGGAGGCGGACGTGTCGTCCATGCCAGCAATCCAAGTACCGGTATCACCACAAGTAATATCGGCTACCGGACACCTTACTGTGCAAGGCGTATCGTGGGGTAGCGCGGGTTAAGAATTTCTTATCAAAAACAATAACTATAAATGAGTGACGAAGAAAGGTTATCAAAATCGTTCAAAACAAGCGCAAGCAAGCTTGCGAAAAGTTTTTCACTGATTTTGATAACCTTTCTTTTTTATTTTTGTAAAAGAATTCCTGTGTTAGCCCTGAAGAATTGAATATCAGTCCCTCCTGCGGTTTACAAGCAGGACCAGCCGGAATAACTGCAATGCGGTAGCCAGGGCAGATGCCACATAGGTAAGTGCAGCGGCACGGAGAACCCGTCTTGCTGCTGTGTTTTCTCTATCAAGCAGAATGCTGGAGTCCTCCAGTATATACAGAGCCCGTCTGGAAGCATTAAACTCAACCGGAAGGGTTACAAGCTGGAAAACCAGAACGAGTGAGAATAAAAGAATTCCAATATGTGCAAGCTGTGTGTAGCCAAGTATGAGTCCAAGGAGGATCATTGGCATGGAAAGTCTTGACGCAAAATTTACGACAGGAACGATCGTACTTCGGAGTGTAAGAGGCACATAACCCCTGTCATGCTGGATCGCATGGCCGCATTCATGGGCCGCCACACCGATTGCCGATACGGATGAGGAACCATATACGGAATCTGACAATCTCAGTATTTTTGAGCGGGGATCATAGTGATCGGTCAGATTACCGGCGATACGCTCTACTCTTACGTCGTGAATGCCGGCATTTTTTAAGATCATTTCTGCCGCTTGTTCTGCACGGATCCCTCTCTGGTTTAACATCCGGCTGTATTTCCGGAAACTTCCGTTTACATTTGCAGAAGCAGCCATACTGATGAGGATTCCCACAAGAACCAGTATATAAGTCGGATCAAAATAGGTATAATAATAAGGCATTGTTCATTCTCCTTTCGCTATATTTATTGACAATCCTATGCTTATCTAATAGAATTATAACAGGAATACGAGTCATGTCAACAGACACACCATACATCGCTGGTACAATCCGTTGTACCGGATAATACGGAGGCAAATGAATGGATTTATCTTTGATTTTTACATTTTTAATTCTGATCGCAGGTTTTGTACTGCTTATCAAGGGAGCTGACTTTTTTGTGGAGGGAAGCGCGAGTATTGCCAAAATGCTCCGGGTTCCGTCCCTGATCATTGGTATGACGATCGTGGCTATGGGCACAAGTCTTCCTGAGTGCTCCGTAAGTATCACCGCCTCGCTGACCGGACAAAATTCACTGGCTGTCAGTAATGCGGTTGGCTCAAACATATTTAATCTTATGGTAGTATGTGGAGTATGTGCGCTTTTTACACCTCTGAAAGTAAAAACAGATACGATAAAAAAGGATTTTCCGTTTTCTGTTATCTGTGCCGGACTTCTGCTCGCACTTGGATACGTCGGGATGGTGCTGGGCAGAGAAGATGGAATTATTCTGCTTGTCATTTTTGTATTATTTTTATTATATATGATCAGGTCTGCGATAAAGGCAAGAAATGCCGGGAAAACCGTAGAGATCGAGGGCGAGGATGCGCAGATACATCCGGTATGGAAAAGTATTTTATTTATTGTTTTGGGAGCTGCCGCTATCGCATGGGGCGGGGATCTTGTCGTTGATTCTGCCTCTGTCATAGCCGCTGCTTTCGGGATGAGCCAGACGCTCATCGGCCTGACGATCTGTGCGATCGGGACAAGCCTGCCGGAGCTTGTAACCTCTATCGTGGCCGCCAGAAAAAATCAGGTGGATATGGCTCTCGGAAATGTGATCGGTTCTAATATCTTTAATATTTTATTTGTCCTTGGAATCGGGGCTTCGATCAGTCCGATCGAGTTTATCACAGAAAATATGATCGACATCGCTATCCTTATTGCGATGAGCCTCATCGTCTGGATATTTACGTGGAGTAAGCGGCGCGTCAACCGTGCGGAAGGGATCTGTATGCTTCTTTTGTATGTGGCATACTGGGGATATATCTGTATCCGGTAGTTGTATCCGGGATACTTGTCAGATATTTGCTGGTAAAAATTTTTTCTTGTAATTTTTATTTTGATGTGATAGAATGGGTATGATTTAAATGAAAAGGCATTGAAGGAAACGATTGCTTATGCAGTGACCTTACGACAGGAATGGACGTCACCGACTGAGAGCGTCCTGCGGAAGCGATAAGCAGGAGAACATTCCGGAGCTTGTATTCTGAACGGGTAAGAACTTTTTTATCTGAGTAGGTTTACACGGGTTGCACCGTTATCGGCAAGTTGAGAGGGAAATCATTTATTTCAGCAATTTATAAGATGATTTTCAACGCGGGTGGTACCGCGGGTTTTAAATAATGGATTTTTAGGGCCCGTCCCAGGCGAAACGATTGTTTCACCGGGGCGGGTCTTTTTGTGTTCCTGCACTTATACAGAGAACCCCGGATGAAGCGAACCTCACAATATCATTTTCAGAAAGAGAGGGAACGAGTATGGAATTTGTTTCAGGAACGACAAAAAAAGAGGTGACAGAGATATCTGATCTCCTCACAGGAGACTATGAAGGCAGGAACATCTCCATGAATGGAGCGGTGCATGCGATCCGTGATATGGGAGATGTGGCTTTTATCGTTCTTCGCAAAAGGGAAGGGCTTGTGCAGACTGTATTTGAGACAGGTGCTGTTGACAGGGAGTTAAAAGAAATAAAAGAAGGTTCTGCAGTCGAGGTGACAGGAACGGTGTGCAAGGAGGACCGCGCACCAAATGGATTTGAAATCCGTCTGAAAAAGATCAAAATATTATCCGAACCAAAAGAACCGATGCCGATTCCGATCGGCAAATGGAAGTTAAATACATCACTGGAGACGAAACTGGGACTCCGCCCGATCGCCCTCAGAAACATCCGGGAACGCACCCGGTTTAAAATACAGGAGGCTGTAGTACGAGGATTCCGTGATTATTTATTTATACAGGGATTCACAGAGATCCATACGCCAAAGATCGGGGCAAAAGGCGCTGAGGGCGGCGCTAACATTTTTAAACTGGATTATTTTCACCGTCCGGCGGTCTTGGAGCAGAGCCCACAGTTTTACAAACAGATGATGGTGGGGGTCTTCGACCGGGTATTTGAAACCGCTCCGGTTTTCCGTGCAGAGAAACATAACACCAAGCGCCATCTGAATGAATACACATCGCTGGATTTCGAGATGGGATATATTGATTCTTTCCAGGATATCATGGAAATGGAAACCGGATTTTTACAGTACACAATGGAACTTTTGCAGAAAGAATATGCCAGAGAGCTGAGTATCCTTGATGTAAAACTTCCAAAAACAGATCAGATCCCACAGGTGCGGTTTGATGAAGCGAAACGGCTTGTATCTGAAAAATACGACCGGAGGATCCGTAATCCATACGATCTGGAACCGGAGGAGGAGATGCTGATCGGCCGGTATTTTAAGGAAGAATACGATGCAGATTTTGTATTTGTCACTCATTACCCATCGAAAAAGAGACCATTTTATGCGATGGACGATCCGAAAGATCCGACGTATACACTCAGTTTTGATCTCCTGTTTGGAGGACTTGAGATAACAACAGGAGGACAGCGCATCCATGATCTGGATGTGTTGGAGGAGAAAATCAAGGCAAGAGGAATGACAGAGGAAGGAATGGAACATTATCTTATGATATTCCGGCATGGCATGCCGCCACACGGCGGGCTTGGGATCGGTCTTGAGAGATTGACAATGAAACTTTTGGGCGAGGAAAATGTGCGTGAGACGACATTGTTCCCTCGTGATATGAGCAGATTGGAACCCTAAGAAAGGTGCGCCTGAGAAGCGCGCACCTCTCAAGAATCAGCAAAGCTGATTCTTGCTCCGCAATAGAGCACGTTCCTATATAACTAAGAAAGGATGATTTATCATGGCAAATGTGATTACAGATGAAACGATTGAATATGTAGGTATCCTCGCAAAATTGGAGCTTTCGGATGAGGAAAAGGAACAGGCAAAAAAAGATATGGGTCGGATGTTAGACTATATTGATAAGCTGAATGAACTGGATACGGAGGGTGTGGAGCCGATGTCGCATGTATTTCCGGTAAACAATGTATTCCGGGGGGATGTTGTGACAAATGATGATGACAGGGAGCAGATGCTTGTCAATGCTCCAAAGAAAAAGGAGGGCACTTACATGGTGCCTAAGACATTTGACTAATATGTAAGAAGGGAGCGAGCGACCATGAATTTAATGAATTTAACTGCCGTAGAGCTTGGAAAAAAGATCCGGTCAGGCGAAGTAACTGTCCGGGACGCTGTAATCTCAGCATTGGACGGAATCGAAAAATCAGAGGATATATTAAATAGCTATGTCACGGTACTGGATAAAGAGGAGCTTCTTGCACGTGCTGATAAAATACAGGCACAGATTGACAGCGGAGAGCTTACGGGTCCGTTAGCGGGCGTTCCGGTGGCGATCAAAGATAACATGTGTACGAAAGAGATCCTGACCACATGCAGTTCCAGAATTCTTGAAAATTTTAAACCAACTTATACTGCTGAGGCAGTATTAAATCTGGAAAAGGCAGGAGCGGTCATGATCGGAAAAACAAACATGGATGAGTTTGCTATGGGAAGTACAACGGAGACTTCCGCCTTTGGCATTACAAGAAATCCACATAATACAGATCATGTGCCGGGAGGTTCTTCCGGGGGCTCGTGTGCTGCTGTGGCTGCCGGAGAATGCTCATATGCGCTGGGATCGGACACAGGTGGTTCAATCCGCCAGCCGAGCTCTTTTTGTGGCGTGACCGGGATCAAACCGACCTATGGAACCGTTTCACGTTATGGGCTGATCGCCTATGGCTCCTCACTGGATCAGATCGGGCCGATTGCAAAAGATGTGACAGACTGCGCTACGATTCTGGAGATTATTTCCTCCTATGACAAAAAGGATAGTACTTCCCTGCGAAGGGAGGACCTCGATTTTACGTCTTCCCTTATCGATGACGTGACCGGTATGAAGATTGGGATTCCAAGAGACTACATCGGGGAAGGTCTTGACCCTCAGGTAAAGGATGCTATTTTGAAAGCGGCAGAAGTACTTCGCCAGAAAGGAGCTGTCGTCGAGGAGTTTGATTTGAGCCTTGTGGAATATGCGATTCCTGCTTATTATGTCATCGCTTCTGCCGAGGCCAGTTCAAACCTGTCCCGCTTTGACGGTGTAAAATACGGATATCGCACGGAGGAGTACGAGGGACTTCATAATATGTATAAAAAGACACGCTCGGAGGGATTTGGCGCAGAGGTAAAACGAAGGATCATGCTCGGTTCTTTTGTACTGAGCAGCGGCTATTATGACGCTTATTATTTAAAAGCGCTCCGCACAAAGGCACTGATTAAAAAAGCATTTGACCGGGCATTCCAGACATATGACATCATTTTGGGACCGGCTTCCCCGTCTACTGCACCGAAGATCGGTGAGAGCTTAAGTGATCCACTGAAAATGTATCTGGGGGATATTTATACGATATCTGTAAATCTTGCCGGTCTTCCCGGTATCAGTCTTCCATGCGGGAAGGATGATAATGGGCTTCCGATCGGTCTTCAGTTGATCGGCGATTGTTTTCAGGAAAAAAAGATCATTCAGGCTGCCTATACATTTGAGCAGAATAAAGACACGGTGAACTGAGTAAAGGAGGACAACATTATGGCAAAACAATACGAAACAGTCATTGGACTGGAAGTCCATGTAGAACTTGCTACAAAAACAAAAATATTCTGTGGCTGCAGTACCGAATTTGGCGGTGCACCCAATACACATACATGTCCTGTCTGCACTGGTATGCCGGGGTCTCTTCCTGTTCTGAACAAACAGGTCGTAGAATACGCCATGGCAGTCGGGCTGGCGACAAATTGTAAAATCACAAGGTATTGTAAATTTGACCGTAAAAATTATTTTTATCCGGATAACCCGCAGAACTATCAGATCTCGCAGCTGTATCTGCCAATCTGCAGGGATGGCCATGTAGACATCGACACTCCTTCGGGTAAAAAGTCGATCGGGATCCACGAGATTCATATGGAAGAAGATGCCGGCAAGCTTGTGCATGACGACTGGGAGGATTGCTCACTGGTTGATTTTAACCGCTCCGGTGTGCCGCTTATTGAAATCGTTTCTGAACCAGACATGCGGAGTGCGGATGAGGTCATTGCTTATCTGGAAAAGCTCCGTATGACGATCCAGTATCTGGGAGCTTCTGACTGTAAACTCAACGAGGGCTCGATGCGTGCAGATGTAAACCTGTCGATTCGTGAAGCAGGTACTTCTGAGTTCGGAACAAGGACAGAGATGAAAAACCTGAACTCTTTTAAGGCAATTTCAAGGGCCATCGAAGGCGAACGTGCCAGACAGATTGAACTTCTTGAAGAGGGTAAAGAGGTGATTCAGGAGACGAGGCGCTGGGATGATAATAAGGAGTATTCTTATGCAATGCGTTCAAAAGAAGATGCACAGGATTACCGTTATTTTCCGGATCCGGATCTGGTTCCGGTGAGCATAAGTGACGAATGGATCGAGGCTGTGAAAAGCCGCCAGCCGGAGCTTCAAGATGAAAAAGCCAAACGTTACAAAGAAGAATTTGACATTCCGGAGTATGATATTAATATCATCACCGGTTCAAAAAGACTCGCTGATATTTTTGAGGCCACGACTGCTCTGTGCCACAATGCCAAAAAAGTTTCCAACTGGCTTATGGTAGAAACGATGCGCCTGTTAAAAGAAAAAGAGATGGAGCCGGAGGATATCACATTTACTCCTGAGAATCTGGCTGCTCTGATCCGCCTTACGGATGAGAATGCAATCAATTCAACCGTGGCAAAAGAAGTTTTTGAAAAAATGTTTACAGAAGATATTGACGTGGAGAGGTTTGTGGAGGATAATGGACTTAGGACAGTAAATGACGAAGGGGTGCTGCGTGAAACAATAGAGAAAGTAATTGCAGAAAATCCTCAGTCAGTCGCTGATTATCAGGCGGGAAAAACAAAAGCGATCGGTTTCCTTGTGGGACAGACGATGAAGGCAATGAGGGGAAAAGCTGACCCAGGCATGGTAAACCGGATCTTAAAAGAGCTATTGTAAAAAGGAGGAGTATATCATGATTGAAATGAGAAGGGAAAAAAGATGGCCCGTGAATCTGGAGCTCGAGATTACATCACTGTTTAAACAAGATAACGTAAAGGTTGAGAATATCAATGCTCCGATCGAGGTGTTTGATGTTTCTAAAGTCGGTATCGGATTTAAATCAAAAAGTGTATTGCCATTAGGGTATTATTTCAATGCCAGGCTTGTTCTCTGTAAAAATGATGCGGTCAACTGTGTCGTCCGTATTATAAGACAGCAGGACACAGAGGATGGGTTTATCTATGGTTGTGAAATCGTGGGAACCGCATCGATCATGGATTATGTATTTAACGACTATGCCGCTACTTTGCAATAGTGAAACCAAATATATTGTGTACGTAAGAACCCCCACAGGCTTTGGCCCATATAATTGGACTGTAGCCTGTGGGGGTGTTTTTTAGATACTGATTGTGTTAATTGTTGTGATTAGTTCAATACTTTCGTGATCGTTCCATTATTGATGTCCATCACCATCTGCATGAACTTCTTGTAGTACTCTGCATGGGCATCGTTCTGTGCCTCGTCATAGTTCCGGATCGTAAGCTCTGTGAACTGTACCTTCATTCCAAGGTCATGGAACATGAACACAGCATTCGGAATGCTGTCTGCTGTCCTCTTCGTGCTCGTTACAAGGATGTTCTCCGGGAACTCTCCTCCCTTATATCCGATGTAACACTGCATTCCAACACCATCGATCAGGCTTCC
>JAETQR010000059.1 GCA_021770615.1 Lachnospiraceae bacterium | reverse complement strand
GTACCTGCCATAACCTATCCTCCATAATTGTAGTGAAATAGTCTAAATATCTATCGACTACAATTATAGGCAAAACTTGAGGATCAGGAAATCCGCAGGAATATTTAGCGCTTACAATTATTCCAATTAAATGTGGTTTTTTTGCTTGTCTTTTAGATGATAAAAATTTGTTTATTAATACCTTGTATCAAAAAGGAGTGGCATTTTTGCTTGAAAAGGATGAAGGTTACAAAGTTAAGAGAAAGTATAAAGAGATATGTTTCTATTATCTATCTCCAATATTGGATATTGACCATATAACAGCTGATGAATTGGAGATTGTTGATAATAAGTTGTATTTTAGCTTTATGAAAAGGGTTAAGATAATAAATAGCTTGGAAGAAATTTATAATATCGTTAATGAAATAGTATGGAATTAATAAGATTTCCATATTTTTTATAGGCTAAAAATAGACGATTGTATTTAGGAGGGGATATGAGCAATTTTAATTATCATTATTTTTGGAATGATGTGGATATTGTTGAAGCAAAGAAAAAAGTATCTAAAATTGGAAAATTAAATTGTGCTAGCAATGAATTGATTCATCATGATTTAGCTTGTATCAATGATGATATGATAAAGGTATTAGATGTAAACTTAAATAATTGTTACATTTATTATCCAGACAAAATGGTCAAATTTTCTAAATTATTACAAATTCCTCCAGAAAATTTACAGCTTTTTTCAGGGTCGGATGATGCTATTAAAATTGTATTGACAGCGTTGGGAATTAATTGTGAAAATATAATCATTCAGAGTCCTAATTATGAGAATTACTATTGCTATGCACGGCTTAACGGTTATAAAATAGTGCAATGGAATATGGATGATACTTATCATTTTGCAGTATCAAAAGGGATTGAATTATTAGAGCAGATTGGAGTATCTATTGTTATATTAACAACACCAAATGGTTTTACTGGATTTACAATGACATTAGAAGATATTACTTCAATAATTGAAGTAGCATATAGTAAGAATAGTATTGTTGTAATAGATCAAGCTTATGCACCGTTTGCTAAAATAAATTATATTAAATTTGCTTTAAAATATGATAATGTAATAGTAATATCAACGCTATCTAAGGGATTGGGACTTGCAGGTGCTAGGTTGGCATATACTTGTACATGTACGAACATTGCATCATACTTAACTAAATGGAATGGGATTAATAGTGTTTCCGCACTGAGTTATGAAATTGGAGAATACTATTTATCTTGTAAAAGTCTTGATAAGATAATTAATGATATCTTGCAAGAACGTAATGAGTTTATTGATTTTATAAATACAAAAACGCCCTGGATTGCTTATCCGTCTAAAGCGAATTTTGTATTAATTAATTTAGGGTCAGAAAAAATAGCCATAGGGTTAAGCGACTATTTTAATGAAAATGATATCATTGTAAGAAGATTAACGATAAATCCGTTTAAAAATTGTGTTAGGATAACAATAGTTGATCATGATAAAATGCAAAAAATTAAGGCGGTAATCATTAAATATGCAGCAGGTAGGAGTCACTGAGGAGTATTAGATACAAGAAAGATAAAGGGGAGCACTAAGAATGGGGCAATTGAGGATCGGAATCTGTGACGATGAAGAAATGATATTAAAGACATTGTACGGTCTGGTAGAACAGGCCGTCAGAAAAACGGGGCTGGAATTTGAAATTCTGGTTTTTTCTTCTGGGAAGGATTTATTGCAGCAGGCAGAAGAATTGGAAATTGCTTTTCTTGATATTGAAATGCCGGAAGTAGATGGAATAGAAACCGGCCGGATGCTTCGCCAGAGAAATTCTGAATGTGAGATTATTATGGCTACCGGAATTGAAGAAAGGTATAAAGAGGCATTTCATGTACGTGCACTGCGCTTTGTAACGAAGCCTTTTGAACCCTCAGAAATTGAGGAGGCGATAGAAGCCTGTCTCAAAAGGAGAATTGGGATTGAAACTGTGGATGTGTATAGAAATAGAAATTTCTGCCAGGTGCACCAGAAAGACATTGTATATGTGATTTCCTATGGCAGTTATGTGGAACTTTTGGCGAAAGGGAAGCGGTTTCGCAAAGAGACTTCTATGGAAGAGATGGAAAAGATATTGGAGACTCAACTGTTTTTCCGTGCAGATCGGAAGTATCTGGTGAATTTTGGTCATGTGGATGATTATAAAAATGGGATCGTTACAATTGGAAAAGAGGATATCAAGGTGTCAAGACGCAGGAAGAAAGAATTTGAACGAGCTTATATAGAGTTTGATTTGAAGTATAGGGGAAAAATATGATTTCAGGTGATTGGAATAACATTCGAGTAAGGACAGAAATTTATTCGATCCAATCAGAAAGAAAGGAAAAGCCATAAAAAAACAGGAAATATATCATAACCACAATTATACGTACCTGCTGATTTCTAATATTATAAATCGCTGCGGGGATTCCTTAGACACCATACTTTTTACATGGCTGGTATATTCCATTACAAATCAGGCGGGTTGGTCAGCGGTTATTTTCGGTGTTAATCAGGCGACCTCTGTCATCATTCAGCCTTTTGCAGGACCGTTAGTTGAAAAAATGGACAAAAAGATGGTGATGGTCATATCGGACTGCATCCGGGCATTGTGGGTGTTCTGGATATTTTTCGTTTATCAAAGAGGGATGCTCTCCCCATGGGTGCTGTTCTTTGTGACAATAGCAATCTCATTGATTGAGGCGTTCCACATGCCGGCAGGAATAGCCGTGATTCAGCATGTTCTGCCGGAAGAACATTATGATAAGGGAATAAGCATCAATGTTTCATTTACAAAGATAGCTGTATTGGCTGGTACCGGTTTATCAGGATTGGTAATTAATTGGCTTGGGATAGGAACTTCGTTATTGATAGACAGCATAATATTTTTTGTGTCGGCATTCCTTATTATAAAACTGGAGATTTTCATTCCGGATCATAGCCCTGTGGGTAAGGGAATCGGCAGAGAGTATATTGTATCGCTGAAAGACGGATTTACGTATGTTTTCAGCCATAAGAATTTGTTAAATCTGTGCTTTTTGTGTATTTTAATTAATTCGGCGGTTGTTCCTTTTGATGCGCTGCTTGCTCCGATTGCATCGGAAATGTTTCATGGAGATGCACAGATTGTTTCATTGCTAAGTGTCAGCGTGACTCTGGGCACCATTTGCGGCTCTCTGGCATTTGCTAAAATGCAGGAAAAAAGAAAGACAAACCTTGTTGTTACCGTATGCGGGATTGTTTTAGGTGCATATTATATATTCATGGTATTAATATCAGGATATATTGCAAGCGCTGCAGTCCAGAAAGTTCTGCTTCTGATTGGTTCTGTAGTGATAGGCATAGCTTTGGGGCTGATGATCACATATGTGCAGGTAAAATTCGTAAAAGAGGTTGCAAAAGATTATATCGGGCGGGTTTCTGCAATTCGGTATTCCCTTACATATGCATGTGCGCCGATTGTGTCATTTTTGCTTAGTGCAGCGTATCAGGCTGCATCAGTTGAAACTGATTTTGTTTTTATATGTTCAGGGTTTATAATTATCTTTCTTTTTGCTTTTGCGCATATGGCTGCACATTTCAGAAGCTGTAGGTGAGGAGAGAAACGGGGATGGCAGGGATTTTAGTTTGCTGTTTTGTAATAGAGATCTGGAAATATCAATTGGGACTGCGTTTATTTTTTCAAGAAAGGCTTCGGAGAAAATGGCTGACGATTGCAGGTATGGCGCTGTATCTAATATGGTATTTTTCCGGCACAAGGAAAGAAGAAGATGCGTATTTGAACATGTACTATATCGTAATAGTAATCCTTTTCTTTCGGATGGAGACGGATTGGAAAAAGAAATTAGAGGAATTGCTCTTATTGTATCTGGTGATTACCTGCATAGACAGTCTGTGTGCAGGATGTGTAACTGCTGCGTTGGAATGGTGTCAGGGAATAGGATCTGCCGAAACATGGGGAGATTTTGTAAGCGGAGCGATAACGGCAGCCATATTTTTAGGCATGACAGCCGTAAATGACAGGAAGCATATCTTAAAAAAGGAAGGGCTAATTCAATTTGTGAGAAAAGGAATGGTTTTTCTGGTTGTTTTGATAGCAACGGAAATTATGTTGACAGTTACAGCATTAGATTTTGCAAAAGATTATGTTCCAAATCTGAAATTTAAAATATTTGCCGGGAGTTTGAGCGGAATCGCATATTTTGCGGCAGGTATTTTGGGAATTTTTATCATTTACATAAAAAACATGAATGAAAAACTGGAACAGGCTGTGGAGACAGAACGAGAACTCAAGGAAGTGCAGAAAAAATATTATGAGACCTTGCTGAAGAAGGAAGAGGAAACCAGAAAGTATCGGCATGATTTAAAAAATCATCTGATTTGCCTGAAAGGGCTTGCGCAGGAGGAATGTGCCGGAAGAGTTACAGAGTATATCAGAGGTATGCAGAAACAGACAGAATTTATACAGGAAAAATCTTTTTCAACAGGAAATCATACGTTAGATTCTTTGTTAAATCACTATGGATCTGTGATAACGCAGGATACAAAACTGATAGTTTTAGGCAAGATGGAAAATAATCTAAAAATTACAGAGGCGGATTTGTGTACAGTTTTTGGCAACCTTCTGCAGAATGCTGTAGAAGGGGTGAGGAGAGCGCAAGACAGCGGGAAATATATTAGAATTGAACTTGAACAAGGCAGGGAATACCTAAAAATCCGGATAGAAAACAGCGCTGAATATGATAAGGGCAGCATAAGGGAAAATGGGAGAAAACTATGGAAGACAACTAAAAAGGACAAAATGAATCATGGAATAGGGCTTGGCAATGTTCAGGAAACAGTGGAACGTTATCATGGAATATTGGTGACTAACAGGGAGAAACAAAAATTTATTGTCGAAGCAGTGATGAAAAACAGAATAGAATGACCGTGTAAGAACTTATCTGACCGTTCAAACAGTTAAGATTGCAACCCATAGCAGAATCTATTATTTTCAAGAAAAAAAGGAGGAGACTGTTATGGGTTGTTTTGCAATGGCATTGATGCCGGTATGGATGAAATGGCTGAAGAATTTTTTTGGCTAATAGAACAAGGAAAAATATACGGAAGGATAAGGGAAATATGGAAATATTTTATGGAAAAATAAGAAAAAGATTGTGTGCATTGTTATTGGTGATGACAGTTTTCGTGTCGGCAGTATACCAAAATGAAGTTTATGCAGAGAACGGCAGTTTGGGAGATATTGCCTCCTTGCCTGACTCTCTGCAGGCGCAGACATTGGAAGTAAAAGTTGACGGGCATAGCTTAAATGGAAAACATGAATATGAAGAGAAAGAAATTGCTGATTATAAAGACGGCATACTCATGACATTAAATGAAGAGACGGCTGTTCTGGAGAATGAAACATTTACTGGAGATGTGTACAAAAATGAAACCAGCTTGTACGGAGATGCACTTACAGCAGAAACAGAACAGTGCACTTTGACGAAAAGTATTGTGACAGAAAGTGATATAAAGTTCAGTTCCCAGACAATTTCAACTGAAGCAGAAGACAGTGCCGTTTTATATAGCAAAACCGGAAGTATTGAACTGCAGGCGGATGTTATTCATTTTACAGGGATTCTCTATGCGCCTGAAGCGTCAATTACCCTGTCCGCAAAAGAAATTCAATGGAACGGCGCTCTGATTGCAAAAAATATAAGTATTGAATCTGACAAATTAGAGATCAGCGGATATTCTGATTCTGAGATGAAGAAACTGAAATGGATGCAAGAGGCAAAAATTAACAGCAGCTATACGGTTTTGGATGAAGATAATAGAAAGCTTGTCTTTCATATGGAAAATTATGATGAAACAGAAATCTATGTAAGACAGGAAAACAGTCCCAGTTTTGAATTACTTGTTGTTACAGAGGAAGATACTTACGAAATTAATTATGATGAAATTCAGGGAATATCAGAATACCGAACGGTTACAAAAAGGTTTGGCGAAACGCAGAATTCCAGTATTTTTACATATTCTAATCAAAATGGAGAGGTTGAGGAAACGGTATTAGATTCTGATGGGGATCGGATACCAGATGGATATGAAATATGGGATTTGGGAACAGATCCCTATGCTGCAGATACAGATGGGGATGGATTTTCAGATGGATATGAGGTCTATGTACTATATACAGACCCCTTAGAAGTTACAGAAGATGCAGACAGTGACGGGGATGGATTATCTGATAAAACAGAAATGGAACTGGGAACAAATCCGTACTTAGCAGACAGCGATTTTGATGGGTTGATTGACAGCACAGATCCAGAACCAATGCTGACAGATGTTGAAAGCGGGCAGGTTCCCGATTATGAAGTGGAAACAAAAACAGGAGTTTTTGACATATGCATCAGATATTATGATGAAAATGGAACAGAATTTGAGACAATTTATGATTATACCGACGGACATTCGATTTATCTGAATCAGAATGGAAAGGCAACGCAAAGGTTTTATAACCAGGATGGCTATGAGACAGTCAGCATTCAAAAAGCGGACGGTGAATATATCATAAATACAACGTCTTATGATGAAAATGGAAATGCTGTAAGTGTGAATTACAATGGGATGCGTTATGATTATGCCTATGATGAAGATGGAAATGTGATAAAATCAACAGCGGGAGATCGCATTCTGGAGGAAAACTCCTATTCCGGAGAACAGCTTACAGAAGTTGTTTATGGGAACGGGGACAGTCAGAAAATGGAATATGACGGGGAAGGAAATCTTGTCAAAGTAATAAAAAATGATGAAATAGCCTATGAATGGGAGTATGAGGAAAACCGTCCGCTATTTTACCATGACTATCAGGAAGATAAAATATACACTTATACCTATGATGAAAATAACTATTTATCCCAAATTCAATGTTCAGATGGATTTACCGTGGATTATTCAGGCAGCGATGAACATCAGGAGGTCACATATAGCTACGGAGAAGAGAGCATTTATAAAGCCATAAATATATTAGAAGAGGAAGATTCTCTAAAAGTAGAAGTGATGAACGGGGAAGATACCAATGTGATGGAACTCGAGAACAATACACTGACGTCACATTTTGTAACTTCTGAGAATGTAACAGTGGCGGAATCTGAAAAAGAGATTACAGAAGAGCAGTCTGTAGAAACAGAAAAAAATTCCGAAGAGGTTATTGAATATCAGTATGATGAGAATGGCAATATTGCAGAAATTAAAACAGACGGGGTTGTAACTGCAGCATATGAATATGACGGCTTCGGCCAGCTAATCAGAGAAGATTCCCTGGAAAGCGGAACTACTGTAATCAACGAATATGATACAGGAGGGAATATTTTAAGCAGTACGGAATATGCGTTGGATATGGAGGCAGAAACCGATGATCTTGCCGGGGGTAAACAAATAGTATATGAATATGGCGATCAGCAATGGGGCGATCTGCTGACTGCGTATAATGGAGCTGAGATTACCTATGATGAAATAGGAAACCCCATCAAATATTATAATGGCATGACCTTTGAGTGGAACGGAAAACAATTGGCTTCTGTGGAAAATGAAGGAGGGACAACTACATATTCCTATAATGGAGATGGACTGAGAACGGGGAAAAATACTGCCGGTGAGCAAACAGAGTATTTTTGGGAAAATGGAAACCTGATCGGAGAAAACAGGAACGGCAATGTTATATGGTACATGTATGATGCAGGAAATACGATTGCAGGATTTCAATATGATGGCAATTCCTATTATTTCAATAAAAATCTTCAGGGAGATATAGTGTCAATTGTAGACAGCAGCGGCGCCGTTCTGGTAGAATATGAGTATGATGCATGGGGGAAAACCACAGTAGCTTCCGGGGACGAAACGTTAGGGAACTTGAATCCGATAAAATACCGGGGATATTACTATGACAATGAGACGGGATTCTATTATTTGCAGAGCAGGTACTATGATGCAAATACCGGGAGGTTTTTGAATGCGGATTACCATTTAGACTATGGAGCCGGAAACGCAGAGGGAAATTTATTTACATATGCAGCGAACAACAGCGTGATGCGCGTAGATCCAACAGGCGGCCAGTCAGTTGTAATTACAATCATTACGGTTGTGGTAGTTTTAGTGTTGGTATCTTATCTTAGCAGCAGTTTCATTTCAACCTGGCGGAAGAATAGCAAGAAGCTTGCGGATGCCATGGGCAGAGAACTGGCCAAGATAGGCTCCACATTGAGTTATTACAAGTCATTAGTGAATGCGCTGTGGGCTGATTATAGTCAGAGTTTTGCGAGAGCAAAGAAGAAATTAACGGGAACAGAAATTCATCATATTGTGGCAAAGGGGGCATATAAAGCTACAGAAGCCAGGAAAGTTCTAAATAGTGTAGGAATATCGGTTGAAAGTTCTCTGAATAAAATCCCGCTTAAAAAAGGGCTCCATAAAAGATTGCATACAAATATGTATTATAAAATAGTGAACGAAATGGTGATAAAATGTTATAATATGTCTAATATAAAGCAGAGGCAGAAGAGCAATGTGTTAGGTGTTTTAGAAATTTTATATAATACACTTAAAGGATTAAATAAAATGGCGCCATTTTAAGTTGATTATCATGAGGGAAATGCTATGGAACGAATACCAGAAGAAGTACTTAGGACATATGAAGTCAGTGAATCTTACCAGAAACTGAAAATCCTTCGGAACGAAGGCAGGGAAATACTGCAGAGATATTATAGAAAATATAAAGATAGTCTTCCGTATTTTAAGGAAGAGACAGCAAAGAAACTGGATCACGAAAGATATGGAACAGGAATGACATTGCCAAGGGGCAGGCTGTGTCCTGGAAATATGCAAGAGCTGATTATAGGAAATGTAAAACGAGGGAGAATAGTAAAAGAGTATGTAAATCCTGGATATGTTTATGGTTACGACAAAGAGGACAATCTGATCACAAGTGATATGGTGGAAGGGGAAATCAGAGACAGGGAATATATTTTTTGGACAGATCCATATACTCAGGTTGGTTTATGTTATGATAAACTTTTAGGGCTTGAATGTGGAACAATATCAGAGGTCTGTTATAGTGAGAAAAAAAGGATTATCCGATATTTATTTGGAGTGCTTTACGATGGAAAAATCACTTCCATGGTGATGGAAAGGTACAAGTATGAAGGAGATAAAGCCTTTGTGACCTTTATTGATTCTTCTATCGACGATGAAGATGGCTTTGATTACATAGCAGGAGAACATATTGTTCTGGATATGGACGAACAGGGAACCGTATTAAAATATAAAGCGTATATGGATATGACTCCGGAAGAGGTAATCGAGAAAGCGCCAAAGTATAAATTAACGCTATAAAATTCTAAGGAGGATGCTATGGAACGAATACCAGAAGAAGTGATTAAGGCATATGAAGCCAGTGAATCTTACCAGAAACTGAAAATCCTTCGGAACGAAGGCCGGGAGATACTGCAGGGATACTATTCGAAATACAAAGATAAACTTTCATATTTTAAGGAAGAATTTGCAAAGAAAGTGGATCATGAAAGGTATGGAACAGAATCAATGCTGTCCCGGGGCAGGCTGTGCCCAGGAAATATAGAAAAGTTGAGAATGGGTAAAATAAAGTGGGGAAGACTCGTAAAAGAGTACGTAAATCCAGGGTATGTCTATGGTTATGATAAAGAGGATAACTTGATTATAAGCGATATGGTGGGAGGGGAAATCAGAAACAGAGAGTACATTTTTTGGACAGATCCATATACCCAGGTTGGTTTATGTTATGATGAACTTTTGGGATTAGAGTGTGGAACTATATCAAAGGTTTGCTATAATGAACAAAGGAAAATTAGAAGATATATGCTCGGCCAGCTTTATCATGGAAAAATCACTTCCATAGTGATGGAAGAGTACAAGTATGAAGGGAATAAAGCTTTTGTGACTTTTATTGATTCTTCCATCGACGATGAAGACGGCTATGATTACATAGCAGGAGAACATATTGTTCTCCTGCTGGACGAACAGGGAACCGTATTAAAATATAAAGCGTATATGGATATGACTCCGGAAGAGGTAATCGAGAAAGTGCCAAGGTATAAATTAACGCTATAAAATTCTAAGGAGATTACTGTGGAACGAATACCAGAAAAAGTACTTAAGGCATATGAAGCCAGTGAATCTTACCAGAAGCTGAAAAAAATTCGGAATGATAACAGCAAAATATTGCAGGGATATTATAGAAAATATAAAGATAGTCTTTCATATTTTAAGAAAGAAGCAGCAAAGAAACTGGATCATGAAAGATATGGCACAGGAATGGCATTGCCAAGGGGCAGACTATGCCCGGGAAATATAGAAGAACTGATTATTGGAAATATAAAACGTGGGAGGTTAGTAAAAAAGTATGTGAATCCTGGATATGTCTATGGCTACGATAAAGAGGACAATCTGATTACAAGTGATATGGTGGAAGGGGAAATCAGGGACAGGGAATATATATTCTGGGAAGAACCTCAGATACAGCTGGGACTGAAGTATTGGGGCGTGGATCTGGAATTGACAGAAATCACAGAAGCCGCATATGATGAGCAGGGAAAAATACAAAGATATCTGTTTGGCCTTATGGACGGTGAAAAAGTTGAGGAAATACATATAGAAACATACAGGTATGAAGGCAATAAGGCATTTGTTACGTATATATATTCCATCCTCATTGACGGAGATTATATCACGGGAGAGCATGTTGTTCTGGATATGGATGAACAGGGAAAAGTATTGAAATATACCGGATATACGGATATGTATCCAGAGGAAGTGTATGAGGGTGTGCCAAAGCATAAATTAGTGCTTTGAAAAGCGCTGAAAGACAGCAGCACATCTTTAACAGAGGGAGCGAAAAACAGCGTCGGCAGGAGGATATGCCTGCATGGCGCTGTTTTTCTAAATATAAATGTATGCTCTCTTGTAACTTTATTGGATTAAAATATCATTGATTCGTATCTGTTCAGAACCCCGTTAGCTGAAAATAATATCGGGTTGGCTGTGTCATAAAATCTGTGTAAATAAGTTGTCTGAAAAGTTCCTTTGGACTGCTTGATTACCTTGCTCAAAATGCCGGAAGCCAGTCAAGGCAAGGGCTCCAGCCTTTACGGGCTTTTGGCATTTTGATAAAATTCATTATGGCAGTCCAGAGAACTTACACACATAATCTGACACTCTCACATTGGAATGATGTATTCTCTGGCGGCTGTTTTGATCGCAGTTATTATAGTTGACTGATACCAGATAAGGATAGTTTTTAAATTGCCAAAAGCATATTGAAAAAAGTTTTTGCATATGCTATAATGCCGATAGGCAAAAAGATATGACAGTTCCATGAGAACGCAGAATGAATCCCCAAACCGTAGTAGCGTACAGTCTGGGGATTCTTCTTTTCTTTTATAGTGGCAAAGCACCCACTAGGCTATTTGTTGCCCTTTCGGTCACTGTCAAGCCATTTGATGATGTAGTGGCAGGCTACACCAGCCGCAACAGCGAATATAAAAGATATGACAAACTCCATGGAAACACCTCCTCCCGTTGCCGGGGGTAGGTTGGACAACACAAGAATTATAGCATATCCATTAATATTCTTCTATCCTTTTCTTAAAAGGCTTTAAGGTTGGGGTTGTGGCTGATACAATCCGATGCTTTTTGGTATACTAAAGAAAAAGGTGGTGTTGGTTATGCCAAAACAATATGAATTAGAGCGTGTTGGAAAATCTTCTAATCTATGACAAACTGGGCCGAAAAACAGTCTTTCATATTTGATATAAGAAGCAGGAAAACAGTCTCACGAAAGATATGGCACAGAAGCAGGTTTGTCCAGAGACAGACTATGCCCGGGAAATATGGAAGAACTAATCATTGGAAATATTTAACGCCGAGGCAGTAATTAAAATAAGGAGCTTCAATGATGAAGAGAAAAAATGAATGTATGAAAAACAGTCTGAAACAGCTGTTTCGAAAAAAATGGATGAGCATTTTGTTTTTTTGTATTATTATGCTCAGCACTGTTTTTTTCACATTGGGATGCAGCCTGTGGATGGGAGTTCAGGATTCCATAAATCGGATGAAGGACACTTTTTCCACTATAGGGACCGTGACGCAGAAACCGGACAGCTTGATCATGAAAAAAACCTGGGATGCAGCCCTGAAAAAATATAAGTTAATAGAAAGTTCAAATTATACACAGTACATAGCTCCGGATATCTTGAATGATCTTGAGGTTGAATATATTCATCCATTGGAGCGGCGGCCGTTTTTCGGTGCGGTAAGCCCTGATTTTGTTACTTCCTATGACACAAACCAGGAAAAGAGAATGACTGGCTCATTAATTGCCTTTACTCCGCTGAAAGACTGCATCCCCAGTGGACCGGTAGAAGTGGAAGTGAAAGATGTGTATTGTGTAGGCGAGGAGGCGTCTATGATGGGAAAAACGATTTTCTTTTGCGATCATTACAGGGAAGAAACAAAGCCTTTGGAAGCCGGAAAGACATACATAGCTTTTCTATTGCTAAATGTTTTAGATCGTCATTCAGATATGAAAGATATTTTGGAATATTATCCGCTGACAATTTCTCTGAGTCAGGATAAGACGCTTTGTTGGGAAGAAATGGGAACGGATTTTTGGAATACAGACACAGGCGCCATGTGTCAGAATCTGATAGATGAATTAAACAGAATGGTTTGTGAAGCAGTGCCGGTTACGCCAACCAATCATACAGGTCTGTTAAGCCCGTTTCATGAAGGGCAGGCAACTGTAGTGGAAGGGGAAGATATCAGCAGTGAGGAATATGAAAATGGTTCAAAGGTGTGTCTGGTTCCACAGACCTTTGCCAAATTAAATCACCTCGAAATAGGGCAGAAAATCAAATTACAGTTCTATTTTACAGATTATAAATATTCAACCGTGCAGAACGTTATTTCAGATGATGGAACCTGGATGTTCCGGACAGATATATTAAATAAAGAAGGCGGAAAGCAGGATGTATTTTTTAAATCAGAATACATTATCAAAGGAATTTATTCCCGCCAGTCAACAGGTATGGATTTATATGAGCTGTTTCCGGATGAATTTATCATTCCAAGTGCGTCCGTTCCGGAAGATCAGGTGTCGAATATCATTGCAGAAGGTCCCATGCAGGGTTACAATGCATCTTTTCAGATAAAAAACGGAGGAATTTGAAGGTGAATCCCATTCAGCTGCTGGGAGTGAGGGAAGAGGAATAGAAGAGGGCAGGAGAACAAACAGGCGTGTATAAAGCATGGTAAAATGCAAAAGGTTGGTGGGAAACTATGTACAGAATAAAATATGCCGTGAGAAATAAAGGCAGAAGTTTTTTATTGATATTAATTTCTTTTATCTTTATCACTTTTATCTTTATTTATCTTGACAGTATTAAAGGAAACTATCGGGCCCTGGAAAACTTGGGGCAGCAGATTCCCGTAACCATGAATCTGACGGATGTCAGCGGGATTAGGCAGCAGGGGCTTCGGATACGGGAAGAGATGGCGGATAAGCTGGAGCAGCTGGACGTAACCCATAAAGTGCTGACAGCGGAAAGTTACGGAAACGTCAGTTTCAGCAGTCAGGATGAAAAGAAAATAAGCGTATTTCTGACAACCGCCAATGATGTGTCGGCATTTCTTTTAGAACCTGAAAATCTTTCAGTCAGTATGGAGGAATTTGAAGCCCTGCTGTCTGGAGACGAAGGGCTGTGCCTGATTCGTAAAGAGTATGCAGAGGAGCGGGGACTAAAATGCCGGGAAGGAGACATTCTTAAGCTGAATTTATACAGTGGAGTATATAACGAAATCGGTCTGGTGGATGGATTTGAAAAGGTTACCTCCGTTCAGATAAAAGTAGTAGGATTTTTTCAGGGACGCTTGTATGACAGCATTGCAGCTGAAGAGCCTAATATGATCTGTCCGGCAGGATGGCTGAGGAGTCAGTATGCGTCGGCAGGAAAGCCGTTCTATTTTTCATCTGCCAGAGGGGTGGTTGGAAATCCGCTCCTGTTAAATGAGTGGAAAGCTCAGGCAAGGGAGCTGGGATTTTTTCCCATAGATACCCAGAAACCGGAGGATATTGCTCAGATTGCCTTGTCTGTGGATGACAGGAATTATATTCAGACAGCTTCTAAAATCAAGAAAAATATAGAGATTCTTCAGATCTTTGTGATACCGGTTTTCGTGCTGCTCATCTTTTTGGAAGCGCTGATTTTCTTTCTGTTCATCCATAATCAGAAACGGGAAATTTTCCTGATGAGATGCCTGGGAATGAAAAGATTTGAGATCATTCTGCAATTACTGTTGGAGGGAAGTGTTCTGGCAGTCATCGGAAGCGGGGCGGCTATGGTGGTGCTGCTCTGCGCCGGCTATGGATTTCCGGCCGAAACCTGGCTGAGAGTGTTTCTTGCCTTTATGGCTGTTCAGCTTTCAGGTTCGGCATTTTCTGCTGTTGTTGTATGCAGGAAAAACGTGTTGTATATTGGAAAGACTTATTAGCGTTGTCTGGTTTGTGAGCGAAGGGCAGCCCGATATTGACTGCCGTGTCCCAATGTAAAAGTTTTCCAGGAAAGGATCAAACATGAACAAGTTAAGAATAGAAAATGTCAGTTACCGTTACAGCAACCATTACCAGACGACATATGCGCTTCGGGAAGTGAGCGCCCAGTTCCAGTCCGGGCAGTTTTGCGTTATTGAGGGAAAATCCGGAAGCGGAAAAACCACAATGCTTTCTCTGCTGGCCGGGCTTGACCTGCCTTCGGAAGGGACAATTTATCTGAATGAGAAAAGCTACCGGGAATTGAACAGAGATGATCTCAGAAGAAGGCAGTTATCCATTATTTTTCAGAATTACAACCTTTTTCCGCTGCTGACGGTGCAGGAAAACATTGCCTATCCCCTTGGGCTTACCGGACGGAAGAAGGGAAACTGGAAGGAGCGGATCAACGAAATCTTAGAAAGCGTGGGATTAAACGAAGCTATGCTGAAGAAATATCCAGGGATGTTAAGCGGCGGAGAACAGCAGCGGGTGGCGATCGCCAGAACCATAGCTTCAGAAGCGCCGATTATCCTGGCGGATGAGCCAACCGGGAATCTGGACACGGCGAACAGCGGGCGGATTGTGGAAAATCTGAAAAAGCTGTCCCATGAGGATGGGCGGTGCGTCGTTCTGGTCACTCATGATCCGGACATTGCCCGGCAGGCAGACGTGCTGTACCGGATGAGTGACGGGCGGATTGCGGAAAAGCAAAACCGTATAGGGGATGGATGACATACATGCTCGAAGCATTGTGTAAAATGAAGGGAGAATGAAAATGAAACCATTGATTTGTCCGATTAAAACACCGTTAGGATATTATTTTTATGAAACGCAGAGGAATGAGATTATAGCAGTCAATGAAGAGATATATGAAAGAATTACGAATTGGGATTCTGTAGAGAAAATGAAATGTTCAGAAAGAGATGAAAAGACAGAATGTGCAATTAAAGAACTGAAAGAATTGGGATATTTAAACGAACCATATATTGAGAAACTTGAACATCCAGCAACGAAATATTTGGATATTATGCTCGAAAGGAAAGTTAGCAAAATATTGCTGCAGCTTACACAAAAATGTAATTTACGATGTCGTTATTGTGTTTATTCAGAAAAGGAAAATTTAGGGACGAGAAGCCATTCAAATAAGAGCATGAGTTATGAGACAGCAAAAAAGGCTATAGATTTTTATATGAACCATTCCGTAGATTGTGAAGAAAAGGTGGTTGGATTTTATGGCGGTGAACCACTCCTTCAATTTGATTTAATAAAAAGAATTATAGATTATTGTAATATAAGTTTATGTTTAATATATATGAATTACTCAGGCCTCATAGAGAACAGATGGGTGAGATATGAGGTCTGAGTATCAATGATTCAGCATGGCGTCAAAAAATTGACAGAAAGAATATTGTGTGAGAATGATGAGAAAAAACGATTGTGTGAAAAACAGCA
>JAETQR010000058.1 GCA_021770615.1 Lachnospiraceae bacterium | reverse complement strand
TTATACCGTAGAAAGACATAAAAAGCCATATATAAAATACAAAATATTGACAAAATTTTTCCAGTAACCACAAGGGATACTGGACTTTTCGGAGAAGATTAACTTCGGAACTCAGGGGCGCCTGTTTTGGGCGCCTTTGTTTTTTATACAGAATGTTATGATGAAATTTTTGTAATTAAATTTTTATTAAAAACCTCTTGCATTTTCATCAGCAATCTTGTAATATAAATACCATTCAACGATTCTTAAAAATCTTTTTATTCTGTTATTCATGGAATTCGTTTTATTATCCTATAAAAATTGTTTTAATATTGTTGTGCGGCAGATGAGGATCGTGCATTTTCGAAAGGCCGCATAGAAAATGAAAAGTCAACGATGAGAGGTGATGTGTTTGTCGTCCAGAGAAGGATATGATGTGTTGCGTCTGATTGAGCATAACAGGGTCTGTTATGTCAGTTCCGAGTATGTGAAGGGCAGTCCACTATTAAGGTGGTTGAAATATCATCCGCGGATAGCAAAAGAAACTTTATTTGCATGGATGCATGATATGGCCAGGCAGCTTGAGCAATTCCACAAATGTCGTGGACATCCCTGCTATCAGTACGTGAACCCTTACAGTATTATCGTGACGGAGGAAGGGAAACTATATTTTCTGGATCTTGGAGCGTCCTCCAATGAGATGGAACTAAAACGGATGCAGAGTAGAACTGTAAGGGAACATTTTCTGCCTGCAGATGAGGCGTATTATCAGAAGGCAAGTATAGCGCTGGACATTTACGGCCTTGGAAGAACATTTCAATATTTTTTGTCAGAGTCGGAACCGGAGCCGCAGCTTAACAACAGAGAGATTATGAAACTCCGGAAAATCATTTCAAGATGTCTGAATGAACATTCGGGGAAATCATTTCAAAAGGTTTCAGAGGTTCACAAATTTATCCCACAATATAAACCTGTAAAAGAGAAAAAGCCCAGGCTGGGCAGGATCCTGATCCCGGGGCTGGCAGCAGCCATTATTTTGGCCTGGGTCGGCGGCCCGCCGGAAGATAAAGCAAAGCAAAAAACTTCTTCCGGTCACGGCGGACAGCGGCAGGTATCAGGGCAAAAGGAAGAAAAATCATCGGAAAATGACAATAGCCTTAGTGAAGAGGATCAATATAAGCTAGAACTGGGGGCGCTGTATTTTTTGCAGGTAAAGGATTATGAAAAAAGCAGACAGTATTTTCAGGGCGTGGAAAATTATAAACTTGCGGAGGATATGGCTGTGATCTCAGAGCATCTGTCAGGCGGACATGTGCCGGAGAAAAAGCTGAGGGAGGCTCTGGGGGATGCAGGCGCACGGTTGTCCGGGAAGGAGGATGGCCCCTATTACCGATGTCTTATCAGGGGGTATAGCTGCCTGGAATCGGAGGAGGATATGCGTGCGCTGTCGGAACTGGGAGAGCGCTATCTGAAACTTGGGCTGCCAGAGGATCTGACGGAGATCGCCGGCTGTATGGCTATGGCCTATGAAAAAATCGGGCAGACACTATCCGCGATAGAAATGTACGAACTCCAGCTTCAGGAAGAGGAGACAGAGGCGTTCAGAGCAGAGATTTATAAAAAGCTGCCGGAGCTGCTTTGTAAAGAGCACAGATCAGAACAGGCACAGGAAGTTTTACGCAGAGGGATCGAAGAATTTCCGGGGTCTATCGAGCTTCGGATTCTGTATATAAAAGTACAGTGCCGGGATGCGAATGTAGACAGGGAGATTTGTGCGAAGACCATAGAAGAGTCCCTGCGGGCTGTCCCGGAGATTGTGCAGGAAGAGGAATTTCAGAAACTCATGCAGGAATGTGGGTTTCAGACGGAAGGAGGACATGTATGGGTAATACAATGAAAAGAATTATGCTGCTTTTCTTCGTGTTGGTGCTGATCTATATACAGCAGGCAACGGTCATTATATATGCGGAGAACGCCGAAAAAAGTATGGGTGCTGAAGGAGGGACCGAGAACACGGAAAAACCGGAGGGGGAAGATATACCTTCCGGAGAAGGAGAAGAAGATGATGAAGAACCAGAGGAACCCAAGCCTGAAATAAAGTCATTTTTGACAGAGTTTTCTAAGGCGGATGGAAAAGGAGGCATATATGTAACAAAACCAGAAGTTCGGATCCGGCATGTAAGCGAACGGGGAGTTACAAGATATCAGCTGGTTAAGGAAACAAAGATCCTGACACAGGGAATCCTGGAGCAGGAAGGGCAGGAGGCGACGATCGCGGGAGAGTCCTTCGGGGAAGGGGAACATAAGCTGGAAGTGTGGATGGAGGATGAGGAGGGACAGACGGTAAAAGAGTTTGCGCTTCAGGAGACTTTTCTGGTGGATACCCAGGCTCCCGAAATCCGGATGGAGGTACCGGGAAGCTTTGATGCGTGGCATAAAGAATGTGCCATATTAAATGTAGATGCGTCGGATGGGGTAAGCGGAGTCCGGCAACTCATATGTTATGCTAATGGGCAATATATGGGTGAGGCAAAGGGAAATAAAGGGAAATTTGCGATAAAAGAGACATCTTTCGCCGGTAAGGGGGTGGAGGTTCAGGTGACAGCCGAAGACCGGGCGGGCAATCAAAGCAGCCGTGTCAAATCTGTTTACATTGACAACAAGGCGCCAAGGGCGGAGATTAATGGCGTAGAAGATTATATGATCACCAGTGAGCCTCTTTCCGTTGTGTATGAGGTGCAGGAGGAAAACATATTGAGTGAATGTTCGGCGTTTGCCGAGTGGCAGAATGTGCAGGGAAAGCGGTCAGTACTGCCGGTTCTCGAGTGGGAGAATATAAAGGACGGGAAAAGGACGGTTCAGCGGCTGACAGAGGACGGAGTCTACCGGTTGAAGGTCAGCGCTGTAGATAAGGCAGGATATCAAGCAGAACAGAATACGCAGGTGATCATAGATAAAGAAAACCCAGTCATTCAATATGTAGATCGGCTTGCCGGAAAATATATGAAAAGCTTTTGCTGGGACTATCCGGAGCGGGAAATGGTCTTGGATTTTACTACATTTACAAGTGAAGTGAGGCTTGACGGAATGCTTTACCCATTAGGGAAGAGAGTGCGGGAGGAAGGAAATCATGTCCTGGAGGTGAGTGCAAGGGACGCGGCTGGGAATCAGGCATTGGCAAGGGCAGAGTTTGTCATTGACCATACTCCGCCTGAGATTATATTTAAACATGTGGAGGAGGGAAAAGAATATGAGGAAAAGCAGACATTTAAAGTGGAGCTTGGAGATCCGAAGGACACAATCGAGGGGGTACAGATTAATGGAGAAAAACAGAAGATTCATGCCGGAAGTAAAGCCTTTCAAAGTACGGTGCAGGAATATCAGGATTATGAGGTAAAGGTAACTGCTGTAGACAAGGCAGGGAATAAATCCGCGAAAAACCTGATGTTTACAGTAGTACCTGAGAAAACGATCTTTCAGAAAATTGCGGATCCGGTGGTAAAAACCTTATCGAAACGGGAGGATGTGAAAAAACATGAAAGTGCAGAAAGGTCTGACAAGGAGGAAGGACGGACAAAGAGCATGGCCACTGCAATATTGGTGATAGTCGTAGCAGCATCGGCAGTGGGAACCGGATGTTATAGGTTGAGGAGAAAAAGCGGCGGGAGGCAGCAGGAAGAAAAGATGTGAGGGATAAAACCGCCGCCCAGGAATGAGGGAATAGGGCGAATCCTGAGCGGCCATGACATTATTGACATTATTTCAGAAACATATGGATCAGTTTATCATTGATTTTTCTGTAAGGCTGGTAGCGCATTGGGAGATCCAGCCAGGTCTTTTTATCAACGATACTTTTATAATGAGAAAACGTCCGGAAGCCTTCTTTTCCGTGGTAAGCCCCCATTCCACTCTCTCCAAATCCACCGAATCCCATTGCGCTGGTGGCAAGATGAATGATCGTATCATTGATGCAGCCGCCGCCAAATCCACAGCTTGTGGTTACTTTTTTAGCGACTGATCTGTCGGAGGTAAAAATATACAGAGCCAGCGGGTGTGGCATGGAATTTATTTTGCAGATCGCCTGATCCAGGGAAGTGTAAGTCAGAACCGGAAGTACGGGTCCGAAGATTTCTTCCTGCATTACAGCATCGTCAAAGGATACCTGATCCATTACAGTGGGTTCGATTTTTAAGGCAGCCCTGTCTGTTTTCCCGCCATACACAACTTTGGTATTATCAATAAGTCCGAATATGCGGTCAAAGTGTTTTTCATTGATGATTTTTCCGTATTTTTTATTTGTCAGAGGAGTAGATTTGAACTGTTTCCGGATCTGCCGTTTGATTTCGTGTATCAGTTTTTCCCTGACTTCTGCATCACAGTAGATGTAGTCCGGCGCTACGCAGGTTTGTCCGCAATTAAGAAATTTTCCAAATACAATCCGCTTTGCTGCGAGCTTCAGGTTGGCGCTTTTTTCTACAATGCACGGACTTTTGCCGCCGAGTTCCAGAGTGACGGGAGTTAAATGCCCGGAGGCATGCTTCATAACTTCTTTTCCCACAGATTGACTTCCGGTAAAGAAAATATAGTCAAAGTGCTGTTTCAGCAGACAGGTGTTTTCTGATCGTCCGCCGGTGATCACAGATACATAATTTGCATCGAAACATTCTTCGATGATCGTTTTTATGATCTGGCTGGTATGGGGAGAGTATGCACTTGGCTTTACAACAGCCGTGTTGCCGGCGGCAATGGCATCTACCAGTGGGTCAATAGTCAGGAGGAACGGATAGTTCCATGGGCTCATGATCAGGGTGACTCCGTATGGGGATGGCTTTTTAAAGCTTCTGGAACAAAATTGCGCCAGAGGGGTGCGGACCGTTTTTTCTTTTGCAAGAGAGTGGATGTGTTTTAGCATATAGCTGATTTCGCTGAGAACCAGGCCTGTTTCACACATATAGCTTTCAAATGCACTTTTTCCAAGATCTTTTTCTATAGCTTCGTTTATTTCTGTTTCGTGTGCTGTAATGTAAGTTTTTAAATTTTTCAGGGCATTTATTCTTCCGCTGATTGGAAGAGTGGCGCCAGTAAAAAAGTATTTTCGTTGTGTTTCCACGATTTGTTTTATTTCTGTTTCATTCATAATGATACCTCAACCTTTATTGTTTCATTTTATATAGGGTATAAATTGTGTTACTGAGAATTGCCGGCAGTGATGTCTTCATCCATCAGCATGTAATAAAATTTTTCCAGCTGCTTTGCATCCATAAGAACCGGTACAGGATAAAGAGGATTTGCCTCCTTGTCTGCATAATGGGAAAGCTTCGGTATGTCTTTTTCTTTGATCTCACTGATCGTATTGCCGATTCCGAAACGCCTTTTCATTGCTTTGATCTCGTCGATAAATGCATTTGCAGCCTGTTCGTAAGGGGTATCCTGATCTGCAACGCCGGCTTCCACTGCCAGTTTGTATAACTTGCGGTGGATGGTCTCTCCATATTCCTCCAGTACATGGGGAAGCAGAACAGCATTGGCGAGTCCGTGTGGAACGTTATATTCGCCTCCAAGAGAATGGGCTACCGCATGTACATATCCGACATAGGATTTGGTGAATGCACACCCGGCGTAGTAAGAGGCGTGGAGCATGTTTCTTCTTGCCTCTACATTGGAGCCGTCAGTGTAGACGGTATCTATGTTCTCAAAAATCAGTTTTACGGCCATCAAAGCATTCTTTCTGGTTCCATATGTAGTAGAGTTCCCGATAAACGCCTCAACCGCATGGGTCAGTGCGTCCATACCGGTAGTTGCCGTAATGAACGGAGGGAGGCTCAGTGTAATTTTAGGATCCAGTACGGCATACCGGGGAATTAATGGAAAGTCATTAATTGCGTATTTGTGCCGCGTCTCAGCGTCTGTTATGACAGCGGCAAGTGTGGTTTCACTTCCGGTTCCGGCGGTGGTGGGAATAGCTATAAGAAGCGGAAGCTTTTTATGTACTTTTAGGATTCCCTTCATTTTTGCAAGAGACTGGCCGGGCTTGGCGGCGCGCGCACCGGTAGCCTTAGCGCAATCCATACTGGAGCCTCCTCCAAAGCCGATGATGGCGTCGCAATTGTTTTCAGAATAAAGCTCCAGCGCCTCGGCAACATTTGCCGTTGTGGGGTTGGCT
Organism: Lachnospiraceae bacterium; assembly: GCA_021770615.1. Next base: position 9,997 of record JAETQR010000058.1, on the reverse strand, counting down.
ACAGTTTTATCGTAAATTGTGTAAGAAATATCATTGTCTGAAAGTGCTTTCTCCAGACGGTTGGTGAGGCCTAATTTTGCGATGCCGCCATCAGTGATGATCAGCACATTGCCGCAATTTTGAGCTTTAATAATGTCAGGAAGCTTTTTGACGCTGCCAACCACCTCCGGCGTGCGATAGGGAAGAAATGGGAGTGCTGTTTTGAATATGTTCTGAAATATCCTGCAATAAGCTTTTTTTAATCTGTTCATGGCATGGTATCCTTTCTGTGTTTCTGTCTAATACAATGTTCTGCAGATTCTGTCCAGATTGTCCGCAATTGTAAATAAGGTTCGATAGAAAACTTCACGGTCATGATCGGTAATGTTTTGTCCGCCCTCTTTTACTGCATTTTCAATCAGGGAATTTACCCTGGCTGAGCATTCCTGCCCTTTCTGTGTCAGGATCGCTTTTGAACGGTATCTTTTTGCTTCAGGCGGGGCATCGTAATAAATATACCCGTTTGCCTCCAGGTCGGACAGGATGCGGGAGATCCCTGCTTTATCTTCCTGACATATGTTGCACAGGCCGGCAGCAGTGAGCCCCTGAGGATTGGAAGCAAGAAAATAGATACACATCACATGTGTCCCTTTTAGTCCGAGAGAATTCATATAGTGTTTTTTAATTTTTTGTATATTTTTATAAATCTTAGCAACACCGGTTGTTAAGTTTTCAAATCTGTTATCCATAGTGCTCCTTTTCTGCTAAATGTTGATTAATCAACATATGCTAAAAATGAATATAGCAGTATAAAAAAGGTTTGTCAATAACTATACAAAATGTTATAAGAAAGTGAAATTTCCCAATGCTTTTTTTGGTCTCTTCGTACAGAGGGAAGGCTTGAAAAGAAAAGTTTTCGTATTGTATAATAGGGATAGTTTGAAGATAAAAAAAGAAGATAGACGAGGTTTTATTATGGCAAAAAAGAAGAACAGAAAATCAACAAAAAGACAGAGGGCGAAAGCAGCACCGCAGACAAAGCCAGTGACGCAGGCTAAGGCGCCTGCAGAAGTAAGGGGAGTTATGCCGCCCATAGAAGTACCGATTAAAAAGGAAGAGTTTTCAGTTGCAGACGAGCCGAAAACAGAGAGAGCCGGAGACGAAAAAATTTACAGGGACAGGTTCAACAGACATTTTGAGGAATTAAAATGGCTGTACATTGAGCTTTATGGCAATGACGCCATGTTTGCAGAACTATGTGACAACATGGAGCGGTTTTACGGCGAAAGAAAAGAAGCGTTAAAACAATTGGACAGGGAACGGGAGGCTGCTCCGGACTGGTACAAGAGTAATGACCTGCTCGGCATGATGTTCTATATTGATAATTTTGCCGGTAATATGAAGGGAGTAGAGGGGAAACTGGATTATATCGAGAAATGTAATGTAAATTATATTCATCTGATGCCCTTCCTTGAGACTCCGGAAGGCCGTTCCGATGGCGGGTATGCTGTGTCTGATTTCCGCAGGGTGCAGGAAAAACTTGGAACTATGGAGGATCTGGAGAGCCTCACCGCCGCCTGCCACGAAAAGAAGATTAATGTATGTATGGATTTTGTAATGAACCATACGTCCGAAGATCACGAGTGGGCGAGAAAAGCGCGCCAGGGAGACGGCGAGTATATGAGCCGCTATTTCTTCTATGATAATTATACGATACCGGAAATGTATGAACGCACAGTACCTCAGGTATTTCCCACAACGGCGCCGGGCAATTTTACATGGCTTGAGGATGTGGGTCACTATGTGATGACCTCTTTTTATCCCTATCAGTGGGATCTGAATTATAAGAACCCAAGGGTGTTTAATGAGATGATGTACAATTTCCTGTTCCTTGCGAATAAAGGAATTGATATTATCCGTATTGACGCAGTTCCCTATATATGGAAGGAACTTGGTACGCAGTGCAGAAACCTTAAGCAGGTACATACCATCGTGCGTATGATGCGGATGATCAGTGAGATTGTATGCCCGAGTGTTCTGCTGCTTGGAGAAGTTGTGATGGAACCGGAAAAGGTGGTTCCGTATTTTGGAACAGTGGAGAAGCCGGAGTGCCATATGCTGTATAATGTTACGACGATGGCAACCACCTGGCATAGTGTGGCGACAAGAAATGTGAAATTGCTAAAGCAGCAGCTGGATATTGTAAATAACCTTCCAAAAGAATATGTATTCCTCAATTATCTTCGATGCCATGATGATATCGGATGGGGGCTTGATTATGGAAGCCTGATGTGGGACGGAATCGGTGAGAGGAGCCATAAAAAATACCTGAATGATTATTTCCAGGGGTATGCCGGAAACAGCAACAGCCGCGGAGAACTGTATAATTCCGATCCTGTCAGCGGCGACGCACGGTTCTGTGGTACCACGGCTTCTATGTGCGGGATTGAGAAGGCCGGGTTTGAGCAGAATGAGGAAGCAATGAAGAAGGCTATCCAGTTTGACCTGATGCTACATGCTTATATGTTTATGCAGTCGGGGATCCCAGTGCTTTACAGCGGGGATGAGATCGCACAGGTGAATGACTATACTTATAAGGAAGACCCGTTAAAATCTGACGATTCCCGATATATCCACAGAGGAAAGATGCGTTGGGATCTGGCCGGGAATATTGAAGATGACAGTACCGTGGAGGCCAGGGTTTTCAAAGGCTTGGATTTCCTTGAGAAACTCAGAAAACGCGAGAAAGTCTTTGTGTCTAATGCGGATACATGGACCATTGATACCTGGGACGAGAGTGTGCTTTGTATCGGAAGGTATTATGATGGGGATAAGATTATCGGTCTGTTTAATTTCAATGAATATGACCATATGGCCTGGATTAATGAAACAGACGGAGACTATGTGGATCTGATCTCCGGGGAAAGGATGAAACCGGTGGGAGTTAAAGTGCCGGGATACGGGTTTTATTATCTCAAAAAGGTTGAATAAAAGGTAAGCGGCGCTATAGATATGCAGGATATCAGTACTTGCGTGTCTATAGCGCATTGTTTCCTTTTTAGATATTGCCTTTTTCTACCCGGATCTGCAATTCGGTAATATGCTCGTTTATATCTGATGCCTGGTGGATGTCCACCCACAAAAATTCCAGAACGGCCCCGGTAAGAGTCATATTGTGTGCAGCGGCATAGTCCGTCAGTTTGGGGAAATAGGTTGCGTGCTGGTGGGAGTCCCCGTGATAGCTGACAGATAGATAGCGTCCTGCATCCAGTGTGGAGCCGCCGTTTTTGTCAAGGATAAAGACTCCTTCGTAGTCCTGATATTTTTTCCCGGCCGCTTTGGAAAGCGGGAGCAGTGAACCGATGCGGTTATTGCCGATGATATAGAGATTGTTGTTGTCTTTGTTCAGCAATTGTTTGATCAGCATGTCCATTTCCTCATCTTCGTGGAATGGCTGCATGATCATATGGCAGGGCCGTTCTGTGAAATTCTTTTCAACTACATTGCCAAGAGGGCGGCTCTTGGCCTCATTGAGGATGGTAAGCCGTTCGCATACGTTTTCTTTTAATTGCTCCAGAGATTTTATGTGCTCATCTATGATGGAAAGTTCTTCGGTAAGGAGGGCTTTGGTAGAGTCGATGCTTCGGTGTCCCATGTATTTCTGTATCTTTTCCATAGGAAAATCCAGGCGCCTCAGGTCGCGGATGACATTCAGACGCCACAGATCGTCAAGGCCGTACATGCGGTAGTTGTTTTCGCCCCGGCGAGGCTCTAGAAGTCCTAGCTCCTCGTAATAGCGAAGGGAATCCGGGCCGATTTGATATAGGCGGGATATTTCACCGATTTTGTAGAATTGTTTCATGGGTTTTATTCTCCTTTCTGCAAACTTTCTTGATAAATTTCATTAAAATGTTCTTGACCTTAGTATTATACCAAGGTTTAGACTGTATGTGCAGCAAATTTATAAAGTGAGGTTTTAGTGTGAGATTGGAAGGAAAATCCTTAAAAGGTGATTTTTTAAAATTTATTATTCCGTCTATCATTGCACAGCTGGTGTTTTCTCTTTATACCATGGTGGATGGGATTTTTGTGGCAAGAGGGGTGTCGGAGGTTGCCCTGACAGCAGTGAATATCTCCATGCCGTTTAGTGTAGGGCTGTTTTCCGTATCCCTTTTATTTGCGGTTGGAAATTCTACGATTGTGGCGATTCTGATCGGGCAGGGAGAGCAGGAAAGGGCAAATCAGGTGTTTACCCAGAATATTGCGGTACTCTGTGCCATATCTGTTTTTGTTACGGTACTGGTGCTTGTTTTTCTGGAGCCGTTCGCAAGATTTTTAGGTGCAACCGACAACATTCTGCCATACGCAAAGGAATATATCGGAACGATTGCGCCGTTTGCGCCGGCATACATGCTGTCCTATTCTTTTGAGACATTGATCAAGACAGACGGATACCCGAAACTTGCAACCATCTATGTGACTTGCGGCGCCTTGCTGAACTGTGTGTTGGATTACCTGATGGTACTTGTATGGGGCTGGGGAGTCATGGGCGCTGCGCTGGCTACCGGGATCTCGCAGGCTACGGTTATTGTTTTGTACCTCTGGCATTTTCTTGGACCCAAGGGAACAATTAGATTTTCAGGGTTTCGATTTCATATGCCGACGGTGATCAGGCAGGTCAAGAACGGAATGTCCTCCGGGGTTACAGAATTTTCAGGAGGGATTATCATCTTTTTCTTCAATCAGGCAATTCTCAGATATATTTCCGAGGATGCGCTGGTGAGCTATACGATTATCTCTTATGTAAATACAATCGTAGTCATGTCAATGACCGGCATCGCACAGGGAGCGCAGCCGTTGATCAGCTATTACCTGGGAAAGGGCGAGAAACAAAAGTGTGTAAGGCTGTTGAGATACGGATTGGCTTCGTCAGCGGTATTTTCAATAGTGGTGACTACAGGGTGCTATATTGGCGCATCAGGAATTGTGTCTGTTTTTCTTGGCGAGGGGCAGACGGAGCTTGCACAATATTCGGTGCGGGTGTTCCGGATATTTATTCTGTCTTTCCTGATTGCAGGATATAATGTTGTGATCGGCGGCTATTTTGCATCTATTGAGAAAGCCGGGACAGCGACGGCCATTTCGCTGATTCGGAGCCTCGTGGCGATTTTGGTGTGTATGGCATTGTTGGTTTTGGTATTTGGAGGAGAGGGAATCTGGTGGGCTCCGCTAATGGCGGAGGGAGTATGTATCGTATTTTCTGTGTTTGCCTTATACCGGCAAAAATGCAAGCCCGGGAGTGCAAAAAGATAAAATAAAAAGAGAAATGGGAAAAATGTAAAAAAAGGCTTGATTTTTTAAAAAAAGTTGGTATAATAATACATGTTCGCTAGAAACATTGCGGAATGGTGTAATGGTAGCACAGCAGACTCTGACTCTGTTAGTAGGGGTTCAAATCCCTTTTCCGTAGTTCCTTGGCAGGGGCGCCGGATGCTTGTAATTTAGGTGTCCGGTCAATATTAACGGAGTGTGGCTCAGCTTGGTAGAGCGCTACGTTCGGGACGTAGAGGTCGCGTGTTCGAATCACGTCACTCCGATTTTTAGATGAGATACCTCAAAGCCTTATGTTTGTTGGCTTTGAGGTGTTTTTATATTTACAAAGCATATCCGAAAACTCTTCAAAATCATCTATATTTTACCCGTTACTAAAAATGTTACTAAAAAACGTCCACTGGACGTTTTTGTCGTATGCATGGCAACTAAAAATCGTCTGGCAATACATTTGCCTGCCGCTTTCCCTTCAAACCCTTATGCGAACAGGCCTGCAGAGGCCAGAGATATCTGACTTAAATCGTTATCGCTTGCATTTAGTCTCTGCCGGATAAAGTGGGAATATATATTCAGGGTCGTTTGTGCATCTGTGTGCCCTAACCAGTATTGAAGTTTCTTAAATGTCCCACCCTTTATTAATCAGCGGGGATGCACAGCTATGTCTGAGATTATGCAAGGTAATCTCCGGTCTGCCAAAAGACTTCATTGCCTTCTTAAATAGCTTGGATATGTAATCTGGATTGTAGGCGCGCCCGTCTTCCCACGTAAAAACATAGCCAATACTGTTTTTACACGTACAACAGTGTGCTTGATGCTAAGAGTCTTTTTATCAAAATCAACAGCCGACCACTTTAATCCTAATATTTCAGAACGCCTGAGACCATAATAAGCTCCCATAAAGGTGCTTCCTAATAATCTGGGATAGTTCTTGGAGATAAAATGTAAAAGCTCCGAAATTTCATTTTCTGTCATGAAGTAATACTCTTCGCTGTATTCTTTGTTCTTCCGCCCATGGACATCGTTGACTGGGTTTATCTTTAGAATCCCATCAACTGTAGCCGGAGCAAATACAGAATAAAGAATATTCCGGTAATCTCTTACAGATCTGACGGATAAAGGCTCTAATTCTTTTGTCTTCTGGTTTACTTTCCCATATTGCAGACAGTATTTAAAATAAGTATCCAAAATCTTTGGAGTGATATCCAGTAGTTTATAATGCTTTGTCTCAAAATATCTCTTAATTGTGTTAATACGGAAAGTATATACCTCAAAGGTTGAATTTTTAATCTCAAATTTCCTGCCCGCCAGCCATATATCCAAATAATTATAGAAAGAAATATCAGAATCTACTGGTGAATTATAACTGAGCGGCAAATCTTCAAGATAAGCAATAAGTTTAAGAATTTTCTGTGCCAATTTTATAGCACGTTCCAAAAGTGTTGGATTCCATTCTATTAGATACTGTTTGCCGATTCTGGGAACAAATATACTGATAGAAATGATAGCAACGCCTTTGGCGTTGGTAAGAAATGGAGGACGAATGGATGAAAGGATTAGGAAAACGGATTCAGAAATGCCGGGAGGAGGCTGGAATGACACAGGAAGCACTGGCAGAGCGTGTGGGGATCAGCTTGAATTATCTTGGGGCGATTGAACGGAAAGTGAAAACACCGAAGCTGGAAACACTTGTCCGGATCATCAATGTCCTGGAGGTATCTGCAGTTGATGTGATGCTGGACGTGCTTTGTGTTGGGAGGAAGGCGCGGTGCACAAAGTTAGAGGAGAGGCTTCAAAGTCTCTCGGAAAAGAAACAGGAGAATATTTGGAATCAGAGTTGTGTGTTTTATCACAGGGATGTGTGTTGGAGGATTTTTAGCGGGATTTAAGATGCAGGATATTCTGGCTGAAGGACAGGAGACAGGAAAGACATGAGAAAGGCGGGAACAGTCCTCCGCAGACAGTACGCTTGATCATCCGGCAGAGTGCTGTCTGTGCGGGAACCATAACCGGAGCCTGATGAGCATGTTCCGGGGAAGAGATGACCTGGGAGTGATCTGTGTCAATGACTGGTATGTGATGGATATGCAGATCCGGAATCTGGACGGAATAGGCGGAGGCGTTTCCGGCTGGACAGTTGGTGCGGAGGGAGCCTGTAGCTTTCATACAGATCGGAATCCGGAACGGGGGATTTCAGAAGTTACAGTAGAATATGGTACAAACAGTATCTTTGATGTAAAGAAGGTGCAAGATCACTTGTGCCAGACCTGTCTGGATAAGTTATTGGAGGTCATGGACGGTTATGGATATGAAGGAGAAGAATCAAGGGCAAGGGATATATGTCTGGTGGATTTTCAGACGCTGGAGCTATATTCTCTGCAGGAGCATTACATATCTCATTATATCCGGGACTATTATGTCCAGGTTGACGGACGGGATGGTAAAGAACTGGAGGTAACAGGCATCTATGCGTCGGTACTGGAGAATGGGGAACGGACAGCGGAATGATTGCACAGGAAGAAAAAGCGGGATATAATAAAAAGAAAGACTGACTGGAAAGGATAGATGCAGTGGAAAACAATAAGAGAATCTGCCCAGGCTGCGGAAGAAAGATGAAACAGCAGTTTATTGGTTTGAAGCATTGTAAATGCGGCATGAGCTGGAAAAGAGATATCGTCTGTTTTGAACGCACGGAAGATATGGTTTTCGCATTGGAAAGGAGGAAATGCGGGAAAAAGTGGAAACAAGTGCCAGTAATCAGATATAAATATTATAGAAAGCTTTGAAACAACGGGAAGGGATATTCGAAAATATGAAACGGAAGAAACGGATTATTATTCCGGCACTATTGTTCTTTTTTATAGTGGTCCTTTGTGCCGGATATGTAAGTGACTATTATCATACAGATGAGAATGTACAGGTATATTTGCAGAAGAAAGATTCCGTATCTATCCTGGAGATGCCAGACGGCCTTTACTTAGACGGGCCAGGAGATGATGAGGCACTGATCTTCTATCCAGGCGCAAAAGTAGAATATACTGCCTATCTTCCTCTTTTGAGTGATCTGGCTGAACGCGGGATTGACTGCTTCCTTATCAAAATGCCGTGTAATCTTGCATTTTTCGGGCAGAATAAAGCGAGAAAGATTATGGATTCTTATGAGTATGACCACTGGTATCTGTCCGGGCATTCTTTAGGAGGGGCGATGGCCGCATCCTATGCTTCCGGGCATTTGGAGAGTCTTAATGGTCTGGTGCTTCTGGCAGCCTACCCGACGAAGAGCTTAAAATCGGATTCCTTTTCCGCCCTGTCAATCTATGGCAGTGAAGACGGAATTCTGAACATGGAGAAGGTGGAGGAAGGAAAAAGCCAGATGCCTGCAGACTATACGGAAATCTGCATAGAGGGCGGGAATCATGCACAGTTTGGAAACTACGGAGAACAAAAAGGAGACCATGCCGCAGGGATCAGCCGGGAGGAACAACAGAAGCAGACGGTGGATGCCATTTTAGACCTGATGGAAGCTCATAGGGATCAGAAGCAGGAGGATGCAGCGATGACCTATGAACAGGTGAGTCCACAGGAAGCAAAAGAGAGAATGGAGGCGGAAAAGGATGTGATCATTCTGGATGTCCGGACACAGGAGGAATATGATTCCGGACATATCAAAAACTCAGTATGTTTGCCGAATGAGAATATCATAAGCGAACCGGACATACTGCCGGATAAATGCCAGGAGATCCTGGTATACTGCCGGAGTGGGAACCGGAGCAAACAGGCGGCACAAAAGCTTGCAGATATGGGATATGAAAATGTCCTTGAATTCGGCGGGATTCTGGATTGGCCTTATCAGGAGCTGATAGAATAAATCAAATTAAAGGGGGACCAAAATGATCAATAGGGAAGATATGCTGGAACTGACCAGGCGGATGACGCCGGCCCAGACATCCATGACGAGGATAGCCGGGTGTTACATAGACCGGGACGGGGAGTTTGACGGAAGCTTCAATACTAATTTCCTGAAGCTTTCCGGTTCCGACAGAGCGAAAAATCTGAAACTGGCAAAGATGGTGCCGTTTTCTGATACGAATAAGAACCTGAAGAAATATGAGTTCGCACCGAAAGCACAGAAACCGGGAAGCATGTGGCAGTTACTTATGGCCATGAAGGAATGTGGATTGAAGAATGACGCTTTGATGGATACGTTTTACGATGTAGTCATGGAGCGCTACACCGCAGATTCCGAATATGCTATCCTAGTATTCCATGACCGGTATGATATTCCGGCGAAAGCATCTGATAAAGAGCGGTTAGGGGAATCGGAGGAAGTGTTTGAATATCTGATCTGTGTGATCTGCCCGCTTTCCGAGGAATACGAGCCGGGAGAACCGGAGTGCGGGTTCCTGTTTCCTGCATTTACAGACCGGTGCGGGGATCTGAACCATGTGAATGTTTATCAAAAGAATCCAGCTAGGCCGCATATGGAACTCATGAGGGAGATTCTGGGAGCAGAATAATGGTTTTAGGAAACATAAAATTTGCTTGACAGCATATTTGTTTCATATTACAATAAACTCAAGTTCCGAAGTAAAAACGCCACAATGCCGATAAACACTGACTTTGTGGCGTTTCGTCTGTATGGCTTATTAGCCTCTTTTTTGGGAAAGAATAAATTTTATAAAAATTTTAG
>JAETQR010000057.1 GCA_021770615.1 Lachnospiraceae bacterium | reverse complement strand
CCATTGAATACTTTGGTTTTCCATCTGCTCGAATCAAATTGCTCATACCATTCGTTACAATGAGAAACGGCATTCCAATCAATGTTATGCTGGCATACTGCTTTGCATATGGAAATACATCTGTCGTTGCCCCAAATGCCTTTAGGAGCAAAGACAGAAAAGTTTCTCCAACCAGCAAATAAATAATTCCGAAAATTCCCATCAGAACAATACCATTTCCCGCTGCTTTGGCGGCAGCTTTCGGCTCTTTGCGTCCAAGACAGAGGGAAACACGGGAAGCACTGCCAATTCCGACCAGTAGTGCAATGGCAAGGCAGATGGTAGAAAACGGGTAGGCAACATTGGTTGCTGCATTTCCCAAATAACCGACCCCTTGACCAATAAAAATCTGATCCACAATATTGTAGATTGAGCCGATAAGAGATGCCACAATACTGGGAACAGCAAAATTTTTCAACAGCTTTGAAATTTTTTCATAGCCCAGAGGATTTTCAGTCATTGAACTCCTCCCCCTTTCTCTCTATATGGAGTTCCGATGTGATATTTCTGCCCGCCTGTATTAAGAAATCCATAAAAAGGTTCTGCTCGGATTCGCTCATACCCTGCAATAAAAGAGCTTCTGTCTTTTCGCATATCATCTGTATCTCGTCAATAATAGACAATGCTCTTTCTGTAGGATACAATTTACATGTCCGCTTATCCTTATCATTGGGAGAACGTGTAATCATTCCCTGCTTTTCCAATGTCGCAACCGTCCGTACAATATTGCTTGGATGAACATAGAACATATTCAACAAAGAATCTTGTAGAATACCGGGCGAACGACAGATTTTGATTAAGAACATATATTGACTGTTGTTGATTCCATAGGGGGCAAGTTGCTTGTCCAAATAGATTTTGTAAAATCGGTCTGTTACGGAAAGCCATTTTAATAGTTTCATAGATATATTCCTCCTAACCACCAGTATCATAACGCAATATGCGTGCGCACGCAACTACTTTTAACATTATATCTGCCGCTTTGTCCTCATAAACACAAATCAATTCTACATCTATAATCTCTACTGCTCTGCTACGAATATTATTCATTTTCCCGACCCATTCAAGCTGATTTTCTGCCTTTAGCTGTTCTGTTACTGTAACTCAGGACATGGAAGAAAAAATACTTTCCATGTATGCCAAAGGAATGACCACCGGAGACATTGAATCTCACATGCGTGAAATGTATGATATTGATATTTCTGACAGCACAATCAGCAGAATCACAGACAAAATCCTGCCGATTGTAAAGGAATGGCAGGAACGCCCTCTGGATGAAGTGTATGCCGTTGTATTTATGGATTCCATCCACTATCATGTCCGCAGCGAAGGACGTATTGTAAAACGCGCAGTCTACATCGCCCTTGGTATCGACATGAATGGAAAAAAGGACGTCCTTGGCATGTATGTTGGAGAAAACGAAAGCGCCAAGTTCTGGCTCTCCATCATGAATGGACTAAAGAACCGCGGAGTTGAAGATATCCTGATAGCATGTGTGGATGGACTAAACGGATTTCCACAGGCAATTGAAGCTGTTTATCCAAAAACAGAAATCCAGCAGTGCATTATTCATCAAATCCGTAATTCAACGAAGTTTGTTTCCTACAAAGACATCAAAAAGCTGATGGCTGATCTGAAGCTTGTATATGCGGCTCCAACGGAAGAAACAGCTTTAAATGAGTTAGAATTGTTCAAAGATAAATGGGATTCCAAGTACCCGAAAATCTATAAATCCTGGCATGATAACTGGGCGACCCTGTCCACATATTTTAAATATCCGGAGGCAGTAAGACGTCTAATTTACACCACAAATGCCATTGAAGGATTCAATCGTCAGCTCCGGAAAGTGACCAAAAGCAAGACCGTTTTTCCGTCAGATGACAGCCTTTTGAAAATGCTGTATCTGGCAACCCTGGATATCACGAAAAAATGGACCGGGCACAGGCAGGACTGGGGGCAAATCCACTCCCAGCTTGAAATCTATTTTGAAGAGCGTCTGATTGGACGCAACCTGTAAAACCAGCTTGTTTTGGGCAGGTTTTATTGACATGCCCAAAAACTCCTGTATAATGCAGATATGGGCAGAATCCGGAAAATCGGCTCTGCCCATTTGTAACTATTCACAAATCTTATATCAGTTTTAAACGTTTACACAAAACTTGAAACGGTCTCGATATGGATATGAAAAAGTATTTCAAAGAAATCGCAATCTTAATTGCACAACTACTCATGTTTTATGTATTTCCATTAACGGCAGGACCTACTGATGCTATGGGAATGGTGTTTTTAATTATAGTTGCAACCTTCGTACTTGCGATAATTATGGGCAGTGTATCAAAGAAAAAAGCCAAGTATGTGTATCCGCTTTTGGTTTCTGTTCTTTTTATTCCTTCCGTTTTCATCTATTATAATGATTCTGCACTCATACACTCCATTTGGTATTTGGTAATTTCTTCCGTAGGATTGTTGATAGGTGCTTTGATGCAGTATTTCTTTAGTAGAAAGTGAAACAAATCCCAGTTTGCCAGAGAAAGGTATGGTGAGCGAATGAGAATATTATACGAACTTTCATGGTTATGGGAGACGCTGGTCATTGCGCTTGCGGCTGTTTGCGTGGTTGGTGCCATGCTAATCTGTAAGGCAATAAAGAAGAACCTCAGCAAAAAAACGGCGGCAGTTATCGGCGCAGCAGCGTTTGCGGGCGCTGTTTTGGCAGTCATTGTGATTGCCCGGACTCCGATGCCGCTTTGATTAAATGGGATGCTTGATTGCCTGTGCATAAGTACAACATTCTAGTTTGTGAAATTATAGAGTGTATGGATTACAAATTCCATATGCTCTTTTTCTTTACTTAATTTCAGAAAAAATGCAGAAATCTAATGTTACGAGTTCTTACGAGTTGCATAAAAAAACTCGCAAGAAAAAAAGTAAAAAAATTTGTTTTTGACCACTGTAAAACATGCTCTGAGCGTTTCGTTATATGAAGGAATAATTTTTCTTTCATATTTCAAAGAAAAGAGGATAAAGAAATGTTAGAGAAAAGATGTTATACAGTTCAAGAGTTACAGGAAATTTTAGGAGTCAGCAGACCTACTATTTATAACCTTTTAAAGAAAAAAGAATTCCGGTGGATCCAGTTGGATGGCGGAAAGTATCGCATCTCTAAGAAGAGTTTTGACGACTGGCTCGATAACTTGGAGCAGTAAAAAACAGGATGTTGATCAGGCAGATCTTGTCTGCAATCGACATCCTAAATTTTTATCTGGATTTGAGATATGATATAAGAAAAAATACTAACACTAAAAAGACAGGAAGTGAAGAATAAATGGCAACAGCGATTATGAAACAAAAAGAAGTTCCGGAAATGGACGATGTTGAAGAAATCATTTCAAAGATATCAGAAGACAGTCCTTACAAACGGCGTCCGACACAAAAGAGAACCTGGATGACCGTGCCAGAAATGGGAAAGCTGCTGGGATTAAAAAAGACAGATCGATACTGGCTGGTGCATAAAAATGTTTTTGAATCTAAAGAGATTGCCGGGAAGATACGAATCAATATTGCCAGCTTTGAAAAATGGTACGCCAATCAGATTAAATATCATAAAGTTACCGGAGAAGAACCGGGGAAAGAATTGAAATCCTGGTCCTATTCCGTTAAGGAAGTTGCGGATCTGTTGAGTGTTGATGATTATCTTGTTTATGAATTACTCAAGAAAAATCAAATGGAAACGGTTATTATCGATTACTGGAAACGAATACCAAAAGAATCTTTTCAAAACTGGTATAAAAGCCAGTCCCGGTATCGAACAAAGGAAGACAGAGAAAAAGATGCTCTTCTGGAAGATGCAACAATTACGATGCCTGAGATGGCACAGTTGCTTGGAACAACCAGAAGTGCAGTATATACAATTCTTGATAATCCGAAGTATAGTCATTTTTTTGAATTCATTGTGATTGCAGAAAAGAAAAGGATCACAAAAGAGAGTTTTCAAAAATTCCTGGAAGGTCAGGACCGGTATAAGCTGGATCCATCGAATGATTATGAAGAACTTGCACAGGAACAAAATATTGCCCTGGCCAATTTCCGGCGGAAGAAATTATCACAGACCGGAATACGAGGAAGCAATGGAAATATAAAGTATCTTACTTTTGATGAAGCTTCCTATCTGGCAAAGGTCAGCAGAAGCATGATCAACAAGTGGGCAGATAAAGGAAAGTTCACAGTCATAAAAGTTGGCAGTCGAGTTAGGATCCTTCGGGATGAATTTGAGGACTGGATGGAACAAAGAGTTTTGGAAAGGAGCATGCAATAATATGGCATCAATAAGAGAACGAAACGGAAAATTCAATGTAATTTATTCTTATACGAATGAAAAAGGCGAGAGAAAACAGAAATGGGAAACCTATGAAACAAAAGCCGAAGCAAAGAGAAGAAAAAAAGAAATTGAATATAAAAAAGAGATGGGATCATTTGTCGTCCGTAAATGTAAAACACTGGACGAGCTTATTACAGAATATGTTGCACTTTATGGCAAAGAAAACTGGGCGCTTTCTACATATGAAGGGAATGTCTCTCTTATCAACAACTATATTCTTCCGATTATTGGTGATACGAAACTATCAGAGATCAATACCCGATTCATCGAAAGATATTATCAGAGTCTATTGAAGAGACGTGCTGTTATCAATCCATTAAATAAAACCAGTCGAAATGAATTTGTATCGTCCAGTACGGTCAGGGATATTAATAAGCTGCTTAGAAACTGTTTTGAACAGGCAGTGAAATGGGAATTGATGGAGAAGAATCCCTGTACTCATGCGACTGTACCAAAGCATAAATCACAAAAAAGAGACATCTGGACAGCGGATACATTGATGTATGCGCTCAGTGTCTGTGAAGATGAACGATTAAAGCTCGCAATTAATCTATCTTTCTCATGTTCCCTACGACTTGGTGAGTTGCTTGGTCTTACCTGGGATTGTATAGATATCTCTCCTGAGGCAATTGAAGAAAACCGTGCTTATGTCTTCATCAACAAAGAATCACAGCGTATAAGAAAAGAATCTTTGAACGCATTGGATGGAAAAGATGTGTTGTTGGTATTCCCGACAAATCATAAGAAGAATTCTACGGTCCGTATTCTGAAAACACCGAAGACAGAAAGCAGTGTGCGTAAGATATTCTTACCAAAGAGTGTCGCTAATATGCTGGTAGACTGGAAAGCTGAGCAGGATGAAATGAAAGAAATCCTTGGTGATGAATATATGGACTATAACCTGGTTATGGCAAGTACCTTTGGTCTTCCTCTCGGAGATGGAGCAATCCGTGGTCCTTTAAAGAAACTGATCGAGGATTATAATCTCCCACCAGTTGTATTTCACAGTTTTCGTCATAGCAGTGTTACTTATAAGCTGAAACTGAATGGTGGAGACATCAAAGCGGTACAGGGTGATTCTGGCCATGCTCAGGTCAATATGGTTACGGATGTGTACTCTCACATTCTGGATGATGACAGAAGAAAAAATGCAGAGCTTTTTGAAGAAGCGTTTTATGAGAAAAAGAATCTGGATCCACAGATGCATGTACAGCAGGAAAATAATAATACTGTTGCCGATGAAGTCGATCCGGAACTTCTGGCAAAAGTGTTGGCAAATCCAGAGATGCGGGCATTGCTCAATTCACTGGCGAAGACGATGAAGTAATGAATTCTATATCCAAATGAGTATATTTATTGCCTGATCCAGAACTTATTGATTTTGATGGTGATTTTCGAGTGAATATGTATCGGAATAATACAAATAAAGCTTCAAATGAATCAATAAATGAATCAATAAATGAATCAATAAGTGAATCTTTAAATTCAGATGAAGCAGTAATAATGGCTATAATTAAATCGAATCCACAAATAAGTCAAAAAGAAATGGCTACAAAATCTGGATTTTCAAGATCAAAAATTCAAAGAATTTTAAAGGCCTTACAAGGAAAAAAAGTACTCTATCGAGAGGGTGCAAGAAAAAATGGTTACTGGAAAATTCGATAAATTCACCAGTCAAAAACGCATGGACAAACCGTCTCGTATGCGGTATATTATTTATAGACAAGAAAATATCTGAGGGGGTATTCAGAATAACTCAAATTGAATCGGAAACAGTTTTATATAGTGTCCCAATTGGGTTTACCTTACCTCAGATTGACAGAGAGTGACAATAGGTTGGAGCTCTCCTAAGCGAAGGGTCGGACGTTCAAATCGTCTCAGGGACGCTAAGAGTGCTGGAAATCAAGGATTTCCGGCACTTTTTCTTTCCTCTAAAATTTATATGCATATTTCAATCTTCAAAAATTAAATTGCATATTTAATGAATAACATGCTAATTGGTGGACGAACCTCTAGTTTAAGGATTCGAACAGTTGCTAATAACTTGCTAATAAGAAATATTAGCTAAAATCTTGCTAATAAGGCAATAATGATTACTAATTTGCTTTTACTCCTGCCTGTGCAATTAAATTACTTAGCATAGATGTTAGTTCAGGAGAGCCCTGAAGCAGTTGAACAATATTTGTAACATCTGGTGTAAATGGCTTTTCTTCAGGTGGAGTAACTTTTCTCAGATCACAATTAGCGTAAAAAGCCTCTTCAAATCTTTGGGCATTGACTTTTCGATCTTCATCGAGAATATGTGCATATACATCTGTAATCATATCAATCTGCGCATGTCCAGTATCACCCTGTGTTGCTTTGATATCCCCTTTATTTAATTTCAGTTTGTAAGTCGTACTTGAATGTCTGAGAGAATGAAAAACGACATTGGGAAGGTTGAGTTTTTCTTTTAGTTTATTGAATTCCTTTTCTATAACTCTGGATTCACATGGTCTGCCATTGGGTAAAGCAACAACTAGGTTATAATCGTAGTATTCATCGCCAAAGAATGATTTTACTTCTTCCTGTTCTTCTTTCCATTTTCTTAAAATGTAGGCAACAGTTTTGGGAAGCCATACCTTACGGACACTGGATTCAGTTTTAGGGGTTTTTAATATCAAATTGGTACTGGTTCCGTTCATCATAGAAGGAAATACCTGAATAATATCTTTTTCATCCATAAACTGTCTTGCATCCTTTGAAACTCTTGAAAGTTCCTGCATAATAATAACATGCGCATCGTCAGAAGCTATATCTGCGTCTGAGATATGGACATTGTTCCACTGGAGACCAATAATTTCACCTAATCGTAAAGAGCATGCAAAAGCCAGATTCATAGCAACATATAATTTGGGTTCCTTACAGCCATCCAGGGCAGTACGAATCATTTCAGCATCCCAAATTTCTCTTTTTTTGTAATTGGTCTTTGGACGATTAGCCATTGGAAACGGATTTCTTGAAATCATTTCCCATTTCACAGCT
This sequence comes from Lachnospiraceae bacterium, assembly GCA_021770615.1. Next base: position 14,861 of record JAETQR010000057.1, on the reverse strand, counting down.
TGATCAAAAGCACATCTCAAAACTTTGTGGATACTGTTTATAACGCCAGACGTTACATACTCAGATCTTGGCTTCATATTTCTTTTTACTACGGATTTCGTCTTTTTGAGGGTCTGATAGTATTCATCAACTACCTTTGGAGTGATACTCTGTATTGGTAAATCTCCAATGATTGGATTAATATAATTTGCTATCAATGCACAATTTGACTCGTATGTTGATAATGCCCAATGAGCGGTGCCATAAATTTTGATGAAATCATAAAGAAAATCTTTTACTGTAATATCCTTTGGTGGAATAAAAGTTCCGTTTATCTGTTCTGATTCAATTTCAACTTTCCTTCTCTTGGCTTCTGCAGGTGTATTATATGTTTCCCACTTTTGCTTTTTCTCTCCCCTTTCATCCTCATAATAATAAACAACAGAATATTTCTTCTTACGTTTAATGATCGTAGCCATACGTTTTCTCCTTTTTATTGTGCTCCGCTATTCAGCCAGTCCTCAAAGGATTTCTTATTTATCCGTATGATTCTGCCGATTCGTTTTGAGATAAAGCAGTTCTCTTCACATAATTTGTATGCTAATTTCTTGCTTATACCTAAAATGACGGCAATTTCTTGTACGGAGTAGGTCGTTGATCCTCCTGGATGTACAGCAGATGTTTCTTGATTAGAATTTGCTGTCATATGTACTCCTTTCTTTGACAGTATAGGTAACGTATAGCCAAAACTCCTCATATTTCTATTATACGTCCCTTTTACTGCCTTGTAAATTTCAAATTATTAATGTTGTTGATCTTTCAGAAGCCAGTTCCTATGCCCTTTCCAGTCACGTATCCGGCGTTACTGTGTAATCTTTAAGCTGCAGGCGCGCGTCCATGCACACTATCTGCAGCACCTGGTATCAATCTCCTGAAAGATGTATGAAATTGTCAAGGTACGTGAAAGCACAATTATGTCCTGGTTGTTTGTCCTTTCACTATAGTAATAGGGGCAAAATTTGGAAGATTGGAAAATTTTTGAAAAAAGATAAAAAAAATCAAGAAATGATAAAAATAATCAAGAAAAACGGACTGCCTAGAGGCAATCCGATAAGATTCCTTATTTTTCTTTGCTAGACAAGCGTTTTAAGAGAGGAATAATTGTCATCATGTCGTCTTCATCTAACTGCTTCAGAAGGTCACAGGCTTTCTGGTACAGCGGAAGGTTATGTAATTCCTCGTCAAAGAACTGGTGCGGTGTAATATTAAAATATTGGCAGATTTCATAAAACTGGCTCATGGAAGGCAGGGAACGTCCGGAGCTGATATTCTGGATATAGCTTTTGTTCTTCCCAAGATCCAGGCTCATCTGATATTCTGATACATTTTTCTTGATCCGCAGCTCTGTGATACGGTCTGCTACATACCTTTTATCCATCTTCTACACCTCACAAACTCATTTTATCCCATTTGCTTATGTAGAATTACGGAATATAATAGTTATAAATACCATAATTAAAACTATATGATTGATTATATCCGTATATTGTGGATATAATACATTATGAGAAAAACTAATGGATGTTTTTATATTCACTGGAAATAAATTAGGTTAGCTGAAAGAATTCCTGTAAAAATTATATGGTAGATTCTTTATGGTAAATCACATTTTTGGTATGATAAAAAGCGGAAGGAGTAAAAACCAATGAAAGTAATCGGAACTGCAAAGGAAATTGAGTGGTTAAGGGAAGCTGTACAGAATAATTGTGACCAGTGCCCTTATCTGGAGCCCTGCAATGAATCTGCAAAGCAGGATGACCGGCTGCATGGGAAGGTTCAGCATACATGTAAGGAATTTCTGGGAGAGGCCATAGAGTTTATTATAGAAGATGATGTATAGACTATATATTGTATATAGATTAAGAGATTGAACTATATATAGTACAAATAAAATTGACATCAACCATATATTGTGTTACTATACTGGTATAGTTGATTTTATGCATGCCCTTTGTGGGAAAGCTTTTGGATTGTTAGGAATCCCAAAAGCACAGGACAGAAAAAAGAATCTGTCTGCATAAGCTGTTTATGTTTGTAAGAAGTGCCACCATATGCCGTTTCCGGCTTGTAGTGGCACTTTTTGTTTTTTGGCGGGATATGTTTAGCGGCATACCGGCCAGTTAATGTGGAATGAATGGAGAATACAGCTCTGTTTCATTCCTTTTTTATTGCAATCTTTCGGAGAAAACTGCCATAGGCAGATTTTACGAATGATATTGCCAAAACCGGCCAGTGCGCCGTTTATGGATAAAAATTTATTTAAGAAAGGTGGAAGAACACATGAATGAAACAAGAATCTATGCAGACGCATTTGAAACGACGTTTGCAAACCCAAAGGAAATGCTGGATTTTCTGGAAGAACGGGCAAAGGCTGCCACATGGATCCGTAAGCCTATCAGGTCTCTCAGGCTGGTTCCGATCAGCCAGGAGGCAGAATGTGCGGGAGATACTTCCGTATCGGACTGGGAGGATATTTTAAAGGACACAGAGAAGAATACCCAGCTGGCATTAAAGGTCAGAGGGGAAACCTACCCGGTACGGGACTGTGCCATTAAAACCATCCTGGACCGTGCAGGGATCTCCGGGGCAGGCTTACGGAAGCTGGAGAAGTCCAATTATGCGAAAGTAGTGAACTATTGCCTGAAGGTGGCAAAAGGAGATGCGCTGATTAAGATTGCGGACGGGAAAGTGTCTGCCGTACACGGCGGGGACAGCCACGATTACAGCATTCTTGATATGCGCGCAGTTTTTGAGACCACCATGCAGTATCTTGACGCAAATTTCAGAGGAAGCAGTTATATGGAAGGCTCCGGCGCATTTGACCATTCCATTGTATCGGCTATGTGGGAACTTGGAGGAAACCAGGAACTTCTGGATACTTACCGGACAGCCCTTGCCGACCATGGTATGAGTGACAAGGTGATTGCGCCTGCCGTAAGGCTCACTACTTCAGATGTGGCGGCCAGCGGTGCGAATCTGTACCCGATGCTGTTGTGTGACAGCGGGAACCGGACCATTAATCTCGGAAGCCCGATTAAATTAGCTCATACCGGAGGTGCAGACCTGGTGCAGTTTATGAACAATCTGAGGATGCTTTGTTCCAGATATCAGGACGCGGTTGCGGATATGACGAAGCTGATGGATATTGAAATCCGGAATCCTTTAAACTGCCTGAAGCTTGTGATGAAACGTATCGGGATCCGGAAAAAGCTGATCAATGAAGTGGCAGAAATGTTTGAGAACCAGAACGGGACAGATCCCTGTACCGCCCATGACCTTTACTTTGCAATCAATGAGGCATGCTTTTTTGCAGCCTGCGAAGGGATGCAGGGACATGGGATTATCAGCTTAGAGGAGCAGGTGACCCGTGCATTGGCGCTGAACTGGAAAGAATATGATGTCAGCGGCGCAATCAAGTGGTAACGGTATGAGAAGCCATAAAGAGACATATTTAATGAAAATTGAGGAGGATTAAGATGAACCAGACAAGTTTGAATCTGAATTATGAACCAGAGGTTATTGTTGATACGGATATCCTGTCCCGTGAGGATTGGCTTTCATACCGGAAGCTTGGGATCGGAGGAAGCGACGTTGCTGCCATTATGGGGATTTCCCCCTTTGCAACCATCCGTGACCTTTATAATGATAAGCTCGGAATTGAACCATTGATTGAAGAAGAAAGCAACTGGGTGGCAAAGGAAGTCGGTCACCGGCTGGAGGACTTAGTAGCTGAGATCTTCGCAAAGAAGACAGGGCTTACCGTATTCCCGGTACGGAAGATGTTCCGGCATCCGTTGTATCCGTTTATGCTGGCTGATGTGGATTTCTTTATCATTTTCCCGGATGGCTCGTATGGCATTTTAGAGTGCAAGACCTGCAATTATAATGCCAGGACCAAGTGGGAGGACGGAGGAATCCCGGAGCATTACGTCCTGCAGGTAAGGCATTATCTGTCTGTGATGAACATGGAGAAAGCCTATATTGCCTGTCTCTATGGAAATAATGAGAATGAATTTGTCATCCGTCCGATTGAGCGGGATGTGATGGAGGAGGAAGAGATCATTTCCCAGGAAGAATATTTCTGGAAGGAATATGTGGAAAAGCAGGCAGAGCCGCCATACAACGGCAAACCTGACCTGATCCTTGCAAGCATCCGGAAATACGGCGGGTATGCCGACAAGGAGCTTCCGGAGATTGAGATTGGGGTGCAACATTCTGTTGATCTTGAAAAGTATCTTACCTTATCAGAAGAAAAATCCCAATTGGAAAAACGGAAAAAGGAAATTGAGGCAATGCAGAGGGAGCTTAGTGTGCCGTTTGTAGAACAGCTTGGCGCTTCCTGCAAGGCAGTCTTATCCGATGGGATCAGCCGTTACCGGATTACTTATAATCCAACCAGGCGAACCCAGGTTGGGAAAGACGCAATGGAAAAGCTGAAAATCCAGCATCCGGATATTTTTGAGGAATATACAAAAACCACGGAAAGCAGGACATTCCGAGTAAAGAAGGAGGCGGCGTGATGTTAAGCGGAAAAAAAGCATATATCTGCTCTCCGCTTTCTGCCCCTGATGCGAAGGGAGTCAGCCACAACATGGACATGGCAAGGTTTTATATGGAGAGGATGCAGGTTCTCTATCATTGCAGGACGTTTGCTTCCCACGCGTATCTGCCCCTGATGTTAGATGATTCGATTCCGGAGGAACGGGAAACCGCACTCCGGATCGGGATGGAGCTGATGGAGTTGTGTGATAAAATGTCACCAAACCGAAGGTTTGATGACCTGCGTGCGCATCAGCGCACTTCCACTGATACCTTGATTATCTGCGGCAGACGTATTAGTTCTGGCATGGCAGGGGAAATCAAGGAAGCATTTGCAAAGGGCATGGAAGTTTACTGGTATGACAGTGAGGAGAAGCCTTTTGAACTCAGGGCCATAGAAAGCTGGAAGGAGGAATAGGATGCGCTGCAGGTATGTAAATAAAATCTTCTTAAGCGAGGAAAACGGATTTACGGTCGCTGTCTATTCCACTTCCGATGAGTCTGTCCCCCTTTCTGCCAGAAATAAATACTTGGAAAGCAGAAATATCATTGGTTTTACGGCGGTAGGTTATAACCTGCCGCTGACCGATACGATTGAGCTGGAAATGGAAGGTGACTGGGAGAACGGAAGCCATGGGCTGCAGCTGAAGGTAGACTCCTTTATGGAGATCGTACCGCGGACAAAAGCAGGGATTATCGGCTATCTCTCTTCTGGAGCCATCAAAGGCGTAAAGCAGAGGACAGCGGAGGCAATCTACCAGCAGTTCGGGCTGCAGACATTGGATGTGATAGAAAAGTCTCCGGAAAAACTCTTGTCTATCCGGGGGATTTCTGAGCGAAAGTTAAGGGAGATTGTGGAATGTTACGGGCAGAACCAGGTATTCCGGGAGCTGATGACATTTCTAGCTCCCTATAAGGTGACGCCGAAGAAGGTGAACATGATCCTGAAAACCTTCCATGAAGAATCTGTCCGTATTATCCAAAACCGACCGTATATGCTGTGTGCAGTAAAAGGCTTCGGCTTTCTGACGGTGGATACGATTGGCAGGCAGCTATGCAGGGCGCTGAATGACCCCATGCGTATTTCAGGGTGTCTCAGCTATATCCTACATGAAGCCATGAAGGAAGGGCATCTGTACTTGAATCAGGAGACACTAATGGATAAAACATTAGTATTGCTGAATAAGGATTTAACGGTTCCGGCTGTAACAGAACAGGATATCAGCCGTGTGCTCTATCAGCTGGTCATGCAACAGAGCATTGTTGTGGATTATGGGAAGGTATATATCTTCCAACAGTATGAGGAGGAACGACTGACGGCGTTGATGATTGCGAAACGGATACAGACAGCAAAGCAACCATTCCCGATTGAAAATGAACTGGAGCAGGCACAGCAGGTCTTAGGCATTACATTGTCCGAACGGCAGAAACAGGCAGTAAGGATGGTGTTTGAAAGCCCTTTGAGTATCATCACAGGCGGTCCCGGAACGGGCAAGACGACGGTTCTGAAGGTCATCCTTTATATCCATGGCCTGAAATGCAAGACTTCGGTACAGCTAATGGCGCCTACCGGACGCGCGGCAAGGAGAATGGCGGAAAGCACCGGCAAGGAAGACGCATCCACGATGCATATGGCATTAGGTCTGCTCGGAGGAAGCGACTACAATCTGGGATTCCAGTATTTGGAAGCAGAGTTCCTGAATGTAGATGAGGTCTCCATGGTAGACATGCACCTTGCTTATGAGTTCTTCAGCAGGGTCAAAGACAGCGCAAGGGTATTGTTATTAGGAGATGTGGACCAGCTTCCATCCGTAGGAGCCGGGGATGTGTTCCGGCAGATGATTGGCTGCGGTCTGATTCCGGTAACGGTACTGGATATGGTTTACCGGCAGGGCGCGTCAAGCAATATCCCGTTGAACGCGAAGCTGATCCAGCAGAACCAAACGCGCCTTTATATGGGTGAAGATTTTGTATTTGTCCCATGCAAAGGAACGGAACCGACTGCAGAGACGGTAAAGAAGCTGTATCTGGAGGAAGTCAGGAAATACGGATTGGAGCAGGTGCAGATATTGACATCCTACCGTGTAAAGACTGCCGCCGGCGTGGTGGAATTGAACCGGACATTAGAGGATCTGATTAACCCGCCTGATATCGGAAAGAGTGAGATTACGATAGGAAAAGATGTGTTTCGGGTCGGCGATAAGATTCTGCAGAACAAGAATACGGATCTGGTCAGCAATGGGGACATGGGAATTATCCAGGATATTTATGAGGATTCGGATGAAAGCCAGAAGGTGCAGATCTTGTTCTCGGAAAACCGGATAGTTAGATATGAAAGAGAACAGTTGGAGATGGTGGAGCATGCCAACGCAATCACCATCCATAAATCCCAGGGTTCCGAATATCCTGTTGTGATTATCCCATGTGTGAAGGCATTTTACACCATGCTGAAGCGCAATATTCTCTATACAGCGATTACCAGGGCGAAATGCAAGGTTTATTTGGTTGGAGACTGGAACGCAGTGTGCCAGTGTATCCATACGGATGACAGCGGAAAGCGCAATACAGTCTTAGGGCAGAGAATCCAGGGATATTATAAGGCAGAACAAAGGCAGAAAACAAAAGAGATGGAACAGTTGAAGCTGGCAGTTTAAGGAGGAAAAAATGAAATTACTGATTTCTCTTATCTTAGGGATATGTATTATGAGGAAACATGGGATTGCGGAAATGATCTTAGTATCGTTAGGTATATTCCTGGTTTTATGTATGATATTTCAATAAATTATTAAAAAAGTATAAAAAACAGAAGAATTTTCCAATCTAAAAGAAATGCAGACTATTACTCTTATGAAAGGGTATCGTCTGCATTTCTTTTTCACGAAGAGAATGAAAGGAGCGTAAGAGAATGAAAGAAAAGTTATATGACCGGTCAGAGGCAGTCGCGGCATTGAACCGTGTAGAGGGATTTAACCCGATGGAGCTGGCAAGAACACTTACTAAGGAGGGACGGGAGGATCAACTTTATCTGGATGTGAAATACCGGAAGCTATGGTTCCGTCTTGTACATCCGTTAGGAAAGATTGTCAGCAGTATCCGAAGCTTTACGGAGAACATGGCAATCGTGGAGGCAAGAATCTATCTGGATAAATGCGATGCAGAGGAAAATTATATTGCCAATGCATTTTCCCAGAGATTCCGAACTAATGATCCAAATTTTGGGGATAAATTTTTGGAAATGGCGGAGACGGCTGCCGTAGGACGTGCGCTCTCTGATGCCGGATTTGGTCTCCAGTTTGCCGATGTGGGGGAAGAGAATGATCCTATGCAGGTAGATGCGGGAATCCAGATTCCGGGGACAGTGGTGCAATCCCAGGTACAGGGGAATGATATCCCACAGGGAGGCATGACGCGGAACCCACAGATGCAGTCTGGTATGCAGGGGAACAATATCCCACCTGCTAATCAGTATGGACAGAATCCACAGCTCGCTATGGCAGGGAACCCGCAGATGCAGCATGCCATGACGGAAAATCAAGGCATGCAGGCAACCGCACAGAACCAGGGCAATCAGTCACAGACTATACCGCAGGGAACAGCTAATCCACAGTCTTCGGTGTCAGCACAATCCAATCCTATGATGAACCAGTTTTATCAGCAGGCTCAGGAAAAAGGCACAACGATCGGGCAGAATCCGTCAGGAACACCTCAGATGCAGAATAGTTTTGGGAATCAGAACCAGCAGGCAGGTCAGATGCCGCAGATGCAAGGGAATTCCCAGTCTTCTAGTCAGTACTCTCCCACCGCTTCTCTGGATGAATCACTTCCGGTAGAAGAACTGGTACAGCGCATGACGTATGAACAGGCTACGCAGGTAGTGATTAACGGGAACGGGAAGTTTGGCGGTAAGACGATGGGACAGGTTGCAGTGGAAAGCCCAAAGAACCTGGAGTGGTTCGCACAGAGTTATTCCGGCAAGAACCATCTGATCCCGGCTGCAGCCAGAGTCCTTTTAAATGCGGCTATGCCAATGGCTGGTTAGATAGGGGAATGATACCTTTTCAAAAAACAGTTATCAGCGTCATTCCGGGAAGTTTTACTTAACATCTACGTACTCTATACGGATAATATTATCCGTTGAAAGCAGATTTAGAGGTTCCGGAATGCTCTGATAACGAAAGGAGGCGTGTTTATGGATGTATGATATATCTGGATTTGGCTACGACATTCGGGATGTAGTGCGGGTGCTGAATCTTACCATCCGGCGTAAAAATGCGAGGTCGTATGATGTGGACTGTCCATTTTGCAACCACAAGACGGGAAAGCTAAACATCAACATTGAAAAAAATGTTTTCCGTTGTAATTATTGCGATGCACACGGCGGAATGCTGGATTTGTATTCCAAACTGTATAACGTCACAAAGACGGAGGCAAACCAACAGATTCGGGAGGCATTAAATCTCGGACAGTATCGGGATGATTACCAAAGGTCAGTAAAACCGGAAAGAGATTTGGAACCGCCAGCACCGGTAAACAGCGAACGGGCTTCGGATAGGGAAATTGATCAGACCTATTCCCAGATGCTTTCCATGCTTACATTATCGAGGAAGCATCAGGAAGATCTGCAAAAGCGCGGATTGACGCCGGAGCAGATTGCAATTCAGAAATATCGGAGTGTTCCGTTATTTGGAATCAAAAAGCTGGCGGAACGGCTGGAAGACAAGGGTTGTACTTTGAAAGGAGTGCCTGGTTTCTATCAAGGCGAAGATGGAGCTTGGAGTATTCATTTTACAGCCAAAAACTCTGGCATCCTGATTCCGATTCTTTCTATAAAGGGATTGATACAGGGATTCCAGATTCGGCTTGATTTTGTGACGGATTCCAGAAAATACATCTGGCTTTCCAGCTCCAACTATCAGATGGGCGTTTCTTCCGGCAGTCCGGTGCATGTAATTGGGAATTTGGATGCTGAAACAATGTATGTGACAGAAGGGGCACTAAAAGGAACGATTGCCCATTATCTGTCCGGAGATACATTTTTGTGTGCACCGGGAGTCAACCAGTACCGGAGCCTCCATCCTGTGTTAGAAAGTCTTTCAAAGAGAAATCTGAAGCTGATTTATGAGGCTTACGACATGGACAAGAAGATGAGGGTGAAGTGTGACGGAAACCATAAAAAATGCGGGGAATGCCTGGATGCCGGGGTACATGACTACTGCCCTTTTAAGGCGAAAAAGAGGGAGATCCTACAAAACGGCTGCAAGAAGCTTTATGAAGGCTGCCGGAACCTTTCCCTGCCGGTACAGAGGATGATCTGGGACATGGATGAAAGGGGTGAATGGTATGGAAGGATAAAAGGGATAGATGATTTTTACTATGCCACCAGGAGAAGTACGAAGAAACAACCAAACGGGAGTATTTGAAAAATAGAATTACATAAGCCAGAGGATATAAGAACTCTGGCTTTTCTACAGGTACTATAAAAAGCGTTCTTAGAAGAAACATTTATTTATCAGGAGGAAATGATACATGAGAAAAAAGAGAGATTACGCATCTTTGATTTTACTGCTTACTTCGCTTGCAGTCTTTGTATTTGCGGCATGGAAACTGTTTTGCATTTATGCAGAATATCATCAGGGAGCGGAAACCTATGAGGAACTGCAGGATTACGTGCAGGAGCCAGAGGGAAAAGACGATTGTTCAACAGATGATGACGACGGCTCTGAAAAAGGTACAGAGGATACTGGAAACGGATATCTGCAGGTTGATTTTGAAGGGCTTAAGAAGGTCAACCCGGATGTTATCACATGGATTCAAATTCCTGCGTTGAATATCAGTTATCCGGTAGTACAGGGGAAGGACAATTACTATTACCTGCACCATATGTTTGACGGACAAGAAAATAAGAACGGAAGTATCTTTGTGGATTATCATAATCAGCCGGATTTTTCAGACAGTAATACTATTGTCTATGGCCATAATATGAAAAACGGAAGTATGTTCGGTATGCTTGACCGTTACCAGGACCAGAGCCTGTACCAACAGTATCCATACTTTTATATCTATGTACCGGGATCTGTACTGGAATATCAGATCATATCCTGTTATGCAGGCCGGAATGGAAGCATTGGATATACTTACTCCTTTCCAGAGCCAGAGGATTTCCAGAAGTTTGTGGATACAGTACTCTCGTATTCCGGCTATGATACGGGAGTAACGGTAACTGATTCAGACTATATCGTGACACTCTCGACCTGTGTGAATACAGACAGGAATTACCGCTATCTGGTACATGGGAAACTGGTACAGAAAATTCAGAATTAAGAGGAGAACCGAGAGATGATAGATTTGGAATACAGCCGTTATATGACGGAATTATTAATGGATAATAGACTGACGGAAAAATTACGTTCCCGCAGATTTGATGCGTTAAGGAAAATGAGAGGACTTACGGCACAGTATGAAGAAGAAGGGTTTCTGCCGGAACTAGTTGAGACAGTATTTTGTAAAAAGGCTGATTTCATTATGAAGGCAAAGACGAAGACTGAACTGGAAGAGATTGCAAAACCGAGCACTCCAAGGTATTCTGGCGGAGCTTTTTATCCGGGCAGTCCCTATCATGTGGAGGAGGAAGAACTGATCCTTTGGTCAAAAACTTCTCTGAAAGCGCCGTTGATTCCGCAGGGATATAAGCGGTATCAGGAATTATTTGAGGAATATGTTAAGGAAGAAGCAAGGAATGAAGCAGCATAAAAGCATAATTGAAACAAAAATTGAAGTGTGGTAGTATAAGAGAAAATAAGGGAGCATTCCGGTGAAAAAAGCGCAATTAAGAAGGCAATCAGGGAATGTATTGACCGTGGAATACTGGCAGATTATCTGAAACGGAAAGGAAGCGAGGCTGAAAACATGTTGCTTGCAGAGTACAGCTATGAGGAAGATATCCAGGTGAAGCAGCAAGAGGCGGAATAGCAGGGAAGACAGGAAGGATTGATTCTGTCAGGAAGAATCTTTCAGACAGTGAAAAGCAATCCGAATCTTACAGATGAGCAGATTGCGGCGGAAGTCGGCTGCGAGCCAGAAGAGGTAGAAAGCACAAGAAAAATGTTTGGAATATAACAATATGTGCAAATTAATGTGCTGCGCAAAGCAGTGAGAATCAGGAAAATAGAGTGGGCATCGGCATTTGGCCGGTGCCTTTTTCCATGCTATATTCAGAATAATACGAACAGGACATAATCTGGAATCAAAACTTATCTGAGCATGAATTTATGAGAGTTGGTTGCGCTTTACATAGCTCGCACGTACAGAGTATGTATCAATGACAAAGGAGTGGATGATGTATGATTAAGAAACTAAGAGTTGCAGTAGACCACGGAAACCGGAATATGAAGACCTGCCATTTTATTTTTACAAGCGGCCTAAATGTGCTGGATAAGAAGCCTGCCAGGGGTGAGCAGTATCTTCAATATGAGGGAAAGTATTATACCCTCAGTGAGCAGCGGATTCCCTACCAGAGGGATAAGACTTTAGACTTCCGGTTCTTTATTCTCACACTGTTTGCGATTGCAATGGAGCTAGAAGGGAAGGAACAGATTCAACCAGAGGATGTGGTGCAGATCCAGCTTCCTATCGGACTGCCGCCGAAGCATTTTGCAGAGCTTTATGAAAAGTATGAGGCATTTTTCCGAGCGGAAGGCAAAGTATTGGATCTGAATTTTAACGGAAAGATTTATCATATCTGTATCCAGGAGGTTCGGGCTTTTGTACAGGACTTCGCGGCCATGATGACCGTAGGTCAGGACATCATGCAAATCCCGAAGGCAGTCGGCATTGATATCGGAGGCTTTACAACCGATTACCTCCTGATAAGGAAAGGAAAGCCGGATATGGGATATTGCGATTCCCTGGAAAAAGGTGTGATTACTATGTATAACCAGATTATCTCCAGTGTCAACAGCGAATATGACATGCTACTGGAGGATACAGACATTGACAGTATCCTTTCCGGGAATACACAGTATTATGATGACAGTGTGGTACATATGACTGAGAGCATGGTACATGATTTTGTGACAGATCTACTGAACAGTATCAGGGAGCGCGGAATTGATACCAAGACATCCTATACGGTCTTTATTGGCGGTGGTGCGGTCCTGCTGAAGCAATTCCTCGAAAAATCAGATCGTCTGGGAAAATATCTGTTTATTGAAGATCTGAAGGCGAATGCCAGGGGATATGACTTGTTATACCGCGCATATAAGAATGGGAAGTGATAGGAATGGCAAAGAAAAATCCGTATGTATTTACCATTGGATTTGATGAAACTGATCCAGTCCATGTACGGGCTGCAGAGATCCTGAATGGAACGAAAAAGAAAGCGCAGTTGATAGCTACCGCTATTTTAAGCTATGTGGATGGTGTTGATTCAGAAAGAATCCCTGATTTTCATGTGGAATCATTTCAGCCTCTATTGGAAAAGCTGATACAGAAGGAACTGGAAAAAGTCATGAACAGGCACCTGGCACCCCCTGCTGATAAGGAAGTGAATCCTTCCGATTCGGTTTTGGATCTCTCGCCTGAAGAGAAGGAAATGGATGAAAGTATAACCCAGAATATCATGGCGGCAATGGACACTTTCCGAAGAAATTAACCGGGTTCATAAATATAGGATATAGATGTTACAAAGAGTAACAGATAAAAAGCAGTCTCATCATAAGCGAGGCTGCTTTTATCATATCCGGATATTTTTTATTCTCTATCTCAACTCACAGATTACTCACAGATTATTCACAGATTCCATTTTTATACTCAGAAACAATGGTTAAGTCAATATGGGATGCAAAATAAAGACTATTGGTTTTGGGTCGCTGCGGATAAAAGGCCGCGCAATGTTCCCAGTGCCAGGCGCTTTGTTTCATTGGAACACTGATTAAGTTCTGCGATAATCTGTTTCATGGTAGAATCCATGGACTCGTTTTCACCATTAAATACTGCGTCTATGGATAGATTTAGATAAGATGCCAATAAGTACAGATTTTCAAAACGGGGATTACCATTGTAATTTTCGATATCAGAAATAGTGCGGAGAGATACATGCACCATTTCAGCAAGGGCATTCTGGGACAGGTTTCTTCTTAATCGTTCTTCTTTTACTGCATCTCCTAATAATTTCTTAGCCATCATTTGTATCACCTCACTTAGTTCTTATATTTTACATGAGATATGCACTATATGAAATGCGTTAAGATACCTGTTTATGCGTATTATATTGCGTGTTTAATGTATGGTAGGCAGGAAAACAAGGAATTTAATTTTATATATGGCAGGAAAGGAATATATGCAGTAAGTAGTTTGTTAAAAAAATCGTAACCGCATGGTGGGTGTATGAGACTTGCATACATGCAGTATATTACGCAATAACGCTTCATATAACACATAAAATTCGATTACCTTTTTATGCTGTCAGACTGGTAATATGCCGGTTTGGCAGTATTTTTTATGTAGAAATAGAGTCTGCCATGGAGTGTCATTGCCGTTCTCCACCCTTAGAAATCTTTGAAAGAAATTGATTTTGAAGATTTTTGGAGGGAAACATGAACGAATATGATTATACAGGAGATAAAATAAAGAATTACTTTACTGCATATCTGCAGAAATGTATCCGGTGGAAAAGATGGAATTATCTGAAGAAAAAAGAAAAGATTAGCAGAGTAGAAAAGCCTTTAGAAGAATCTTTGGTGGATTTTAGTTTTTCTATAGACGAAATGATTGAATTACGTTGTAGAGAAGAAATTCTTTCCAGAGAACAAGAAGGACGATATCCGGGATGGAATGAATTATCCGACCACAGGCTTATAGAAGCCCTTATGATGCTTCGAGAGGATGAAAGGCATTTCATTTACCAGCATGTTTTTGAGGAGAGAACTTTTAGAGAGGTAGGTTGTTTGAATGGAATTAAGGAAGATAAGGTAAAGAATATCTATTATTATGCTATCTGCAAGATTCGAAAATGGATGGGAGGTGACAGATGATGGAATTTGAAGAGATTTTATTTAGGGCTCAGCAAGGAGACAAGAAGGCCATAGAACAGATATTGGAGATGTTTCGCCCAATGCTAATCAGAAATGCTTTAATATGGGGAGTATTTGATGAAGATCTATATCAAGAGTTTGTGATAGAAACATTAAAATGTATACAGCACTTTAAACAATTGAAGTAGTGGGATGAGAGATAAAAAGACACCATGAGCGAAATTGGGGACAGAATAGGATAACCTTCTTGTT
>JAETQR010000010.1 GCA_021770615.1 Lachnospiraceae bacterium | reverse complement strand
GGATGTTTTGAGGAATGTTATGACCTAAGTCAAGTTGAGATTCCGGATACGGTCACGAAAATAGAAAAGGATGCTTTTCGGGAGTGTGGAAAATTGACAGAGCTTGTACTTCCGAAACAGCTTGAAGTATGGAAAAATCCAATGCGGAAATGCCCAAAACTAAAAAAGATTGCAAATCCTTCCCGAATAGCGATAGAACTGGACGATTGCAAAGGAAACAAAATATGGTATAGTAAAGGCAAAAAGGTAACAAAACTGGCTGCCGGCGGGATAGCAGAATCAAAGGGAAAGAAATATAAAATTACTTATAATTTGCTGGGAGGGAAAAAGAGCGGGAAACTGCCTTCCAGCTATACTTACGGGAAATCAATCAAACTGTCTTTGAATGCAAAAAAGAAAAATTATTCACTGCTCGGCTGGTATAATCCGGCGGATACAGATACATATCTTTGTTATCTTTCAGAAACAAGTCCGACGCTTTCAGGTGATATTAAATTACGTCCTTTTTGGGTAAAGTACAGAATACGGGCTGTGGGGAACCGGTCGGTAGAAATCTTTTTGGATGATCGCGATGCGGTAGTTCCGTTTGGTGCTTTTGATGTCCGTTATTCTACCAATAAAAATATGAAAAATGCAAAATATTTCCATATGACTTCCGAAGGAGAAAAAAAGGTCGTCCGAAATTTGAAAAGAGGAAAAACGTATTATTTTCAGATTGCATATACAGATACCGATATGGAGGATTGGGGCGATACATGGGTTGGCAAAAGGCGTATTGTAATAACTTAGTTTCCTATCAGATAAAAAGGTGCGACTGAGAAACGCGCACCTCTCAAGTTTGCCTGCCGGCAAACTTGCTCCGCAAATAGGGAACTTTCCTATCAGATAAAAAGGTGGTCGAATAACCCGACCACCAAAAGAATTTATCTTCTTAAAATCCCGATATATCAATCCTCCAGCTTCTTCTTAATGAATTCATCCCACCGTCCGTCATCATCATCTTCTTCATCATCCTCGTCATCCAACTCACCAAGACGATCCAGTTCTTCATTATCAAGGATCTCATCAAATGCATCTGCCAATGCATCCAGAATGTCCTCATCCTCAATCTGGAGCAGTGTAATTTCCGGCTCACCTTTATTATCTTCGATCTCAATTCCAAAAAAGTATATCTCCTCGATCTCATCGTCTAACGGTGTGAGCACCGCATAGTCGTCGCCCTCCCACTCAAAAATATATACGACCTCACATTCCAGATTTGTACCATCTTCCAACTCCAATGAAACCTGCATTTCTTCTATATCGTCAAAATTAAAATCCGCCACTTTCCATCCTCCTGTTTTTAAATATTCTTAGCGATTATAAGTTATCAAAATCATCATAACACAATGGGGCTTTTCATTCAAGGTTTCAATGAGAAGATTTATTCACATGGGCACTTGCGTTAATTAAGTACGTAGTGGTATGGATGTTGAAAACACCAACATCTCATACCAACGCACTTAAAACCCATGTTCATAAAATCTTCTCATTGAAATATAGGATTGCTGAAATAGCAGGACAATCACTTAATAATTTGTTTTACTCTGCTGAGGCGTATAGGATGCCTTCTCTTATCTGGTATATCACTCCCAACGAAAAATGTATTGTTCATCCCGGTTGCAAATACACGCCGCCGTCTTTCGCAAAACTCACTATCTGCCATGTCTTTTATCTCCTGCTTTTACAGCATAGCTGCCCGCCGGTCCTTATGCACCACCTTTTGTTATCTATTACTGCGGATCGCACCGAAGGTGCAGATCCAATGGGAAGGGCAGTCCAAAATAAATGTATTCATTTTGGGCTGCCCTTCCCGTTGGACAGATGCTTCGCATCTGTCCGCAGTATGAACATACATAATCTCGGTGGTGCATTAGTACCGCTGCGTGGCAGGTTTAGTGAGAGCGTGCTGTAAAAGCGGGAGATAAAAGACATGGCAGACAGTTCAGACAATGCTCGGACGGCGGCATTTGCAACCGGGGCAAACAATATTTTTCGGGGAGTGATATAAGGACAAGAGAAGGCATCCTATATGCCGTATTGTCAAAATTATTAAGCGATTGCCTTGCTGAAATAGAATTCCCGATTTACTTCTGTTTTAAAAAAGGATATACTAAAATAAATATATGCAGGAAAGCGGGGGTTCTATATGTTTCGTAAAATGAGAAGAAGAAGACAGGAATTATCGGAGGATCAGTGCATTGCTATTCTAAACCGGGGGACATGCGGCGTATTAGCAGTACTCGGCGACCATGGTTATCCCTATGCCGTACCGCTCAGTTATATTTATGACAATGGAAAGATCTTTTTTCATTCTGCAAAAAACGGTCATAAGATTGATGCAGTTACAAAAGATAATAAGGTATCTTTTTGTGTAACGGACAAAGATCAAATTATGCCTGTCGAATATACCACTTATTTTCGGAGCGTCATCACATTTGGCAGGCTGCGGATCCTTCAGGATGAGACAGAGAAAAGAGCTGCGATCGAAAAACTGGCTGTCAGATATGCACCCGCAGACAGTGCCGCAAATAGAAATCATACGATCAAACAGGAATGGGATGCTTTTTGTATGCTTGAAATGACGATTGAACATATGACAGGAAAAGAAGCGATTGAATTAGTGAAGCAGCACGAATAAAAGGAGGCCTGAACATGATCAAAAAACACACATTTGGCACACCATTTGAGACAGAAAGCGTCATCATTCCTATCGGTTCATCGGAAGAAATGCCCGAATACGGAACTATAAATCTGACTGAAGGATTTACTTTTACTTATCGCATGGCTCCGGAAGATATCGTGTATGGCTTGGGGGAGGCTAACAGAGGGATCAACAAAAGAGGCTTTCTTTATACAAGTAACTGCAGTGATGATCCAAACCATCTGGAAGATACCGTATCCTTATACGGAGCTCACAATTTTATCCTTATCACAGGTACAAATACGTTTGGTATTTACATTGATCATCCCTCTTCCCTGACTTTTGACATTGGTTATACCCACATTGACGATCTGGTCATACAATGCAAAAATGCCGATCTGGATCTATACATGATCACAGGGGAAAATGCTTATGACATCACAAGACAATTCCGGAAAATAATCGGAAGAAGCTATATTCCGCCAAAGTTCGCCTTTGGCTTCGGACAGAGCCGCTGGGGATACCGGACAAAGGAGGATTTTCTGGAGGTCGCTAAAGGTTATAGAGAAAATCATATCCCCCTCGATATGATCTATATGGACATTGATTATATGAAGGATTATAAAGATTTTACGGTAAGTGATGAATTTTCTGATTTTTCAACGTTTGTCGAAAAAATGAAGAGGGACAATATTCGTCTCATTCCCATCATTGATGCCGGTGTCCGGATTGAAGAAAATTACGATATATACGAAGAAGGCGTAAAAAATAATTATTTTTGCAAAAGAGAGGATGGCAGTGACTTTGTCGCAGCTGTCTGGCCCGGATATACCCATTTTCCTGACTTTCTGAATCCTGAAGTGCGGGAGTGGTTCGGTTCTAAATACCGGTTTCTGACTGAGCAGGGAATCGAAGGATTCTGGAATGATATGAACGAGCCGGCTATTTTTTATACGCCGGAGGGGATCAGAAAAATAAAAAAGGCCATGAAAGCCTTCATCGAACAGCCTGAGACCACAGATGCTGTCTGGAATATGCGGGATCAACTTTTAGCGTTAGCCAACCACCCTTCGGATTATGCATCCTTCTATCATAATATAAATGGTAAAATGATCCGCCATGATAAGCTCCATAACCTGTATGGCTTTAACATGACAAGAGCTGCCGGAGAAGCTCTGCAGGCCATTTCTCCCGAAAAACGCTGCCTGCTCTTTTCCCGTTCCTCCTATATCGGCATGCACCGCTATGGCGGCATATGGACCGGTGACAACAAATCGTGGTGGTCACATATCCTTCTGAACCTGAAAATGCTGCCCTCCCTGAACATGTGCGGTTTTCTCTATATCGGCGCAGATCTGGGTGGATTTGGCGCAAACACCTCCAGAGAGTTGTTACTGCGCTGGCTTGCCCTCGGCGTCTTCACCCCATTGATGCGCAATCATGCTGCCCTTGGAACAAGGGATCAGGAATGCTATCGTTTTGAGCACATAGAAGACTTCCGGCACATCATATGCGTGCGCTACCGTCTTCTCCCCTATCTTTACAGCGAATATATAAAGGCTGCCCTGAATGATGATATGTATTTTAAACCGTTAGCATTTGAGTATCCGGATGACCCCATGGCGGCAAATGTCGAAGATCAGCTAATGCTCGCTAACGAGATCATGATCGCCCCTGTATACACCCAAAATGCAAAAGGACGTTATGTATACCTTCCTGAGGAAATGATGTTGATCCGCTTTCTTCCGGACGGTACGCTCTCTGCAGAAACGCTGCCCAAAGGATATCATTATATCGCTGTCCCGTTAAATGTCGTTCCCCTTTTCATACGACAGGGAAAATGTATCCCTCTCGCCGATACTGCTGAATGTGTTGCCGACCTTGATACCAATCATCTGAAACTGGTCGGATACAAAGAAAGTTCCTACGTACTTTACGAAGACGACGGCTATACAAGGGATTATGATTTGGGAAAAAAATGTCGGACACTTTCCTGCCAGTCCGCCCAACGGCCGGTTATATGATCTTAACCGGCTTTTTTACCGCTTTGATATAAAAATCCCCCGTATCGCAGTGCAATTCTACCGTGCGCCCAAAATTCAGTCCTGTATCTTCTGCTACTAATCTGATATTTAATTTACTTAACATCTGCTTTGCAGCAACCGTATTTCTGTCTCCAACACTTCCGACATTTGACATCTGGGCGACTGCAAACATTTTTGCCCCGCCTGCGATCTTGGCTACCAGACGTCCCCGGTTCGCCCCCGCCATCGTCACACGTTTCAAAAGTTCCTGGATACCTGTATCCGCAAATTTTGCAATATTACTGTTGTTTGCTACCGCTGTACTGTCCGGCAGCATATAATGAACCATTCCGCCTATCTTGGATACCGGATCATAAAGAGTCAGTCCAATACATGAACCAAGTCCCACTGTTACGATTATGTCAGATGCCCTTCCAATGTTTAAATCTGCCATTCCAACTGTTATATTGCTCATTTTTCACTACCTCTACATTTCAAAACCTAACCCTTTCAAAATTTTATCATAAGACTGCTGTTCCGGCATGAGGATAAAGTAACCATTGATCATAACATCATCCCCAAATTCCGTTTCG
The DNA here is from genome assembly GCA_021770615.1 of Lachnospiraceae bacterium. Next base: position 124,235 of record JAETQR010000010.1, on the reverse strand, counting down.
ATCAACAATGCGTGATCTCCATATTGACCAAATTCGATCGCCGGCACACTAAGTACCGAGGCAGCCATATCCACTGCAAGATATGGGATCGACGGCGTAATGACAAGATTTGTCATCGTGGATAACGCAGACAAATACGATCCGGCAATGATATTCCCGATCTCCTTTAGCGCTGACAGATCCATCTCATCGAACTCCGCTTGATAGGAAGCATCACGCATCATAAGCTTATTGACAAGATATTGCGCCGAATCCAACCTCATTAAAAACATCATGCTTCCTTCAATATCCATCTGAATCTCCAGAAAGATACCGACAATGATCTCATCCTCCGGGCAGATTGCTGCTCCCAGTTTTGAAACCTCCAGCAGCTCTACCTTTGGTACATTCATGTTCACACGAATCGAAAGCATCGATGCGATCGCAGTGGTTGCGTTTCCCGCCCCGATATTTCCAAGTTCCTGAAGAACATCAACATACCTGTCATTGATTTCCAGTAATGAATATTTACTCATTAAACCCTCCACATATAAAAGCTATACCTAAGTTATCAAAATCCTGTTACTTATTTTAATACATTTTGCGCCTCTTGACAAGTATTACTAAAACTTCACTTTAATATCCCGATGATGCCGGCCTATCCCAGATACCGTTCAAGCATCTCTGTCAATTTTTCAAAATCCAAAGGTTTCGCCAGATGCTCATTCATTCCGGCCTCTTTTGCTTCCCTGACATCCTCAGCAAAGGCATTTGCCGTCATCGCCACGATCGGTACCGCCGATGCATCTGCCCGGTCGAGGGAGCGTATTGATGAGGTGGCATCATAACCATTCATCACCGGCATCTGTACATCCATCAGAATAATATCATAGTACCCGATTTCAGAAGCCGAAAATTTCTCCACGGCGATTTTTCCATTTTCAGCCTCTTCTACCTGAACTCCGGTCATCCCGATAATCTCTCTGGCGATCTCACGATTTAATTCAATATCTTCTACTAAAAGCACTCGCTTACCCGAATAATCCTTCCGGGACACTTTATCCAGCTGTGCTCCCACACCGCCTTGGGTTTTTCCTTGTTTTAATTCCCGGAACAATCTGGCAATCCCTGACTTAAATACCGGCTTACTCAAAAAAGCGTCAACACCGGCATCTCTCGCTTCCATCTCAATATCTGACCAGTCATAGGCAGAAAGGATGATAAGTGGAATCTCTGCACCTACGACCTTCCTGATCTCCCTTGCTGTTTCGAGTCCATCCATCCCTGGCATTTTCCAATCGAGGATAACGGCATAAAAATTATTATCCTCCTCATGCGTACGGATCACACGTTCTACAGCCTCTTGTCCGGAGAGCACCCACTCGCTGTCCATGCCGATCTCATCCAGCATCTTGCACGTAGATTCACAGGAAATCTGGTCATCATCTGCAACAAGAACCGGAAGACCAGCCAGCTCCTCAAATGACATATCCTCTTTCTCCTGTAATTTCAAGAAGATCGTCACTGTAAATCTGGAACCCTTTCCAACCTCACTCTCCACCTGGATATGTCCACCCATCATACGTATGATGTTCTGGGTGATCGCCATGCCCAGGCCGGTTCCCTGGATCTTACTGCTCCTGCTGTCCTCTTCACGGGAAAATGGCTCAAATATGTGCTCCACATACTCCTCTGACATACCGATCCCATTATCCTCAAAAACAAACTCATAACATCCGATCAGGGACTTATGTGTCGGCTTCTCTCTCACGGTCAGCCGGAGCTTTCCGCCATCCGGTGTATACTTAACCGCATTACCCATGATATTTACAAATGCCTGCTGTATACGAAGACGGTCTCCAATAACATCCTCATGTTGCATATCAAGAATATGTACCTGCAGATCATGACCATGCTGTTTAACCTGTGGCTGAACCATGATAAGCAGATCCTTCAACAATTCCGAAAAATTCAGATCCTCCTCGTTCAGATTGATCTTGCCGGATTCGATCTTGCTCATATCCAACACTTCATTGATCAGACTAAGTAAATGCCTGCTGGAAGAAGTGATCTTACCTAATGCATCCTGGACACGTTCTTTATCGTCAATATGAGCCGCTGCAATAGCCGTCATACCAATGATCGCATTCATCGGAGTCCGTATGTCATGTGACATTTTGGACAAAAAGTCTGACTTTGCATGACTTGCCTTGTTTGCCGCCTCAAAAGCTTCCTCTAACGCCTTTTTCTTCTCGATTTCTTCCCGTGCGATCTCATCAACACAACGGAAACCAAGTACCATGATATGTTCGCTGTCATCTGCACTCACATCTACAAAATGCATCTCAAAAAATTCCTGGTTATCCGCATTGGGTTTTACCTGATAACGTATCGAGAAATCCTTATCTGACTTAAACCGTTCTATGACTGCTTCCTTTTCAGACATCTTCCCGACACTTTCCTGATATTCCGGAAGCACAAACACATCCGTATACTGCCGCATTGTCTGGGAAAAGATGCGCGACGACTGCCTTACTGTATCAGCAACGTCTGACCGCAATTTCTCCTTAATATCCACGATCGTATATTCGTCCTCATCCAGATTTACATAGTACACAGAAGCATAATCATAGCTGAGTGCGGCCATGATCTTCAACTGCTGTCTCTCGTTCTCCTGACTTTCATAGAGCAGATTGCTATGCCTCTTACGGATTCTGAAGATCATGCTTCCCGCCGTTATGACTAACGCAGCAAGAATAACAAGAAAAATCAGTATGTTCCTTACAGGATACAGATAATCCAACAGATCAGACATTCGATAAGGCATGTTCAGATTCTTGTCGATCACATCATTGATCTCAGACTCTGTCAGCGCCTCAAGCGACTTATTCATCACAGAATACATAACCTCATCAATATCCTTGGATGCCGTCATGCCGGTACCGGAGGTAAACTGGTAATTTTCCCATTGTACCAGATCTGAAAACCTTGCATTCTTGGACTGGTAATTAAACTCGATCGTATTTAACAGAGTGGCGTCTACTTCCCCATTTGCCACAGCGAAAAGGCAGTCCTTTGCTGTTCTATAGTATTCAATGTCGATATTTTTAAATTCCGATGGCATATTATTCGCCCAGTAAGAACGAGCCTTTGTAAGTGCAATTTTTAAACCTTCTTTTTGGTATACCTCATAATCACTTTTTGTGATCAGAACACTCTTATAATTCATAAAAGAAGAGGTCGATATAAAGTCATTATCTTTCGCCGTGATCTTTTTAGACGAACCAATATAAAAGTCAATCACCCTGTCCTTCACCAACTGCTTCCAGTCATCATCCCGGCTGATCGGATACATCTCAATATTAATTCCGGTCTTCTCTTCAATCTTCTGCAGAAGTTCGACATAAATCCCACAATATGTACCATCGGATGCCACATATGCCAACGGTTCTGTATCCTGATAAAAGCCTACGGTGATCTTTGTCCTATCCTCAATAAAAGCACGCTCTTGTGCTGTAAAAGCAATGTTCCCACCATTGCCATTGGTACCCGTTATACAGTTTCCAAACACCCCGCTCACTAACTCCGGCTCGCTCATCATGATCTGCTGCATTCCACTGTTAAGTTCAGTTAAAAGTGCGGTGTTTCCCCGCTTCACAGTATAATAAAAGGGATAAGCATCCAGAACAGATATAAGTTTGGAACCCGGAACCTGGTTTGCCGCACTGAATATCACCATATCTACCTTCCCATCATTCAATGCTTTGATCTTATCCTCCATAGACGCAATATAGACAGCCTCATAGGAAAAACCATGTTCCTTTGCAAAGGCTGCCAGATCCTCATTATTGGTAGAATCTTTGGTCACCGCTATCCGGGCGCCGTTAAAACCATCATAACCTTCATAATAATACTTACTGTCTTCTTTTGCAAAAAGGCCGGGAGCCATATAACCACCAACCATAGCAGAAAATTCCATCGTCTGCTCACGCTCTTTGGTCCAGGTCGTAGGCAGCAGAATATCAATCCCGCCCTCATCCAACAGCTGCACAGCCTGTGACCAGTCAGCCTTTACATACTCATATTCCCAGTTATTGATCTCTGCCAGTCTGTCAAGATAATCCTTACAGTATCCCGCCACTTCACCGTTATCATCAAAATATAACAATTCATTGACCCCACAGGAAACCCGGACCACCTTCTTTTCCTTAACGCCGGCTGCATATGCTGATGCCACGTTCCCTGTCAGGGCGACAAGCATTATAACAATTATGAAAAAAACAATCCTTCTATATTTCTCCTGAAATACTTTCATGAAATTCACCCTTGCACATTTTCTGTGTTATAAGAAAGTTCCCCATTGTGAAACCATGGCATCCTGCATCTTCCCTCCCTCTATCGCAGAAATGATTAAGTAAATGATTATCAATAAAACAACTATGAATTTTTTGAACTTATAAAAAACTGCCAACTGAGGAATATCTCTCGTTTTCTTTGTAATAAACGGACAGGCCAAAATCGTAAAGACCAGCATAACAACTGCACCTGCCACGCCAAATCTACCATCCGCTACCCCCATGAAGCTTCCGAGAGTCAAGAGCAGACAAAACACTGTTACGATCCACAAAATAATCGTCACCACGACAGAGGTAGCTGCCTTGGTTGATTTTACGACCATTTCTTTTTGTTCTGCCCTCTGTCTTCTCTTTTGCTCTTCAAGCGCTTCTAAACGCGCTTTTTCTTTTGCTTTTTCTTCAGTAAATGTCTTCGCATAATGCTCCTGGCGCAGTTCCTCTAAACGATCCTGTTCTGATCTTAATGACTTCTCTCCCTCTTCCGGCAGCTGCTCCGTGTCAGGTTGACCGGACGCTCCTTCCCCCGCCTCTTCCTGCTTCTCAACAGACTGCGAAGCCTCCTGCGGCTTCTGTTCTTCCGTAGATCCGGCCGCCTTCTGCTTTTCTGCCCGCATCTTCTCAATCTCAGCTAATGCTTCCGCCCTCTCCTGCTGTCTCTCCGCCTCTTTCTCTTCATCCGTCTTTAATCCGAGCAGCTTCTGTTTTAATTTGCGGAACTCTTCCTCGGAAATCGTACCATCATCTAATAAAGCTTTATATTTTTCCAATTCATTAAACTGATCCATACTTAAACCTCCTCAAGTAACATGCCTTTAACTTCATTGAATTCTTCTTGTGTAAGTATACCTTTATCTAATAATTCTTTATATTTTATAAGCTGTTCCGCCACAGAACCCGCCACCTTTACCGGATCTTTCTTTTCCTCCTCCGGCTGCTTATCCGCAGACTTCTTTCCTAAACTTCCATTCATATTTTCAGCAACTGCTTTACCAACTGCCATGCCGGCTCCAAGTCCCGCCATTCCTCCAGGCTGCTTTGCCGCATCACGGATCGCCCTCGCTGACTGATACTGGACGAACGTATCCATATCGCGGGACGCGAGCCCAATCCCCGACTGCTCATCGATCAGCTTTTCTACCTCTTCCGGCAAACCGATATTTTCGACTGTCGCTGTGACTACCTCTATCCCCAGCTCTCTTGCTTTTTCATTCGCATATGGCGTGACCATCGAAGACAATTCCCGGTAACGCGTCGCCAGATCCAAAACAGACTGATTACATTCACCGATGCACTGGGCGATCGATTCTCCGACAAAGGTTGTAAGATAATCAACGATATCATCTGTCATATTGAGATTCCTTGCCCCAAAAACCTCCAGCATAAACGTTTTGGGATTGGAAACCCGGAAAGCAAAAGAGCCGAATGATGTGATCCTTACGATTCCTATTTCAGCATCTCTTTTTATAATGGGGCTCTTTGTCTCCCATTTATTATTGATATATTGTGTCGTATTCACAAAATACAGGTCTGATTTGATCGGTGAATTAAACAGGGAAGGCAGAGCGGCCAGCGACGATAACAACGGCAGGTTTCCCGTATCCAGCTTATAATTTCCCGGTCCAAAAACATCTGCGATCTGTCCTCTGTGGACAAATACCGCTGCCTGCCCATTGCGGACGATCAACTGCGCTCCATGTTTGATCTCATCCCCACGTCTCGTAAATTTATATACTAATGATTTCTCTGAAGTATCATCTACATATTCGATGACATCTATAAACTGTCCCTTTATAAAATCCCCAAAACCCATAAAATCCTCACTCCTCTACTTTGTCCGGCTCTTGTTTCACATACAGCCTTCTTTATGCTTACGTATCCATGATAATTTTATTCCTTATCCGGGCATTTGTCAATCTGATTTCTTATCACAAAAGATTTCCTTTTTCAAATCCCTTGCCATACACAATGATTCCGGCATATCCACATATGGGCCATAATTCGGAATTACTTTAAAACCTAATTTTTTATATACGGCACAGGATTCAGCTAACAACTCTCCCGTTTCAAGGATCATTGTTTTATATCCCAATTCTACCGCCCATTCTATAAGCAGGGAAACAAGTTTGCTCCCAATCCCCCGTCCTTGATATCCCGTATGTACGAACACTCTTTTTAATTCTACATTTTCATCGTCATACCTTCTTATCGCTCCACCACCAATCACCTTATTGTTTTCATAAACAACGATCGCTTCCTGTATTTCATCCAACTGGTTATATTTTTCGTATTTATCCCTTTTTATCTTTTTCCCCACACGTCGATCCAAATCCATATCAAGTAGTCTGCAATTTTCTATAAAGTCCTTATTCTTACCGTCCGTTCTGATAAAGTCCAATCTGTTCATCTCCCATGTAAAATATTATTTATTTAATTGCCTGGTCAGGATCTTATAAAATTCATCCTTTGCATATTTCCGAAACATATTTATCCTCAAGCGGCGCACTGCCGATCAAAATGATACGTTCGATCCATTCCGGATATTTCTCTGCAAAAAGCGCTACCAGCCATGCCCCCCAGGAATGCCCGGCCAAAAATACTTTATCACTGCAATTATCCCCGATCTTTCATTCAATTCCTGTGCGAATCCTTTTAATGATCCGATGGCCCCGGGGCCGCCATGGACCAAAACAATTTTATAAGGTGCCTTACCGTATTGCCTTACCATTTTTATTTGCCCTCCCGTTGTGAACAACTGCATATCGCACAGTTTATAATTCAATGTCAACTTCATATTCATCATCGATAAGAAAATAATCGACTTTATGCCTTTGACACTGTCTCAATATTTCAGCATTGTCCCTGAGTACTGTCTCGACTGTACAGTACTCATCATCCCCTCTGTTTTCCACAACGCTTGCATATTTTTTTATATCAGTAAAATGATTCGTAATATATTTACGACTCATAACCAGACAACAGTATTTTATGTGCTCCAAATATTCCGGTTCAAAATCTCCCGCCCACCCAAAAGGAATATAACATCCTTCAACGATAATATTCTGCTCATTCTCAACCGCTGTTTTTATCATCTCACATACGATCGGCCATAAATAATCTGTTAGTTCTTTATTATCACTCAGCGGTGTGAGCATCGTATTTCCGCTGCGAATAAGCCCCATCTTCAAATGGTCTATAGATAGGCAGGGATATTTATATTTTTCCAGTAATTTCTGGGCAAGCGCTGTCTTCCCTGTGTGAGACGCTCCCGCTATCAAAATGATCATCTGATTCCTCCTGTAAAATTTTTACTTTTTTGACTGTGACTTATATATCTTTAAAGGAAATATTGACGGATATCTTAATTATTAAAATATCCGCCAACCTTTAAAACACCGAAGTTATCTCAACTAAATCTTTCTTTATCGTCCCCCTTTAACTCTTCCTGACAGGAATCCACAACTCACAGAACAGATTATCCTCACTATTTTCAAAATATATTTCATAATCTGTGTCGTCTGTTTGCGTATAACCTGTTTGTGGAACAAACTCTTTAAAAAATTTGCTCCATGTTTCACTGATGCAGTCACCATCCGAACCAAAACATTTAAAGACAACATAGTCAACAGGTTCCGTCTCCCATACAGAATAACCGTTCCGAATAAAATCCTCCAATTTTGTAATATCCGTATTCTCGTCAATCACAATGCCAATTCCATAGTTAAAATGGGTTTCACCATCTTTAGTCGGACTGCAAAGACCATACAAATCTCTTCTTCCTTCAGCACGAAGCAATTTCATTGGCTCAATAAGGTCTTTCTCATAACATTCCGCCCAGAAATCAGGAATACTATGGTCATTATCATCATTGATGATTTCATTCGGAAAAGCTTTTACCAATGCAATAAATCGTTGTCTTTCTCCATGTTCTACCCGATAATCCATAATACTACCGCCTTTCAATGTAATTTTGATTACAAGTGGATTAAACAAGTGAAGTTTCGCACCTTTTTTCTTTGCCTGTTTGGGTGTGGAACCATGGAATCGCAAAAAAGCTTTCGAAAAGCTTTCCGGCGATTGATAACCATACTTATATGCAACATCTATCACCGATATCTCCGTCGTTTGCAGCTCTATGGCCGCTAATGTAAGACGTCGTTTTCTAATATACTCATTAGCCGTCATCCCTACAATAAAACTAAAAGTCCGATGAAAGTTATAGTTCGACATATGCACGCTTTCTGCAACTTCGACATAACTTATGTTTTCACAAATATGCTCTTCCATATAACATATTGCCTGCTGTATAAGTTGTATTGACACTTTGTTCAATCCTCCTGTATACACTAAGTATAATGGATCATATTAAGAAAGTCCTGTTCATGTTTGCACCAGTTTGTCCGAGAACGTCGTTTGCTGCTTTTTCTTAAACCTTATATCATTAGAACCGGATCAGTAATTCTCTGCATGTACTTCAAAATAGCTCTGCGGATGATTGCAGGTAGGACAGACTTCAGGCGCTTTTGTTCCAACGATGATATGTCCACAGTTGCGGCATTCCCATACCTTCACTTCGCTCTTTTCAAATACGGCTGCTGTTTCCACATTTTTAAGCAATGCGCGGTATCTTTCCTCATGGTGCTTCTCGATCGCCCCCACGAGCCTGAACTTCGCTGCAAGCTCAGGGAATCCTTCCTCCTCTGCTGTCTTGGCAAAATTCTCATACATGTCTGTCCATTCAAAGTTTTCGCCATCTGCAGCTGCCGCAAGGTTTTCCTTTGTATCGCCGATGCCATTCAGCTCTTTAAACCACATTTTTGCATGTTCTTTTTCATTTTCTGCTGTTTTCAAAAACAATCCTGCAATCTGCTCATATCCTTCTTTCTTAGCCACAGACGCAAAATAAGTATATTTATTCCTTGCCTGCGATTCTCCTGCAAATGCTGCCTCCAGATTCTTTTCTGTCTGTGTTCCTGCATACTTTGTTGTTTCCATATTTCTTTCCTCCTTGATAATATTTATTGGGACACCGGAAGGCATAGACGCACTTCCCGCATGTGCAATATTTGTATGTTCTGATATTTCCTCGCTGATCGTGCAAAGATCATCGACGGACAAACCATGAATATCCGCATTGCCGGTGATTCTTGCAAATGTTCTTAATTCTTCAGCAGAGCATTTAAGATAATTTTCTACCCGCTTTGCCGCCGCATCAATATGTAATCTCTCACGTAGTTTTTCATCCTGCGTAGCCACTCCTACCGGACACATTCCGGTACCGCAGATACGGTACTGCTGACAGGCTGCTGCCACCATAGCCGCTGACGCAACCGCCACGGCGTCTGCTCCCATAGCAATCGCTTTTGCAAAATCAGAAGATATCCTGAGCCCGCCTGTGATGACAAGATCAATATCAGAGCCGACAGAATCAAGATATTTTCTCGCACGATAAAGGGCATATATTGTCGGAACACTGGTAGAATCTCTTATAACGGCAGGAGATGCTCCTGTTGCACCACCCCGTCCGTCTATAGTAATAAAATCAGGCCTGGCATAGACACAAAATTCCAAATCCTTCTCGATACGTCCGGCAGCGATCTTGATACCGACCGGTCTGCCTTCGCTCCGCACACGCAGATCGCTTACCAGTTCCCTTAAATCATCCGCACTGTTGATTCCGGGAAACCTGGAAGGACTGATGACATCCTCTCCAAGCGGTTTATTTCGGATTTTTGCAATTTCAGGCGTAACCTTATTCCCAGGTAAATGCCCTCCCATACCCGGCTTCGTTCCCTGTCCGATCTTGATTTCGATAGCATCCGAGGTTTTCAGATTCTCATCCGTAACACTGTACAGATTTGGCACATATTCAAAAATATACTTATATGCGGCTTCCTTTTCCTCCGGAAGGATACCGCCCTCTCCACTGCACATCGCAGTGCCGGCTGCCGCACTTCCTTTTGCCATCGCAATTTTTGTCTCTTTGGAAAGTGCACCGAAAGACATATGTGAAATGTATACCGGCATATCAAGCACCATAGGCTTCCTGGCATGTTTCCCAATTACAGTTTTCAGAGACACATCTGCATGTTCCTCCAAAGGCATTGGATTTAATTGTGCCCCAAGTACAAGCACATCGTCCCAGTCTGGCATCTTCATCTGTGTCCCCATTGCCTCGATCGCCGATTTTCCGGTAACAGCCATTTCGTGGATTTCCTTCATGTAGCGGTAATCACTGCCCGTCTTCCGGGTTTCCTCCGGATAACTCAGATCCAGCCCCTCTGCGTTTATAGAAGCTGGCTTCTTTTCTGTCTCAGGCTGGATGGCTGCATGTTTTTCGTTTCCTACTACTTCAAACTTTTCCGGTGGCTGTTTGCAGACAGGACATTCTGTCAATTCGGAAAATGGCTTACCTTCTTTTTCCTCATCATACACATACCCGCAGATGCTGCATTTGTAGACCATCATGAATACCTCCTTTTATTTTTCTTTTCTGCAAAATACTTTATCACTGAAACATCCGGATCTAGACTTGTTTTTTTATTATACCACTTCCACTCCCGTTTTTCCACCATGAAATACAAGACATAACCGTTTGCGACACCCATATTTCTTATCCCTTTTGAAAAACTATAAATAATATTTCAAACAGGACTGACGATTGCCAGAGCCGCTGTTCCTTCCGGCCCCTGGCATTGTCCCACCATGGCCATATCCACGACTTGATGATTTTATTATAAACCCTGAAATAAAAATCGCACACATTTCCAGACCATTCACCAGAACTGGACTGTAGCCGGTCTGACCAGCGTGTTGTAGGATCCAACTCTTCTCTGTAATCCAAAAAGTACTCCGGAAAATGCCTCACAATGTTATATTCATTACCAAATATCAGCATACCTGCTGCCGTAGGATGCAGTTGTCCATCCTCGTCTGAGACAGCAGCTGCCCCGATACTTCGCAAATAATCATGGTCATTAAGACGCTCAAAAGGATGTCCTTCTTTTAAGGAACGATGACTATTACGATAACCATGAATAGTATCGTAATTCAAATCTTCCATAGAGACCTTATCCAGCACTCCCATATCTGTAGTTCTCTCTGTCTGGTCAAGAAGCATCGCCTTTACTTGTAGCATGGTACAATGATAATCACCTTCATGATTTCTACGGAATGTTCCATTGAAAAGGTCATCATTAATATACACTGGTTTCTGCTCCCTCTTCGCCATAGGCACATAAATAACCATAATAATATCTTTATTGTCACCAACTTCATAGGTCTGCACATCATCATCTGACAATAGATTAATATTTATCTTTTTACGATTATTAATCGTGTCCCAAAACTCCTTGCGAAGTTTTGATTCATTTTTCAATCCGGTAGTTCTCCAACTGCCGTCACTTTCCTCTTTTACTCCGAGAATAATGACTACGCCATAACAATTAGCAAACGCAGAATAAGTATCCCAAAGGGATACCGGCAATCCTCCATTCGCTTTCTTCTCTTCTGTTGTCTTCTCTGTACTCATCAAATTATGAAAGATCAAAAGTATTTGCCAATGTAATCATCCCGCTTTCTGTCATGACTAATTTCTATTATCTCTTTCATATAACTATTCCTTTATTTCCATTTTTATAATTTAGAAAAAGAAGCATCATAATGAATTTAAATCAATATCTGGATAATACTTTCTTAATTTAATACTAATTTTTTAATCTTACTCGTATCTTGGATATAAGTTTCAGTATAGCCACATTCAGGGCAAACTGCACATTTAAACTTTCCTAAATTATCTTTAAACACTCCTTGTTTGGTAACTTTAAGTCCATAAGCACCACCTTCAACTTTCACATCTAAATCTTCTACCATTTCCACATTACATCTTAAACATTTTCTCATAATCGTTTCTCCTTAACAAATCTCGAATTTGATAATATGATAACTATTCTCATTCCTCTATACCATCTTCTGTTATAAAATCATAATCTTCGTCCATGAGCATTTGCAAATATTCATCAAAACTATCTGCTATAATCACTAATTCATCCGGATCGTGAAGATAGCGCAGAACTTGTCCCTTTTTTCCCTCTGGCGAGGGCGAAAAGTCAATAAATAGTTGAGATGTTCCGCCATTGTTCATACAATCTGAAAAATGTAACCAGTACAGTTTGTCAAAATCATCACAAATGCCCGCATCTACAGGAATGTCATCAAATTCCCGGTTTATCAGATAATCCCCCCACGTCCGAAAATCGTCCTTTGTATCTATCATCTGTTGAGAAGACAATAAAAAATAGGGATATTCTTCCATGTCAGAACCTAAAAAAAGCAAAGAAATCTCTTCTTGGGCATATTTTCTACAATATGTTCCGTCTACAATTTCTAATAATTGCAACAAGCTGTCAGGAATATCAGGATATAATACCAGTAATTTTCCCATATCTTCCTTGCTTATGCCATGTACTACTTTTTCAAAATTATTCCATTGTTTTTCTCCACCATTTTGACAATAAACCTTTTTTAATCCATTAACATATTTTTGAGCAATATTCATATAAAACCCTCTCATTTTCTATATTGGTAATATCAAAAATGCGTCAACTCCCAATTCTCAATTTGATTATATCACATTTATTTTCCACCCTCACGGTATTTGAATAGCGTTTTTTGTGATATTTTCCTTATCCACTCTAATCAACAAACCGGAAATTGTTTGCAAAACAATAACGTCAATTACTCATTTCCAGTTTTGTCGCTGTTATATTGTTTGTATCTCTATGAATAAATAAACGGACATCTCCTGTCGTCAGATTATAAACAACAGACCATTGCAATTTATCAACTTCTCCATCCTGCACGCCAACCTTAGCCAAAAGCGATATAACATCATTCTCATTTAATATGCCATTGTTATCCAGTAACTCCTTTTCTACCGCATCATACCTTTCAAATTCTGTAAAACCCTCGCCAATATTCAGACCATTATATGCTACAAAATTAGTTGCAATTTGATAATCTGTTTCCGTCTCTACGATTTGAAGTTCACCATCATAAAATTCTACAATAATGGAATGTCCACTGGCATCTGCAATCAAATAATGACATTCAATATCTCCGGAAAAATAAATATTATAATTACGGAGTAGTTCAACCGCTTCTTCCACCGTTGCAGCATTATCCAGTACTAATCGGATTGCCGTTGTCGTATTCAAAGTTATTTTGTTACTGTCGTAAGGCGGCTCAGCTTCAGGTACAGCTAATAATGCGATTGCCACACCTTTCTCGTTCATGCCGTCAAATGGTAAAAACGGTGCTGCGAGTGTCAGAAATTTATTAAAAAGTAAACCATCGGGCAGAGAATTCTCTCCATATCCGGCAAAAGATAAATTTACAGTAGAAACTGACTTATATCCATTCTCCGGCTCTGTATATAATTGTAACGATGGCGCATAAAGAAAATCGAAGTTTCGCCCATATATTACTTCTCCTTTTTCATTTCTTGTTACAAAAGCAGTACAACCATCCCCTGTAACACCTAGATCTATCGGCATTCCTTTCAGCAGCCTTTTTGTCACAAATTTTTCAATGTCCTCATCGCTCGATGCTCCGACTTCTAAAAATTCATTAAAACCATAATCGCCATAGTAGGTCATCTGATATGCACCGTAATCATCAAGCTTTTCTAACGAAAAAAGTGTTCGCAATTCATTCCAAAACAGAGCAGTCGCTCCTATAACAATTACAAGCAAAACCACAGCTATTCCGATTAAAAACCATTTTATAAATTTTTTTAATATCATATCATTCAATACACTTCCATATCCTTTCAACAGATTGTCAGACCGGTCAAATTCCAATTTACTTAATAGCTTCATATATCTTTTCTAAAACAAATAATGCGATTTGCTTCTTCAAATCCCATCGATAAATGAAATTTTAAACTCATGTCATTGTCAATTTCACAATCACTTGCAAATTCAATACAATGTTTTTCTTTTGCCCATTTTTCGCATTTTGAAAGAAGTTCTTTCGCATATCCGCTATGCCTGTATTCGGGCTCAATAAAAATCCCCTCTAAATATCCAACAGGAGATGTATCTGTTCCTTCAACATAATCATTCCTAAGCTGACATTGCGCAAAACCTACTCCTTTATTACCGACATATTTAATGAAACAAACAGCATTATCACTACAAATAAGATCAAGAAATTCTGATTGCAATTCTGATATTGTATTATTAGACCACATTTTTATCGCCAATTCTGCCAATACTAAAGTATCTGCTTGCGTTGCTTTTCTAATCACAAAGTCACCTCCATAAAATCCAATCAAAAGTTATCGCTCTGACATATACTTCTGTATTTCGTCAGAGGTCAATTTTCTTATCTGCGTATTCGCATATTCCCTGTATTCTTCAATAATAAAAATAGGCTTCATATCTTTGCAAGTTTTTCCTTTATTCTTTTTCAGATATAATTGCAAGTCCTCGCTATCCGCAAAAATTTTGTATGAAAGTCTACCATTTTCATTTTTCAGCTCATAAATTCCACATGACTTTTTCATACTATAATCAGCAGTTCGCAAATACAGTTTTGCAATTTCTAACGATTTAAAAGGAAATTTCCATCGTTGTAATCCACGCTTGGGGTCATGTTCAATGCAAATACACCGTCCACAAGTCCCACAAATATATTGCGTATGATTTTTTAAACAATCCAACGGGTTTAATAGTGGTGTTGCCCTGTTTACATCAACATAACATTCCATACACATTTCAATTTCACTCTCTTTACAATTTCCAATTTATTTCATTTGATTATACCACTTTCATTCCTTATTTACCACTAAAAAAGTCATTCTGCTTTTTGCAGAGTTCTTTCATATGCGCCAACTGCCCGCATTCCCACCCTGTAAATAGCTTTTTCTTTTGTTCGCTGTTATTTTTAGACATTAAGAAACCGCAACCCCTTAATTTTACAAAGGAGTGCGGTGCTTATTTTAATAGAACCAGTGGCAAAATACCGATTTTCTCCTTATCCTCCGCCCTTATTACATGATGCTACAAGCTGAAAGTTCCAAATATTTTGCAAAATTAATTAGCTTTTCACTAATTCTATGTCCACGGTATTCTTCTGTCACACACACGCTTGAAATTCATGGATATACTTCAGGTAATAGATAAGTGTTGCTCTACCCTTTTCACAGTTTCATCAACAGTACTATTTTGTGTTCTTTCAATCCAATAGTAGTCACTAGCCCTGATCGCATTATAGTGATCTTCGTTGAGACTTTTCAGGGTTTCATTACACACTGCCTTTGCTTTCTCAGGATCAGATGCACTATTTATAAATTCTCTAAAATCCTGATGGTCAGGACGATTACAATAATCATCAACTATATTCGAAGGTTCTTTTATCAAAAATACTATTCTTGATGCTTCTGTTAATTTATCAGCTTCTTCCAATGTCAAATGGCAATCACATAATACAATTTGATTTTGCGAAAGGCGTATCAAATCTAATAACACAAAGTCTAATTGCTCTCTGGTGTTATCAATGAGCCATTGCCTGTATTCCTCTACCGTACGCCCAAAAAACTCATCAGCATCTTTAAAGACTTTAGTCATTGACGGTTGAAAATCAGAAGAGGAAATTTTCTGATGTTTTGCAAACTGCTCATCAATATCATAAACTAATAAATTATGTCGTTTAGCTAACTCTCGTGAAATAGTTGTCTTTCCCCCACAAGGTGTTCCGGTTACAAAATAAACATTTTTTAAATACTCTTTTACTACATTATCTTGAAATATCATTACAAAATCTCCTTTTATTAAATAGTTTTTAGTATTTTGTTTGTACATAAAACTATTTAACACAGTTCTATGTACTTAGATATTTCTTAACCGCAAGAATGCCACCATATTCTTCACCTCCACTAAATTTAAATTCTTCTTTTTATTATACCATTTTTTTCTCTCATTTACCATCATAAAAACACATGACATGACAATCGCCATGCCCGGATATATGGTTGTTCTATTATATCTCCCACCCATACGCCTATGTTATTCGTTTGCGACTTCTGCCAGCCGCTTTATATTAATTTTCCATAGTCGATAGACGGTTCCCTCATATGTACGCCTTGCATAAAAAGAACGTTTATTTTTCCCATTAGAAAAGGTTGACAAAATCCCCCAATCCGCCAATTCTGTTGTTCCCTGTGCACCATCAAGGTATGCCCTGTCCGAGTGGTGTGTTTGGTTCCAGTCCAGGCTAAGCGACACTCATCAGTGCTCCTAGAAAGGACATCTGCGTGCATTCTGCCAATTTCTTTTTGTCCTTTCGCTTGCACAAAAATAAGACGCTGGTATGAACCAACGCCTTGTATGTTTTATCCTCTATCATATGTACGTATGTAAATTCGTCTCTGGTTGTAAACTTCATGAATACGAAAACTATTTCAACTGCATCATGCCTGGGTAACCTTCTTTCTTTTTGCCGCAAAATGCTCTGCGACTTCTTCATCAGAGTAAACGCCTTCCTCGTCGCAACGGTTTCTGCTGTGTTCCAAACGCATCAGCATATATAAACGCTCAATAATTTCTTCTTCATTCATGTCGTCCGAGATGTGGTTCAGCCTTTCGATAATGCTGGCTTTTGAACTGTTCATAAATCCACCGCCTTTCTTATCAGTGATTATACTAGAATTCTTCCTTGCTTGCAATCCTTTTATGATACGCTACCGGCTTTACCAGAAACTAGCGGCTCTTCGTGGTCTTCGCATGCTTTATGTAAAACTCCGCATCTTCCATGCAGAGTTTTAACGCTCGTTAAAGCTGGTAAATCTTTTTGCGAGTCCTATCCTCGTAGTTGTCGGGATAATTTCGCGGAATTATGTACTTCGTGTATTATAATATCAGTGCCACGAATCTGGTACACAATCGTATAGTTCTTATAGTACAATTCACGTACATTGTTGTCACAAATCCATTTTGCCTGAGTTCCTTTCCATGCTTCTCCTTCCATGCTTAAAGAATCTCCCAAGTCAATCAGTTCATTAATGAAGGATACGGCACGAGCGGGATTGTCTCTTGCAATAAATTCTTCGATGTCATTCAAGTCTTCAATTGCCAGGGCAGACCAGATTATATTCATGCAAGAATTGTCCTTTCCTCATGTTTCTCCTGAAACATTTTGCGTACTTCATCTGTTGTGTATCCTCCGTTTTCAGCAACGGACTGCTGGCTTTTCCGAAAGCGGAGCAGTTTGTACAGGTTTTCCATGACTTCAAACTCATCCTGAATATCATCCGGTATGTTGGAAAGATTATCAATAATCAGTTTTTTTGCTGTGCTCATATATTATTTCCTCCTTTTCCAGTTCTTCCTTTTCGTTGAAATCTTTTGGCAGTCTTCCCGCAAAAGATTCAATAATCCGGAGTCCCTCCAGCCCTTCATCTACGTTTTGGTTTTGTTTTGTACTGTGTCTATAGTTTTTTAGCAGCGTTACAACACTGGTCATTTCTGATTCATCGAATTCATCTAAGAGCTGGTATGCCTCCTGCCTTAATGCTGTCATAACATTCATCACCTTTCTATGGCTTTCTTACCAGTGATTATACTAGAATTCTTCCCCTCTTGCAATCCTTTTACGAGCAGTAATAAAACCACATACATTGAAACAGAAAATACCACAAATCCCGTCATGCCTGTATGGCATTCTTCTTTGAATGAGGCAAGCTCTGTAAACAGAGCTGGGATTTTCCTCCATTCTAAGTATTGTTTTGGTTATTCATAGCTATAATATGTAAGTGAAATATTAAAAAAAGACACGGGAACGTACTTCAAAAGAATAATATGTAATTGTAAAATGGTACTTTGACAATGATTTTGCTTATCAACCAAATTTGGAGGTCAAAATCGGGTCACACACTATTTTCACTTCAAAATTCAGACAAAAAAACGAGGCTTCCCGAATCTCGGAAAGCCCCATACACTGCCAAGCGCACATGGAAAATGTCTCACATTTTCCATGTCACGGGCATTCGTGCAAATTACTCAATAATGCTAGCAACACGACCAGAACCTACTGTACGTCCACCCTCACGGATAGCGAAGGTAAGACCCTGATCCATAGCGATCGGGTGAATCAGCTCGATCGTCATCTCTACGTTATCACCAGGCATGCACATCTCTGTACCAGCCGGAAGCTCGATCACACCAGTTACGTCCGTTGTACGGAAGTAGAACTGCGGACGGTAGTTGTTGAAGAATGGAGTATGACGTCCACCCTCGTCCTTAGTCAGTACGTAAACCTGAGCTGTGAACTTTGTGTGGCAGGTAAGGGAACCTGGCTGAGAAAGAACCTGACCTCTTTCGATCTCGTTCTTCTGAACACCACGGAGAAGTACACCGGCATTGTCACCAGCCTGAGCCTCTTCCAGCTCTTTGTGGAACATCTCGATACCGGTTACAACGACTTTACGTGTCTCTTCTTTGATACCAACGATTTCAACTTCGTCATTGAGGTGAAGTGTACCAGCCTCAACACGTCCTGTAGCAACAGTACCACGTCCTGTGATAGAGAATACGTCCTCGACAGGCATTACGAATGGCTTATCTGTGTCACGCTGCGGATCCGGAATGTAGCTGTCTACTGTATCCATGAGCTCCATGATCGCATCGCCCCACTTGCCATTTGGATCTTCGAGTGCACCGAGTGCAGAACCTTTGATGATCGGGCAGTCTGTGAACTCATACTCTTCGAGGATCTCTGTGATCTCCATCTCTACCAGCTCAAGAAGCTCCTCGTCATCAACCATATCACATTTGTTCATGAATACGATGATATACGGAACACCTACCTGACGGGAAAGAAGGATGTGCTCTTTTGTCTGAGCCATAACACCGTCAGTAGCTGCTACAACAAGGATCGCACCGTCCATCTGAGCAGCACCGGTGATCATGTTCTTAACGTAGTCAGCATGTCCCGGGCAGTCAACGTGTGCGTAATGTCTCTTATCAGTCTCATACTCAACATGTGCAGTAGAGATTGTGATACCTCTTTCACGCTCCTCCGGAGCTTTATCGATATTTGCAAAATCTACAGCTGCATTACCCTCTACTCTTGCAGCAAGTGTAGCTGTGATCGCTGCTGTCAGTGTTGTCTTACCATGGTCTACGTGACCAATCGTACCAATGTTACAATGTGGTTTCGATCTTACATACTTTTCCTTAGCCATTTCTAAACGTCCTCCTAACATATTTTTTATTCTTTGTTTTAGAAATTTTGCTCTGATTGCCAATATGTCTCTATTATATGGGATATTTCTCAAAAAATCAATCCCTAATTGCTAAAAGTTATCGGCATTCTCCTGCCAAATCTGCCTGATTCGGCAAAATTTATTATTTCCCGGTTTTCTGTGCAAGAACCTTGTCCTGTACATTCTTCGGACACTGTGCATACTTCTCAAAGAACATGGAGTAGTTACCACGTCCCTGCGTAGCAGAACGAAGCTCTGTCGAGTAACCGAACATCTCTGCCAGCGGTACAAATGCACGGACGATCTTACCACCGCCGATATCATCCATACCCTCGATCTGTCCACGTTTTGCATTCAGGCTTCCGATCACGTCACCCATGTATTCTTCAGGCATCGTAACCTCTACCTTCATGATCGGCTCGAGAAGAACCGGATTACCTTTTTTCATTGCATCCTTGAATGCCATCGAACCAGCGATGTGGAATGCCATCTCACTAGAGTCGACCTCATGGTAGGAACCATCCCATACATTTGCATATACACCAAGTACAGGAAATCCTCCAAGGATACCAGCCTGTGCAGCTTCTTCGATACCTTCTCCGACAGCCGGAATGTATTCCTTCGGAATCGCACCGCCGACTACCGTAGACTCAAACTTAAATGTCTCCTCACCGTTCGGATCCATCGGCTCGAATTTAACTTTACAGTGACCGTACTGTCCACGACCACCAGACTGCTTTGCATATTTGCTGTCGACATCAACCGGCGTCGTAAATGTCTCTTTGTAAGCAACCTGTGGAGCACCCACATTCGCTTCTACATTAAACTCACGAAGCAGACGGTCTACGATGACTTCCAGATGGAGTTCACCCATACCGGCAATGATCGTCTGTCCGGTCTCGGAATCCGTATGAGCACGGAATGTCGGGTCTTCCTCTGCAAGTTTTGCAAGAGCCTCGCCCATCTTACCCTGGTCATTCTTTGTCTTTGGCTCGATCGCAAGCTCGATAACCGGTTCCGGAAATTCCATAGACTCAAGGATTACCGGATGCTGCTCGTCGCAGATCGTATCACCTGTCGTCGTCATTTTGAAACCAACTGCCGCTGCAATATCACCAGCATATACTTTGTCGATCTCATTTCTCTTATTTGCATGCATCTGAACGATACGTCCAACACGCTCTTTCTTTCCTTTCGTTGCATTCAATACATAAGAACCGGAGTTCAATGTACCGGAATACACACGGAAGAATGCAAGCTTACCTACAAATGGGTCAGCCATGATCTTAAATGCCAGAGCAGAAAATGGCTCGTCATCCGAAGATTTACGGGTGATCTCATTTCCTTCCTCATCGGTTCCTGCAATGTCAGGAATGTCAGTCGGAGCCGGCATATACTCGATAACGCCATCGAGCATCTTCTGGACACCCTTATTCTTATAAGCAGAACCACAGTATACCGGAACTGCCTCACATGCAATCGTTCCTTTACGAAGAGCTTTCTTGAGTTCGTCAACGGACGGTTCCTGATCCTCCAGATACATCATCATCAGATCATCATCCAGCTCGCAGATCTTCTCTACGAGATTATTGTGCCATTCGTCAGCAAGATCCTTCATATCATCCGGAATTGCTGTGATCTCAATATCTTCGCCCTTGTCATCTTTGTAATAATATGCTTCCATCTCGAACAGATCGATCAGACCGATGAAATCATCCTCTTTTCCGATCGGAATCTGAACAGGAATCGCATTTTTGCCCAGACGGTCAATGATCGTCTGAACGGAATAATAAAAGTCTGCACCCATTTTATCCATCTTATTGATGAATGCCATACGTGGTACATTGTATGTGTCTGCCTGACGCCATACATTCTCAGACTGAGGCTCAACTCCAGCCTTCGCATCAAATACACCGACAGCTCCGTCAAGTACACGAAGTGAACGCTCTACTTCTACTGTAAAGTCAACGTGTCCCGGAGTATCAATGATGTTGACGCGGTGCTCCAAAGCACCTGCCTTTGGTTTGTGGTGGTCTTCCAGTGTCCAGTGACAGGTCGTAGCAGCAGAAGTAATGGTAATACCCCTCTCCTGCTCCTGCTCCATCCAGTCCATGGTAGAAGCACCATCATGAGTCTCACCGATTTTATAATTAACACCGGTATAGTACAGGATACGCTCAGTCAGCGTTGTCTTACCGGCATCAATATGAGCCATGATACCAATATTTCTGGTACGCTCTAATGGATATTCTCTTCCAGCCAAGGTTCTTTCCTCCTAATTTATTTTCGTCTCATACACAATTTTTCTCACTCTTCGGGCAAAAGTTTGCGTCAGCAAACTTTCTAAGAAAAGCAACTCGTTGCTTTTCTTTACCAACGATAATGAGCAAACGCTTTGTTGGCCTCTGCCATCTTGTGCATATCTTCTTTCTTCTTCACGGATGAACCAGTGTTGTTAGCGGCATCCATGATCTCATTGGCAAGTCTCTGTTTCATCGTCTTTTCTCCACGGTTACGTGAATAAAGTGTCAGCCAGCGAAGCGCCAGAGCCTGTCTGCGGTCTGGTTTTACTTCGATCGGGACCTGATAAGTAGAACCACCGATACGTCTTGCCTTTACCTCAAGTTCCGGCATTACGTTGTTCATCGCCTCTTCGAATACGTCCAGTGCGTCTTTTCCTGTCTTATCTGCGATCTCCTCAAATGCACCGTAAACGATCTTCTGGGCCACACCCTTTTTACCGTCCAACATAATGTTGTTGATCAGCTTTGTAACAACTTTGTTTTTGTAAACTGGATCTGCCAGTACATCTCTTTTTGGAATATGTCCTTTACGTGGCACGTTACTTCCCTCCTTAATAATATTATTAATTCACAGGTACTCACTATACTTGTGTCCGCACCAGTTTAAATCTTGCTTCGTTCACGATCCGGCGTATGACATGAAGTCTTATATCCAGACCGGTCATTTCTATAAATACTATATAAATAATGATGCAAAAATTAATCCGGTACTTTTAAATTAGTAAATAAATTTACTTTGGGGCAAGTTACTTGTTACTTGCCTGCTTTCGGTCTCTTCGCACCATACTTGGAACGAGCCTGCTTTCTGTTAGCAACACCAGCCGTATCAAGAGTTCCGCGGATGATATGATATCTTGTACCCGGAAGATCTTTTACCCTTCCGCCACGGATCATAACAACGCTATGCTCCTGAAGGTTGTGGCCTTCACCAGGAATATAACTTGTTACCTCGATACCGTTGGAAAGACGAACTCTGGCAATCTTACGAAGTGCTGAGTTAGGCTTCTTCGGTGTAGCAGTACGTACAACAGTACAAACACCACGCTTCTGTGGGGAAGCACTCTCTGTCGATTTTTTCTTCAGAGAATTGTAAGTGTACTGAAGTGCTGGAGAATTTGATTTCTTCGCAACCGATTTTCTACCCTGCTTTACTAATTGGTTAAAAGTTGGCATTAATTTTCACCTCCTGTTGTTTATTTGAACCGGGCTATATGACCCAGCCTGCTAAGTCCTGCGGTTTTTTGGGTATACAAAAAGACCACACGAACGCATGCTAAATCATTATAGCGTGTGTGATCTTTTTTGTCAAGGAAATTTTTCCAAATCAGTCCGAAAACAACTGCACCCAGTAATGTCCGTACTCATCATCTGCTTTCACATATCCAACTCCCAGCTTATGAAAATCCTTTGACATGATATTTTCCCGGTGTCCCGGCGAATCCATCCAACTCTTGACTACCTGTTCCGGCGTAGGCTGTCCGGCAGCAATATTTTCTCCTGCTGCATGATAAGAAATATTATTTTCCTTCAGGATCGTAAAGCAGCTGCTTCCGTCAGGTCGTGTGTGGTCGAAATTTTCCGTGATTTCTTCTGCACGCAGCTTCGCCACGCGGCACAGCGACATATCGAGTTTCAATGCACCCAATCCTTCTTTTGCCCGCTCTTTATTTACCAATTCAAGCACACTCCGGGCATAGCTTCCTGTACTGCTTTTTTTAGAACTCTTTGCCCGCACCGTCACCCGGCACACATACTTTTTTCCGCCTGCCCTGGCTGTGATCCGGGCGCTTCCCGTCTTTTTTGCCGTCACTACTCCCCGGGAGGAAACAACTGCTACAGCTTTTCTCGAACTGCTCCAGTGAATCTTCCTATTATAATTTCTGAGTTTCAGTGTGACCTTTTTGCCTACAGTGAGCGTAGCTGTTTTCTTATTAAGAACAGGTTTTTCCTTCAACTCCGCCACATCATGATCCATAAAAACCCCTGCCAATAGACCCAAAATCCCTATCAGACATATGATCCGTTTCATCTTATCCCTCCTGCTGATTCAAATTGATGCCACCAAACTATGATGTATCATCGTTATTTTATCGGATCCTGCGGCTTTTTTCAAGAGAAAATACTGCCCTCTATTTTACCTTCCTCTTCGCCGCCTTACTCCGTGCCCCATACATCTTCTGCCAAAATCCCGCCGCAGTACCATCTGTCGTCGGAATAAAGCCATAGGCAGGATTTATCACCCCGCCAGGCGAAAGAATGCATACCTTGTCATCTGACAGGGCCATTGAACAATTATAGACAGGCATAAATCTCCTCCACCTCATCCGATCCTGCCTCGGCAGTCGCTAAAAGAATCCTCTCAATCATCATTTCTTCTTCCTCTAGTGCATCTGCAATCTTATCAACCGGCATTTTCCGGTTACGTTTTTTGACCACCTGGTCGATCAAACGAAGCATCTCCCCTTCTTTCCGCCCTTCTTTGCGACCCTCTTCCAGCCCCTCACGCCATTCTTTTTCCAATAATTCACACATTCCTTTGGCACCTCCTGTCTCATTTTTCAAATATTCCACACGCGCTGACAGATTCGGGAAACCATCCCGTGAAATCCCCGGATCATTTGTATCTTTTATAAACTGCAGCAGTCTTGTAACCTCTTCATCCTCTGCCGGATATTCGAGATTTGCATAAATCTCATGGACACCGTTCTCTACCTGGCGATCCGTCCCCTTTATCATACGGATGATTCTTGTGATTCCTGTCTTTACATTCAAAAAGTCTTTTTCTGTAATAAAGATCAGATACAGATCCGGCAGTTCGTCATATCCCATACCACTCCCAAGGCTCCGGCTGTCAATCCGGCTCTGAATAAAACGGGAACGCTTTAAATGATCTTCATTCTCGGCAATCTGGATTTCCATATTGTACTGACTGCCCCGCGAGTCCTCTCCCCATATATCTAACACAGAACTCCGGCCATACAGATTCCGGCAGCTTCGCTGTGGTTCCACCCGAAGTATTTTCAAGTCACGGATCCTTGTCAGAATGCGGAGCACATCCTGAATCGCTCCGATATCCTCAAAAACGACAGAAGAAAGAAGATCACTGGTTAAATTTAGTTCCCTTAATTCTTTTACACGCCGCCGGTAATTTCGTATCCCTGTTACTTTTTCCAACGCATCCCCCTCTTTCATGCAGGGAATGCAAAAAACACTGCCCAAAACCACAGGCTGAGATCAAAAACCCCGCCCTACGCCAACTGCATTCCGCTACACCGTATTTAAAATTTTTGTGATCTGCAGCGGAATCATAAAACATTTTAGTTTATGCATATATACTATCATGGATATATTTAGAATTCAAGAAAAATTTAAGATATTTTTCAACTTTCCGTCTGCAAAAACAGAATAACACATTTATCAATGAATGTAAACAACTATTTCCTGATACAATATTTTTAGCAGTCTGGTAACAACCTCAAAAGCACCCTTTCCCATAAAACTACTTCTTATTAGGAAAAGAGTGCTTCTGTCAAAATAAATTTATTCTATTGTTCGATAATGTGCTCTTACGGATTATCCAAGTGCTGCAACCAGTTTCTTCAATGCCTCAAGCGCCTCATCCGGAAGCTTATCATATCCGTCCTTGGCAGTAGCGAACTTCTCCACTGCATCGACACGGTTTGCCATCGCATTCTTAAGAGCTGCTTTGTAGTCTGCATCGTTCAGGTCCGGTGTGAATCCTTCCCAATCCATGATCTCGATATCTTCAAAAGGTCCCCACTGTTTGAACTCAGCTTTCTTTTCCACGATCGCCTCGAGAATCCCAAGCGTATCTTTCGGCTGAACCTTCTTGCCCATGAAATCTCCGGTATTAACAATGTAGCAGTCTACATTCTTCTCTTCTACCAGCTTCTTGAATTTCTCATAATCATTTACAAGCGGATAGGTACGGAATGGGTTTGCATAAGGCACGATACGAAGCGCATTCAGGTCTGTACCTGCTGCCACACGCTCTGCAGTCGATGTCTTTGTCGCAAGTGTAGCCCCCATAACCGATGCCAGTGCAGAACCTTTCAGTTTAACAACCGGTGGGATCGCAGGGTCTTTCATGATCCAGATGATCGAGTTTACAGGCTCATTGATCTTATCCACACGGTTTGGCGACCAGAGCTTGGACTTGATCGCACGTCCGTTACCATTTCGGATATCCTCTGTTACAAGCTGGATCTTTCCGTCCTCATCCATTGTCGCAGAACAGTTCTGTGCTGTAAGCAGATATTTATTATCCGGACATCCGGTCGGATAATCTGCTGTCTTATCAAAATAAGTCGGCTCAAGGGCAACCGATGCACATGTATCTGTGTTGATGATGAACGCATCGTCATGAAGAAGGATCCGGACAGCCCGAATACGGAAGCCACATATTTAGAACCATCGGAAAGTGTATACTCTTTCTGTCCACCGTGGCAGGAAGCATAACCATTGCGGTTTGCGATCGCCCATGCCATCGTCAGCGTACCCTTTTTGTGCTCTCCGAAGTATTTCATACCAAGGATAGCCGCACAGTTCTCGTTTGTATCAAAATAGCAGAGTGTTCTGTCATCACTCAGACAACTGTAATCCACATCCGGGCTCGGAGTCGGCTCCCACTGCGGATCAGAGAAGATATAGATATCTGCCTCTTTTCCTCCGCCTACCGGCTGTGACTCTTTATACATTTTTACATACTCATCTGACATATACTGGAAGTTCAGCATCCAGTTGTACATCAGGTTCTCTTCTCCTTCCGGGATCAGAAGGTGTGCCTTTACCATAAACTCCGGATCAAGACCGACAAATACTGTTGCATGGTACAGCTTTTTAAAACGTGTCTTATACATCGCATCCATAACTACTTTGTCAAGCTTTGGAACATCGACATCCGGCTCACCCTTGATACGGCGTGCAGCTGCATAACGTCCCGTAACGGCACCGTCATTAAAAAGCAGCACTTTGGCGTCTGCATCAAGACCAAACTCTTCTCCTCTGTATACAGGCATATCCGTTACGATCGTCCCCGGTGAATTCTTCGCCAGGTTGTATGCCTCTTTCAGAGTGTTTACTTTTACTACATTGTTACCATAAAATCCAGCTTCGATGATCGCACGGGTTTTGGAAAAACCAACTTTACCAGCGCCAATTTCATCAAGTTTGTAATTAGCCTTTGTTGCCATGAGAAATTTACCTCCTAAGTAGTTGATTATTTGTTTCGCGATGTAGAACTCGCGGAATCCTGCTGCATAAACGGAAAATCAAATCGTTTCCCAAGTATAATTATAATCAAAAGAAGGCAAAAGTCAAGGCGGAATTTCCCCACGAAACCCAATTTAGGGCGGCCGCAATTTATAAAAGGCTGACAACGTTTCGTACAGCAGCGGGAATATTTCCTGATCAGGACCGTATAAACATGTCGGTCCTTAGGCTGCGTACAAGGTGCGGTTTGTGCACCTTGCAGCCTTTGTACCGTTACATGTTTATTTTAAGCGGGAGCGGGTCCGAATCAGAAAATATTCCCGCTGTTGTACAAATGTCACAATTCTTATAAATTGCGGCCGCCCTAAATTGATTTCCGTAAAATTTTCATGGAACAGCCCCGGTGCCTACACCACCTGCACCTTGATCATATTCGTCGTCCCGGATATCCCGATCGGCACGCCGGACGTAAACACGACCACATCCCCTTTTGCAAGCAGAGCCTTCCGGCAGCATTCCGCGGTCGCATACTCAAACAATTCAAACACTTCTTCTTTTTCCTCAAGAAGTACCGGGATCACTCCCCATGACATATTCAGCTGCCTCATTACCTTTTCCGAAATCGCACAGCCGATGATATCACATCCCGGACGGTATCTGGAGATCATTCTCGCCGATCTTCCCGACTTTGTCACGGTAACGATCGCCCTCGCATTCAGGTCATGGGCCGTCGTACAGGTCGCATGGCTGATCGCATCCGTGATATCCGGATTCGCCTTTCTCTCATGGATGAAAAAACGTTTGCAATAATCAATGTCTGCTTCCGTGCGCTCTGCGATGCGCACCATTGTCCTGAGCGCTTCCACAGGATAAGCTCCTGCCGCTGTTTCACCTGAAAGCATGATTGCACTGGTGCCATCGTAAATCGCGTTTGCCACATCGGCAGTCTCTGCTCTCGTAGGTCTTGGGTTCTTCATCATAGAATCCAGCATCTGCGTCGCCGTGATCACCTGCTTGCCAGCCTCATAAACTTTCTTGATGATCATCTTCTGGATAACCGGGACATCTTCATCGGGAACTTCCACCCCCATATCTCCCCTCGCGATCATGATACCGTCAGCTGCCCGGATGATTTCATCGATCCGTTCCACACCCTCGGCATTTTCAATCTTCGCAATGATATTGATATCTTTCCCGCCATTTTTATCTAACAGCTCCCGGATCTGCCCCACGTCTTCTGCAGTACGGGTAAACGAGGCCGCCACAAAATCGACATCCTGTCCGATCCCAAACAAAATATCTTCTTTATCTTTTTCACTCATATAAGGCAGATGGACGTGGACATCCGGCACATTGATCCCCTTATGATCAGAAATCTCACCGCCATTTATTACTTCACAAATGATATCTTCCCCACGGATCTCCTTTACAAGAAGTTCAATCAGTCCGTCATCGATCAGGATGCGGTTTCCGGGCTTTTCATCTTTATACAATTCAGGATACGTGACAGACACTTTTGTGTCATCCCCAACGACGTCTCTGCATGTAAGGATAAACTGTTTTCCCGATTCCAAAAGCGCTTTCCCGTCCTTAAATATTCCTGTCCGTATCTCCGGCCCTTTGGTATCCAGTAACATCGCTATTGGTTTTCCACACTCCGCCCTCAGGCGGCGAAGCATCTCCATCCGCTTTTGCTGCTCATCATGACTCCCATGGGAAAAATTAAACCTCGCCACGTCCATTCCTGACCGGATCAATTCCGTAAGCACTTCCTCCCGGTCTGTCGCCGGTCCCATCGTACATACGATCTTTGTTTTACGCATCATTCCTGTCCTCCTATCTCGATTCCAACAATTCCTGTCCTCATTATCACACGATCTATAACAAATTATACTCTCTGTTCCCCGGTATGTCTACCACTTCCGGCGGGCGTTTCTGCTACGCCCCGGAACAATATAACCCGCATTTCTCCCGAAAATGCTGTAGGGAAAAAGCAAAAGGCCCGCCAAAAAATGCGGGCCCAAAAATCTGCCTGTTTTCCAAAATATTTTGCAGCATCGTTCATCTACTACCGGATCACTTTCAAATACGAGGTATTTGATTCAACACCCTGCTGCGTCACCCGGACGACGACGAAATATTTATAAGTCACTCCATTCTGCTCTACTGTGACTGTAATATCCGCGCGGCCATTTTTATGGGAAATCACTTTTCCCTTTTTCGTTACCGAAGCAATCGCATTCTTGTTGGACTTATATACAACCTTAGCGTTCTTGGATAGATGCTTTAATTTTATCTTATACGTTTTTCCCTTTGGAACCAACTTATATAAACTTACGCTCGGATACTTATAAGTCGTCTTATATTTATAAAGGCTGTAATTTTTCTTGCAGCTCTTCCTTACTACAAGATTTACGATATACTGGATCTTATGCTTACCCTTTGACACGTTGATAACAAGAGTGCACTTTCCTGTTTTCTTTTTTGTTTTTACAAGCCCCGTCTTGTCGATCGTCGCAATCTTTTTATTGCTGGAAGAAAATTTAATTTTCCCTTTCTGATGGTTCAACAACTTGATACGGAACTTCATTTTAGGTCCCATCACTTTCTTCATCACGATCGTTGGGATTTTTAATTCTACCGATCCCTTCCTGACGGGCTGCCCATCGCCGGAAGGATCTCCCTTCTTTGGTTTTGGTTTTCCCGTTACACTCCCTGTCGGTGCAGGGGTAACACCTGCCGCCGGCACGCCTGATGCCGGCGTGGCTGTTATGCCCGGTGTAGTGCTGCCTCCCGGTGTCGTCCCCGGTTCTGCCGCCTGCTTCACACTTCCCTGCGCATACGCTTCGCCCACATACTGCCAGATCCCTGTAACCTTGCATCGGATATCCCTTCCGTCATAAGAAGCATCCGGCACAAAAGAACTATCCGTCGCCCCGGCGATATCCTTCCATTCTCCCGTTTCATCCTTTACCTGCCACTGATACGCCGCATTCTCTTTATCCACCGGCACGGAAGCCTGATTCACATCTATGATCTGTTTTACCGTCACCGTCTCACCCGGCCTGGCAGTTTCCACATTCAGATCAGCCTTTATGATGCTGATGATCGTACTCTGGATACTCGGAAAGCTTTCTGTCTCTCCGACATCTTTTTTTCGTTTCACGAGGTCATACTCCGTAGAAGGGGTCAGGCCCTCAAACGTGATCTTTCCCGAATCCGGATCCCCATCTCCGGTCCCGCCATCCTGTACCCATGGCACGACCGGCCTTCCTTCCTTGTCCCGTATCTCATACTCAAAGCCCTCTTCAGCCTCGATCGTGATCGTAGTCTCGGAAAATTCAGTAACGACCGGAGGAAGCGCTTTTACGATACTCTCATCGGACACGGTTCCGGTATAGCCGTTCTTGCCTTCCACAACACACTGGATCCTTTTGCCCTCTAATGTCTCATCCGGCCGGAACTCCGGTTGATTCTCTCCCTGTATATCCTTCCACCGGTTTTCAGTTTCATCATAATACTGCCACTGAAAGTCTGCATTTTCATCGCTTACGATCAAATGATCGTGGTCCTGATCCAAAATGGTATTGATCTGGATCTCTTCTCCTACATAGACCGCCGGTTTGTCAACCGTCGTCTCTACGATCTGGTTCGGCGTCTTTACGATAAACACTTCCGAATTTACATAAACATAGCGGTTCTCATCCTTGTCATCTGTCACCTTTTCATATACCACGATCTTGTCACCTGTCAAAACCGGCGGATTTGCAGGGTCATATGGCGTAAACATCTTCTGGTCCAGTTCTGCCGCCGTCAGCGCAACACTTCCCCCATTCGTATCGATATAATAAGAAATAGTATCCTTCGTATCCAGCGCCTCCAGATATGCCTTCGTTCCCGGCTTGACCGCATACCGGTACTCGAGTTCTGATTTCAAGGCAGTACATTCCCTTTTGGAAATAATGATCTTCCCGCCGATCTTTTCTGGATAAACGATCCCGCCATCGTCCGGCCTGCCCTCACCTATTTTATAATAGGGATAAAAATGTCCCTCGGCATCGCCACTTATACTGCCGGCGATGATCCCGCCTTCAAAACCTCCACCAGTCACCGTGAGTTCAGAGCGCGGTGCTACAAGATGTCCACTCAATCCATTTGCCACGACGGTGCCTCTTGCATCCGGCAGGTTTGTAATAAATTTCATTCCGGAATTTACAAACTGGCCTCCCGCATAATTATTTACACGGATCTTCTTCATTTCCTGCTCAAATTTTTTGCCATTAAATGTGATATGTATATAATAGTCATATCCTCTATTTGATCCCCATACATAATCCAGATACAGGCTGCTGTCATGGATTCCGGTAAAGGAAATGCTATATTCCCTGTCTGTAAACTCGTCTACAGAATCCACACCGATCAAATTTACTGTTGTCGTCCCATTTTTCTCAAGTGCTTCTGCTGGGATCCGATAGCTATCTGCCTTTGACAAGTCAATATTCAGGGTATTCCCACTTTTGTGATACATCCCCCCCGCTCCCTGGGCCAGTTGATCTGATTCACTATACAAAGAAGCAAATGCCTCATTTACTTTAACAAACTCGCCCTTGACAAAATTGCTCTGCAGATAATCCGGTATGGCATTGTGCGCCATCGTATTATAATAAACCGTATTGCTGACAGCCTCCTGTGGCACGCCGTCATACTTTGTCGCATTCAGATTTCCGGTCTTTACGATATGATCCCCATAACTCGGCATGATCATCGCCTCTCCAAAATGCCCAAGTGTGAGATCCCCACCGGAGACGACCCCGCCTACCGTGTGGTTTTTCAGGTTCAGATCACCCTTTGCCACATACTGGTAATCGCTCAAAAAATTACGAATACTGTAACGATAGGGGTATACTGTCGGTATCTCTGCTGCTTTGACATCCACAGATGCCGCCTCCGCCATGGAACACAAGACAGCAAAAACTATCACATGCGCCAGGCAGCGTTTTAGCTTTTTTTTCATCTCTTTCCCTCCAATCAAAATTTTCAATTTTTCCCCAGTCAAATTTACCTAACACTTTCTTAAGCTATATTATATATCAAAATGTGTTAAAATGAAATACCTACTTTTACAATGAATGGAAAAATATGTGTTGTTTTTTTATTTTTACTTGTAGAAAGGTTATAAAAATGTTATAATAAATTTACATTTATTCTATTTTTAAAATATATTTTATGATTTTTAAGGGGGCATTTTTGTGAAACAAAAAAAAGGATTGCGTCTGGCATTTAAACTCAGCCTGATGATTGCCATTCCATTTTTACTGATCACAGTGATTGGAATCTGGTTGGGAGCCAGCAAACAAAATGATTTATCCGAGGATCTTGTACAGCGCGAAATCAGTGGTATCGCAAACAGCGTCCGCGAAACATATATGGCAATGGGAAATGGCGGCAAGTTTACCATGCAAAACGACAAACTGATGAAAGGTACCGAAACTCTCAATGAGAATTATGAGTTGATCGACCGCCTGAAAGAATCGCAGGACGTAGAATTATCATTATTTTACGGAGATATCCGGATACTTACCACACTGACTGATGATTCGGGAAAGCGGGAAATCAATACCCAGTTGTCTTCTGAAGTTTATCAGACATTGCAAAAAGGGGAAGATTATTTTTCTTCAGACCTGGAACTATTCGGCAAACCTTATTCCGGTTACTATGTACCTCTGTACCAGCCGGGAACAGATGAGATCATAGGCAGCATCTTTTGCGGCCGCAGTCAGGAACAGATCAAAAACAGTCTGAAAAATACAATATACTCTATGGCCGGAGCTATGGTGGGTGTATTCCTGCTCTGCTTTATCATCGTACTCTTCCTTTTGATCCGTATCGTGAAAAGTATTGACGGTGCAGTAGAGAACCTCGATCATCTGGCAAAGGGTGCCCTGAACCTGAATATGAAACCGCATCTGATGGAACGTACCGATGAAGTAGGGGATATGGCCCGGGCCATTCAGTCTCTGATCCATTCTCTGAGAGAGATCATTACAAATATTACGCACTCATCACAGGCACTGGAAGAACTTTCCGGCAATTTCTCTTCTTCTTTTGACACGATTGCAGATTCGATCAAAAATGTAAATGTGGCAGTGGACGAAATTGCAAATGGCGCTACCGGACAAGCCAGTGAAACCATGAGCGCAAACCATAAAGTAACAGAAATGGGACAGGCGCTTGATGAAACTGCTGCCAACGTTGAAACTTTAAACAACAGTTCTCAAAAGATGAAGACTTATAATCAAACGGCCGGAGAAAATCTGGGCGAACTGAGGGAAATCAGCAAAAAGACAAAGGATTCTGTTATCCTCGTTCAAAACCAGACAAATCTCACCAACCAGTCAGCACAGAAAATCCGCGAAGCTACAGAACTGATCACGGATATCGCCAGCCAGACAAACCTTCTCTCACTGAACGCGAGCATTGAGGCGGCGAGAGCCGGTGAAAACGGAAAAGGCTTTGCTGTCGTGGCAGATGAGATCCGGACACTGTCGGAGCAGTCCAGAGAATCCGCCGAGAAAATTGTAGAGATCGTAAACAACCTTCTGGAAAATTCCGATACCAGTGTGCGCACGATGAATGATGTAGCTGACAACATTCAGGTACAAAATGATAAGTTAGAAGAAACCAGCAAAATGTTCATCTCTCTTGACAATGAAATTTCAGATGTAGCCAGTGCGATCGAACATATCCGCCAGCAAACCTCATCTCTGGATGAGCATAAAAACGTCGTTATGGAGATCGTAGACAGTCTGGCTGCCATCGCAGAAGAAAACGCTGCCAGTACCGAGCAGACCTCTGCTTCCATGTTGGAACTTCATGAGATCATCGCCACCTGCCATAAAGCGACAGATGATCTCGTAACGCTTGCAAAGGATCTGACCGAGAATACAAAGCATTTTGAATTCTGACCAATCTTTATTTTGTATAATACAACACAAACCGCCGGTATCAGTCTGGATTCACTCCAAGCACTGCCGGCGGTTTGCCTGTGTCTGCATGATCAGGCGCGCCATATCTCTTTTCCATCAACAAAAGTATACAGGGTTTTCGTAAAAACCTCCATCGGATTTCCGCTGAACACGGCAATGTCCGCATCCTTTCCCACTTCCAGGGAACCTACTCTATCATCCACCCCGCAAATCTGTGCGGCATGGATCGTAATGGCTTTCAGGCCTCCCTCCATAGACAGCCCCTGTTTGACACTCAATCCGGCGCAAAGCGGCAGATAACGGATCAGGGACACCGGATGGTCTGTCATCACAGCCGTCTTTATTCCTGCCCGTTCCAATACCCCTGCTGTCTTAAAACTCATATTCTTAATCTCGATCTTTGAACGGGAGGACAGATCGGGACCGACGATCACCGGGAATCCGGCTTTTGCAATCTCATCTGCGATCAGATGTCCCTCTGTACAGTGATCGAGCGTCATATCAAGATCAAATTCTTTCGCAATACGTATCGCTGTCAGAATATCATCCGCCCGATGGGCATGCGCTTTCAGGGGGATTTCTTTTTTCAGCACGGGAAGCCAACACTCCATTCGGAAATCCTCGTCTCCTCTGCTGATATCTCCCCGCTCCTTCTTTTCCCTGTAACAACATGCATGGTACAACTCTTCCCGCAACATTCCCGCGATTGCCATCCTGCTGCCGGGCATAACATCCTTTTCCCCATAATTCATCTTAGGATTTTCGCCGAATGCCACCTTCATTGCCGCCGGCGACCTTAAAATCATGCGATCCATACATCTGCCCTGTACTTTCATAAATACGGACTGACCACCGACTACATTCGAGCTTCCCGGCCCTGTCATAAGCGATGTGATCCCTGCAATGATCGCATCGTGAAAGGCAGGATCCATCGGATTAACGGCATCTACCGCTCTCAAATGAGGCGTTATCGGTTTCGTCATTTCATTACAGTCGTCTCCGGCGCTTCCCCACTTCTCCTCTGACATCCCTACATGGCAGTGAGCATCAATAAGTCCCGGCATCACCCACGCCCCACTCACATCCAGAACATCTTCCTCTTTTTGATCTTCCGCCTGCGTAAGCTCTCCCATATCCCCCACCGCTGTTATTTTTTCTCCCGATACCCGGACATAACCATTCGTATAGGTCTTCTCCGCCATCGTAACAATCTTTCCATTTATGATCAGCACAATATCAATCCCCTTCCAACCAGTAAGATTAATCTGTACCGAAATAAAAGATTTTATGTACCAGTCAAATCATTTTCTTTTCTGTTATTCCATCTGCCGGCCTTTCCGCACATCTGTCCAGTCGGAGATCATCTGCTCCAAAGCTGCAAAAAGAAGATCCGGCTCCACTGGTTTTGAAAGATGCGCATTCATCCCCGCCCTCACCGTCTGGGCGATATCCTCCGGAAATGTATTTGCTGTCAGAGCAATGATCGGAACAAACTCTGCATCCGGCCGCTCCAGTGCACGGATTGCACGAGCTGCCTCACACCCATCCATTTCGGGCATCTGCATGTCCATGAGTATCGCATCAAAAAAATATGGCTCGGAATCCGCAAATTTCTCCAGTGCCTCTCTCCCATTTTCAGCCGCTGATATTTCCACGCCCTGTTCCTTTAATAATTCAATCACAATTTCCATATTAAGCGGATTGTCCTCTGCAAGCAGGATGTGGCTTCCCTTCAAATCAGCAAACTCCACGTCCGCTTCTTTTTCAGGCTCCGCCTCCTGTGTACTCACCGAAAACGGCAATGTCACAGAAAAACGGGTTCCTTTTCCAACCGTACTGTCTACCGTGATCTCTCCTCCCATCTGAGACACAAAATTTTTAACGATTGACAGGCCAAGCCCCCTTCTAGCTGCCTTTTTTGATCCAAAACGTTCCTCTCTCTTATATGGTTCAAATAAATACGGGAGAAACTCCTCTGAGATTCCAATCCCTGTATCCACCACACTAAAAAGGTACCGGACCATCTTTCGATTTTCAATCTGACGCAAAGAAATTGTAATATGGTCACCGGAATTTGTAAACTTCACTGCATTAGAAAGAAGATTATTGAGGATCTGCGTCAACCGGAGGGAATCACCGCAAACGACCGGAGAGGAAATATCCATCTTCACTTCGATCACCTTATTCTCCTCTTCCGCCTTAACCTTAAACGGAGATACGCACTCTTTAAGTACGTCACATACATTAAAGCAGCTGTTGTCCAATTCGATCTTTCCATTTTCCCGGCGCGCCATCTCAAGAATTTCATTGATCAGCGCCAGAAGCTGCTTACTGGACAGACTTATTTTCTTAAGATAGTTTTGGATCTTATCCGGCCCACATCCATCATGCATCGCCAGATCAGACATCCCTATGATCGCATTCAAAGGTGTCCTCATATCATGGCTCATACTAGCAAAAAACTGCTTTTGTGATTTCTCACTGGCATCTGCTTTCGCAAGAGCATCCTCCATCAGCCTCACATGCTGAAGTTGACGCTGCTTCTCTTCTTCCACGATGCGAAAACACAGCAGCGCTTCCCCCGGAATAAGAACCGGATCCTGAACGAGCACTACATTTACCCACTTATATTCATCACCGAACCGACGATGAAAATCACCGCCAAAATCCCCCGCCTCCTTTTCCGGCAGGGACGATATATTCTCAACAGAAAAACTCCTTGCAAAATCTCTTCCGGTCTCTTCATCCATGCAACTGACAAGCACTTCCAACAACCTTTTATAAGGCCCTCTGTAAGGAAGACACTGGCGCACATAATCCGATCCCTTGATCATCTCATAGGTGCGGCTGTCCAGATTTATACTATACACCGCATAATACAAATTTCCCAACACCTGCACCGTTTCATCCGCACGCCGGATCCGTTTTCTGAGCTTGTGGTCATGCATCATGATCAATATGACAAATATGATTACTATGACAAAGAGCAGGATATACCATAAATAAATATCATTCAGATTGTTATACAATGCGGTATGCGGGACCGTAAGGATACAAAGCCACCCATTTGGCGCATAATAGTGGTAGACCCCCCGCTTTCCTCCATCCAGATCCACAGTCAGGCTTCCACTCTCCTCCAGTTCTCCGGAAATTATCCTTTTGCAAAGTCCACCGGCATATTCCTGGATATTCTTCCCGGATGATTCAAATGAAAAATTGTGATACAACACCATTCCTGCGGCATCGCATACATAATAAGAACTATCTTCCGGAATCTGCAAACCCTCATGGTTGTACTGAAAATTTTCCGGATACAGGTCAAATGCAACTGCATTTCCCGTATCCGGGTTCGCGGCCGCTATCGTAACCACGGGACGTCCATATACTGTATCTTCATATGCATCTGTAAAAATTACCTTTCCCCCTGCCTCCATCGCCGCCTGATACCAGACCTTGGAAAGATAATCATAAGATTCCATTCCCTCCCATTCTTTCGATGCGATCACCTTCCCATTCACGATCGCATATGAGTCAATGGCCTCATCATCCATAATATCTGTCATCTTTTCGAAATAATCACTGACCCATTCATTGGTTTCCCTGCCTGACGCCCTTTCATCCGTCAGGTCATTGATATATGACATACCAAGTTTTACAATATTTTCATATTTCCCGATATTGCGCTCCTCATCTAATGCATAGCCCTCAATCAGATTCTGGCCGATATAATTTGCATTTTTTCTCAATATCATTCTGCCGCCAAACAGCCCTCCTACTGCTAACAGCACCAGAAAAAACAAAATCCAGAAAGGCTTGCGTCCTCTGTTCTTAATGGCATGATAATCACCCTTTTTTCCCCTTTGCATCGCAATCACCTCTATTATGTATTACATCATTCCCATATGGCTATATCCTTTTAACCCAAAAACATCATCAAGCTTGTTCTTTTCATTTATATTATATATCAAAATGAAAAATATGTAAATAAATGTATTTTTCGTTCTTGGAAATCAGAGACAAAAAAATTTTACCGGCGGAGCCAACTGCTTCCGCCGGTACTTTATTTCCTCCGCTGTCAGTCTAAAAATTCAACGGAACCATTGTCAATGTGATACATCGCCCCACATACCTTTACGCCTTCTTCCGAGTCAGTGATCCCAAGGCCTTCTTTAATCGCTGACACACTTCTTTTTACATTCAGACAGCTTGCCCGGAGTTCATCTTTTTCCCCGCCGATCGCTTTTCGGATCTCATCTGTGATCGATTTGATATATCCACCCGGCTCATCGTGGATCGCAGCGCCTACCGCCCCACAATGCTCATGGCCCAGCACAACAACCAATCTGCTGCCCAGATGGTCGGCCGC
Source organism: Lachnospiraceae bacterium (assembly GCA_021770615.1). The sequence goes on along the minus strand of JAETQR010000010.1, from coordinate 85,752 downwards.
ATATTCAATACTGCCAAGCTGGTGGTCATCGATCACGTTTCCGGCTACCCGGATAACAAACAACTCTCCGATCCCCGCACAAAAAATACTTTCCGGGATAACTCTTGAATCCGAACATGTCACAACGACTGCATACGGAGTCTGGCCATTTTCACAAGTATCCTTGCGGATCTGCGGTGATATGTCGCCCGGATTTGTCATCGCCGTCAGATACCGACGGTTCCCATCCTGCAGTTTCTCCAAAGCTTCCGATGCCGATAAATTTTCTTTTTGCATAGTATCCTCCATTTCCGTCTCAAAATAAACGACTCATTTGTTATGCTTGAAGTATATCACAGATCATAAAAAATTTCATCTCTTTTTCTTGATCAGGATGATAAATCTTTTAATAAAACCTGAAGCAGCATGATATGATATTCTTCATCCATGATGATCCTTGTAAGCACTGCATTAACGCATTCATCCTTTATCATTTTTATATGCATCTGATACTGGTTGATGGCCCCTTTTTCAGCCTCGATATCAGCCAGTATCATTTTTTGTGCGTGCTCCGGGATCGTCAGGTATTCCGGCGTCCACATCCTCCTCTGCCCATTCTGGTGTCTGGCGATAAAATCTACATTTCCACCCAACAAAAAAATAAGTTCTCCCAATTTTTGCAAATGCATCATTTCTGCCATGGCAATCCCCAGGATTGTCTTTGACACCTCACACCTTTCACAGGATAAGCGGTTTTCATTATTGATATACTGCGTGATCGCAGACAATTCAGACACAGAACCACAGTAATCAATACTAAGTAAGTCGGCATACGCCGGATTTTTTCCCCTGACCTGGATCGGAGGGTACGGCAGATCCACCATGATCGGCCTCACCCCCGCAAAATTGCACGTATTCTTTATTACATTTGCTTTTTCTTCCATTCAAAATCTTCTTTCTATCAGTCATTCATATAATATATATTAAGATTTCTCCGGAATATGCGGTAATTACCTCCCCGAACCATTTATACACTCCCGCATTTTCTTTGTATCTGCCGAAGATCAACGTCGTTCCACAGTTACTGTTATTTCATCTCCAAATAACCGCATTAAATGTTTGATACATATCATATGCCGCTTTGTCAAAGCATGACAAAACTACTGCGAGCTGATAATCTGCATTGGCATTAAGCCACCCGGCAATGGTATGCAATGCAACCGGCACTGCCTCTTCCAACGGATACCCGTACACCCCTGTCGATATCGCCGGGAACGCAATACTGTGTATTTCATTTTCCTTTGCCAGTTCAAGAGAATTCCAATAACAGTCTGACAACAGTTTCTCATCTGATTGGCCTCCGGAATAGACCGGGCCGACCGTATGGATCACATACTCCGCCTTCAGGTCATATCCTTTCGTGATCTTTGCCTCCCCGGTCTTACAGCCATGCAGGGTTCTGCACTCTTCAAGAAGTCCTCTGACTGCGTAATATCACCCAATTCAATTTTAATTCTGTTCCTCAATCTTCCATGTTCTTTTTGCATACTACGTCTCCTTTATGGTACATATTCATCCACGATCCGTCTGACCGATGAAAGGTAACTCCGTCCAAACAGGTTCAAATGATTCAACAGATGATAGAGATTATACAGATCACGGCGACGGTCATAGTCCGGCTGCAAAAGCCCGGCTTCCCGGTATGCTGCATAGAACTCCCGGGGAAATCCACCAAAAAGCTCTGTCATCGCAATGTCTGCCTCAGCATGTCCGACATAGACAGCCGGGTCGATCAACCACGCCTTCCCGTCATTTCCAGTAATAACATTTCCCGCCCACAGATCGCCATGCAGCAGCGATGGCCTTTCCGGTTCCACCAGAAAATCATCAAGATGGTCAAGCAGCCAGAGCGCCTTCTTCTGATCCACTGTACCCAGATAATGTCCGGCCCGCCTGAACTGCGGTTCCAGACGGCAGTCACGGAAAAATGTGACCCAGCTGTCATGCACTGTATTGACCTGCTCTCCTGCGCCGATATAATTATCCTGATAAAAACCATATTTTGCACCTGAGACCACCTCTTCTGCCGATGCCTGATGCATCGCCGCCAACTGATGCGCAAAGGTCTTCCAGTAACGTGTCAGCCGGCTTCCGCCCTGGATCCATTCCATAAGCAAAAAAGAAGAGCCACCCCTGCTCTCATCGGTTCCAGTGCAAAGAAGTGTCGGCGTGCCGATCGCCCCTGTTCGTGCGACCGCCTCAATCCCAGCCGCTTCGGCTGTAAAAAATGACAAATTCTTTTTCGCATTAGATTTCATAAAAATGCATGTGCCGTCCGACAATTCTAACCGATAGGCAGCGTTTATATCCCCTCCGGCAACCGGGATGGACTGTATGACCTTGGTATTATTTCCGAAAAGGGTAGTGAAGGCAGATTTCAGGGAGGGAAAGTGAGGGAGGGATTGGGAGTTCAAATAAGACTGCTTCTGGGAATTTGGATAGATTGAGTTCGGCATGGGCGTTCTCCTTTGGTGTTTTTATGAATTTACATAAAATGAAAAAGCCTGCTAGCAGATGCCTGATCTTTCAGGATCTTACTAAGTGGCTCTTCTAAGCTCTGGCTCGTAATTTATTAAACTTTCATTTTTACATCTCACACAGTACCCCGGAAAGTTAAGGAGAACTTTATCATCCCGTACCCTCAACATCTTCTTGTATCCGCATACCGGGCACCCGTACCATGATACTTTCGTGCTATCACCCTCTTCGATACATGCAAAACTATGTTCTGTTTTGTTCATAGTACCTCTTGGGTTTTTGAATGTCAACTATTTTTTTCTGTTATTATCTGGAATATTTATGATTATTATACAATAACCATTCCTTGAAAAGAAATAAGTGAGGATTCTTTGGCAGGCGTGGCGTTCCCCTGCATCTCTTTTGACCCATAGGGTGCGTGGCTGCCACGAAATTGACCACCTCAAAGAATCCCCTCCTAATCTACTCACATTATAGCAAAATTATTCTTTCTTGTAAAGAATCTCTTTTGTTCGCAAATAACGTTCCCACCTTTTCTGGTCTATCTTTAAGAATGTTATAATTGAGTTTTTGTATCCTTCTGGTTCCTTCGACGTGCATAACCTCAGTACTGTTTGAAATCTCTGACCATCATCCATAATTTCCTTCAGTATCACCGCTGTGTCTGGTCTGTTTGCCTCAATAATGTAATCTGGATCAGCAACAATTTCAGAAAAATATTTAGAAAATCTTTCATAGTCGTTTGGATGGCGTTCCTTTATATGTTGGATCTGGTTATCCGTTATGATTACTTCATCCGTTACAATATCTTCCGTAATGCATTTATAGATTTCCCTGTCGATCTTCCCTATTGTATGCACATCAACAACCTCTTTCGTATGTTCTTCTTTCAGTATAGCAGTTTTCTTATTGTTTGCAATACTTTTCCTGTGCTTTGCGGATGCTCCCCTTGCCGCTGCTGCCTGATCTTTGTTCCATTGGTAAACCTTTAATCTCTCCTGCTGTGTCTTTACGTTATTTTCCGCACTGTATTCTATGTATCGTTTATTCTGCTTTCCGAGTGTGGCAGCTTTCCTCTCATAACGGGCAAGCAGTTCCTTGTATGTATCATTGTCCTGACATTGATCCAGTGCCGCCTTGTATGCGATATATTCCTTTTTACTCTTCCGGATTGCCCGCTCCATCCGCCTCTGTTTCTGGCTGACTTCATAGGCCTTTTTATTTTCTTCGCTGTCATACTGGATAAATGAGTTTGGATCTCCTTTGAAGTGTGGGGCCATATTGTGCCTACAATTATATCCACACAGCCCACGTGGATCACTTGGGTATCCTGTTTCCTCCTTCAGATTCTTTGCGTAACCATCAGAACCATTTACTTTATATATTTTTCCCCAGCATTTGGCATGGTTTGCCACCCTGTCCATCGAATGTACCCTGGCACCAAAATGGCTTGACACGATAACATAATCACATCCAGGGATTTCCATGTCCTTAATTAATATTCTTGCTGTGCCCTAGTTAATCTCCATGAGCACAGATGTTTCCAAACTGTCCGTATAGCTGGCTACTTTCGTAAGTTATTGATACCTCTGTTTTTCTTAAGAACCCTCAGATGTGCTTGATTTCAATCCACGCCCCCCACGCGGGGAGCGACACTTGCAGCATTTGCATTGCAGGAAACCCGGCGTATTTCAATCCACGACCCCCTTCCGGGGAGCGACGGCCCACTCACTGTTATCTTTTCCGGTTTTTATTTCAATCCACGCCCCCATGCGGGGAGCGACTGTCACCTCTTCTTCCCTGTCGTGTTCGCTATCACATTTCAATCCACGCCCCCATGCGGGGAGCGACAAAGAGCCAGTAGTGATTGACATTATCTATATGGAATTTCAATCCACGCCCCCATGCGGGGAGCCACTAAACGTTTAAAATAAAACTGACGCTCTGACAACGATTTCAATCCACGCCCCCATGCGGGGAGCGACAATAATTATAGCATGTATCCTGTTCGCTATGGCATTTCAATCCACGCCCCCATGCGGGGAGCGACCATTTTCTCAATTCCTGTATCACATCCTTCCTTGTGATTTCAATCCACGCCCCCCATGCGGGGAGCGACTCATGATATTATGGGATCTGAGCAGTACATGGATATTTCAATCCACGCCCCCCATGCGGGGAGCGACAAATGATTTTATTCTTTTCATCGAGACCGGGGACATTTCAATCCACGCCCCCATGCGGGGAGCGACTCCTACACCCAGACAGACATAAAAATCCAAACAATTTCAATCCACGCCCCCCATGCGGGGAGCGACCTGACCTCCCGCCACATCCTCTGAACCGCCAACAGCATTTCAATCCACGTCCCCCATGCGGGGAGCGACGAACCGAGTACTACAATATCTTTTCGTGATATGCATTTCAATCCACGCCCCCCCATGCGGGGAGCGACCTATGGCAGGTAAAAATGAGGTGGCAACACAGAGATTTCAATCCACGCCCCCCATGCGGGGAGCGACAAGACAAAATTCCCAGCCCCCAGGGATAAGGGGAATTTCAATCCACGCCCCCCCATGCGGGGAGCGACTCTATTATGGGGAGACAGTGGTCGACCATAAGAAATTTCAATCCACGCCCCCCATGCGGGGAGCGACCGGCGTTTACCAGGGACTGAGCATCACCCATATTATTTCAATCCACGCCCCCCATGCGGGGAGCGACATATCCCAGAGATTGAATACATCGAGATAGATCCAATTTCAATCCACGCCCCCCATGCGGGGAGCGACTGTAAACCGGGTAGTGGAAAAAGATCCATACATGGAGATTTCAATCCACGCCCCCCATGCGGGGAGCGACGCTTTAGGTCTAAAATAATGGAATCAGGGATAGATTTCAATCCACGCCCCCCATGCGGGGAGCGACAGCTACCCAAATTACAAGCCAAATGACATTTCTATTTCAATCCACGCCCCCCATGCGGGGAGCGACTCTTGGCAAATATGTATGATCCGGGGCAGATACAATTTCAATCCACGCCCCCCATGCGGGGAGCGACTCAATTCAGGAGTCTGTTCTTGATCTGGATATAATTTCAATCCACGCCCCCCATGCGGGGAGCGACAGCTAAAAGGGAGCGGGAATTTCGGCAGTAAATTATTTCAATCCACGCCCCCCATGCGGGGAGCGACAAAGGCAGAGGCTGGAACGGTACAAAAGACAGAGGATTTCAATCCACGCCCCCCATGCGGGGAGCGACGGATCATCTCCCTTGGGTTTACGCCCAGGCTGGAAATTTCAATCCACGCCCCCCATGCGGGGAGCGACAGCTACCCAAATTACAAGCCAAATGACATTTCTATTTCAATCCACGCCCCCCATGCGGGGAGCGACAAAACAGTGAAACATTTTTAAGGGTGCCGTCCTTATTTCAATCCACGCCCCCCATGCGGGGAGCGACGTCGGCGGATTTGTAATACAGATCATGTGTCATGATATTTCAATCCACGCCCCCCATGCGGGGAGCGACCACTTGCAGGAAGAGGACAATGAGCCGGAAGAACAGATTTCAATCCACGCCCCCCATGCGGGGAGCGACGGAAACAAAACAAACCCGATCGCTGTTCACGTTATTTCAATCCACGCCCCCCATGCGGGGAGCGACGGTGGAAAAGTCGGAGGAGGCGAGCCAGAAAGCAATTTCAATCCACGCCCCCCATGCGGGGAGCGACCACTTTTCCCCGAACAAATAACAAATATTTTTTATTTCAATCCACGCCCCCCATGCGGGGAGCGACGGAGTAGGGTATGCTGAGTGATGATTATCTCATATTTCAATCCACGCCCCCCATGCGGGGAGCGACCACTTTTCCCCGAACAAATAACAAATATTTTTTATTTCAATCCACGCCCCCCATGCGGGGAGCGACGCTTAAAGGCTGCCATTGACATCTTACGGGACCAATTTCAATCCACGCCCCCCATGCGGGGAGCGACAGGATGATGCGGTGATATATTCTTCGCCCAATACATTTCAATCCACGCCCCCCATGCGGGGAGCGACACATGCTCAGGTAAAGATTGGGGTATCAAGTGCAATTTCAATCCACGCCCCCCATGCGGGGAGCGACTAATTTCTCCGAGGAGTACACGATTCCGCTTGGGGATTTCAATCCACGCCCCCATGCGGGGAGCGACCGATATCATCGTTAAAACAAAACAAATTGACAAAATTTCAATCCACGCCCCCATGCGGGGAGCGACTGTTGATCGGTTCCTGAAACTTCCGTAATTTGATATTTCAATCCACGCCCCCATGCGGGGAGCGACAATCGCCTGTGCAAGATACATGGGCGCAATATCGTATTTCAATCCACGCCCCCATGCGGGGAGCGACCATTTGCTGACACACGAAAAAATACAAAACTTGATTTCAATCCACGCCCCCATGCGGGGAGCGACCGTTATGGCACACAACTTCGGGATTTATGAATTACGATTTCAATCCACGCCCCCATGCGGGGAGCGACGATAATAAAATAATTTTAGAACATGGCAAAAAAATTTCAATCCACGCCCCCATGCGGGGAGCGACTTTAAACGCTACTCAGGATCGTGTGACAAAACTTATTTCAATCCACGCCCCCATGCGGGGAGCGACTTACTTCGACACTGATTCAATGCACTTATTAGGATGATTTCAATCCACGCCCCCATGCGGGGAGCGACCATTCAAAAACAAGGATACAATTTTCTTAAATGATTTCAATCCACGCCCCCATGCGGGGAGCGACACAGCATCTTTTGCACCTGTTGCTAACGTAACTATTTCAATCCACGCCCCCATGCGGGGAGCGACGAAAAAATACAGATAACGAAACAGGACACTTACATTTCAATCCACGCCCCCATGCGGGGAGCGACCTGTTTACGTTATAATACAATGCTTTTACGTCTGATTTCAATCCACGCCCCCATGCGGGGAGCGACCGTTTTCGATCGCATATTTACCATATTGTGTATCGATTTCAATCCACGCCCCCATGCGGGGAGCGACTGTTTTTGCAGTATTTTTTGATATGCTTGCATAATATTTCAATCCACGCCCCCATGCGGGGAGCGACTGGGTTGTGCCGGCGCAACTAATCTCCATTTTTGATTTCAATCCACGCCCCCATGCGGGGAGCGACGATGTGTAGGTATCAATCAATATTTCCTCTCCTCTATTTCAATCCACGCCCCCATGCGGGGAGCGACCGGTTGCGTTTCCTGCATCCGGGCCGATTTTATAGATTTCAATCCACGCCCCCATGCGGGGAGCGACACAGTTGCAGACGACCAATACACCCCATAACCGCTTATTTCAATCCACGCCCCCATGCGGGGAGCGACCGGAAAAAATTATTTATAGACCGGGTATCCGGAATTTCAATCCACGCCCCCATGCGGGGAGCGACAATCCCATATTAAAATCCTCCTAATGTAAATAATATTTCAATCCACGCCCCCATGCGGGGAGCGACCCCGAATACCTTAGTATCTCCGAGTCCTTCCTTATTTCAATCCACGCCCCCATGCGGGGAGCGACACAACCCAATCTCCTTTGTAATTTGCTGCATTAGGATTTCAATCCACGCCCCCATGCGGGGAGCGACGGACGATAAGTAATCCGTTTAATTTTGTGTGTGATTTCAATCCACGCCCCCATGCGGGGAGCGACTAGGATATCGAAAGGAGGTGCAAATGAGTTGTTAATTTCAATCCACGCCCCCATGCGGGGAGCGACTCTGGGCGTTGCCATCTAGTTTTTCATAGATCTATTTCAATCCACGCCCCCATGCGGGGAGCGACAAAACATACGGCCCGCTATTAAGGAGGCAGGGATATTTCAATCCACGCCCCCATGCGGGGAGCGACAGTATGCAGGACGATCGTGGGCAGCCATGCAGGGAACATTTCAATCCACGCCCCCATGCGGGGAGCGACGTATTCCCAAGGCAATATTACAGGCTGTCCGGGCAGATTTCAATCCACGCCCCCATGCGGGGAGCGACTGGGAAATGGTATTCAATCGACATTTGCATAGATATTTCAATCCACGCCCCCATGCGGGGAGCGACTGTAAACGGTTGGGAAAATTTGCCAGATACGATATTTCAATCCACGCCCCCATGCGGGGAGCGACCGGGGGACTGGCACCTGGTACTGGACTATACGATGATTTCAATCCACGCCCCCATGCGGGGAGCGACGGCACTTCTGGATGTATGAGTGCTGTACGGATCTGATTTCAATCCACGCCCCCATGCGGGGAGCGACCGGGCAGGAATACTATAAAAATCCTGCCAACAACATTTCAATCCACGCCCCCATGCGGGGAGCGACCACCTTGTCCAGCCCTTTTGCCTGCTTATTATATATTTCAATCCACGCCCCCATGCGGGGAGCGACATCAATTACCAACATAATAACATCAAGTTATAAATTTCAATCCACGCCCCCATGCGGGGAGCGACCGTCATTTTCTGCAATGTGTCAAAAATACGGATAAATATTTCAATCCACGCCCCCATGCGGGGAGCGACTTCATAAAAATTAAACAATGTTACCGTATCTTTATTTCAATCCACGCCCCCATGCGGGGAGCGACCAACCACAGCCGGGGTAACACATGGGCGGGGAATCATTTCAATCCACGCCCCCATGCGGGGAGCGACGTTAGAAAAAGCAATTTTAACCCCCAAAAGGACAATTTCAATCCACGCCCCCATGCGGGGAGCGACCTTTTTCCACTTAACGCTTTCTAATACGGCGTTATTTCAATCCACGCCCCCATGCGGGGAGCGACAAACTTAAAACAGACGTTTCCGGCAACTCAACTATTTCAATCCACGCCCCCATGCGGGGAGCGACAAAATTTATTTGCAGATATATCCATCTCGGGAAATATTTCAATCCACGCCCCCATGCGGGGAGCGACCCGGGCAGCTTTCTCATTTGCCGGTGACACAACAAATTTCAATCCACGCCCCCATGCGGGGAGCGACGCCTTCTCAACATCCTCTTCCGTAGCTGTTTCAGATTTCAATCCACGCCCCCATGCGGGGAGCGACGGAGGATGTCAGGGTGCTGTGCCGGATCATCAGGATTTCAATCCACGCCCCCATGCGGGGAGCGACATGTAACAAATATATTTTTCGATGAGTATGTCATCATTTCAATCCACGCCCCCATGCGGGGAGCGACAACGTACTTGTCAATATGATCGTGAAACAGGTTATTATATTTCAATCCACGCCCCCATGCGGGGAGCGACGACAGAGCAGTACTGGGGAGCACGAATGGAATGATTTCAATCCACGCCCCCATGCGGGGAGCGACTCTGCAAATAAATTTTTAACCAATGCCACAAAAATTTCAATCCACGCCCCCATGCGGGGAGCGACGCGTTTCAAGGTCATCCGCTGTGTCAACAATTCCATTTCAATCCACGCCCCCATGCGGGGAGCGACTCTCTTTCCTTTTCTGCTACATAAGACAAAATTTATTTCAATCCACGCCCCCATGCGGGGAGCGACAAAAAATTTGCCACGGAAATCCGTAAGATTAGCGATTTCAATCCACGCCCCCATGCGGGGAGCGACGCTGAAAAGATGTTGGCGTTGATGTTGGATTATTATTTCAATCCACGCCCCCATGCGGGGAGCGACTATCATGTCAATATTAATCAATTATCATAGATAATATTTCAATCCACGCCCCCATGCGGGGAGCGACGATATTAAATGGCGTAACTGTTATGTGGAACGTATTTCAATCCACGCCCCCATGCGGGGAGCGACACGATTCTGCAATCGTTCCGTTAAAAATATACGATTTCAATCCACGCCCCCATGCGGGGAGCGACTAAAAACCTTGACATTGATCAGATCAAATTGCTTATTTCAATCCACGCCCCCATGCGGGGAGCGACAGTAAAAAATGTTGTAAATAGTATCATTGACAACTTATTTCAATCCACGCCCCCATGCGGGGAGCGACTTGTGTGCCATAATGTGATGCCACGGTTAAGGGTTATTTCAATCCACGCCCCCATGCGGGGAGCGACAATTATTGTATAGACGAGTAAATTCACCGATATTATTTCAATCCACGCCCCCATGCGGGGAGCGACTGTAACTCTCTGTCAAACTCATATAAAGGTTTATATTTCAATCCACGCCCCCATGCGGGGAGCGACAGCAAAAATCACATATTTACAAACAAATATGGATTTCTATTTGTACAACATGACCAAAATATAATTTATTTTGATTTTTTCATGGCATATTCATTTCATTTTGTTTATATTTTATGGTGCGAACCCCTTAGGTATATCATGTTCATTTAGGACTCGCACCACTATATTATCAATGTTCCCTCTGCCTCATAGGATGCTTTTACACCAAAATGTTCTACTTTTCTTTGGTATTTATTACCCAGATTATAAAATCGCAAGCTATCTGCCTTGGGATCGATCATCGATAACAACTTGTCCTTCACTATTAACAGCTGAGAAGAGTCCAAAACACATTCAAATACTGAATTCTGTACCCTCTGTCCATAATTGACACATTCCTTTGCCACTTTTCTGAGTCGTTTACGTCCTGCAGCATCCTGTGTCGAAACATCATAAGTAATCAGTATTAGTATAAAAATCACCTACTTCCATAAAAATGGCGGATATTCATCCAAGTCGCCCCGAATCGTTCGTGCCAGCAAGAGCGCCTGTACATATGGAACCAAGCCCCACTCTATCTTTTCTTTCAGAAAAGGATGGGTGATCGTCTCCTTTTTGCGGTTCTGCCAAGCATTAAAAAAGACTTTTCTTCCCTCTTCATTTAAAAAAACTGCATGATCCTGCTGGGTTTCAAAATGAGATGACCGAAGCGCTTTTGTATTGATTAGTGTCAGAATAAACCGATCGGCTATGATCGGGCGTAGTTCCTCCATCATATCAAGTGCCAGCGATGTCCTTCCCGGTCTGTCGCTATGCATAAATCCCACATATGGATCAAGACCAACACTGTACAGCGAATTTGCACATTCACCTGCTAAAATTGTATAAGCAAATGATAAAACTGCATTTACATTGTCAAGAGGCGGTCTTCGATTTCTCGTTGTAAATGTAAAATCCTCTTTTTGATTTAAGATCAAATCATCAAACACTGAGAAATATTGTTCTGCTGCCTTCCCTTCTAGCCCACGCAGCTCATCCAGTGCAGATACCTCTTCAATTTTTTGCAGGGAATCATACATGACCCCTGAAACTCGCCGCAGTTTATCTTCATCCACACGATAGGCATGATCACGTAGAGTTCGCTCCACGCTCCATCTGCCATTAAAAACTTTTCCTAATATCATATTTTTAGCATACGACACGCTCCTGCCATGATCATCAGAAATACGATACTGTTCTTTTCTCAAAAGCACATTACCATATTCCTTCCCAACTGTCCTGGCAAGAAACTTTCCTCTAGGTGAAAAAAAACTTATTCCGATTTTTCTCTCCGCACATGCACCCATAAGTGCCGGCGTTGCCCCTTTATATGTGAAACATACTACATTCTCCAGCGTATGGAGGGGAAACCTGGCAAGAATTTTTTCTCCGTTTTGTATTACAATATTCTCCCCATCTAATGTCAGATAGCAACTTTCTGTCATCACATATAATGTATTTAACAATTTTCGCATTTCGGCCTCCTGTATTTAGCGCAATGGTACTATTCAAAAGTTATTCTCCAATGTGAATATTCTGTTTGATATACTGTCCGACATCCATATTCTTTTGCAATTTGGGCAGACACAGATCCGCCAGAGAGCACGACTTACACTGCTTTGAAGTCTTTACATTAGGGGTATGTCCTCTCCGAAACATTTCGTGCATCTTTTTTGCCGTTTTTTTCGTTTCATTTCGCAGATCCCCGGTAAATTCCACCTTGCTTCTCCTTCTATTCTCACCATAATACAAAGAACCCCGGGATATGCTTGTCTGAAACATTTCTTCCAGACAAAGCGCCTGTGCACAAAGCTGCAATTCATCCGCATTATTTTCTTTAGGCGTTCCATGCTTATATTCAATGGGCTCTGGAATCCATTTTCCATCATAACCAAATAAGTCAATGCCATCCTCACTTTGATGGAACTCAACTACGTCACACTGTCCGCTCATCCCCAGTTCATGTGAAGCAATACGCAGTCCCCTGACGATCAGCAGATCTCCTCTCTTTTCAAAGGATTCCTCATCATGTGCCCTTTTGTGCATCAGTTCTCCAGCCGTTGTCTTGTAGTTCTCAGCCCATTGCTGCTCGATATGTATCAATGCCCATTGCCTTTTGCAGAAAGCAAAATGCTGAATACCTGAAAGCATTAGATAATCTTCTTCTGAATACATAACTAAATTCCTTCTATTTCTTCCAGCTCCAGATCAGGCAGCGAATCAACGATGATCTCATAATCTCCAAAAGTTTTTGGATCATCTACTTTCGCAGTGACTTTCACCAGTCTGTGTACTTTTGCCGATGAATACTGTCCCATCGGGCAGTTGTGTTTCCACCAGTATACTCTGCACACTTCCATACTGCCATCCGGTCTTGCCGAGGAGCTGTCATTCACAAACAGTGTCCGAAGCGCTTCTTTTATTTTCTCCGCATCCTCATCACTGAACCCTGTTCTTTCAGCCAGCTGATGATTAATACTTCCCTTCACAACGTACAATGCCGAATGTACTTTGTGTTTCATTCCCATTGTATCCGACGACTTCTTATCCTTTGTCTCGCTGTTGACACTTTTCGTGATCTGCATACTGTCTATCGAAACGGGCAGTACACTAAACGCTGAGTGCACTGAAACCGGGCCCCTGACACCGACAGATACGTTACCATCCTTAAATGCAAAAACCTGCCCAAAACTGCGCACATCGATCCATGTCTTACAGGCCGCTTTTGCATATGCATCCCGATCCTTATCCTTCTGTGCCTTCTGCATATCCTCGTTGCTCTTTGCCCGGTCTGCAAGGCTTTTACATCCATCATCGGAACGCTCATCGCTCTGCACAAATATATTCTCACCCATATCCTGCAGCCGGTTTCTGATCTTGCGCTTAATACACACATCAGAAATCTCCCCATAGCCGTCATATGTCTCCCGCGGCCGGTTGCCATTCAACGGATCCCCATTCGGATTTGCATTTTGCACCATCACTAAAACCTCAAAATCAATTTTGTTTGTAAATTCGCCCATTTTATCTCTCCTTTTCTGCACTTATTATTTTACTGTTCTTTTTTCTGAAATGCCTGTTTCATATACTCGGTCTGCATATAATATGCCGGCAGGTACATCTCCGACAGCGGCTTATTGTCAAATCCGGCTCCGGCAAGATGTACCATAATTTCCTCCGTCCACTCTTCAAACTTTTTCAACTCATACCCCGTTAATTTCTTTTCGTATGGAATCATATTCTGTTTTATAGTTTTAAATGTTTTGGCGGGCCTGCTACTGAACGCATTCCAGTAACGTCTTGCATTCGTTGTACGCCCTTCTTTTACTTTGCCATTTTCGTCGCGCTCGAACATGGCGCGCCGCTCCATAAGATCATATACGGCCAGCAGTCTCCCAAACAAAACATTTCGGTCATTCACATTGTCCTCCAGAAATTTATCCATTGTCTTGCCTCCCTTCTCATAATTAAATCGAATCATTGCACACACAACACATAGCACATCATTATACCATACAAAATGATTCATGGATTGTGGCATGGACGCTCTCCTCGCCGCCGCTTTGACAACATCTGAGGGAATCCTGCCCCCTTTTCCGGTAATGTATGGAAGCAGGCGGTTTGTAACAGCCCGGATCAGTTTACTGTCCGCCTCCAGCCAGTTTGATTTCTGTGTGCCAAAGGCAGCCAGAGCCATATCACGGGGTGATGGTGAACATTCACATAGGATTTGCTTTTTATCATCATCTATTTTCCCCACTTTTATAAAACGGCGCCACTTGCAATGCTCCTGCCAGTATAACAAAGCATCCATATACTGTTTTCCGCCCATCTCATCATAATAAGAAATCGACAGCCTTCCCGTCGTCGCCGCATCCAGTGCGATTACTGCAATATGGTCATCCACTTTGATCTTACCGGCATATCCACGCACCGCAAGATTAAATTGTTCCGCAAAATATTTTCCGGTATCCTGTTTGTTTGTACTCTCTTCCTCTATGTCATCCAGTATGTCAAAATCAAACTCAAAATCGTCCAGATCCTCATAGGCATGTATGGAATCCTTCATCATGTCGGGAACTGACATATCCCGGTTTGACATCCAACAAACCACCGCCGAGCCATCTCTGGTATATCCCTGTTTCTGGATCAGCCATTTCAGGGCATTATGGGCCTTTTGCGACACCGCATATCCGACAGAAACCGCCTGGTCTTTTGAGGCAAATCTGCCTCGGTAAGTAAATCCCGATTCATCATTTCCCGAAATCAGTTTTGCCTTATCACCGCTGTTTCGTATCTTGGAAGGATGTTTCTCCGAACAGGCTCCCAGCTCTCCGGCCACATAACATAACTCTGTCTGTCCCGCCCTCTTCTGGTAATACCTGTCATATGTCTCATACAATTCCTGATTTTCCCACACGCGGGGCTTGTCATTTCCATAGACGATAAATCTTACATTGGCGCCGGTCTGCCCGGAGCCCTGTAATTTCACATGATCTGTAAGTCGTCCGCGTTCATTCAGCTCCAATGTATGATTCTGGATCAGATCATGGATCAGCGATTTCTTCTGCAGATACTTCCATATCGTCCGCACCATAGGGTGTGTATCACCGGATTCCGCCCATTCCTGCAGCTGTTCCATATACGACTCGTAGTATTCTTTTTTCTTCTGATCTCCCGTATATAATACGTAGTCTCCTGCCACATAGCAAAGTTTATCACACAATGGATGTGGCGCAATCCCACTGCTTCTCGCAGCAGAATCCTCTGTCACCGGAATTATTGTGACGACATCCGGCCCTTTATCGAGTTTTTTCGAGTCTATGAAATTGCCCTCCTCATCCAGTATCACTTCAATCTGGGCATTAAACGTAGAGTGGGAAAGGGGCAGCAACACAGGCTGGTCATTTCTTATCACACCCGCCTGTTCAGAATAGACGTCATATGTATCAGCCAAGGTTTTTAACCATGCCAAAGGCACCACCTCCCTCAAATTCATCTAAGCCGGAAAAGTTTTGACCGGGTACAAACGACTTCTGTTTTTCACTGCGCAGGATTCGCCGGATCTCACATTCTTCGGGACGGGGAAAATGAATGATGCCGTTTTGCATCTGTGCGTTCCACAGACGAACCGTCATTTTCCCCTTCTCTTCCTCCCGTACAGCTTCATCCGGATATGTAATACCATGAACCATAATGCCAAAGGATAGGTTTGCCTTATCATATGCCCCCTCTCCCTCATCTATGTGACAGGGCTCTACATATCCCTGGCACTCCCTGGCGCCCAAAAAGATATCCCTTCTTCCGCCCCGCTCAAGCATTCTCCTTGCGATGTCATAATGCTTGTTCTCGTTCCTGTCATGGGCTAAATCCGGTCGGTTCTCGTTCCACTCAAAATGCGCCTTTACCCGGTACTCAACATCGCGCAAATAAGTATAAAGAGACAGATCATTTTTATTTTCGTTGTATTTGATCGGACGGATCCCTTTGGACTCTGTCTGGATCCATTTCATGATCCGGCATTCATCAATGACCCAGGTGAGCGTTGGCTTCCAGTAGATCGATTCCGTAATTCCCTTAAGCGCCTGATAGGTAGGTATCTGGTAACTGCATTTTTCTCCTCCTGTCTTGGACAGGGGATCTGTAAATAAGGCATATCTTCCAAATACGGTGTACTCAATTATATTCGGTTTTTCCACTCTGCACTTCTCCTTTCGTAATTTATTTTAAAAAATAATCTATTAAAAAATAAGTGGTTCCCATTGCGCAGTGATCCCCCGCTCTTCTGTATAAGCCCCGGGAGCTGCCACCATATATAACCCGGGGATATGCTCACTGACACGCTGAATGAGCCCATCAAATTTTTTCAACTGGTTCTCTCTCACATTTACCGTATACCGCTGTGCCTTTCGTATGTGATCTTTTATTTCTGCCAGATCTGAAGACTGTCGAATGGCCTCCAGGATTTCATTCCCCCTTTTATATGGCACTATCACACCAAAAGAATGGTCATCAATCACCCGGTACTCCCGGCCGGCTGTTTTGTATGCCTGATTCATACAGTTCTTTTTCCCTGTACAGGGAAAACCATTCGATAAAAGTTCCATGATACTCGTATCCATTTGTCTTATGGGGAAGTTCATTTTATCTTCGGAATCCAAATATACTTTTTTAAAATAATCATCCATCCATTTTGGCGTCAACAGGCTCTCCCCACTACCGATTTTCCTATAATCATAAAGGATCTGCCCGGTAACACCGGTATTCCGCAGTAATTCTTCCATATTCCCGGTATTTTCCCCTTCAAGCTGAATCAGGTTTAAAACTCCGGATGCCATCTCGCCGTTTCTGTTACACCGCCCTGCGCTCTGCGCCAAACTGTCAAGTCCGGTCATGGAACGGTATACACATTCAAAAGAAATGTCCACTCCCGCCTCTATGAGATTCGTGCTGACAACGACAACTCTCTCCTGTCCTTCCCTGAGCTTTTTCTTTACTGCTTCTATCTTGTCACTTCTGTGTTCTGCACATAGATTCGTCGTGAGATATTCTACATGTACAGGAAATGCTTTCAATATATCATACAATTTCCCTACCGCTGATTTCGTATTTAATATCACAAGAATGGATCGATATGTATCCAGCTGACAGATGATCTCATCCCCAAGACTCTCAAATGTATATTTCTGCCCAGGCTCAGGAACATGTATCTTCACCCGTTCAAACCGGGTAAACCAGATTTCCGCATCTTTTATCATATACTTAGGTTCACTATAACATACAGGATACACCGCATCCCCCAAAGCCGGTTGTGTCGCTGTACACAAAATAATATCTGCATTGCAGACCACATTTAGAAAATTAATCATCTGATTAAATGTATGTACACATTTAATAGGCATAGACTGAACCTCATCTATGATAATAACGGAATTCACCAGCCTGTGCATACGCCGTATGGATCTGCTCTGATCGGAGAAAAGCGTGTTCATAAACTGCACAAATGTGGTACATATAAAAGGATCTTCCCAATTTATATCCTGTTGCGCAAACCGGTTTTTACGATAATCCTCATCATCCTTCACCGTATCTTTTATCACGGAGGAATGGTGTTCCAGAATCCACTCTTCCTGCCCGATCGCCTCCCGGAACACTTTAGCATTCTGTTCCGTAATACTAATATAGGGCGACACATAAATAACACGTTCTGTCTCCGGATGCCTCTTACAATACTCCAGGGCATATGCCAGACTGCTCAGTGTTTTTCCTCCCCCTGTCGGAATAGGCAGGCAATAGATTCCCGCCGGATACTTTGCAAATTCTCTGCACTCCTCTTGTAATCGATTTCTTCCCTCGTTAATCTCTTTCTCTCTGTCAGTCAGATCAGAAAGGCGAGCTGAACTATTTTTCGTCTGCATATATGTCTCAAAATTCTCTCTGGCTTTTGCAAATATTTTTTTATGATTCATATCATTGCGCTTTAACAACGTATCGACATCATTCATAAAATCGGCCGTGGCTTCCCAATCGGCATCGATCAAAATAGATAGCAGTAACCGCTGCAGAGAGGCAAACAAAAAGGTCTGGCAATTAGATAATACTTTTCTTTTATCTCGCTTATCTTTACTCAATAAAAGAGGTGTTATCCTCTCAACTACTTTTTTCATTTTATCCCAAAGCAGATCAAATTCTTCTTCCGCTTTTGTAAAAACTTTTTCCGGTTCATATTGTTGGAGATAATCATTTTCTGCATTACGGCAGGCCTCATCATAATCTTCCACTTTACTTAACTTTGTAGAAAATAAATCTGTCTGCTCTTCACTTACACAATCAAATAATCCATGATGGGCAGCCACCGCATAGGTGACTAACTCTGTCAAAATTTTTACTTTTGCAGAATTCTCATGATACTTATCATAAATATATTTTGCTCCGGTCGAAGCATGTCCAATCTTGCCCCGCAGTTTTTTTCTTTCCCTCTCATCTGCGTGAATATAATCATCAAACCTCCGCTTATTTTTTCCCATATCATGGAGCATTCCACATATGGACATGATATGGGAAATCCCACATCTCTTCCCTTTTTCTTTGCACAGATACACGGTTTTTTCCGTATGCTCCGCTACAGATTCTTCCCTACTGGATCCATCATCTGAAATATGTGCTATCAATTTTTCCCTTCTCCCCATTCTTTTGTATATACAAAATATTTGCTTTGCTATTTTTTTGTTACGATAATATTGATCCACGGCTTATTTTTATAATCCGGCCGTGCATCCTGTATTTTAAAAGTTCCTATCGTCCGGTCGACAAATCCTCTGGCATTCCTGTTATAATAATCAATCATTTTCCTATTCATCGGCTTCTTTCCCTGCGTATATCCAATTTCGGAATCCGCAATTTTTCGCCGACTGGTAAACAGGCTGAACCACTTCTTCCAACGCATTTGAAAACTCTGTCAGCGCCAGTCCTTTTTTATAAATACGTCCCCGGATATCACTGCTGTTCAAATGTTCTTTGGCACATTTTTCAAAAGCATCCATGACCACTCCATGGGTATTCATCATTTCATAAGAATAATATTCCAAGCGACATAACTTTGAAAAATAAATATCCCAATCCGGAAGATTATTGCTCTTACTGCTATTGATCTCCCGTTTTGTCGGATGGAGGTTCCAAAATTCATCATGTGCCACATAAGACCACGGCACAAAATGATCAATAGAAATATCCTCTTTTGTAACAATCTCATCCCCATAAATTTCACGGACCGACCCGAATTCCAATAACAACTTCCAATACTCCTGCACTTTGTCCATCTTTCGCTCTTCTGGTGCTTTCAGCTTATCTGAGATGCCCGGCACATTGGGATTGCGCTTCTGCAAATACATGATCATTTTATATTGAAGCCATCCCTTTAAAATCTCCTGATTTTTATGGATATAAGAAACCCAGTCCGGCTGAATCCGAATCGCTGTCTGCATACCATTTAATTCTGTAAAATAATACATCAGACGCTTTTCCCGGTTGATCCTGGCAATCAGATTCCCCTCTGACACGTTCCATTCCTTCCCCTTCATCGTTTCCATAAATGGCGCCTGCAGACGATATGGCACATGATAAGTAAGCGTGCGTTTCTTCTGTAATACTTCTTTATCCTCGCAATTTGTCAGGTATTCCAGCACCTTGTCCTTCTTTTCAGAAGGCTTTATACTACTGATGCTGCTAATATAGTGAACCAGACGCTCTAACGTATCTTTAGGTCCCATGTTCAGATGATATTCCGTCACCATATACCAGGCATCAGCTATCATTTCATCAATCAATTCTTCGTATGTAATTACTTCTCTTCCCTCCAGCACTTTCGTAACGATTGCCTGAAACCAAAAAAATTTATAGCACTCACTGGTGTTGTCAAACAGGCGGCTGAGATATTGGATTTCCAGATTATCGGAATTTGGGAGTTGCATGGGATCACCTCGTTGGTATGAAGCAGTATAGCAAGTTTACAAAACTTAGTGTTTAGACCCGGATAACCAAGCCTATAATTTTATAACCTCTCCTTACATTTTACTACAACAACCGCCATCTCTCAAGCACTTTCGTTCGACAAAAAACGACAAACCCTCCGGGAAATCGCTGTTTTCCAGAGGGTTTGTCTGCCCGGTTTTTTTCCTTTTATAACTATTATCTCTCGCCCATCAACTTATTTAAACTTCGCCAGCCAACGCTCCCTGGTCAGGCAGCTTGTATGACCGACTCTAATCTCATTCATAAGCGGCACAGGAACCTCATTACAGGTATGGTGATAAATAAATCCGCATTTTTCCTGTACCCTCTTTGATTTTATATTACCATCATAATAGCCACACCAGATCACATTCATGTTCAAATTTTCAAACCCATAGCGAATCAGTCGGCTTACCGCCTCAGGAATAAGCCCCAGTCCCCAAAATTCTTTTCCGAGCCAATAACCGATTTCGCATTCATCATCCCGTTCTGTCATATCAGTACTTCCATTAAGTTTCAGCTCAATACAGCCAATGGCTATATTATCCGTTTTTAAACAAACGGCATAACACTCCTGCCCACAAAACACATTTTTGATAACATCCCGGCTTTCCTCTATATTCTTATGAGGCGGCCACCCGGCAACTGGCCCAACATCGGGATTTTTTGCATACCTATATAAGCTCTCCGCATCCGCCTCTGTCCACGGACGTAGTATCAACCTTTCTGTCTCCAATTCCATATCAAAACTCCTCTGCTACCGAAAATACCAGTGATAAAAGGAAATAAATAGTATATGATTTCTTAATAAGTCTGGAATACTTAAAATATCACACACCCTAAGCCCCAAAATAAATCCTTGTGATCTTTTTTCCTTCAACTTTGATATCAGCTGCTATACATGAGACCGGATCTCCCTTTTTATACCGGTTGTCTTTAGCCCACTTTTTGTACGTCATCGTGTAGGTATTTTCTGCTTCCACAAAAGTTACCTTACAATTATCTGCTACTTTTAAATTATAAGAAACCTTTTTATCCTTGACGTCATCTATCTTATCCTGAGAAGCCGCTTTCTTGACCTTCCCCTTTAATGCGATCTTGTTTCCCTTATAATACATCTTCATATAACCGCCAGCTGCTTTCGATACGCCCACCAGCCAATAAGTATCTTTCGCACCCGCCTGTGCCGGCATCGATAATACCCCGGCAAGCAGGCTGAATACCATGACCACTGACAATATCTTTTTCTTTATATTCTTCATATTCCCTGCCTCCATTTCCTCAAAATCAAAACAAATCCTGCCTCGTTTTGTCCTATTTCAGAATACCACTTTTCTATCTCATTTTCAATACAAACACATATTTAAAACCTTATGCAGCCCGGGGCGGATTTCTTTAATATCCTCATAATCGCCATTTAACTTCTCTTCTTCACTGTGTCGTGAATATTTTTAATATTTTCCAAGTATTCCTCTTCAACCGGTGATAAGTTCTGCGCCTGATATTTCTTATATTCTTCTTCTGCTTTTTCGATTGCCTGTGCATGACTAACCGTTCCCGCTCCTTGCAACACTTTTTCACCTGTAGTTTTTAAAACATTATCGAGATGCTCCACATAATCTGCCATATACATAGGATTATGACGCATTGCCTGAATTTCTGCAAAATCAAAATAACCTGATACAATATTATTTAGAATTCTCAATTCCTCATCATTAAGGTAATTCTTTGCAATACTTATATCTTTCGATACAGGAAAATCACCGGAAAAACTTTTTAATCCCATAAAAGGCTGACTGGCATCCGCACGCTCATATATAACTTCTGCTGCTGTATGTCCATGCGCTGCATAATGTAACTTATTTTGTACCATTTTAAAAAACGCAATGGATTCACTACTCTTGGGATCATAATCAACACTTGTTGCATAAAGGTCAAGTACCTGTCGATACATAACTTTTTCAGATGAGCGAATATCCCGAATACGGTCTAATAACTCCTTCCAGTAATTACCGCCACCCAGATTTTTCAGCCGCTCATCATCCATCGTAAACCCTTTTATCATGTACTCTTTTAATCGTTCAGTAGCCCACCGGCGGAATTTTGTGGCAATTTTAGATTTTACTCTATATCCAAGAGAAATAATCATATCAAGATTATAATGGATCGTATTATAGTTTTTCCCATCAGCTGCAGTTGTTCGGAATTTCCGAACAACTGATTCCTCATCCAATTCCTCCTCTTCAAAAATATGCTTGATATGCTCACTGATATTAGATTTACTGGTCTGATAAAGTTCACATAATTGTGCCTGCGTAAGCCAAACGGTCTCGTCCTCAAATTTAACGTCTATTTTCGTCTGTCCATCTTCTGTTTGATATATGATAATTTCGCTCCCTATAATATTGGACTTATCTCTTGTATCCTCCACCATGCAGTCCTCCTTTTACCATTTCACCTCAATATGTTGACCTACGTTAGGCTTAAATAATAAACAAACCGTCTCCATCCCCTTCAACACAAAGGTCAGCTTGTACGAATCAATGGTGCCACCCTCACTGATATCCCATACAATATATGTCTCTTTTGTAATTTTATCATCCAGGAGCATATCGGTCAATTTCTTTCTTTTGAACTCCATAGAACTAAGCGATTTAGCACTATAAAACGAGGACAGGTCCTGTTACATACCTGTCCTCGTTTTGGGTTATCTCTTTGATATTTTTAATCCTATTTTACAGTCACCTTGACCTTCTTAAAGATCCCGTTCTCCGCATAGACGTAAACATAGCACTTCCCTGCTTTCTTCCCCCTGATCACACCCTTCTTGCTGACAGTTGCGATCTGCTTGTTCGTACTCTCATATGAGAGCTTTCTGTGGTTCGAAAGTTTCTTCCCGGAGCTTGCCTTCACAATCTTCGATTTGATCTTGAATTTCTTCCCCTTCCTGATCTTCGCAGTTCTTTTGTTTACTTTTACGGATTTCGGGTTGGTTCTCTTTCCGCCTAACGTCACTTCATGGACAGTCCTGGATGCGGCAACCGTATAATTCTTTCCGTCAACGTTCTTGTAGACTCTGACGATGAACCGGTATCCGGTTCCCTTTTTCAGCTTTTTATATGTGAAGCTGGTCGTTCCTGCTTTTTTGACGGTCTTTACCAGCTTGTATTTATTCTTTTTCCCACACTTTGCCACATAGATCTGGTAACCATCTGCTCCTTTGACTTTGCCCCACTTGACGGTGATGCTGTTTTTCTTCGCCTTTGCTGCCTTCGCTTGGATTTTGGAGAAGTTTGAGCCTTTGACATCTCCCTCAGAGGTCTGGTTTACGATATCCTGATCCGTCAAAAGAAGGGTGTCTGTTTCAATGCCAAGCTCCTGTGCCATCTCCAGCAGCTTTTTCGCTGTCTCCACAGGGACATTCAGCTCTTTTGCGATCTGGTTCACTTTCTCCTGCTGTTCCGGCGTCAGGCCGCTCATGGCGCTTCCCGGTGTCGGACCCAGGTTACTCCCTCCCGGCGTCTGGTTTGACGTATTTCCTCCCGGTGCCGGACTTGGCGTATTTCCTCCCGGTGCCGGGCTTGGTGTAGCTTCTCCCGGCGTCGGACTGCTTCCGCTGGTGATTCCCGCCGGATCCTGCTCTGTTCCTCCGATCCCTGTCAGGTCTTTATTGATCCCGTCGGTTTTCTGGTAGTAGTTCCCGGTAATGTCGCCTGCCACATTGGTGTTATCGTTTTTCCCGATCACGGCTCCGATGGTAGAAGAGTTGCTTCCGGTGTTGTCCCCGACGACGTTTCCATTATTTACATTGTCTTTCACTTTTCCGTTTTCCCCGTTGGTTCCGACGATTCCTCCAACTCCTGTTCCACTTCCGGTGACACTTCCTTTGTTCGTACAGCCTGTGACTGTACCATTGTTCTGTCCGGCAATGCCTCCGACGCCATTCTGTCCGGTCACACTGACATTCAAAGTACAGTTTTTGATGATTCCGGTGTCGGTGTTTGTTCCGGCGATTCCTCCCACATTGTCTTTTCCTGTCACGCTTCCCTCGATGATAAGGTTTTCGATCGTTCCGGCATTGACTCCAAAGAGCCCCTGATCGTCTTTCGGCTCGCCACCGCTGATTTCCAGACCTTTTATGGTATTTCCATTTCCGTCAAACGTTCCGGTAAACGGATGCTCTGCCGTTCCAATCGGCGTCCATGGACTGCTCTCTTCTGTGATCGTAATTCCCTCTTCCGCTTCGATCTTATAGTAAGCTTTTTTCGGATCTTTCCCGCTGTTTACCAGTTCCGCCAGTTTTTTCAGATCCTCTTCTGTCTTGATCTGGTACGGATTCTCTACGGTTCCTTTTCCCTCAAAAGACGGTTCGGTGATATTTCCGGCTTGATCAACTGTTCCTCCGTTTGGCAGTGTTACCGCCTCTCCGTCTCCAGTCTGAACCGTTCCTCCGGCGGGTACCGTAATATTTCCATCTTTGTCTGACGTTACCTTTCCTCCCTCCGATGCCGTTACTGTAGTATCTCCGACTGTGATCCTTTCTGCCTCTACGGTTCCGTCTTTGTCAACGGCTCCTCCGTTTGGCAGTGTTACCGCCTCTCCGTCTCCAGTCTGAACCGTTCCTCCGGCGGGTACCGTAATGTTTCCATCTTTGTCTGACGTTACCTTTCCTCCCTCCGGTGCCGTTACCGTAGTATCTCCGACTGTGATCCTTTCTGCCTCTACGGTTCCATCCGTATCAACGGTTCCTCCGTCTGACAGGGTGATCTCCTTTCCGCCTGTGGCCTGGACTTTCCCCCCGGCTGGGACGGTAATCTTTCCATCTGCAGAAACCTCGATGCTGCCTGCCTGCGGCAGCTTGACCGTTATATCAACGGTTCCATCGCTCCCCTTGTCGATTGTAACCATGCCGTCCGAACCGTTGCTTATGGTTGCGTCTGCACACACAACGGTTTTTCCCGGCTCTAATGTGTCTGTCGTATCAGAATCTTTTGCTTCTGCCATCTTAGCATACTTTTCTGCGCTATCTTCCCGCCGGATCGTTGTCTCCAGCCAGATTCTGCATTTTGCAAGGTCAATCTCTCCGAATATGTTGCAGGCAGCCTTAATCTGGTCTGTTGTAACAACTGTCGTCTCTCCCACACACACAGAGTAATACCAATCGCCGGATTCAACATCGCCCGAATTGTTCCCCTGTACTACAAGAGCAACTTTTCCCTCAGCTTCTGCATCCTTTTTCGCTGTGATTTGACCGGTTGCAGCGTCATATGACACAGTTCCGATTTTTTCGCCATCGCCGTCCAGTCTCAATGTCATTGCGTTCCTATCTGTTAACCCTGCTCCTGTCCAGACATCGTCACTTACTGTTGCTTGCGCACCAGATGCAAAAAGCACAGATGACAAATCCAGTTCAAGGGCAGGCTTCAATACACGCTCACTACCAACGTCGAGAGTATCCACACCGGAAGATTTCGAAGCCACCTGCACATAATTACCACCGTCACCCGGTGTACACAGCCAAAAAGGACCGTCGTCCCACTCATCCCAATAGTCTTTATCTATACGCAAACCATTGTTTAACTCGTCACTGTCAGAACGATTGCCTCCCACTGTGATATACGTATCACCCATGTCATTTCCATATGGCAGATACAATTTATCCGTTGTGGTATATACACTTTGATTTTTGGTGTCCAGCGTATAGATCGTTGTATCCTTTATCATCTCCTTTTCGACAGTTGAAAACCCAGAAGAATATCTATCTTTCAATATAGTCCTTAGTGTACTGCCTCCATAATGGTCTACATTTACCTCTGTCGGGGTACTATCTGAATAAGTGCAATCCCACTGGCTGTCATAGTCCTTCGTTATAGGAAGATCTCCATCGAGGGTATAGTTCCCGTCAAACTTATAAAGCATTTGCCAGATTCCCTGATCGAACACTGCCAGCGGTCTCCCCGCAAACAATGTTACACTGTCAGCACTCTGACTTCCCGCAATCCACCAAAAGGTAACGTCTTTTCCAAAATAGATCGTTGCTGAAGCTGTACTGCCGTCCGTGTCATCTGTGTTAAAGGTCTTTAGTTGCTCTTTTGTCGCAAAGTTATGGGGGACTTCTGATGGTCCGGCATTGAATTGGTTCGCTTCCGCCGCCCAAACCCTTGTACTAAACACCGGTAATGAAGTTATTATCATTGCCGCTGCCAGAAGCAGTGAACCGGCTTTTCTCTTTAAATTTTTTTGTTTCAATTTTCTATTCCTCCAATCCTTTTTATTTATGCCTGCAAAGCAAAAACTTTTATGACCTAGCCCTATATTAAAATATTTTGTGTCAAAAATAAAGAAGCTGGCACATTTGTTGCCAGCCGTTTACTTTCAGGGTGAAAATACCGGATATTTTATGTTATAATTCTTATAGATGCCTATCATAATTTATAATTTATGTTAGTGCAACAGACCCAAGAAGGCGTGCGCGAATGGAGGTAACTATGGACAGGATTCTGATGATAGATGACGATAAATCGATACTGGATGACAACCGCATGTTTTTTGAATCCATGGGGTATGAGGTAATCTGTACGCAGACGGCGGAGGAGGCGGAACAAATCATCCTGTCCGCTTCACTGGACTGTATTCTTCTGGATGTTGACCTGCCCGGCATGGATGGTTTTTCCCTGTGTGAAAAGATACGGCAGCAGACAGGCATACCTCTTTTGTTCCTTTCCGGATACACGCAGGAACAAAGCCGTATCCGGGGACTGTCCATCGGCGGAGACGACTATGTCTGCAAGCCCTACAGCATGGAGGAGCTGGAGCTGCGTGTGCGTGCCCGCATCCGTGCCGGACGGGCAGCGGAACCGCCAAAAACACTGTACTTTGGTGATCTCACCATTAACCCTGCAAACCGCAGCGTGAGCTATGGCGAGATTTCAGCGGATTTTTCCACCTTTGAATTTGATGTGCTCTATTTTCTTGCCAGACACCCAGGGGAGGTGTTTACCTACGAACAAATCTTTGATTCCGTATGGAAAGCCCCGATCAATAAAGGGTTAAAATCGCTCCAGGTCATCATCGGCCGCATACGTAAAAAACTGCTTGTGCTCTGTCCGGAACACGATTACATCCAGACAATCCGGCGCAAGGGATACTTTTTCGCTCCGGATTCGCAAGCCGGTTAACGCATTCTGCGGTATCTGACAAGGAAGATAATACCGGCTGCTGCTCCGAGCACCAAAACTGCTGCCGGCAGCAACCATGGAACACCTGCCTTATATTCCCCGCTGCCATCGGCAGCCAACGCAGTACCGGAATCCTTCCTGTTTTCACTGGCATTATTTTTTTCCACGGTGTCCGGTTGTTCCACATCACCTGCGGCGTCCGCAAGCTGACCGGAACCGGAAGCTTTTTCGGTCTGTTCCTTCCGGGTGTTATCGACGTGCATGGTGTTACCATTGATATTGGAACGTTCTGCCGGTTTCCCTTCCGTTTTGGTATTGCCTGTCGCATTCTTTTTGTTTTCATCCGAAAGCACATCCGAAGAAATTACTGGCGTTTTGCCCTGCTGTCCGGCTTCTGCTGAGATATTCTTCCGGGCAAAATCCGCTTCCCCATCGCCCGGCTCACCACTGCTGCCATCATTTTTCTCCGGTTCGGACGAAGTGGGAGGCTCCGGTTTTGGTGAGGCAGGGATCTCCGGCTTGGGCGAAGTGGGGGGCTCCGATACCGAAACCGGCTCCTTTGGCGGATTTACGATTGCCGTGCCTCCACCCCGGTTTCCCCCCTGGTCTTCCACTTTACTCAGATCATCCACAGCAAACCGGAGCACATTGGAATATATTTCCTCCCCGTCGTCACTGCATCGGAGGCGAATGTAAATATACGGATTTGCAGAAATATCCCAATCTGCTTTTGCTATCCCGATGAAAAAAAGTTCCTCCACATCGGAAACAGACTCCGTATCATACAAAATCCAGTTATTAAGATCAAAGGAATACTCCATTGCTACGTGTATCGGCAGCTTCTCCTCCGGTTTTGTATAACCGCCCTGGAATACATATACCGAATAGCTGAGCGATGCACTTACATCTGTGAAGGTCAGGGGGGCATCATTATAGACAACCGTGCATACAGGAGGCTCCAGGGAAACCGCCCCCTGAAATGTACCCTGCACGGTAAACCGCCGTCTCTCCTGCTGCACCTTCTCCGTACCTGCCGTTTCCCATGTGACGGGGATTTCTTCACCAAAATATTTCTGTCCGTTCCGGATGACCTGACTGACAATCACACTGGGAAGCACATCCACCGCCTCCTGTCCGGGGCTGGCAACGGCAGTAACCGGTGTGTTATATATAACTAACGGCATTTTGGCATACCGGATATCCCCCGATATGGTGCAGTTCTGCACAACCAGTCCGGCACCCTCCTCCTGCACCAGTACATACCCTCCGGCGTCCTTTGTACTGCCAGCCGCTTTTTCTTCAATGGCACATCCTTCCATGAAAAGAAGCCCTCCCGCAGCCACGCGGAACACTCCCTTTTCATCCGGAGTTCCATAGAACGTAAGACGGTCATCACTGAGAAAGCTGATCTCTCCCGTAACGGTAATGGAAAATCCGTTCGTATCCACGGTAATGGCTGGCTGCCCCTGCCGGGCCGACACAAAATACCATGTATCGGAAAGCGTAATATCCGCCGCCAGGCTCACAGTACCGCCAAGCCCATTATGCGACTCCATCCACGAAACCAGCTCCGGTCCGGTGGATACCGTATCCACCTGCAGTTCATTTTCCGTTGCATAAACAGTACGGGGTATGTATAATATTGATAATATTGTAAGTAACAGCAGTACAAGTACATTTGGTATTTTTTTCATAACCGTGCTCCTTTTATCTATATGAGGTGAAATAATAGAATGAATCATACATTTTTAAGACGTAAAACCTTGCAGCCGCTTTTAATCGTAACCGTTGCCGTTTTCCTCACGCTGGCAGGAATACGGCTGCTTTCTGTCTATGACAATAAGTATACAAAAAAAGCGCAGACCGTGCAAGGTATTACATCCATAATACCGGAAAATGGCATCCGCTTCCTTGTGGACAACTGGGAACTCTATCCCGACCAGCTCCTCGTTCCGGAGGATTTTACTGCCGGCACCCCGTCTCCACGCTATATAACATGGCTTGGGGAATATCCAAACCTCTCTGCCTTCCATACGGACGGCAATCCTTACGGCTGTGCCACCTACCGCCTGCTTCTTCAGGGAAACGGCACCGTGACACTCTATCTTCCCGAGCCTCTTTGTGCCACCAGAGTATTTGTAAACGGCATAAATCTTGGAGGAGCCGGAGAGACCGTACCCGAACGGTATTCCCCTCTCATCCGTGATACCGCATATTCCTTTGCCATTGATAAATCCACAGAGCTTATCATACAGGTTTCCAACTATTCCCATTACTATGGCGGTCTCTGGTATCCTCCTGCGATCGGAGCTCCTGACAGCATCAGCCATCTTACCGCTTACCGCATCCTCTTTTACGCGCTGCTGTTTTTTACATCCCTGACCCTGTCACTGTTTTGTATGGTATTCAAAAAGGACGAACCTTCTTCGCCCGTCCTTTTCTATTTTGGTATGCTAAGTCTGGCCTTTGCCCTGCGGATCTGCTATCCGTTCCTCCGGCTTGCGGGAATTCCACTGATACGCTCCCTGTATGCCTTAGAAGACTGCATGGCATTAACCGGGCTTATGTTTGCCCTGAAGATTGCATTTTCCCTCTTCCTGCCGGAAAAATACCGTAAGCTGCCCGCCTTTGTCCGCATGCTCACTCTCGGGATGTGCGCTGTCTCCGTCATCCTGCCTGTCTTCATCCTACCCGCCTTCCCCGCCCTGGTACAATGGTACGGTATTCTCATTTCCTGGTATAAGGTTTTTGCCGCCATCCTTCTCATCGGCTCCGCATTTTGCGGATGCCTGACCGGACGTCCGCACATCCTGATTCCACTTGCGGCGGCTGTCGTAAACGGTGTCTGCCTTCTTTACGGTGTTCTGGCAATCGGGCATTTTGAACCTGCCATCGGCGGCTGGCCGGAGGAATACGGTGCCTTCGGCATGGTTATTGCCTTTGCTATACTGATGGTGCAGAGAAACCGGGATATCATGGCGGAAAATGTCCGGCTGAATCTCCACCTTCAGGAAGAGGTGGAGGAAAAGACATTCCATCTGCATCAGCTTCTCTCCGAACGGGGACAGCTCATCACCGAACTTGGACACGATATGAAATCCCCACTTACCTCCCTGTCCAACATGGCACAGATCATTCGCAGCAACGATATCATGCTGGACCCGAATACCATAGAAAAAATGTCCTATATTGAGGAGCAGTGTGCGCTTTTATCCCACCGGCTGCAGTCCATCCAGACCCTGGCATCCGAGGCAGGCACCCCACCTCATATGGAAGCCCTTGACTTAAACCGGTTTCTTGCTGATTTTCACTACAGTATCTGCCCCGTTATCGAGATGAACGGACCGGATTTTTATTACGAGGCTTCCGGGCAGCCCTGCCGGATCATGGCAGATCCGGAGAAACTATCCCGTGCTCTGGAAAATCTGCTATACAATGCCGCAGATTTTACTCCTGCCGATGGAAAAATCACCCTCTCCCTAAAACAGGAAAACGGATTTGCCTGCATTCATGTATCAGATACCGGCTGTGGTATACCGGAAAAAGAGCTTTCCCATATCTTCCAGCGCCTTTACACCACCCGCAGGAAGGAAGGCGGACAGGGGCTTGGCCTTTCCATTACAAAAACGATCATCACCGAACATCAAGGGGAAATTTCCGTAATGTCAGAGGAGGGCAAGGGAACGACCTTTGTAATTCGGATTCCATCCATAGAGACGGATGAAACAGTTTGAATCCTTAATCGTCTTCATAAATAAGTGAACACCTCCACCACCTCTTGTTCCAATTTACAATCCTTTTCCAACATAAACGACATAAATATCGTGATACAGAAAAAATTTCATCAGAAGGACAGTATGATGGACTATACGCAGTATGTACGGACCTGTTGGACGATGATGTCAGCGGCATCCTGAAAATAAGCGAGGGGCGCTGGCAGATTGAAGAATGTTTCCGTATTATGAAGACGGATTTTTCCGCAAGACCAGTTTATCTTCAGTATGAAAACAGAATAAAAGCACATTTCCTGATTTGTTTTTTAGCCCTTTTATTTTACCGGATCATTGAAAAAAAGCGGGACTACCGCTATACATGTGAAGAAATCCTGCATACACTGAAATCCATGAACTTTGCTGAAATCGAGGAACCGGGTTTCATGCTTATCAAACTGTCCCGTCAAAGATGGGGGTAAACAAACCGCTCTCGGTTCACCTACCGACCTTATTCGTGGAGCCATAGCGCCAAATCGGCAACAACAACTTTTATTTATCGTCGTAATGACCTTTGCACTGCTCTACAATAACAATATCATTTTCAAATCGATATACCAGCCTATCCTTATCATTAATTCTTCGACTCCACACTCCCGAGAGGTCGCCTTTCAACGGTTCTGGTTTTCCTGCACCCTCGAATGGAGTTCTCTGGATTTCCTTCAGAAACAAATTAATTTTCTTCAATGTTTCTTATCTTGAGTCTGCCAATAGAGATATTCCTCCCACGCATCCTATGCAAAAGTAATTTTACCCATTGGCCATAGTCTCCAATTCTTCTAAGCTGCGAGTCACTACTTTACCAGCTTTTACCTGAGCATCCGCTTTTCTAATCTGCTCCATATTTGCTACAGAATAAAAAGGCTCTATCGGTGCCTCAATCATAAATGGTATTTTTCTATCTCTAAGAACTTTTTTAGTATATAGCATATAAAAAGTGGATATATTCATACCCATATCTGCACACATTTCCTCCAACGCTATCTTATCCTGATCATCTAATCTAATACTTACTGTAGTCATACGAATCACATTCCTTTCATTTGGCTTCGTTTCCACTTATAAAATATCACAAATAGAATCTTTTTTGCAACAAATTCTGAATTATATATTTCAATCTGCTTCATTTTGTTTCTTTTGTATTATTATGTTCATATTCTTCCCAACTGCATTCTTATCATGCAGCATTACCAACTCATCAATCGTTGCTGTCGCATCTTCAGCAGACTCCAGCAAAGCCTGTAAAAAGAACTTAACCCGCTGTTCATAGTTTCCCTTGGCACGAACCTCCGTCATACGGTCATAGTATTCCACACGATTTCTCTTTAGAAAATATGAAATATACAGCGCCGGAGTTGCCAAAACATTTTTTCCATTAAAAATAGTGTAATCAGCAATCTTCCGACACGCCCATTGCCATCCGAACACACATCAGTGGTCAAATCCCCTATGCGTTCCGGTTCCAATTCATCATTCACTGCATTATCCAAAAAGTCATTATGAGTGTTCATTTTTCTCAGTCCTTTCTTTTTATTTTACAAAGAATTATATAGTCTCAAAGGTAACAATCCCATGTTCCCGCATAATTCTGTTTTTGACTTTTGTATATTCATCTTCGTTTAATAAGCCCAATGCGTATATTCTCCCAAGAACTGCCAGCTTTTTTGCCAATTTCAAAGCATCCAAAATATTCTCCAGCCTCACTTTTCTTCTTTTTCAAGCATCAGACCACCAAATTCGCTATGCACAAGTCAAATACACGTAACAATGTGGCTGTTTTTTAGCTTGTAAGATCATTTTTCAGGCAGCATACAGAAATGAAAAGACTACAGTTCGGTCACTTTAGTAACCGTGGCACGGTCACCTCTGGTTTTTTTAAAAGAATTAATTTCTTTTAAAAAATCATAAACTGCATACTTTTCTACTTGCAACGTATACTACTAAATAGCTGGATTCTATTTGACAAAATGCCAATTTTGTTGTATAGTAGTACCAGTGAATGAGTTACGGAAACTTGAGAAGCCCGTAACCCGGGCGGCTCCTGCGGGGGCCGTTTCGTTTTTAAGGAGATTTTTATGGCATCAAACAGAACTACTTTTATGGATTATAAGGCTCAAATCCAACATTTAAAGAACAAGAATTTAATCATTGAGGACGACAACCTTGCTATTCATATTCTAAGCAAAATTGGTTATTATGGACTTATCAATGGATACAAAGAAGTCTTCAAAGATAGCACAACCAACCGTTACATATTTGATACTACATTTGATGACATTTATCAAATGTATCTTTTTAATGCTGATTTGCGGGAAATTTTTTTGAAATATATTTTAATTGTCGAAAAAAACATTAAGTCCTCTATCTCATACCACTTTTCAAACTTGTATGGAAATAGTATGAATGATTACCAAAATTCTGCCAATTATGATTATGGTAAACGTCAAAATCAAGTACGCATTTTATTCAAAAAAATAAATCAAAAGATATATGGGAAAAATGCATCACCACAGATAAAACACCATTTATCATTATACCAAGATGTTCCTCTTTGGGTATTAACCACTGATCTGACTCTCGGTGAAATCACTTCTATGTATCGCTATCTAAAAGGTCATTGCAAGACTTTAGTA
This sequence comes from Lachnospiraceae bacterium, assembly GCA_021770615.1. Next base: position 51,884 of record JAETQR010000010.1, on the reverse strand, counting down.
TGCAATGATTTCCATCAAATCGGACGTGCTGAATTGGTTAAAATGTTGGTTATACTAACCAAAACACGTAATATCTGCGCCCACGGAAACCGCCTTTTTAATGTTCAGCATGGTAACGCAATTATGGACCGTAGTGCCCACAAAAAACTACGGATTCCTAAAATCGGCACTTTGTATAACTGTGGCAAATCGGACTTGTTTGCAACCGTGATTTCATTAAAATACCTGCTTGATACAGCAGATTTCCGCATGTTCTACTATGATTTAAAGAAAATCATTAAAAAGTATAATCCATCGTCAGACACCCTCAATACAATGGGATTCCCAGCAAACTGGATGTCGATTTTGCGAATTAGAGTGTATTGACGTTTGATTAATGCATTTCAAAAATACTCTGTTGCGAAATATAAAAAGAGCTATACTTCAAATACACATATCAAACTCTGTAATTGTTTTAACATAATCCTGCAATTCTCTTAACTTTGAAAATTCCTTAAATAACTTTTCAGTGCTTCTTGGTTGCCCTTGAAGAATTGCATCAAAAAGCGTTTCCAAACTCACTCTTGGATTTCTCCATAATAATGATTGTTTAAACTCATTACAATATAATACCATTTTTACATCATAAAACTCAGACCACTTTCTTCTTTTCTCATCTTCATTTTCCGGTAAATTTATAATAGTAAACGGTACAATATCTTTCATCTGACTAATACTAATAGCAGATTTCATAAGTTCCACAGCTTCAACATCAGTAACAGGTGCACTATATCCATAAACAGTTATTCGAGCCGCCCTTGACAAAACATCCTTAGCCCTATTCCACTCATTTTTTATTATGGACTTGCTATTATAATCTTTCTTGCCTGTAGGATACAACAATGGCATTTGCTCCAATGCTTTAAAGCAGTTCGGACATAGACAACCTGCATACCCCTTAACTTTGCAGGCATTGCATAGTCCTACCCCTGAATTTCCATGTGGAAATATCAGTTCAGGTAAATTACCAACATCTATGTTACGCCTATATGCCTGCATAAGGAATGAATCCCAATTAAATGAAATTATTGCATCCTTTTCCGTCAGTGACAAAACCAAATAATCATATAATGTAGGCTCATCTGGTATTTTCAAATCACTAAAATAATTACATACTTCAAATTCAAATATTGTAACGATATAACTTATAATTATTCGTCTGTTTCTATTGTAACCAACTCCGCTATTTTAGCCGCAACATCTTCCATTGATTCCTCAATAGTACTTAATCCACTTCGTGAACCAAGCAACGGACTTACTTCACGCAAATCCTCAAAGGTCGTATTATGCACAATTGGTACAAGCAAATCACGAGCTAACAGAGCTGAAAGCTCTTTATCCGCTACTCCTTCTCCCTTAATACGCTCAAGAAATGAGGGTGTAACCAATACAATACCGATACGAGATTTTACCAACCCCTTATCAATTTCACGGAGTAACGATGAACCCAAAGGAACATCCTTTTCACTAAACCAAACAGTTACACCTTTAGATTCAAGTATATCATGTAATTCTTTAGCAGCACCTTTACGGTCATCCCAAGCGTGGCAAAGAAAAACATCACGTAAATCTGGTAATTCCGAACGCTTGACAACATTCTCACGTACAGGAGTAAGTGTACGGATTTCCGCAGGCGAATATAAAATAGTAGAACTGCTCGGAGACCAACGTGCTCTCTTCTTAGCTTGTCCGCCACCACTACTACTACTTTTTGAATTATTTGCTATTGAAGAATATGATGGAGAATAGTTGGGATAAAAGCCGTAAGTTAAAATACCGCCTCTTCCACACACTGGACAATTTGCCCTTCCACTTGCTGTTCGATGACCATTAATTGGTGCTGTACATCTTGCCATAATTTTACTCCTCCTTTAAGAAAAACGTATCTGCCTATTTCTAAAAATGAATTGCTACATTCAAAGTGTGATTCTTAATATTTTTAGAATATATGTTCTTTTATTCACACTATTCATCATAATTTGTCAACAATATTTTGCGATTTCTTATAAAAAATCTCTTTTAATTCACATTGTCACACCTATTACCACAAAAAAGACAGGATAACCTCATTTCGAAGTTCCTGTCTTTTCCATTTAATTGACCTGCTAATAATTTCACTCAAGCTGGTTGCAAAACCTTAACTGCCTTTACTTCTTCTACTGTCAATCCTGAACATTGTGCAATCTCTTCCAATGTCAACTTACCATTATTTAAGAGATTTTTTGCAAACTCTATCCGCTCTTCTTTCATTTCTTTTGCCACAATATCTTCCACAATCTTACACATAGATCTTTGTCCCTCCTTATCTGTCTTGAAATATCTGGCACGTTCTGCCAATTCCTTATAATTCATATCTTCCGGATTCGTACAACTGAAATCATGCATCAGTTTTCCTAGTGGCGTGTTATCTTTAATTTGTCCATTCACATATATAATATGTGCATCATCTCCAAAAAGCTCCCCTGTCTCTTCGATCCTTCTATCTATATGGTATATCGGCAAATTCCTTTGCAAAACATCAGTTTCCGTAATAAAAATCACATAAGTTTCCGGCAAATATTCTGTATCATCTCCCGGAAGAATAGCATTAGCATCCATAATACTGCTATTATATCTTGCCCTCCTTGGTTTTGCCCCAGAAGGTGCACGCTGTGTTTCCACATCATACTGTTTAGCTGCACGGTCAACTGCTGTCACATCCATTCGTATAGAACGCCCTTGTAAGTTCTTTATGCCAACCTGTGTACGTACCTTTTCTACCACCAGTTCATCATCATTCATTATAATACGCAAAACCAGTTCAATGCCTTCCTTATAATCCTCAAAACACTTAGTCATGAAGTCATCATCAAAATAGCACATTTCCTGAATCCGATCTAAAATATATTGTCTTTTCTGTTCGCTGTTTTGTTTTTTATCTGCCAACTAATGCACCTGCCTTTGTCCGTTTTCATTATCTTACCATGCAATGCCCAATAAGACAATGAAATTTTAAACCAAATGGAATCCACATTTTAATCAAACACTTGTCACATAATCCAAAACCCCTATTGTATGTTCTCCGATATTTAGCACGCCTTTTTTCCATTTATCATTTTCTGCTGGTAATTTATCCAAAACAAATGCAATGCTGTATTTTGCCCTTGTTGCTGCTACATAATATTTTTGTGGACTTTTTAACACTTTTCCCTTAAGTATAAAATCTTTAAAAGGTCCATTCGGAAATATTATTACTCGCTCAAATGTCATTCCTTTGCATTCACCAAAATTATAAGACAAATATATTCCTGTATCTGTCTTCTTATCATATCTCAATACAGTTGGTAAAAAATAATTATAATATTCTAACAAATCATCTTTTGCAATTAAAATCACACCATCATGTTCTGTTACATCTAACATTGAAGTAGACATATTATTTTCATTAGAATAAACTTCATTTGCAAAACTACATATTTTCCCATTAAATCTTCTACTTACAAGGTTCTTCTTTATTTCAGCAATACCCTCACTAACCATCTTTTCAAAAAACATCCATATATTCGTTCCTGTCATTTTTTTATTTTTTATAGAATTATTTGTTTTAAAAGTTGCTTGCTTATTATCACCTACACAAGTTACCGAAATATCCGATTTCATTAAAATTTCAATAATATTTAAATCATAACCCGCCATATCTTGCACTTCATCAATAAAGATATGACTATATATTTCTTGAAGTCGATTTATGACTCTAGAATTGCTAATACTGTCTAGATATACTATTAACTCACTTGCAAAATTCGAACGAATATCTCCATGTGAATTTATATATCTTCCTTTGGTCCCTCTCTTTCCATAATTAATTTTTCCATACATCTCACTAAAATCCAAAGATTTAATCTCATTGATATCAAACAGAAAAGATTGATACGGCTTTATCAACTCTCCTAATAAAAAAGTATACCAACTCATAACATCAATATTATTACTTAAAACACCCATATTTTGTTTCTTAATCTCAGTTTTAATCGCATCAATACCCCTGTTTGTATAACTGAGTATGAGAACTCGCTTTATTTTCGTTTCTTTCTCTGTAACCTTCAAGGCACTTTCACATAAACTGTATGTCTTCCCTGCTCCTGCTGCTTCAATTTTAATTATATTGTTTGATTGCATTTTTAATATACTCCGGATAATTTATTTTTTCTGCACTATCAAAAACTCGTAATGCCCATTCAGCCTTATTATTCTTCATAAATTCCAAAATTGCCTGTTTCCCTTTAGATTTCATGGAACCATTTTTAGATATTGCCTCCTTAAAAGTTTCTGTAGGCTCTCCATTTTCACAATTCACCGATAAAACACTTGGCTCAATTGTATTTAATGCCTCATCTTTCTCATAGATAAACAACAAATTATCTTTGGTAAGGTAATCATTATATTTCTTTTTTATGTGTTCATCTATATTTCCATCATTATCTGTCACAATAACTACCTTTTTATTTAACATTGACACAATATCACAATATCTCTTGAAAGCAAGTGAATCAACAACTATTATATCAATCCCATCACTGATAGGAAGCTTTCCATATTCATCCAAATATGCTCTTTGTATTATAAGCTCATCAGTCGGTCCCTCAACCAATATAACTTTTTCAGCTAATATAACCCTCAAAGTATCATAGCCTGGTAATTTCATGAAATACTTTTTTGTTTCTTCCTTCAAATTTGACATCGGAAAAATCTCACCGCTATTCATCAGATAAATTTTCCCTAAGTCTAATTTATTCGCAACATAACTGCTATGTGTAGAAATAAAAACTTGTTTTCCTTCACTCTCAATCACATTTTTAATCAACTTAACCATATTAGTAAAAGATAAATTATTTTCTGGTTCTTCCATTAAAACTACATTCACCTGTTCTTTAGAATTTTTGATCGCCAATTCAATCTTAATAAAATTCTGTGTTCCAAACCCAACATTTTCAAACGGTATATCTTCAACCACAACTGACATCTGACGTTTCCATTCATCTACTCCATCTTCACGTAAATCAATTGTAATTCCCTTATTATTCATTTGCACATTTTCACGTACTGATTCATTTAATTGCTTAACAGCTCCATTTTCATGAAAAGAATGCCTGCTCTTTCTATATGCAGTACTTAAATCTGTCTGTTCTTGTGAAGTCAAATAAGTAGTAATATTTTCAGTTACAAAATGATCCATAACATATGAATAATCTTTTCTCGTTGTATCAATAACACTTGCTTTTACTGGTGCGAATCTAAAAGCTACCAGGTCTCCTTTAAAATATCGAAAAGAAACAGAATATAATTCAACTGGAATGTCGTATATTTCCCCTGCCTTAAGCATTTGCTTATATGCATCCGCATATTCTTGGTTAAGCGACAATTCCATTCTAATACCTGCACTATCTTCTCTTAATTCATTGTTTGTTCCTGCATACTGCTTATCGTCTAAATCCAGATATACCTCTATAATAATTCGGGGAGGCTCCATAGTTTTACTTACGGTTTTTAATGATTCAATATACTGTTCTCTTTCTTTACAATTAAATATATTAGCTTTAATTTGTCTCTCAAATGCATATCCATTTAATTTTCCTGTTGTCACAATAGATAAAGCCTCTAAAATTGTACTTTTTCCAGAATCATTTTCTCCAACAAAAACATTAATATCTTCATTCAAATTTATAACTGTATTTTCGATTGATTTATAATTTTTTATTAGTAACTTCCTTATTGTCATTTTATCTTACCTTTCCCTAACTGAATCCCGGCATTTGTTTACTAATAATTTAATTAAGCATTATCAGCTACATTACTAATAACATATTACAAATTTTCCCATTCCTCTAACTGTTGTAACTCCCTTTTTAACAAGCCTTTCATTTCTGCAAGGGCATTTTGTGAATCCTTTTCGTGAATACTGTACAGTTTTTCTAAAAGATTATCCATATACATCTTTTCCGCCTTTCATCTCACTACATTATCTAAATTAAATCCTTCTGTTTTTATAGAAACATTTTGTCTTTTCTTATTCGTTTTCACGGATTGCACAAAATCATCTATATCAATCGTGTAAACAAGAATATGCGACAATAGCTTTCTCGGTTCTACATCAAATGCTGCTGCAACCTCTTTTACTTTGTCATCTATCATATCCATATTCTCTTCTTCAAATTTTTCCGTCTCATCTTCTCTTAAGAAAAAGAACCGTTTTAACCCATGTGGTTTCCCACCAACCTTGCTTACAAGTCCCTGAGAAGCATAATTATCTGAGTCCGTACAATATGTAAAGTTCTTAATTCCATGTACTTCTTTCATCATATATATCAAATTACACAATGCAGTATATCCCATTCCACAACCCCTGAATTTTTCCAATAATTCTATTTCAATCTCCGGCTTATCCTGTTTGATATTTTTAATAGCACAATACCCACAAAATTCTCCATCCTCCACCTGTATAATGGCATATGGAATCCTACCTTCAATAAACATATCCTCCCAAGATTTATCACACAAGTCTTTTTCATCAAACAGATGCCTAAATGGTGAAACTTCCTTTTGAAGCCTGATATAATTTTCACAATCCTGTTCCTTTGATAGTAGCCGAATCTCTATATTTTTTCGCATATTGGTCTCCTTATCCACTGATTGCTATCTATAACGCATTTGACATTATTTTTACACTTAACGTATTTTATTAATACGAATATCTCCAAATACAGTACATTCTTCATCTGACAAAATTCTGCATATAAAAATATTACATCATATCCTCTGTTTTCTCTATCACTCTGGTCAAACCTGAAAAACCTCTCAAAGTGCGTAAAATCAAGGACTTCAACACATCGCATGCGATATGTTTGTATCATCTCCGATGTAGCAGGCACACGCTCTCCACATGTCCTCCCTGCCCAAACATATCACAAGCCCTCACTTTCCTCACCTCATACCCCTTCCCCATAAGCACCTTCACATCCCGCGCTAACGTCCCCGGGTCACAGCTCACATAGACGATCCTCTCCGGCGCCATCCTCCCGATGGTATCGAGCAGGACACCATCACAGCCCTTACGCGGCGGATCCACCACGACCACATCTGCTCTGCCCGTTTGTGCTGCTTCTGCCAGCTCCGGCACAACCTCCTCGGCAGCCCCGCAGAAAAATTCTGCGTTACGGATACCGTTCAGGCGGGCATTTTCCTTTGCATTCTCGACAGCCTCCGGCACGATCTCCACTCCGTATACCTTTTTCGCTCTTTGCGCCAAAAAAAGAGAAATCGTCCCGATGCCGCAGTAAAGATCCCACACCGTCTCCTCACCGGACAGCTCCGCAAACTCCAGAGCAGTCCCATAAAGCTTCTCCGTCTGCACCGGATTGACCTGATAAAAAGACTGGGGTGAGATACGGTAGCGGATATCACCGATCCGGTCCACGATATACTCCTCACCCCAGAGTAATCTCATCTCTTTCCCAAGTATTACATTTGTCTGCTCTGTATTTATATTTAAGAAAATGCTGGCCATCCCCGGAATTTTCGCTAGTTTATCTACAAGTGTCCTCTGCAGTTCCCCACTTATTTTCCTGCTGTTTACGACAAGGCATACCATAATTTGATCCGTGTAATACGCATGCCGTATATAAATATGGCGCACTAGTCCGCTCTGTCTGGTTTCATCATATGCCGGCACATGTTGCTCTTCCATCCATGAAAGCACTGCTTCCAGGATCCCTCTCATACAGGGGTGCTGTATGGCACAATCTGTCATCGGAATGATACTATGGGTACGCCCTGCATAAAAGCCTGTGACCGGACGCAGTTCACCACTGTCACCATTGTCTCTCTGCATCCTCACAGGAAACTGCGCTTTATTCCGGTAATGCCATGGCTCATCCATTCCCATGATCGGCAGCCATTCCACCGCCTGACTGCCATCCGGCCCACGTGTAAAATCCACTCCGCCGATCCTTTCCAGACAATCGCGCACTTTCTTTTCCTTAAATGCAAGCTGTTTTTCATAAGAAAGGTGCTGCAGGGTGCAGCCGCCACACTGCCTCGCAACCGGGCACCGGGGCAGCACCCGCCCCACCTCCGGGTCAGCCTCACCCGGCAAGATCTCTACCAGTCTGGCAAATCCGAAATTCTTCCGGCACTTCATGATCTTCGCCCGGATCATTTCTCCCGGAAGTGCATCCTTCACAAAAAGAGCATAACCGTCCACATGGCCGATACCTTCTCCGTCATTTCCCAGATCATCTATTTTCAATATGATTTCCTGATTCTTCTTTAATTCCATGATCTTTCCTTATCTGTCCTCCGGTCCCGGGACATCCGCTCCCTCATTATCCGGCATAAAATTCGCATCGACCTCAAACAACGGACTATCCCGGTGCAAAATACCCCACTCCGGATCTTTCTCATTGATAAATTTTAATTTCCCGCTCTCAAATCCGTACAACGCCGTGCGCCGTTTTTCCTTCTCGGACACGATGAAGAACGCATACTCCTCTGTCATCTCCACACATAAGCCCCGGCTGTAAAAAAACGCATCTGACCCGGGCCTCGCTCTCTGCCATACCTTAAAAAATTTCTTCTGGTTTTCTTTCGGGTTCTCCAAAACCCGGGTAAGTTCCTTCTCCACTTTAAGCGTTTTCCCAGAAATCAGACGCTCACCATCCCGGGATAGATCATAACTTAGGATTATCATATTCCGGTAAGTCACGTCCTCTTTTTCCCATTCAGCCGAAATCTGCTGATAAACCTTATCTTCCCGCACAAAGATGGAAACTGTCTCGAGCCATGCCTTCTCACCTATATCATCTCTTCCCCTGAGCAGAGACTGAATCTCCTCACCTTCCACGATCTTCTCCACCCGGCCTTCCGGATGCGCAGAGTCCGGAAAATGCCAAAGACACAGATCCATTTTTTCCACTGGGTCATCCTTTTCATCATACATATAAGAGTCTGCTAAAAATACGCCGATCCCATCTACCTGAGTCATCTGCCCGTAATTCGTCTCCTCATCGAGTGGCATCCTGACTAATTTCCCACTATCCCCATCCATCCATTCAACATGGTAATCATCCTCTTCATAGCTCAGCCCCACAAGGACTCCATCCAGCCCCTCCTGATTTTCCATAGCTGCAAACTCACCGACCGGAGACAAAGCTGTGCGTTTGTTGATGTCATAGCGGCAGAATTTCCCCTCTGCAGTAGCATAAGCAATCCATTTCCCATTACAAAAAGGCCCGTGATCACTCTTACTCATCCCATCAACTCCATGTGTTTCTGCAAACAATCTTTCTTCCTCTTCCAGATCGACATGCAGAGAATCCCCGCTTTTCTTTACCGGCGACCGATAAAATACATCTTCCTCCTCGAGGACATAGTAATAGATCCACTCATTGTCGACAAACAGCAGTTCCGCTATAATGTCATCCTTATTACCGATTCTCATTCTTTTTTCTTTTCCGGTATCAAGATTTCGTTCTACAAGCGTAGCGATTTCGTCGTCATCCCCATCGTACTCAAGATAATACACATTCGTATCATTGCTGTACAAATGCTTCTTTTCTTCCTGCCCGGATACGGCCTGTGCCGACACCGGCTGACCGGACACTGCCTGTCCACTTACCGCCGAAGCCGATACTGCCCCACCGGATACTCCCGCATTTTCTGAAAGACCGTCGTACTCCCCGCCACAGCCGGAAAACATTCCTGCAGATAATAGTACAAAAAAGAATACAAAAATCTTATTTCGCATCTCATTCTCCTTTCTCCGGCACATCATAATTATTTGGCATCCTGTTGCATAGCTCATATCTTTCCATATACTCACCTGGATCTCCTGTAAACATACAATTATTCCGGTCATACAAATAGCGGGAAAGCCAGTTTTCACTCTTTTCTAAAAAATGCATCTTTCCCGTATGAAAATCATAGCTGGCCGGCATATTTTTCTTTTCTCTCTCGTTTTCAATATACATCAGACATTCATCTTCTGTCATAGCCACACAGATTCCCCGGCTCTTAAAATATACTTTCTCTGTGTATGGCAGCAAGCCATAGATTCCTTCATGTTCTTTGGAAAACACTTTCTGCCTTTTTTCCGGATTAGCAAGACACTCATTCAACTTCTCTTCATATACAAGCGCTGCATCCGGCCTCCCCAGCTCTTTACTGAGCATAACCACATTTTCACAGGTCTCGCCATCTTTCCCCTCTCCGCTGATCCCAACCTGTACATATAAGCGGCCTGCACGGGAAAAGCAGGCGGCACAGCCAAATGTATGATTCTCTTCCCCCAGTGGACATTCTAACAGTCCCCTCTGTTCGAGTAACTCATGAATCTCCGCCTCTTTGATAAGGCTAAACCTTTTCTGGTCTGACAGACGATACTGCCAGATTGTCTGCACATTCCTGTCATAACTGACCCAGAAAATATTTTCCTTAGATGCCGTAGAAATCGAAGAATTCGTTTCATCATCCAGATTCAGTTTATAATCCTCAAATGGCACCACCACCATCTTGTCACCAGTTTCCAACCTGATGCGGACCAGCGCATCTTCATCATAATCATATAAAAAGACACTGTCCCCCCACAAAACTATATCCTCTATACCACTACAAAAACTGCCTTCGCAAAATAATTCCTTCCACACATATTTCCTGTTCTGAATATCATATACCCTCGGAATGATTTCCGGAGACCCGGTCTCTTTCGTCCCTGTCCATTCTCCACCTTCATAGACGATATATCTGCCGTCACACTGTACCCCCCTGTGATCTATGCCCGTATGTCCTACCGACATAACCAGCCCCAAACTATTTTTTGTCTCCAAAACTACTTCCTCTGCTGTTTCATCCATCCGGAGGCTGTTTTTATTGACCGGAGATCTCCAGACTCCACCTACGATATAACGAGTCTCATCCTCCTCTTTCCAATCCGTTCTTTTGGTATAATACACCCATTCATTATCGGCATAACACACCTCATGAATGCCATCGATCTGAATCTTTCGTTCCAAACCATTCTCCAGGTTCCGCTCAATAAGCTTAGCATCCTCCGAATAATTATTAGTAATATAATACAGATTCCAGTCACTGCAATATGTATATCTGCTGTAGCCACCGGAACCGGATACTGCCTGTCCACTTACCGACGAAGCCGATACTGCCCCACCGGATACTCCCTCATTTTCTGAAAGACCGGCGTACTCTCCGCCACAGCCGGAAAGTACGCCTATAAACAGTACTGTCATGACTACCCACACAAACATCCTGATATGTCCGCAATTTGCTTTTTCCATACCGATTTCCCTCTCAAGTCATCAATTCACCTTAACTTTCACTTTTTTAGACAAGCCATTCCAGGCAATGCAGTAAACATAGCACGTTCCACGTCTTATCCCGGTCACGGTTCCTTTTTTTGATACCTTCACTATAGACGGTTGTAAACAAATATAGCGTATCTTTCTGCTTTGCTTTTTCATGTTTTTCCCGCTTACTTTTGCTTTCAGACTGATCTTCTTCCCAAGCTTCACATTCACAGAAGACTTCTTTGTCCGAACCCGGATAGGATTTCCGTATTTTGCACCCTCCGTCACACTATAAGCAGGCATCGATTTTGAAAGGATGACCCGTTTCCCGCCGACTATCTTGTACGCTGCGACATAATATTGATATTGTACTCCCTTTTTTAAGCCCGTGCGTTTCCATCTGAGAACCTTTTTACCGACTGTCCGGAGCCGTTTGTACTTTGCACCGGATCTGGCCCCGTAAATATAATATCCGTCCGCTGACTTCACAGAACTCCAGCGAATGGTCTGGGATGTTTTCGCAGAGGACACCCGCGCAAAAAGCAGTTCTGAACCCGCTGTCGGTTCGGCTGGAAAAATATCTTCGTCTTCAGAATAAGCTTCTTCCTGTTCCGGTAAAACAGGAGGTGCGACAGATACCTCTGGCAAAGCAGCCGGTACCTGGGTCGGTCTCACTGTCGGCACAGGTACCGGTGTTGGTTTGGCTGAAGGTGAAGGCGTCCCGGATGGTTCTGGTGTAATGACTGGTACAGGTGTCGGCTCTGGTGTAATGACCGGCACAGGTGTCGGCTCTGGTGTCGACGTTGTCTGTGGCGTCTCAGTCGGTTTTGCAGACGGCTCTGGTGTAATGACCGGTACAGGTGTCGGCTCTGGTGTCGACGTTGTCTGTGGCGTCTGGGTCGGTTCCACTGTCGGCACAGGTACTGGCGTTGGTTTTGCCGAAGGCGAAGGCGTCGCAGTCGGTACCACAGGCTGCTGTCCGTCACCATAGATGGATTCCTGAAAATCCTTCGTCTGAAACAAATATGCTTTAAATATCTCAGCTTTCAGGCACTCTACCTGGGTCTCCTGCGCGCGGATATTATTATAACCACCTGACGTCACATAGACATTTTTTAAATCACTCTCCACCGCCTCACTCATCAGTCGCTGCAACGTCTCAAAACGATCGATCGTAACCGACTCACCTTTCCATGAAATAGTAACTGGTTTTAATTTCCCAACCTTCTCGATCCTCTTCTGAAACATCGCTTTTTTGAAATCAGCCATTGTCTCATATTCACTGCCAAATATTTTTTCCTGGATATACGTATCCGATAATACCCTTTGTTCCGCTGTAGCTGCGGCTTTATACTGGTTGGATATATAAGGCACCATACCGCCGTAATATCCATATTCCGCCAGCAGTTCAAATGCCTGGCGGCGTATCATGACATCACCGCTGACGCCATTTTCATTCTGCACCCCGGCATAATTCGCACTAAACAATGGCACGACATAATAGCCATTGCCAGCCATCGTTCCCGTTGTCTGTGTTCCATTCACCTCATAACGGGACACGATAATACTGTCTCGGATCAGATCGTCGATCGTATTCAGTTCCTTCGCCTCATCAAGCGTCAACTCCCTCACAGAGTCCAGATTATGTTTTGACCCGGCTTCCCCCTGATTATACCTTGTCGCTGTGTCCTCGACCTGTTCGAGTTTATGAAACCATTTCTTCTTTTCTTCGGGCGTCTTCGTAAACATAGCGTTCGCTTCTGCATAATCAAGCGTATAGACGACATCCAGTATCCCGCTCATATATGCCTGCAGGTCGGTTTCATCCTGAAACCGTTCCGGTGATGCATTGTGATACCTGTCACTGATCTCCCGGCGGTCATAGGCCAGATTCAGATTAAAAACAGGGGGATCATTTAGTTCATACGGCTCAAACATACCCCTCGTATATACTTCCGCCTGCATCCCATCCCTTGCACCATACTGATTCAACATAACCTGTGAAATAAGAAGATGTGTCAGTTCATGGGCATAGGTCGCAAGCCCACGTTCTGTCAGTGCTTTTGACAAATAGTAACGCACGCCCGTACCCGCTGCCATACCATCAGCAAAAAGGAAAGAATCATATAAGTTCAGGGGGGTAAAAAACTCCCTGACGCCAAGAGCTGCATCCTTTCCAAATTTAGCTGACCACTCCGTCTGGACATTAACTGTGTTATCTGCATAGATCCGCAGGCTGTCTAAAACGACACGGTTTGATGTGAGTTGCCCCCGCACCCCCGGCTTTGCAATACGGTACCACAAGTCGATAAAAGCACTCTGCTGCCCGGCGATCTGCTCCAACTGCTGCCGGAACTGCTCCCGCTGCTGCCCGTACCGGACAGGATCAGTAATCTTTAAGTCCCTGTCCACATAACAATCTACGATCCCGTATGTGATCGTAGCAGAGTTAGCAATAACATATACGCTGTCTTCTGACACCGTAAGCAGCGGAAGGATATGGGACTGCAATGCCGCATCCCCATACAGCCTGCTGTATAACCCGGTATCCGCATACGATGAAGATTTTTTCTCCACTATGAACGCATGGCTCTCCTGTAAAAACCATTCATCGAGCGACATATCCGGAATCCACTTTTTCCTGTTTTCCTCCAAAAAAGCTTGCAGCGTCATAGATGTCGTAATCCCTGAAAATAATTTTCCCCAGCCAAAAACCTTTGTATTATTGCTTATCTTTAACGTATCTCCTCCTGCATTTCCAATCTTGATCAGCCAATCCAGGGCATCAACCTGTACCCCATATGACCCCGGTGCATAGATAAGAATATCTTTAATGTTCTGGTCTCCCATATTAAAATCATATAACCGGTCAAGATATGAAATCCCCAATAATAATTGTTCTTTATTTTGCAATATCTTTTCTGTAAAATATGCAGCCCCTTTACTCTGGGCATCTGCAGAACCATCGACCACTCTCTGGATGATCTGTCCGATCTCTCCCTGTGCCTCTGTAAACGAATCTTCAAAAGACATTACTTTCACATTATCGCGGTTCAGTTCTTTCTCAGCTTCTTCATCCGTGATCTCTGTAATGTTTCGATTATCCCGCTTTGAAATCTCAAGCTTCTTGTTCAGCTTATCTGCCATTGAGTATCTTGAGGGTGCCAATAACCCGGCTATTTTCTCATTTCCCTCATACTGGATCGCTTTCAGGGCCGCTTCCGTATTCTGACTTACGATTTCCCCACAGGTAGCTGCGGCCGAAACCGTAAAAGGAAATATTGCCACGATCATCATGATCATGATCACAACTGTCATTTTTAATCTTTTCATTTACCAGCCTCCTCTTCCTGATCATTATTTTTCTACAACACGTTCCAATGACCATCTTCCCTAAACTCAAACCAGTCTTCCTGCGAAAAACCTATTATAACTTATGATAAAATAATCTTCATTCGTCTCTTACTTAATACACCTATCATATCACAAATAAGAAATAAATTCATCTATAAACTTTATAAATTAAATGAACAAAAAATGCGGAGCAAGCCACCTTCTCCGCATAACTTTTCTATTTAATTTCCCACGTGAGCCAACTTCGGTAGTCACAGTCCACCTTCGGTGGTCACAGTCCACCTTCGGTGGTCTGGCGGAGATTGCTTTCAAACATACGGTTAAAGCCGAGCCAGTCCATGTTATCACCAGCCTGCTTAAATACTTCTGTCAATGTCTGAAGCTTCGCATCTGTCATATCTGCCAAATACAAAGCCATGGCCTCCATGATAGCCGGAACTTTCGGAGATCCAAACTCCAGCTTACCGTGATGGGCAAGGATACAATGGATCAGCTCATTCTCCAGCTTCTTTGGAAAACCGCTGATCGTGGCGATCGCAGCAGTCAGCTTTTTTGCCCCGATAAAGATATGCCCTAAAAGCTGCCCCTCATCGGTGTAATCATTGCGAGGAAAACCAGCCAGTTCATCTACCTTTCCCATATCATGGAAAAGCGCCGCCGTGATCAGGAGGTCTCTGTGAATAGCAGGGTACGCTGCAGCAAAATAATTGCACATATTTGTAACGCTGAGTGTATGTTCCAAAAGACCACCCATAAACCCGTGATGGATGCTTTTCGCTGCAGAATGTTTTTTAAATTCTGCCACAAATGCTTTGTCATCGACAAAAAATTGTTTAAGAAGCTGACTCAGATACGGGTTTTTTACACTGTCTATGTATGCGAGGATCTCACCAAACATCTTACTGACGTCTTTATCCGTCGTAGGAATATAATCTGCCGGATCATATTCACCCTCGTCGCTTTTTCGGAGACGGGAAATATTCATCTGGATATTTCCCTGAAAGCTTGTCACCATTCCCTCACAGTAAATATAGTCCAGTGCTTCAAAATTTGCAATTCCGTTATTCAGCTCCCATATCTTCGCATCTGCTGTCCCGGTCTTATCCTGTAGTGTCAGGGAATAATAAGTCTTTCCCGCCTTCGTTTTCAGGATCTGCTTCGACTTGCAAAGATATGTCCCCACAAATTTCTGCCCTTCCCTGTAGTCTTTCAAATAATACATCTGTATAACCTCAGTCTTTCTATTTTGCCTTTGTCGTGACTGTCACAAACGGGCTAAAGATTTTCTTTCCCTTAACCTTTTTATAAGTACGGACTTTATAACTATATTTCATGCCACGCACAAGCATTTTACACCGGTATCCGGTCGTCTTGTTTTTCTTGATTGTCTTGACCTTATTAAATTTCGTTTTAAATCCTTTTACGTGCACTTTCATATACACCTGATAACCCGAAACATTTTTATTGCGCGCCCATCTTACCTGGATCCCGCCTCTCACGCCTTTTGCCCGAACCTTTTTCGGCTTGGCAGGTGTCATGGCAACCGGGGTATCTTTTGAGTTGTAACCCTCAATGATCTCACCATCTGCAGCCACAAATACCGGACTCACCCGATATGTATAAGTCGTCCCTGCTTTCAGCTTATCGTTTGTAAACGAAAGCGCCGCCACATTCTGGCAAAGTGCATAGCTCCCCTTCCCGCTTTTGCGATAAACATTATAAGAAACCGCGCCATTCACAGCCGCCCATGTCAGAGTCGCCTTATTCAGGCTGGCATTCTTCTTCCCGGAAACAGTCGCCGGCCCCTCCAAAGGATGGAATGTGAGCCCCGCCGGGACAGCATAAGCAGCCGCTTTCCCACCACTCTTTCCCCAGATCTCCGGCCTGGACGCCGGATAAAATACAGCGTTTCCCTGAAACCCTGCATCACCTTTAACGACAACATTTTTCAGGTATGGACAGGATGCAAACACCTTATCTGCAACATCCGTGACCGTATTGCCATTGATCTTATCGGGAATATAGATCGTAGTTACCGACAGATTTCCTGTATATCCTGTGATCACACAGGTCTTGTCCGCATTGACTGTCGTCGCAAATACATTTTCCGCATTTATTGTAATATTTCCCATAAATACCGGAAGCTGCGGCTGTACCGGTCTCTCGACAGCAGACGTCTCGGTAGATGCTGTCTCTACTTTTGCTGCCTCTGTATTCATAACGTGTAGTGTTTTCTCTTCTGTTTTCTTCTCTTCTGAGGCATTTACCTCGATAGCCCCCAACCCTGCGATCATCGACACGCACAAGATGGCGCATATCCACTTTCTCATAAATCAATCATCCTTTCTGCTCTTATCAAAATCCTTCTTCATTTTACAAATTTTTTGATGTAAAATCAAGTATATATTAAATTTGTGATACTTATAAGGCAAAATATTTTGTCAAAATCATTGTAACCCCCTATTTTCTGTGGTAAGATAAGAATAATTCTGATCAATGGAGAAACAGTTATGAATAAAAAAGTAATCCAAACCCTTGAGTTTGACAAAATAATAGATATGCTCACAGAGGAAGCAGACTCCCCTCT
This sequence comes from Lachnospiraceae bacterium, assembly GCA_021770615.1. The sequence continues at coordinate 34,568 of JAETQR010000010.1, read as the reverse complement.
GGGCAAAGAGAGTGCCAAAAAACTCCGCCCTCTGTCTGACCGCGATGAGATCATCGCCCTGCAGGCGGAGACAAGCCACGCCCTGACCCGGATCTTTCATCATGGTCCTTTGTCATTCCATGGCCTGGCAGATATCCGTCCCAGCCTGACTCCGCTTTCCAAAGGCGGTACACTCGGCGCCGGAGAACTCTTACGCATCGGCGCCCTTCTCGACGTGGCAGCACGGGCAGTCGCATTTGATGCGAAAGACGAGGAAACAGATTTTCTATCTGGGCGTTTTTCCGGCCTTCAGACCTTTCCGGAAATCAACAGGGAGATCAAGCGCTGTATCCTCTCGGAGGAAGAGATCAGTGATGACGCCAGCAGTGAATTAAAACGCATCCGGCGGTCGATGAAAAATACAAATGCGAAAGTCCGCGAACAGTTAAATGCCACCGTAGCCTCCTCCTCAGAAATGCTACGTGACAATCTGATCACAATGCGAAACGGAAGATACTGTCTTCCTGTAAAACAGGAGTACAAATCTTCCTTTCAGGGCATGATCCATGACCAGAGCGCAACAGGTTCTACCTTTTTTATCGAGCCGATGGCTATCGTGAAATTAAACAACGAACTGGCAGAACTCGCCATGAAGGAGCAGGACGAGATCGAAAAAATACTGGCCTCTATCAGCAGCCTGTGCGCACCGGAGTCAGAAGGCCTCGAGCGAAACGTTATCCTTCTGGCTGAACTTGATTTTATCTTTGCCAAAGCAAAGCTGTCAAAAAAAATGCAGGGCAGCGAACCAGATTTTACTGAAAATTATATTGAGATAAAAATGGGGCGCCATCCGCTCATACCGAAAGACCAGGTAGTTCCTATTGACGTCACTCTTGGAAAAGACTACCGTCTGCTCATCATCACCGGTCCAAATACCGGTGGTAAAACAGTCTCACTAAAAACAGTCGGACTCTTTACCCTGATGGGACAGTCCGGGCTTCACATCCCCGCCTTTGACGGCTCACATCTTCGGGTGTACCATGAAGTTTACGCCGACATCGGCGACGAGCAGAGCATTGAGCAGAGCCTGAGTACATTCTCCTCGCACATGACAAATACGATTTCGATCCTGAAACGTGCAGATAAAAATACCCTTGCACTTTTTGACGAACTGGGTGCCGGAACAGATCCCGTCGAGGGAGCGGCACTTGCCATTTCCATTCTGGACGACCTTATGAACCGTCAGGTTACAGCGATGGCGACGACTCATTACAGCGAGCTTAAAATCTACGCACTTTCCACCGATCATGTCGAAAACGCATCCTGCGAATTCGATGTGGAATCCCTGCAGCCTACTTACCGGCTTTTAATCGGAGTTCCCGGCAAAAGTAATGCCTTTGCCATCTCCAGTAAGCTCGGGCTGCCCCGGAAGATCATCGACAAAGCAAATTCACTTGTTGACGAAGATGCCAAATCTTTTGAAGATGTAGTGACCAGTCTCGAACAGACCCGGAAAGAACTGGAAGCAGAGCAGGAAAAGGCCGCCGCCTACCGTCAGGAAATTGAACGTCAGAAAAGGAAACTTGAGGAAAAAAATGAGCGCATCGATAAAGCAAAAGATAAAATCATCCGCCGCGCAAACGAAGAGGCAAATGAAATCCTGCAGAAAGCCAAAGACGTTGCAGATGAATCTATCCGCAAATACAACAAATGGTTAGAAGGCGGCGATGCAATAAAAGACATGGAAAAACAGCGCTCTGCAATCCGGAAGGAATTGAAACGGACCGGGGAAAAATTAGATTCCGGCTCCAAAAAGAAGCGTTCGGCAGGCGCACCGGATAAACTTTCCATCGGTGATATGGTGATGGTGCACTCACTCGGTGTAAAAGGGGTTGTCAGCTCACTTCCGAATGCAAAGGGAAAACTGTTTGTGCAAATGGGTATCATGCGCTCTGAAGTCGACATAAAAGATCTGGAACTTCTGGAAGAGGAAACACTCCAAATCCGCAAGGAAAAAATACGGGAGCGCTCGAATACCGGCAAAATAAAAATGTCCAAATCCCTCAGCGTTTCCACGAGCATAAATCTGATCGGGAAGACGGTAGACGAAGCCATTTCCATTCTGGATAAATATCTGGACGACGCCTATCTTGCCAGGCTCCATCAGGTCACGATCATACACGGTGTTGGTACCGGTGCTCTTAAAAATGCAGTTCAGGCACATTGCAAAAAGGCAAATTATATCAAATCCTATCGTATGGGGGAATACGGTGAGGGCGGCTATGGCGTAACAGTTGTAGACTTTAAATAAGTGAACATAGAAAGCGGGGAAATAATTCCATGGCAGATAAACAAAAAATTCTTATTGTGGACGATGATACAAACATTGCAGAGCTGATCGAACTATATCTGACAAAAGAATGTTTTCAATGTGAACAGGCTCACGATGGTGAACTGGCTCTTAAAAAGCACGCTGCGTTTCAACCAGATCTGATCCTTCTCGACATTATGCTTCCCGGTATTGACGGTTATGATGTGTGCCGGGAGATCCGAAAAACCTCCAGTGTCCCCATCATCATGCTATCGGCAAAAGGAGAGGTCTTTGACAAGGTTCTCGGACTGGAACTTGGCGCCGACGACTACATCATCAAACCTTTTGATTCAAAAGAACTCGTGGCAAGGGTAAAAGCTGTACTGCGCCGCTATAAAACAAACGCCGCAGAAACAGAGGACCATAACACCTTTGGAACCGGCACGGAATTTGTAGAATACAAAGATCTGACCGTAAGTCTCTCCAACTATTCCGTCACCTATATGGGACATTCCATCGAGATGCCTCCAAAAGAACTGGAGCTCTTATATTTCCTGGCCACTCATCCAAATCAGGTCTTTACAAGGGAACAGCTTTTGGACTGTATCTGGGGATATGAGTATGTTGTTGATACAAGGACGGTTGACGTACATATCAAACGTCTGCGTGAAAAGATCAAGGATCACGCCGAATGGTGTATCGCCACTGTATGGGGTATTGGTTATAAATTTGAGACAAAGAAAGGATGATGCATTCCATGAGAAGAATACGTCTGACTTTTGGACGCAAACTGGCATTGTTATATGTGCTGATCTTTACCAGTTCTTATTACGTCACACATACCATCGGGCTGACGATCATAAGAAATAAAGTTCTCACTGAGATCATGAATACTCCGGAGCTCGATGCCACGATCGCCCCCGCCCGCATCCGGTATTATTTTAATATCCTGGACACCGCCCTGTTTCTTATGGCCGCTGCGCTCGGCATCGCTTTCTTACTTATTTATGCAATGAATACGATTCCTCTGAAAAGACTGTGCCATGCCGCCAAAAACTTTTCGATCAACCGAACCAATCCCCCCATTTGCCTCCACACGCAGGATGAATATCAGGAACTTGCGGAAGCATTAAATATAATTGCAAATGACCTGAACAACTTTGATGAGTACCAGCGGGCATTTATCTCCAACATCTCACACGATTTTCGCTCCCCGCTCACCTCGATCCGTGGATATGCACAGGCTATGCTAGACGGAACGATCCCTCCTGATGCTCAGGAAAAATATCTGAACATCATTCTCTCCGAAACAGACCGCCTGACAAATCTCACATCCAATCTTCTGGAATTAAATTCATTTAACCGGGAAAGCGTGTTGCTGGATCTCAGCAATTTCAATATCCACGAAACGATCATCCGGACTGTCGATACCCTGGAAGGTACTGCCTCTAAAAAAGGCATCTCTTTTGTCCTTGATTTTCATTCCAAAAAAGAACTGTTCGTAAATGCTGACGAGGCAAAAATCCACCAGGTATTATACAACCTGATCGATAATGCCATAAAATTCAGCCACAGTGATTCAGAAATAAAAATTGGAACAATAAAAAAAGGCGATAAGATATTTGTCTCTGTCAAGGACTCCGGCATCGGAATCCCAAAAGACAGCTTGAACAAAGTCTTTGACCGCTTCTATAAAACAGATATATCAAGAGGCAAGGACAAAAAAGGAACCGGCCTCGGCCTTTCTATCTCCAAGGAAATCATCAACTCCCACAACCAGACGATCAATGTCGTGAGTACAGAAAGGGTGGGGACAGAGTTTGTGTTTACGTTGAAAAAGGGAGGTTGACAAAGGGGCACAGAAAGGGAAATGAATCCGGAAATCTGGCGGACGAATTGATCTGCGAATCGCAATTAAGTCCGCCAGATTTCCGGATTCATTTCCCTTTCTGCTTGCTCTTTGGCAATACCGTTTTTCACTTCTGCTCAGCCAGACAACACTGTAAATTAGATATACAGAGCTTATTCTTTCATCCACAGAAAAAGTCCTGAATAGGGAAGATCACCATATATAAAAAGAACACCCCGGGCAGACTTAATTGCGCTTCGCAGATCAATTCGTCTGCCCGGGGTGTTCTTTTTATATATGGTGATGCCCTTCTCAGGAACTTTTTTACACCGTAAACTTCTTCATTTCCTCATCGATCGTCTGTGCTACACCGTGAAGCTGTTTTGCATTTCCGGAGATATCATCTACCACAGAACTAACCTCTGTGACAGATGCAGATGTCTCTTCTGTTCCGGCTGCATTTTCTTCTGCGATAGCAGTCAGGTTCTGAACGATATCAACCACATTGATCTTGGCTTTATCCATGTTCTCTGTCTTCTCATAGATATTATTGATACCACCCATGGAATGTTCAATCTCCTCCTGAACTTTCGCAAACATATTTCCTGTAATGTCCACCTTGTTCATCTGCGAATCCATGATCTCCTTAACCTGATCCATCGTCTCTACCGCTTTTTCTGAATCTTCCATCAACATATTCGTAATCTGCTGGACCTTCATCGCAGACTCATTTGACTGCTCAGCAAGTTTCTGGATCTGACTTGCAACGACAGCAAATCCTTTTCCCTGTTCACCGGCTCTGGCCGCCTCGATCGAGGCATTCAGTGACAAAAGATTTGTCTCCTCTGCAATCGAAGTAATAAGCGCAATCGCATCCTTGATCTTCATAGCAGATTCATTTGTCGTATTCGTCTGTCTGTAGATCTCCTCGATCGAATTCTTTGCTTCGATATTGATCTCCTCAAGCTCTTTCAGCGTCTTTTCCGCCTCTTCACCTGACTTTTGCATAACTTCTACATTACTGCGAAGTTTTGCCATCTCCTGGTTTGTCTCTTCAACCATATTTCCAATAACGACAACACTCTCGGAAGCCTTCTGCGTATCCTCTGCCTGAGAAGATGCACCCTCTGCCATATCATGTACCGCATGATCGATCTGTCCGATCGTTTCAGCTGTCATCGCCGCATTTCCATTGAGACTATCGGAAGAGGTATAAAGTTTTTCGCTCTGGAGTTTCAATTCTGTAACGACACTACTCAGTTTATCCTGGACATTGCACACCGCACGAGCCATTACTCCGGTTTCGTCACCATTTTTACTCAATTTATCAAGTTCAGGATCTCTTGTAAAATTCAGTTCTCCCATCCGGGATACGATTTTTGAAATCTTATTGAGTGGCGAAATGATGATCTGGAATCCGATAAAAGCCAGAATCAGACAGATCAATCCCGCAATACCACCGGAAACTCCCATAACCAGGGAAACATGGTTCACAGAATCAAAAATTTCCTTCTCATCCGCACTGATGACCAGTATAAAATCTGCTTTCTCATTTACATAATAGCCTGCGTACTTGATCGCTCCTTTAAACTCATAGCTGACAACTTCCGGATCCGGCACCTTTCCCGCTTTCAGGTCACTGACAACTGCTTTGATCACCTCATTTTCAACCGGTTTTCCAATCTTATCTGCAGTCGGATGATATAACATGGTTCCATCCGGTGCCACCACATAAGCATAACTGGATTCTGCCATCTCAATCTTGACATCCTTAAATAATTCTTCCAGTTTATTTTGCGATAAAGCTACTTTTGTTCCGCGGGCGTTTACTTCTGATTCAAGGATCATGCCATTTGCCTCTGTCATATCAAACAGATAGTCCTTTGCCGTTGAAGTCATCGTACTGCGTACCTCCGGCGTAGCGATCAAAAGCGTCGTCATGATCACAAGCAGGATCGTCACCGCTACTAAAATAATACCCTTGAACTTCAGAGGAAGTCCGGTTGTTTCTCCCTTTCTTTTTCTTCCCTCTTTCATAAAAATTATATACCTCCTTTATTTTTCTTCTGTCCATGAAAGCCTGTGCAGATCACCCTCCGTACAAAGCCGGGTGAACCCCTGCTGCCTCAGTGCCTCATACAACACGATCGCTACTGAATTTGAAAGATTCAATGACCTGATATCCCCGTACATGGGAATCCGAACCGCATTTTCTTCATTCTCTACAAGAATTTCCTCCGGAATCCCGGCACTCTCTTTTCCAAACATAATATAACAATCGTCTTCATACTGCTGGTCAGAATATACACGCTTTGCTTTTGTCGTCGCCATATATATTTTGGCATCCGGATTTTTTTGTAAAAAATCAGAGTAACTGTCATATACTGTGTAATCTAACTTATCCCAGTAGTCCAGACCGGCACGTTTTACCTGCTTTTCCGTAATACAAAACCCCATCGGCTCAATAAGATGCAGCCGGGCCCCTGCCGCCACGCATGTCCTTCCTATATTTCCGGTATTCGCCGGTATTTCCGGTTCAAGTAAAACAATATTCAGCATCGTAAATCTCCTTACTACGATCTGTCATTTTCCGCTACATCTTCTCCGTGCCCGCACATTTGATAACAGAATTTCAGCGATTAAAAAATGCTATGCCGAACATAACATTTTTTGCATTGAATACACTTTAATCTTTTACTCCTGTCTCAATGCCAGATATAACTCAATCGATGTGTCCTCGAATACCATAGGAACACACAAGCTCTTTGCAAGTGTACCGGAAAAACTTACCTGTCCATGAGATAATGCGGGTGGGGTGATATCAATCCCAACACCGTTTGACGAAAACACTGTCGCCGCATTTCCCATGATCATATTCCCAAGTTCACTAAGTGCACTTGATGCAAATTCATCAATCGTTTTGATCTCTGTCATACACATTTTGGATGCAATACTGCAGGAACTCTGCTCTGTCATCGCGATCAGAACCTGTCCTCTCATCTCGCCGGTAACTCCAATCATGATGACCCACGAATCCAACCCGAATTTTACTTCTTTCAGGGTCGGTTTCTGTATGGCCACTTCTACGAAACACACATCCTGAAGTACTTTTTTCGCCGCCATCAAAAAAGGATTAATATGTTCTGCATTTAGTGTCGCCATGCCCTCCTTATCTCCTTTCCAGACGTAATAATCCGTATTTTTATCTCCCAACCACATTCTGAATCTACATTTTAGTATAGCATAATTAATGTAAAGTGTCTATAAATTTCTGTATCTTTTCCAACGCCGCCTTTAAATCATCGATCGAATAAGCATAGGAAATCCGCAAAAATCCCTCGCCGCATTTTCCAAACGCATCTCCCGGCACAACCGCTACCCTCTGCTCCTTCAAAAGCCTTGTAGCAAACTCCTCGCTCTTCATGCCAAACCGGCTGATATTGGGGAATACATAAAATGCCCCATAAGGTTCAAAGCAGGGAAGCCCCATCTCACCAAGCTTTCTCACGAGAAAACGCCTCCTCTCGTTGTAGGACTGCCTCATGCTTTCCACATCGTCCAGACCACTCTTAAGAGCCTCAATCGCAGCATACTGGCTGGTTGTAGGGGCACTCATGATTATGTACTGATGGATCTTTATCATCTGTTTTACGATCTCCGCCGGACCCGCCACGTATCCAAGCCGCCACCCGGTCATGGCAAACGATTTAGAAAAGCCGTTTATGACGATCGTGCGCTCTGCCATCCCGGGGATTCCTGCGATAGAAACATGATCTCCCTTATAAGTAAGTTCCGAATAGATTTCATCCGACATAACAAAAAGATCATGTTCTTTCACGATATCCGCTACCACCTGAAGTTCTTCCGCTGTCATAACCGCACCGGTCGGATTGTTCGGGAACGGAAGAACAACCATCTTCGTCTTATCTGTGATCGCCTCTTTCAGCTTATCTCCTGTGAGCTTAAACTCATCCTTTTCTTCAAGCGAAATCTCCACCGGGACGCCGCCCGCCATTTTTACACAGGGAAGATACGATACAAAACACGGCTCCGGTATGATAACCTCATCTCCCGGATCAAGCATGGCACGAAAACCGATGTCGATCGCCTCACTGCCCCCTACTGTCACAAGGATCTGATCCGCACTGTATGACAGATGAAAACGCCTTTCCAAATATCTGCTTATCTCTTTGCGTAAGGGAAGAAGTCCTGCATTTGAAGTATAATACGTCCTCCCCTGTTCCAGAGAATAAATGCCCTCTTCCCGTATGTGCCAGGGTGTATCAAAATCCGGTTCCCCCACCCCCAGGGAAACGACATCTTCCATCGTATTAGCCACATCAAAAAAACGACGGATCCCGGAAGGTTCGATTTCCATAACAGTTTTTGACAACGGATTTCTCATGGTGTGATCAGCATCCTCTCATCTTCATTTGTTTTTTTCACAAGCGGAAGTCCGTGTTCTTTATACTTTTTCAGGACAAAATAAGTCGCCGTACTGACAATGGACTCCATCGGTGAAAGCTTGGTCGCCACAAACCGGGCCACCTCCTTCATGCTCTTTCCCTCTATGATCACGGTCAGGTCAAATCCTCCGCTCATAAGATACACACTTTCCACCTCATCGAACTGGTAGATCCGTTGCGCCACCTTGTCAAAACCACGCCCCCGCTGCGGGACTACCTTGACCTCGATCAGCGCCGTGACGATTTCATTATCCGTCTTATCCCAGTTGATCAAGGCCGGATACCCGCATATCACGCCGCTTTCTTCCATCTCCCGGATACACTGGTCGACTTCCTGCGGCGTCACTCCCAGCATTGCCGCCAGATCCTCTGTTTTAACCTTTGCATTTTTTGAAATATTTTTTAGAACCTCTTCCTGTAACATCATTTCCCTCACTTTAACTGATATATGTTTTAGCCCGGAGGCACAAGAAACCGTGTCTCATCTCCATTTCTCACGATCCTGTCATTGCCCTCACTTACTGTTCCTACTACTGCAGCCATGATGCCGGCCTTTTCATATTCGGCGACAAGCTTCTCCCCCTCTGTCGTACCGACTAAAAGAACGCCCTCTGAAGAGATCATATACGGGTTCAGGTCAAAAAACTCACAGATCTCCACCGTCTCCTGCCGGATCGGTATTTTTTTCAGATCTACCGTAAGGCCGGTTCCGGACGCCTCCCCAAACTCCCACAGCGCACCAAACACACCGTCCGCCGAGGCATTGTGCATAGCAACAGCCCCCAGTTCCCCTGCGATCCAGGCATCCCGTATACATCCACACTGCTTCGAAAATCTCCCCGCCTCCTCTAAAAATGTATGGGAAAAGCGGGTCTCCAAGACATCCTTTTTATCACAGGCCAGCCATGCCGCACCGGACGCTCCGGCCCACTTTGTCATGACCAGATTCATCCCGGGAACCAGCCGGCTGCTATCCACAAAAACTCCTGCATCCGCATAACCAGTTCCGACGACCGATAAGAGCGGTGCCGATACGATTGGACTGACCTCGGTATGTCCCCCGAGGATATCGACTTTATGCTCTTTTGCAAGCATGCCGATCTGCTCCATTATATTTTTCAGTTCTCTCTCTTCGCTTCCTTCAGGAAGGACAATATTGATAAGCATACCAGCGGGCACAGCACCGGATGCCGCAATATCATTTGCCATTCTGTAAAATGCCATTTCTCCCACGGTCTCCGCACGCCCGGTGACCGGATTACTGGAAAACACGATACATCTTTTGTCGTCCAAACGGACTCTTACCGCATCCTTGCCCACAGACGGGCCAGAGAGAACTTCTTCACTCTTATACCTGATCTTTTTTAACACAGAACGTCTCAGTATACTCTCTTTTACTTTTCCGGTATGCATCCTATCCCTCTCTTTCAGACTCCCGGATAAACTGGCATTTTTACATTTTCCGTTTACCGGATCTGCCCCGTCCCATCTGATGGGATCGCATTTCCTGTCATGCCATCTTCCTGTGGCACCGGAGTGACCTGAGGTACCGGCGTGACTATCCCCCCGCCTTCGCCTGTTCCATTCCCGGTGCCCTGTCTTCCCTTGTTATTTCCTCCTGTACTGCCGGAGCTTCCACCCGCATCATCTGTTTTACTTCCGGAATTTCCGGACTTTGACTTCTTAGGATCATCCGGCTTAGCTGTCGGTTTGGCTGTCGCCGCCGGCTCCTTCTTCGACCCTCTGGTAATATATCTGGGCGAAGCAGAATACGTACTGGAATTTATCTGGGTCTTCTCTTCCTTCCCATTCTGCGTAACGATCTTCCAGAGCTTTGCCTTATAACCGATATGTGCCTCCTGCTCTACCTTCATATAAGACTCTGGTTTTGTCTTATCATAAGTCACCTTATCTGCCCCCGGCTGGATCTCTTCCGTGACCTCCGACTCATAGCGGACCTTCCTGTCTGCACTTCTCGTCTCCTCACCATATATATTAAAATAAATCGTACTACCGTAAGTCCCTCCCTGAATATAAATCGGGACTGTCGTATTATTCTTAAATTTAAAATCCTTATAATCTCCGGCGATCGCAGCATCCATCGACGGTTCCACATAACTCACGACCATCGAGTGCGGGCTTCTCTCGGCGATTTCAAGCTCTGCCTTCAATACCGCATTATAAAGTGTTGTAGAGACCTGGCACACCCCGCCTCCGAGACTATCTTCCACCTTTCCGTTATTATAGGAAGCCGCCTCATAATACCCATTTTCCTCTGTGAGCGGCGATATTGTGTCATGCACGGAAAATGTCTCACCGGGATATACAACCGAACCGCTTATAAGTCTCGCGGCATTGGCAAGATTTTTTGTACGATTGACATTTCCCGCATTATAAGTAGTCGAAAAGGTTCCGATCTTGTCTTTACATTTCGCTGCTGTCTCCTGCGATACGGCCGGCTGCTCCACCTTCACATTTGCTGCGATCTGTATCGTAGCGTCATCCGCTGCCGCTTCTACTGCCTCTTTGATCATGCGGGTAGTCTCTTCCTCATCAATGCTTACTCCATCCCGGGATTCGGAATACACAAATTCACCATTTTCCATCTTGACGGTAGCATTTTTCGCTCTGGTACAAAGTTTCCCGCATTTCTTTTTTACAAATTCATTTAATGCTTCTTCATTCACGGAAGAGGAAATCGAATAGCTGATCTTACCCTGTGACGCCTGTTTGATCTCCTTATAATTTTCTATAATATTTCCATTTTTCCCCACCTTTATAGCCTCTTCCAGGTAGTCTCCGGCAGCATACGTATACCCCAGCTCACTTACTGTAGCTGCGGCCTGTTTTCCATTTACATCAACCTGCACGATCCGGCTCCCCAGTTTTTGAATGTGGGTATTAACCGCATTCGCGGCTTCTTCCTTTGTCATGCCACCTATGTCGATCTGGTCTACTTTGATCCCGTCACATATCTTGTCCTCGTCGGGCTTGATCTTCCCGTAGCTGAACAATACATAGGCTGCAATGAGCGCAACCATGAACAGGATAACCAGTACTGCTGCAATTCCTCTTCTCCTCAATGAAAGTCCTCCCTTGCACATTTGCCTAACCTGTATTAAACTATACTATGATCAGTCTACTACATATGGCAGCAAAATCCCTGCCAACATGGATATAATAAGTATTACGCAGATTATCACAGCGATAGTCCGCTGCTTTTTACGATTCATCATTATGTTTTGCCTCCTTATAGATAGTATTAACAATTTGTATTTATATGATGTTTGGGCCAAAAAGTATTTTGCCCCAAACTGATACCACGAATTGCTCCGCACTACGTGCTCACGCAATTCTAAAAATATTCGAATTTCGCCCTGACCGGGCTTCATTCTCATATTTTTGCGGGTCCCAAGGTCATGCTTTTTCATGCAAGCATGAACAGCATGACCTTTTGATCCTGGTATCATTTATATGACCGAAAGGATGAATAAAATGTTTGAAAATATTCCATTTCCTTCACTCTTTGTCTGCTTTTTGATCTTCATCGCGTGGATGCACTATGAAAAGCACAAAGCCGGGAAAAAAGAAGCCCGCACGGCAGAAGAATTCTGGCGGCGCGAAGAAGAAGCTAACTGCGCCAGAAACAAAGACATTTCAGAGCTTCCACTACTGCAGATCAGTAAAGACCAGATCCCTATGCCGGACAGCAACGATGAAAATACATGCTATTACCAGAAAAAGGTTCTTGACAGCCTGGACCTTCCTATGATGGACTTGTCCGGGTATACCAATACAGATTTAAAGTTAGCATATGGCGTAGGAAATTTCAAGACCTTATCCGATTATGATGAAAATTTTAATTCTTTTTTAATGAATCTTTCAAATTTAGGAAATGCTTATTTCCAGACCGGGCTTCTGACAGAAGCGGCATCCGTATTCCGCCTGTGTCTTGACTCCGGTTCCCAAAGTGCACGCAACTACAAGGCGCTTGCTGATGTTTATGCCGCTATGGGCCAGTCATACAAAATATCTGAACTCATAAAAGAAGTTGAATCCTCCGGACTGCCACATTCTTCTACCCTTGTAGAACATTTGCGTCAACTTCTTTGATCCTTCTGTTTATATCGTCCATTCCCGCTCAGAACAACACCCTCGCAACCCTTGCACTGTGGCTGAGCGGATTTCTTTTTTTGTAATCAAACACAAGAGAATAGGCCTTCCCCTTCTCTGCCCTCCCTTGCGTCAGAAGCGTTTCAAAATCCAGCGTAAACTCATCGACATATACCATGTGAAACAACTGCCTTGGTACATATCCCCGGTACTCTGAAAGGATTTCGGGCTCCGCCGCCTCCCTGTCCAGAAACGTTCTCACAGAAGCCAGATAATCCTCTTCTCTCTTCTTTACAAACTCCGGCGGAGACTTAACATAATCCCGAAGATACAAGTCATACGTGAGTGTCTGCCGAAACTCTTCCTTCAACCCGGCATAACGCTCTGTCACATATTCCCATAAAATTTCATATCTGGCAATACGACTGTGCTTCTTTCCGAAATAACCATTTTTTTCATAATATTTTCCCAGATCTTCATACATCCGGAAAGCATCTTTACCACAGTTCTCTAAAAGCGCCATCGTTGCCCGGAACTGAAAACTGTTATAATAAACCTCCACCATCTCCTCCACCTGCTTCAGTTTCAATAGATCCGCATAGGAGAGCCATTTGGTACACAATACTTCATAGGGTGGCCGACTTCCGTACTTTATCCCATACTCCCCGCACATCTCCTGCATATAAGAACCTTTTAGCAATTTCAAAAAACCGAGCTGAAGCTGATCCGGTTTCATGCCATATACCTCGTTAAAGGAGTTGTGAAAGGACTCATAATCCTCATAAGGGAGTCCTGCGATAAGATCCAGATGCTGGTGGATCTTTCCGGTTTGCCGGACTCTTTCAATATGATCTTTCAGGACAGGCAGATCCATTTTCCGGCGGATGGCCTTGATCGTCTCCTTGTTTGCCGACTGCACGCCGATTTCAAACTGAACCAGTCCGGGACGGAATTTCCGAAACAACTCAAAATCCTCTTCCCTCAGAAGATCTCCCCCGATTTCAAAATGAAAATTCGTGATACCATTATCATGCTCATAAATATAGTTCCAGATCTGGTAGGCATGCTCATGGTCACAGTTAAAAGTCCGGTCCACAAACTTCACCTGTCTGACCTTATTTTCCAGAAAAAAAGACAGTTCCTCAAAAACCGTCGAACACTTCCGGAAACGGACGCTTTTCTCAACAGAAGAAAGGCAGTAACTGCACGAAAACGGACAACCCCGGATCGTCTCATAATAAATGATCCGGTTTTCCATATCGGTCACGCTCCGGTACGGAAAACATAACTCATCCATATCCGCCGGCATCCTGGGCGGCGTCACGATACATTTTCCCATCCGCCGGAAACAGAGGCCGCACACCGTGGCAAGCTCCTCCATTTTTCCTTCTGCATAACACCCGAGAAATTCCCGGAACGTGTGCTCTCCCTCCCCGATCATGATAAAATCTATATACCGGTGCTGTTCAAGAACCTGTTTCGCATCATAAGAAACTTCGGGGCCTCCCAGTACGATCATGACATGAGGAAGCACCTTCTTCAGATTCTCCGCCACACAGAGTACAGATTCAATATTCCATATATAACAGGAAAAACCCACGACATCCGGCTCTCTCTTATAAATCCCCTCGAGGATCTCATCCGGCCGGTGATTGATCGTATATTCTGCAAGCTCCACCAGTTCCTCATATTTCCCCGCATTGGCCCGCAGGGAATATATCGCCAGATTCGAGTGGATATATTTTGCATTGATCGCTGTAAGCAGTATTTTCTTTGCCAATGCCTATCTCCCCTTTGCCTTTTTATTATAACGGTTTACCGCCATTCCGACGCCCAGCAGACACCAGTACAGCGGTGCAACTGCAACCGTGGAATCATTGGCGAGGCCAGTCACAAGATATCCAAACGTCCCGAGAAGAATACCGATCCCTGTTATTTCCATCGCATGGTATTCTGTCTTTCTCATATACATCCGGACACACTCCACAAAATAAACAGCATATAATACCAGAAAAGCCAGCAGGGAAACCAAACCTGTCTGAACGAAGATCTGCATAAACATATTGTGCGGCTTCGTAACCGTAGCACCGTCATATCCGACATTTTTCATGCCCACATAGTCATCATTCGGAAATTCATAGACAAATGTATTCGGGCCTGAACCAAGCAGGAGATGCTCTCCCAAAAGCGGGATCGTCCGGGACCATATATACCCCCTGCGGCTTCCGAAGTGCTGGCTGTCTTCAAACCCGATGCGCTTTATCTCCCGAAGATCGTCAATCTTTCCAAATGCATTATACATCTTGTAAAACGTCTGGTTCAATCCAACCGCATAGCTTGCCTTTTCCAGCACTACAGTATATTCCTTACTCTCGGACGGGGTCGCCACAACAAAGGCATCATATTCGTCATCCCCCACCTGAATCCCTTTTTCATAAATCTCAATATTCTGAAAACGGTCATCCTCAAATTTCATCCGGGACGTCGCTTCATCCCTGTATATCCCGACAGACTTCCCATCCTCATCTGCCGCCTCATACATATACGAACCATCTTCTATGTACACATTAAGCTTAAGTACATCATCATCTTTCGTAGTAATGTATAAAAGCCCCTCTTTAGAGACCATGCTCTTCACCACAAAATGATTTGGCGTCGGGCTCTTTATCTTATTTAACCCGTACTCAAAAACAGGTTTATTGATCAAAACCACTCCGGCAAATATCCCCACGCATAACACGGAAACAGCAGCAGCACAGACCGGATGCTTTTTCATATTCGTGACCATAAATACGGCAAAAAGTAAAAATGATGCCACGACTCCGATACAGCCCGTCACAGACTCGGAACCGACCAGCATGATGACAAGCCAGACTGCTGCCAGCACCGCCAACAGACTGCGAACAATCGAAAGCACCCTCTTTTTCAGTGATACAAACGACAACATGACGGGCAGCATAAGCGCCACATACGAACCCACATAATTTGGATTATACAGTGTGGAGTATACCCGTCCCCTCTCAAAATTAAAGGTAAAATTCAACTTTTTGTCACTCATAAAATTCATGACAGCTTTTCCCATAGGCGTCCTGAAAAAATCCTCTCCCATAAACTGCCGCATGCTGAGGAAAGATAAAACCAGTACCCCGGCCAGCAGTCCATACCGGATAATAGTTAACTCCGTCTCTCCTTTGACCAGGCCGTAAGCTGACAGGAGCACAAATACATAAGCCCCTAAGATCAGCATCCCCTCCCACTGTTCATAACCGCCCCATATTGCCATTTCCTTATGCTCTGAAAAAAGAGTAGACAATACACACATAATAAAATAGAGAATAAGAGGAATCAGGTATTTACGGTCGGTCCGCCCAAACAGATTTTTGTTCACAAAACACATTTTCACCGCCACATAAAGAGCAAGCAGGCCACAAAGAAGAAGGAGAGCTTCTCCTTTCCAGTACAAAAAGAAATCATAAGTTGTACTGCCCGAAAACCATGGATAGGAATCCAACTTGACTTCGTAATGGTAAGCAGACACGATAAGCGGAACCACACTCAGCACAAGAACAAGCAGAACCGCTCCTATTATATTTTTCTTTGCAATATTCGTAATACTCATATTCTTCTCCATATGCCAACGATCCAAACAACAAATCTCCATTCCAGCGCGAAACCTCTGCCAAAGCATAACTCAGACGGGAAACTCTCTTTCCCCGGATCCGCTGAATGGAGATTTTATGATATTCTTTACACACTTTTTCTACCCAGCCGATATACCATCCGTCCGGCCCGATGCCATCGGACTACGGAAGCTGGATCTCTGAGTATTCCTTTGGCGGAAGCGGTTTTGTCGAATCCTTTACAAACTTCCGGACTGCCTGTGCCCCTCTTGCCACAGGAATATTGGTGCCCGCACCGGCTACACATCCACCCGGACATCCCATTCCCTCGATCAGGCAACCATCCTTTTTCCCGGCCTTTGCCATAAGGAGCATCTTCTGGCACTCACTGAGCCCCTCTACATGCTCGATCAAAACTTCTGTCCCCGGGTAATATTCATTGATACATTCTTCGATTGCATTGGCTACTCCTCCGGCAACTGCGTAACCGCGTCCTGCTCCGGTAGCGTCATGGATCGGCTCCTCCGCCTCGTAGGTCTCCATATCGATCCCTTTGGCCTCAAAAATAGCGGCGAGCTCCTCAAAGGTAATGACAAAATCCACATCACTCCGCACTGTCTCCCGGGCAGCCTCAAGCTTTTTCGCCGCACACGGTCCCACAAATACCACTCTGGCATTCGGATGTTTCTGCTTGATCGAACGTGCGGTGGCAACCATCGGAGTAAGCGCACTTGACACAGCTTCTACCATTTCTTCCGGAAGTGTCCTTTTGGCGAGGACCGACCATGCCGGACAGCATGACGTAAGCAAAAATGGAAGCTTACCGGTCTTCACTTCATGCACATAATGTCTCGCCTCTGTGATCGCACCGATATCCGCACCGAGCGCCACCTCATAGACCTCTGAAAATCCAATCTCTTTCAGCGCCGACTTTATCTTCCACAACCGCACATCCGTACCAAACTGCCCGATGACAGCAGGCGCCAGCTCCACAATGACCTCATCTCCCTGTTTCATGGCCTGGATAAGCTGGAAAATCTGCGATTTGTCAGCAATCGCCCCAAATGGACAGCTTACCATGCACTGTCCGCACTTCACACATATTTTATCATTGATCCTCGCACGTCCGTGCTCATCGCTGTCGATCGCCTTAACTCCGCATACTGACGCACAGGGCCGCTGTTTTTTCGCAATCGCATCGTACGGACAGATCGCCTTACATTTTCCACATTTGATACATTTATCACGGTCAATGACGGAACGTCCATTTTCCATATGGATAGCATCCGCCGGACAGACCTCATGACATGGGTGCGCCACACAGCCACGGCATTGATCCGTCACCTCATATACATTATCTTCACACATCGCACAGGCAGACGGGATGACCTGCATAAGAGGCGGCTCGTAATATTTATCGGAAATATTGCTCGCACTGAGTCCGCTCGTGATATGAACGGGCTGGCTCTCCGGACGAAGCGACATACCCATGGCAAGCCTCACACGCTCCGATGCGATCGCCCGCTCACGGTAAATACTGTCGCGGTACAGCGGCACGTCTGACGGTGTGATCTTATATGGTATCGCCTCGATATCATCGTTAATATTATTGGATTCAAAAGCTACTCTGGCAACTTCCGTAAAAACCTGCTTTCGTATTTTCGTTATTGGGGTTTCAATGCCTCTCATGACGCTCTCTCCTTTGTTCGCAAATAATGTTCCTGATCCTCCTCAGAATATCATAAACCGGCGGGATTGTCTAGTACATCTTCATATTCCGGGAGTTCCACATAAAAGCATGTCATCCGTTTCTCATCGCTTGTGACCCACACCCTGCCTGAGTGTCTGTTTACGATATGTCTGGCAACCATAAGGCCAAGACCGGAGCCATCTTTATTTCCATGGTTATTCCCCCGGTAAAATTTTTCAAATATATTCTCCCACTCCGCCCTCGGCACGGCAACTCCGGTGTCCTCAACCGACACAAGGATCTTCCCCTCCTGTCTGGTAATATTCACTTTGATCTCGGTCCCCTCATCCGCATATTTAACAGCATTCTGTAAGAGCACAAGAAACAGCTGGCGTATTCTGTCATAATCCCCGTCGATCAATGAACACTCATCTTCATAATCCAGAACGCCCTCTATATCCTTCTCTCCCATCAGAACACGCATGCTCCGCATCGCATCCTGCATGACTGCGATCACATTCAGGACCTCTTTGTCGAGTTCAAAATCAGGATTCTGCATTTTGGAAAGGATGAGAAGATCGGACACCAGACGTTCCATCCCCACACATTCCCGGATGATCCGGTCAAAATATTCCCTCTGCTTCCCCGCATCATCGACATAGCCATCCATCAGCGTCTCCGCATATCCCTTCACGACCGTGATCGGCGTCCTGAGTTCATGAGACACATTGGAAAAAAAATCACGCCTGCTCTGATCGAGCGTCTCGTGGAATTCCTCTGCTTCCACCAGCTTTTCCGACAGGATATCCATACTGTCCGCCAGCATCCCAAGCTCATCTTTCCGGTGTATCTTCGTCTTTTGTGCATATTCCCCCTCCGCCATGCGAAGTGCGATCTCCTTGATCCTTATGATCGGGCGCACAAGCTGTCTTGAAAAAAACGCAGCGATAACAAGAGAAAAGAGAAGTGCGACGACAACACTCACGAGCATATATTTCTCATACTGCAGAACCGAGTTCTGCCTGTAACCCATTTCTCCATTGACAAGCACAGCCCCCACGTTATCCCCCTTTGCATCTTTCACCGGTGTGGCAATGTGCATCATATCCGCATCATAAATACTGTCATAACCGCTGTAGCTCTTTGTCTTGCCATTAAAAGCTGCACTTAAAAGAGCCCTCATGTTCTTTTCCTGAAAGGAGACACGATTCATATCTATATTCGTATACTCCTCCCCTAACGGAGATTCGGCAGAGGGATTTGCCAGAATCCATATATCCGTATCGCGAAGTTCCCCAAAATCCTCCAACGCACTCAGGTACGTAAAGAAATCTCCGCTGCTGTTTCCCACGATCGCCTCGCTGACCTGTTCTGAGACACTCTTTGCCAGGCTTTTCATTTCTCCTTTATACACATTCGTGATATTCCGCCGGTTAAATCTGGTAAATACGATTCCGGTCACAGCAGTCAGCACAATAAGTGCCACGGCAAAATAAACCCCGACTCTCCAAAAAATCTTCTTCAAAATTTACCTCTTTTCAATATCATACATTTATCTCAAATTTGTAACCAAGTCCCCAGATCGTCTTGATCTCCCATCCCGGATGCTCAACCTTATCGAGCTTTGCGCGAAGTCTTTTAATATGGGAATCCACCGTGCGGCTGTCTCCAAAATAATCCTGTCCCCACAAGCTGTCCAAAAGATTGTCTCTTGTAAATACTTTGCTCGGATTTTCCGCGAGGATCCACATCGTCTCCACCTCTTTTTTCGTCATCGGGATCTTCTCTGTCCCGACAAATACGCTGTATGCCTCAATATTTATCGTAAGGTCTCCGATCGTCAACACCTTCTTGTCCGAGCTTTCATCTGTCCGTCCCATCCGCCGTAACACCGCCCGGACTCTGGCCATGACCTCACTGGGGCTGAATGGTTTTACCACATAGTCATCTGCACCGATATCAAGTCCCATCACCCGCTCATAATCCTCGCCCTTTGCTGTGATGAGTATGATCGGGACGTCCGATATCTCCCTGATCTTTTTGCATACTTTGTATCCATCCATCCCCGGCATCATAATATCCAGAAGAACCACTGCCGGATTACATTTTTTAAAAGTCTCAAAGGCTTCGATCCCATCTTTTGCCACCACTGGTTCAAATCCTTCCTTTACCACATATGTGCCAAGCACTTCTGTGATATCCTCATTATCATCTGCAATAAGAATGTGCTGCATCTTCACCGCTCCCTTCCATAATCTTTATTTATTCATTTTATACCGGATTTATATGTTTTTTTTGTGACAGATCCCTGATTTTTCATGACACTTTTATGCCATAGCTTCCTGATAAACTAAGCTAAAATTCAGACAATTATGCAAAAATTTTAAAGATAAACCCAGAAAGGCTGATGCTTATGAGACGTAAATTTCTTTTTATCTTTCTGGCACTTATTCTCTGTGCTTCCATTGTGGTTCCGGCCAATGGAGCGGATAGTGCTTCCAAGAAGACAAAAATAAATGTCAAAAAACTGACTCTTACCAAAAATGAGAACTATACGCTCCGCGTGTATAATATGAAAAAAAATCAAACCGTAAAATTTGTTTCTGACAATGAAACGATCGTTATGGTAAACGAACAACGTAACATGTCAAAAGTTTCTGATAAAAGTGCTGATATCACAGCCGTGAATGTCGGTTCAACTTTCGTGCGCGCAAATATTTATTCCAAAAAAGGAAAACTTGTGCGTTCCTTAAAGACCAGGGTCAAAGTGACGCCCTATGCTATCAGTATAAAATTCACCCAGAAAAAAGTCAATCTGAATGTTTCAGACGCAGCGAAACTCCCCGTTATCATCAAACCGAGTACTTCACAGGAACTTCCGCTTTTTTCTACTTCAGATCCGGATGTCGTAACTGTAAATTCAAAGGGTGTTATTACAGCCGTATCTCCCGGGGAGGCAGTTATTACAGCGACACTTCTCTCCAATGGCCAGAAAGCCACCTGTACTGTTTACGTGCTTCCGGAAGAGGAAGAACCTCTCGATCATAGTCACAGCTCTCTCTGATGTTCCTCTGCCCGGATCTTACCCGTCTCGATCTCTGCCATAAGCTCTGCTCTCTTTGTACCTAACAGCAGTTCTTTATTATATTTCATATAACGTGTGCACTCATGTTCCGACAGATAGGCCGAAGACTCCTTTCCCATCGTGAGTTCTGTCACAAAGACAACAAGTTCCTGCCCTCCGGCAAACGCATTTTCCATAAAATCAAAAGCACGCTCCAACGCATCTCCCGCTTTTGTCTCTGCCTGCTCCAGTTCTTCTGTTTTCTTTGCAAAACCTTTTCTCGCCAGATCAAAAATCTTGCTGCTGTCCCCATCAGCTTTTAACACTTCCGCCTGTTCCGGTTTTCCCAAACGGATACATTTGATCTGATCATTCCGTATCCTCTCATCTTCTCTCGTCAAAAATCCGCTCGCCTTTTCTCCGGCAAACGCTTCCTCAAATTCCGACGCCATCGTCTCGTAGATGGAAAGTGCATCTCCTTTTTTCTGTGAATATGCCTCTAGTAACTCCTGACGGTATCTTTTCAGAAACCCAAACCACCCGTCTGTCACCGCCCGGATATCGCTTATTTCATGGAAATACCGGTTCAGCCCGGCGAGAAGCAGATTGACAAGGCTAAGCTTTTCATCAAAAGAAGCATGTAAAAGTCTTTGGTAAACCTCAGCTTTTACCCGCCCCTTCAGAATCTCCGGAATATCATAATGATCCTCATACTTCCGGTACAGATCAACATAAGCCGCAACATCTTTGGCAATCTCTTTATGGGCGACATACTGACAGATCACATCCTCCGTCACAGGAATCTGAAGTTCCTCATATGTGTCCATCAGACCACTAAGATCTTCCCATCCCCTTGCTGTGACAAACTGCATCCCATCTACATCCGCCTGCACGCGGTAAAAATTCTGTGGCCGAAGTTCCAGATAGCTGAGCAAAATATTACTGACCCCCTGCGCCCGCGCATACTCTTTCCACACAGAAAAATCAGCCTCGATATCCATTCTCCTCACACGATCCAGCGTGACCATATCAAATTCACGGACAGACTTATTGTACTCCGGCGGATTTCCTGCCGCCACGATGATCCACCCCTCAGGCACTTTCTGATTCCCAAATGTCTTACACTGTAAAAATTGCAGCATCGTAGGTGCCAATGTCTCCGAAACACAGTTTATCTCATCGATAAAAAGAATCCCCTCTTTTAGTCCGGTATCTTTCATTTTTCGATGAACACTGGCGATGATCTCGCTCATCGTATACCCCGTAACGGAATAATTTTGCCCCGCAAATTCCTCTTCCACGATAAAGGGCAGCCCAACCGCACTTTGTCTCGTATGATGCGTGATCGTATAAGACACAAGGCCGATCTGGCACTCTCTGGTGATCTGCTCCATGATCTGTGTCTTTCCGATTCCCGGCGGCCCCATAAGAAAGATCGGGCGCTGGCGGACAGCCGGTATCCGGTAAACACCATCCTCGTCCTTCATGAGATATGCCTTCACTGTATTTTTTATTTCCTGTTTTGCCTGTTTTATATTCATCTGTTTTTTCCTTTCAATCAGAGTGCCAAAAATTCTTCCGGCGAAAGCTTCAGCCGCATCGCCCACGGCGGAACCAGCTCCTCCTCATAATCATCAAGAAACAAAAAGGCGGTGTCATAATCGGGGCGTCTGGATGGATAAATTCCCTTTCCATCCGTGAAATACAGCACCCCCTGCAGCTGTTTCATCTCTCCGCTCCGTCGCAGCTCGTTGATGTACGTAAATGCGGGACGAAAGTCAGTCCCTCCTCCTCCCACCAGCGTAAACCGGGAAAGAAGCTGCTCCATATCTTCTGT
This sequence comes from Lachnospiraceae bacterium, assembly GCA_021770615.1. The sequence goes on along the minus strand of JAETQR010000010.1, from coordinate 11,639 downwards.
GTCTGTAATCTTCTCATCCATCCTCACGGCATCATCACACTGGAGGATGCGGATATGACACTTCCGAAAAAAGCTGTCTGCCTGGGTCAATATCCCAAATGTTTCTTTTAAAAAATTTTTTACCAGTTCCCCGTCAGTGGAATAGCTGGTATCCAGCACGACGACAAATTCCTGGATCTTCATGACCTCACGGCTCTCCATCGGCTCTATAAGCGGCATATTTCCATACACTCTCAGTCCATATGTGTAATAATTCATGTCATATTCATCCGGGTCGCAATGCACTTCCTCCCGAAGCACAGCAAATTTCCGCAAAAATTCACGATAGCTTCTCCGGCTCTTCTGGCTTTTTAGTTCTTTGGCAAGAAGTTCTTCCCCTTCTTCCGGTTCTTTCCCCCTCTTTTCCATTTCCATCCTGCTCTGCCTGGAAATCTTATCCCACATCTGTCTTGCCTGTAATTCCTGAGGGGTCTCATTTTCCTGCTCCGGCCAGTACCGGTGGCTGTCCGTAAAAAATTCCCGGTACAGCTCTTCAACATGCTCCTCTGGCAACGTCCCCAGATACCGGTAGATTCCTGCCGCCGACACGATTCCTTCTTTTTCCAGCTCCTCATATGTCTTCGTTCTCAACCACGAAAGCGGACGTCTGGTACAGTTCTTCCCCATTTTATCAATCACAGCTTCAACCATGATATCACAGGCAGCGTCCCACTTTCTACTCTCCCTTCCCGCCCGGAGCCACAGATGCGAAAACACACAGTGGAGCGTCGTATGAAGGAACGCCCTGTTCAGAAATTTGGGATTATTCTTAAAAACACCCAACAAATGCGCCGGCGAAAAATACAAATTGACTCCATCCGAGGCCAACGCCTGCAGGGAAGGCTGTTCTCTCCATACCAGTGCAGACAGCGCCACATCTAAAAAACGGAGCTCCATATAAATTTCATTCCGGATAAATGTCAATACCCTGACCGACATTTCTTCCTCCCACTCGGACTGTGTCTGAATATGTGCCATAGATTCCTCTCATTTCTTCCTGTTTTACAGTGTTAAAATTCATACCGTTTTTTGTGGCATTCCCCTGATATTTTCTGTTCCCACTCCATCAGGCCCGCCGCCCCCTCGCTCCAATCCTCACTGACTGCCAGAGCGAGCGCCTGATCGAGAGCCTCTTTTCCAGTATATCCGTTTTTGCACATAAATTCCAATTTGTCTGGTTCTTTTCTACGGACAAAGCATTTTAAAACTTCTTCCGCATTTTTTGTAATATAGTCCACATAGTCTTTCTTTTTCTCCTCCCCGAGTTCGATCGGCGTCATAAGTCGGTTGGCGGCCATTGTAGCCAGAACTTCTGTGCGCTCTTCTGCACAGGCCTTTCCAAATATATCATCATATCCTGTAAAATCTACCACCTCACTGCGAAAACACTGTCTTGCACGAAACCCCTCACCCTCGATACTGAGACCAAAAATATGCGCCGGTGCGATCGTATCATAGGACTCATAATATTCCGGATAAAAAATCGCGGCGTCCTCAAACCTCACTTCCATATCCCATGGAATCCGGTCAAGGATCTGTTTTACGCTGCTTTTCCCTCTGGCACTTCCCCGCACCGCTGTCGTCATCAGGCTTGTGCAGTTATTAAACACATCGCTCCCGATCGTCAGTTCCTCTCTGCCTATTTCAATGCGGTTCAGATTCCTGCAGTTAAAAAATGCCGCATTATCAATCCGTTTTAACGTATCGGGAAGAATCACCTCTTCTATAAAACTTCCTGTCAGTTCTGTCATGTGTACCATTTCCCGGAGCTCACCAGAGAGCTCTCCCGTATTCTGAAGCCCTTCCGGAATCCGGCCCCGGTCAGAAAAGCAGTAAGCCCCAATGGCAGTCACCGGGCAGCCCCCGATCTCCTCCGGTACTTCCACTACCGGCTCTCTCCCATAGATCCGGTATAAAACAGCCTCCCCTTTCCGGTTCTTTTCCCATAAAAACCGCATTTCCCTGCACATAATCGTTTCTCTCCTTCTATTTCCCGACGAACCAGACAAGCGGCATGAATCCGCCCGCCCCGCAAGCCAGTTCAACAAATAATAAGGCCTGCCGGATCCGGTCAGGTTCACACCGCCCATGCATCATCGATACACCCTGTTATAAAAAGCTGCGATTAAAGTTATGCACCGAGACCAAGGAGCCCTCCATCGCTCTGCTCATCCGTGGGGTATAAATCATCATAACTATAATCTTCCTCATCATAATCTTCCAGGTCGTAATCATCCAAATCGTAATCATCCAGATCATAATCATCCAGATCATAATCATCCTCGTCGTCATCCAGAGAATAATTGTTATATAAAGACAAGTATGTGCTAAAATCGATGCCGGACTTCTCTTTGATCGAAGCAACAAATTCCTCCGCGTTCCATTCACTCATATACGCATCCATTGCCGCTTCATCAGAAGCATCGCACAATTCACTGCCTTCGGCCGGCTTTTTGATCTCCGGTATATCACCACCATCTGTAGAGGTCGCTGTAAGGGTCACCAATTTATCCCCGCCACATACGACCGATAACGTCTGTGTCGCACTCTTCTTATCCTCTTTGGAGTCAAGCTGCAGTTCATAACTGGTCGCACTGGCAATCGCCTTTGTGCCGATCGTAAAGCTCCCGTTCAGATATCCATCTTCAAGACTGTCCTCATCTAATTCGGAAATCTTTACTGTAAAAAGTTCATCGGAACTAAACATCTCCGCGAGTTCTTCATCTTCATTGATCAATGAAGTACTAAATACAAACTCTCCGGAAATCTTACCTCTTTTACGTGTTCCTTTTCCTGAGAATGCAAAATACGTATTTTCACCATCCGATACCGAAATCTCCGTGCCAACCTCAGAGCCATTCTGGGGCTCAAGGCAGGTGATCGTAATCGGGGAACTCTCCTCCTTCATCGTAAAGGTAATGACACGTCCCGCAATATCTCCGCTGCCATCTACATAGACATGCATAACCATTTCGATATCTTCATCCGTAACTTCTGATTCTTCACTCTTTAAATCCTCAAGAGCCGAATTCATTTCTTCGGTATATTGTTTGTAAGCATCGCCCCCCATATCCTCTACGATTTCTTTCATCGTCGCATCGTCTTTCAGCGCCGAAAGGATTTCGACAAATATATCATACATTTTCTTTCCTTTACAGGTAACTTTAAGATCGGTATACTCTGCCCGGACACCGGATGCCTCGATCTCTGCTGTTCCTTTTTCCACGCTGTCCATGCGGTCGATAAAAAGATCCGTATAGGTACGGAATATGGTTTGGAGCTTCTCGGTCTCCGGAAAATATTTCTCAATATCTTTCATCATAAAATATTCAAATCCAAGCTCATCGGCAGACTCCGGATCCATTTCCTTGATCGCCTTAGAAAAATCAATATATTTTTCCGAGATCTCCGGTACCTGGACATAAGCCTCCTGCTTTTCCCGATCCATCCATGCATTAAGGGAAATCACGCTCTGACCATTGATCAGTCCTGTCATCTGGCCGCTGAGCGTTTCCTGATCTCTTTTTCCTTTTACCGTAACCTCAACATTTTCCAGTGCAGAAAAATCCATACCCGTCATGGAAAGCATTGTCTTTACCGTCTGGCCAAGCTCAAGTTTATAAGAAATATTGCTATTCCCGGATGATGCCAAACTGCTGTCTCTCATTTTCCCATAAGCATTTAGCAGGAGATTTTCCCCTTCATCACGGTTCTTTTTCTCCACATACTGATAATAAGAAGCCGGACTGCTAAAGGATTTACGGATAAAATTTCCGATCTGGGCATGTGCGGTAACACCGATCCCGATCGCCACTACAAGCACAGCAGCTGCCACAATGGCTGCAATCTTCTTACCCTTTCCTTTCTGCGGTTTTCCGGGCTCTTCCTGCCCCGTCTGTGCCACGTTTTCCTCTGATGCAAAGTTTACATAGGTATTTTCTGCTTTGTCTTCCGGCTCTAACGCCTCTGCCGTAGTCACATCCTGCTCTGTCTGTGGCGCCTCCTCACATTTTTGCCCGCAGACCGGACAGAACATGGAACCTTCCGGTACTTCACTATTACAATTCTTACAGTTCAAAACATCTCCTCCTCTTTGTATCAGCCCGGCGATACCGGCAGGCTGTGTAATATAAGAGAATTATAATTCAATGGGGCGGAAAAAGCAAGGGGATTGATTTACAGATTCCGTATTTTATACGGGCTGTATTCCGGCATGGGCGCTTTCGCTCCATAAATACGCAGCGGTATGGGCACCTGAAATACACGTGCCTCATACCGGCGCATTTATAACCCATGCCGGAAAACAGCCCGTATGAAATACTGCAATTCTGTAAAGCAAATGAATCTTCCTGTATTGGAATACAAAGTGTGAATGTCGTAAATATAATTTACTGCCTTCTCTCCCTTACCTAAAATCAAATTACAAAATTCCCCTTACAATTACAAATTCCAATAAACACAGCAGCGTGAAAACAAAATAACAAATCATATAACCAGGCTACCTGAAATACTCGCACGTCATAAATATAATAACTGGCAAAAATGAAATCCCCAAAATCGCCAGTTATTACAAAATCTCAGAAAAACCGCATAAACACTAAATTTATGGCAGTTTACTCACCTTTATCTTTTATATCAATATATAAGATTTCCCTTGGAATTACAAGTGCTAATAAGGGCAAGGGGAAAGCCTTTAAGATTACGGCCATCGGGAACAATGCATTTCGTGGTTATAAGAAACTAAAAACAGTAACTATTGGAAAAAATGTCAAGAGAATTGAAACTAGGGCTTTTTATAATTGCAAAAAGTTAAAAAAGATAATTATTAAGACTGGGCAATTACAAACAAAGCATGTGGGAATCAAAGCATTTAAGGGAATTTACTCTAAGGTCAATATCAAAGTGCCGAGAGCAAAACTAAAACCTTATAATTTCATTCTATCATCTAAAGACATGTCTACCCAAGGACGTGATACCATCTTTTTTAAAGTTTCGGATAACTCCTCCTGAATTTTTGTTTTGTCTGAATATTCTATGGACAAACCACCCAATGCAGGCTCTTCTTTTTCCATATTGATAATACGGATTTCTCCAGCCCATTCGTAGATATCCTGAAATATATATTTATGCATTTCGGCCAGGTGACTAATGTCATAGTCTCCCTCTAAAGGCTTCTCAGCAAGTTCCCTAAGACGGAGAGAAACATAATTTGCTTCTGCATCATCTAATGTCTGCCTGTCTTGAATATCCAGGATATTTTTTAGAATATCCGTACCAGGATACACATACGGGTCAAACATTCTCTTTTACCTTATATTTTTTATCTAGGTATTTCTTTAAATCTTCTGTAGTAGCCTGTCCGGATTTTTCCAGTTCGATATATTTCTTAAAGTCTTCCGTTGGTTCAAGCCCATCCACTTTAATCATGCCGATCGCATAGTCCCAAGCTGCTTCTGTCGTCATAAAAAATCCTCCAATCAATTTAAGGTTATTTTTAGTATACCACATTTTATGAATAAACACCATATACTATATGATCCACCAAAAAAATAAATTGAGTAAACCACAAAAACATGGTAGACTATAAATAGAAAGATACTGGCCCGACAGTGCGTCAAACGAGGGTGATAACGAAAGGAGTACCTGCTATGGATCCGGAACTGGCTGTCACACACATAAAGAAATCCTACCGGCACGGAAAAAAGCTGGTACTTCAGGATGTTTCCCTGACCGCAGAGGCCGGTCAGTGCATCGGTATACTGGGTGAAAACGGGTCCGGAAAATCGACTCTCCTTTCCATTCTTGCAGGTGCACAAAAAGCAGATACCGGCACGCTCTTATATCACGGAAAATCACTTCTTCCGGGAAGCCGGCAGGTCAGACAGCTGATCGGCTATGTTCCGCAGGAAAATCCTCTGATCGGGGAGCTGTCGGCATATGATAATCTGCGGCTTTGGTACTGTGACGCACCACTTTCGATGGAACAGGAATTAAAGGAAGGTGTCCTCGCCATGCTTGGCATCCCCGAATTTTTGAATGTCCGCGTCAACCGTATGTCCGGCGGGATGAAAAAAAGGCTGAGCATCGGATGCGCCATCGCAAGAAACCCTCAGGTACTTCTTTTAGATGAACCCGGGGCCGCACTGGACCTGATCTGCAAGGAGCGGATCAGCGTATATCTGAAAAACTGTATGGCACAGGGAAAGATCATCCTTCTTGCCACACATGAGGAAAGAGAGATTGAACTCTGCGACAAATTATATCTATTGAAAAACGGTTTCCTTTCTGAGCTGGAATACGACGGAAATATCCATCATCTGGCCGGACAGATCCGCAAAGCAGATTTTTCATAATATTGTTTGCGCACGAACGGAGCAGGCATGAGACGTCTAAAAATATATTTTCAGCTGGAATGCAAAAAATTTTTCCGGGCGCTTCCCGGTATACTGGGTGGCACTCTTCTCATTGGCCTTGTTTTAGGAGGTCTTATTTTTGTATGTCAAAAGACTCTGGCTAAAAATCACGAATCCCAGATCCTGCGCATCGGAGTCGCCGCGCAGGAAAAGGAACCGTATGTGGACTGGATGATTTCTACGATTGAAAACATGGACAGCCTTTCTTTCACCTGTCGTTTCCAAAAACTCCCCGAGCCAAAAGCAAATGAAGCTCTCCGTTCAGGAAAACTGGACGCCGTCTTTGTGATTCCGGAAAATTATATCGCTTCGCTGATCAACGGACGGCAAAATCCCTTAAAGATCCGTTTTGGAGAAGGGGACTCTTCCATCTCCGGATTTCTGATCCGGCAGATTGGCGAAGCCGCCTCTGAACTCATGATCCACACCCAGGCAGGCATTTATGCCATGAAAGACTTTTACCAAAAGGCGGGTCTGGAAAATGCAGCAGAAGACGAACTGGATCTGAACTTAAAATATCTGGATACGATCATAAACCGCAAGAAACTACTTACTGTAGAAGAAACAGGGCAGAATCATGAACCTGTAGGCACTGCTTATTATACGATTGCCGGGTTTGTGCTTATTCTGCTGCTCTGGGGCCTTACCTGCTCTGGCATCCTTTGTCCGGAACCTCTTTCTCTCCGCGAAAAACTATGCGGGATCGGGATTAATCCGCTGGAGCAGACAATTCTCCGCTATGTCGCATTTACCTTGGCATTTACTGTGATGTATGTCTTTTTTACCGTACTTTTTTCTATTGGCATCACCGTCTTCCATCTTCACATTCCCGGACTGTCCCCAGACAGCATGACAGAATGGCTCTGGTGCCTGTTTCAGGCTCTTCCTGCCGTCTGGCCCGCCTGCGCCCTGATCTTTTTCATCTATGAAACCATAACAAATAAAATTGCCGGCACCCTCTTCTTATTTGTTCTGGTCTTCCTCCTTGGCTATCTGTCAGGCTGCTTTTATCCTCTATATGAGCTTCCGCAGACCGTCCAAAATATCGCTCCCATCCTTCCCCTCCGGGCTATGTTTTTATATGCAGGCGGATGTCTCACCGGCACATGGTCTCTGACTGCCTTTCTGGGAATCATGGCACACACGCTGCTTTTCCTTGGACTTTCTGCCGCATTAAAAAGCTTTTCTTCCCGATTAAGACAAGGAGGATCCGCATGAAAAAAGAATTTGTATGGCTCAGGCTCATCTCAAAACGACTGTTAAAAAATCCCGTATTTATGGCCACCCTGCTCCTGATTCCTGCGATCGTGCTTGGCATACGTTTTTTGGCAGGAAATTCAGATTCCTTTTTGCGTGTAGCAGTATATACGTCTTCTCCTGCTCCCGATGCCACAGAACAGAGACTCGTCAATTATCTCCTGGATCACTCCGGCAACGCTGTGACCTTCTACCAGAGCAGCTCCGAAAGTGAACTACGGAAAGATGTCGCTGAGGGCTATGCCGCCTGTGGTTATATCATACCAGGCTCTCTCGACCGGAAGATCACCCGTTTCCAGACCGACCTGACGCCTGTCCTCAAAACGATCCGCCCTAAAAATGAACTCCGCACAAAGATTATTGACGAACTTGTATACAGTGGGATTTACAGTTCTTTGTCATTTGATATTCTGACCGGATTTGTCAACGAAAAAATACATTCGGATGTATCACAGGAACTGGAAAATATGTACAACAGATATCTGGGAACGCAGGCTTTTTTTGAATATGAAATGTCGGATGGCAGCGAAAATAAGATACTTAACCATGCAGATACCAACTATATGCTTCTTCCGATCCGTGGTATGACAGCAGTTCTTTTGCTGCTTGCAGGCATGACTGGCACACTATTCTGGTATGAAGACAGGGAAAAGCATCTTTTTACATGGCTTCCTGAAACAGAAAAAAAGAAAATACAAATCCTCTACCTTCTGACCCCTGCACTTTTGGCCGGAATATCCGCCCTGTTATCTATATCGCTGACTGGCATTTCTTCCGGTTTTTTCAATGAGCTCCTCTGCATGTCACTCTATCTGTTCGCTATTACCGCCTTCTGTCATCTACTCAGTTTCCTTCTTCCAAAACTCGAATGGATGCTGGCGGCAATCCCTCTTTTCACTGCCGGAAGCCTCATTGTGTGCCCGGTATTTATCAATCTCTCATCTACCATTCCTGTCTTTCACTATATTCAGAAATTGATCCCCGTGACCTATTATTTGAATTCCCTTTACAGCATCCGGAACAAATGGATACTGGCAGCGTTCGGTATTGTTATGAGCATTGTGAAAATCCTGATCTCCGTATGTAAAACGGGCTTGCTCCGCCACAGAGTACCTTCCTATATGGGTGATGCCAGAATATCTAAAAAGTGACCTTTCCTCAGCTAAGATTAACGCTGTTGATAAAATACTGGAAATAAAGAAATCAAATATTAATAACACTTTTCAATATTTCATTTCCATTTGCGGATTACTATTAAATTTAATCTTTGGACTTCCCGCTATCAAAAGTACCCTAATCATTCTCCGCAATTACTTTGGCATTACAAACATAAAATACCTCACCTTGCGACATAAAATCAGAATGTAATATAGTCTCCACTATGGTTAAATTTAAATACCGGATTAAATCTCCTTTAACCGATATTGTGTGCTTTTGTTTTTCCCTTCTGAAACTAATATACCTAGTTCGCAGAATTTTTTCATATATCTTCTAATCGTAGACGACGGAATTCTTGTTATATTTGACATAACTGTCGTTGTAACATATTTATCTTCATTTAACTGCTTAATAAGTATTTCTAAAAACTCTTTTTCTTTCTCAGTTAATTTATCGTCCAACATATCGCTCATTTTATCGCTCATTTTATCGCTCATTTTTTGATTATCAACAACATTTCTTGTTATTATTTCTGCAGCCGTTGGTCCCACCCTAAGATTGGCAACATTATCTATGGGTATTGTGATCTGGAATATATTATCCTCAATAAATGCAGGAGTACCACCCGAGTAAAGTTTTGTATATTTATTTGTATTTCGCATACCCGACCCAAGTTCATCCGCATAGCCTATTTCTCTGAAAACCTTTGAAATCGCAGGATTTTTAGGAAATGCCTTAAACTTATTCAACTGAAGCTCTCCATGCCCATGCGGCAGGTTACTATTCTCTGTATATATACTGTCTTTTTCAATAACAAACTTTGCCGAGTAAGCACTGGAATAATCCCTATGAGCTAAAATGTTTGAAATAATCTCTCTGAGAATTTTATCCCTTGCACTTACACTCTGATCTCCATCAAGAACAAAGACATCATTCAAATGTTTTTTACCAAAATCCATCAGTCTGCGAAAGCTATCTATAAGATTAGTAATTATGACTTCCCTATCATCATAACGATCCATATTCTTTACCCTGTAAATGGCATCTGTCTTATATTGCGGCAACACTGACATAATTGTACTGTCTTTGCCAAAAAGTAATATTGCCGCAAGAGTGATTCCTTCTTTTCCGGTATCTGGATCCGTCAAAATCAAACCTAAACTTCTAAGAATTTCCTCCTCATTCATATCTATCCATGCATGGTTATCTACTCTCCCCATTGCCAACTTCTTTGCTCTTTTGATAACATCAAAATCCAAAAACTCCAACCCAAGATTAGGATACACCCTATTTACAAAATATGTGCTTTGCTTTCTTGCATACATTTTATAGACTAATTCAGCATTATCCGTAATGTCAATATCACCTTCATACGTTCTGTCAAAAATACGTCCATTTAAACGTCTAACCTGAGTACCTTCAGGCACCCGAATGTATATAATCTTCTTTCCATCTATTTCATAATTCTCTGGTACAAGATACATTGGAGGATTGATTTTGTTGGAATTATTAATCGCTGTAGTAAAGTCTTTCTTCATTTTATCAATCTTATCCGGATTAACACCACATATCTCCTTTGTTTCATCAACTACGCCAAGAAAAATGTGTCCACCATCTCTATTGTTAAAAGAACACACAGACTCATACAAATCTTTATTCAATTTATCCTGTGATTTCTTGAATTCAATGTCAATCTTCTCGCCTGTATCAATAAGCTTTTTAAGTTCTTCTATTGTCATGCAAACACCTCCACTTAACTCTTGCAGTTATTTGTGTAAGACTCTAATCAATATACCATTTCTCTGAGATTTTTGCACTCTCACTATCTATTTATCTTTTTTAATAAATACTAACTATCATAACATTCTTACTGCACACTTGATTTTCTATTCGTCCACGGGCTCATTCTCCTCAAGATATCGAATTAATGATAGCATACTATTTGTAGTCTTACAAGTTTTTCGTGTTTTATATCATTTTTATCAAACAAAGTATATTTTTACAAATTATATATGCTTATTATTGTTTTATACCGATATAGGCGGTATTGGGACAGGAAGCTTTGTCGCTATATAGAACAGAAAAAATAACTATGGAAATCCCCCCTGAATGCGGAGTCTTCCATAGTTATCATATAAAATCTGTTTGGAAATAGGCAATGCCCACTACACCCTGTTACTTTCTCTCATGTTTTTTGATGCCACCCAGCAATTTCTCACGGTAATATGCCTGCCTGTCCTCAGAAAGCTGATTGCAAAAATCATCAATCCACTCCTGACATGCATTGGTCTGCTCATCAAAATAATAATAAGGGTATTTCTCCAAAATTTCGCCTTCCTCTTTAATCTGCTCCGATAACCTGATCGCAAAATCCTCATAACGCTCATTCAGCAACTGAGCATGCTCCATATAACCCAGAGCCACATTAAGATAAAGAATACGCTCAAAGTCTTTCAACGTCATATCGGCTCTACCCAGCAACAGGTCACGGTCATGAGGACTGCACATTGACAAAAATGCGCTTTCTTCCTGATTCATTTGTCCTGACTGTTTCATAGTGGTATCCTCCAAATCGAAAGTTTTATCGTTTTGTTTACACAGACTATTATATTACACTCTGAGGATAGTTACAAGCCAAAATATTAAAAGAACACAAAATTCTAAATTGCAAAAGTAAATTCTACTGTCTTTTTTCCTGATGGAAGTTACCTCTGCACAGGTTGAATTTAATTCTGCATATATATTATGATGTTCCTGCCCCTGACAGCAGTG
>JAETQR010000145.1 GCA_021770615.1 Lachnospiraceae bacterium | reverse complement strand
TCAGACTGTAGACAAAGCCCAAGGCTCACGCCTTGGATTTTTCGTTAAAAGAGCTATAAAGCTTCCTTTTTTCAGGATTTTATAGCTCTTTTCTGATATAATGGAAGTATCAAAGGAAGGTGGGATATTTCTATGATGACTCAGAATAAGGACAAGAAAAGAGGACAGATTCAGATATTCTGTATGGATGACATGGTTCCCCAGGATCATCTTCTGCGGATCATTGATAAAGCGATTGACTGGAACTTCATCTATGGCCTTGTAGTGGACAAGTACAGCCCTGATAATGGACGCCCCAGCATGGACCCGGTCATGTTGATAAAACTTCCATTCATCCAGTACCTGTATGGCATCAAAAGCATGCGGCAGACCGTAAAGGAAATCGAAGTAAATGTAGCTTATCGATGGTTTCTTGGCCTTGAAATGATGGATAAGGTCCCTCATTTCTCAACGTTCGGAAAAAACTATACCCGCCGTTTTAAGGACACTGGCCTTTTTGAGCAGATATTTTCCCACATACTGCAGGAATGCTATAAATTTAAACTGATAGACCCAAGTGAGGTCTTTGTGGATTCTACCCATGTAAAAGCCAGGGCAAACAATAAAAAGATGCAGAAACGCATTGCCCAGGAGGAGGCTTTGTTTTTTGAAGATCTGCTAAAGAAGGAAATCAATGAAGACCGTGAAGCACATGGTAAACGGCCGCTGAAAGAAAAGGATGATGACAATAACCCGCCATCCGGCCCATCCAGTGGCAAAGAAGAAAAGACGATTAAAACAAGTACTTCTGACCCTGAAAGTGGATGGTTCCACAAAGGGGAACATAAAAGTGTATTTGCCTATGCAGTACAGACCGCGTGTGATAAGAATGGCTGGATTCTTGGTTATAGTGTCCATCCGGGAAACCATCATGACAGCAGAAGCTTTAAGTTCCTGTATGACAAGATAAAAGAGATTGGAATCAAGACGCTGATAGCCGATGCAGGATATAAAACCCCCGGTATAGCAAAACTCCTGATAGATGATGGGATCAAGCCGCTTCTGCCATACAGGTGTCCCATGACCAAAAAAGGGTTCTTCAAGAAATATGAGTACGTTTATGATGAGTATTATGATTGCTATATCTGTCCAAACAATCAGGTACTGTCCTACCGTACAACCAACCGTGATGGATATCGTGAATATAAGAGCAGCGGAATGGTCTGCGAAAACTGTCCATACCTGGCGCAGTGTACCGAAAGCAGGGATCATGTAAAGGTTGTTACACGCCACATATGGGAGCCATACCTGGAAACGTGTGAAGATATCCGTCATACGCTTGGGATGAAAGAGTTATATTCGCTAAGAAAAGAAACCATTGAACGGGTATTCGCAAGTGCAAAGGAGAATCATGGATTCCGGTATACACAGATGTTTGGAAAAGCCCGAATGGAAATGAAAGCCGGGCTTACATTTGCCTGCATGAATCTTAAAAAACTGGCGAAGCTAAAGGCAAAATGGGGACTCCTGGAAGAAGGGGAGCCACTCAAAATTTCTATTTTATACACAATTCGGTTAATAAGAGAAAAATGGCTCTGGGATACAAATCCCAGAGCCGCTTTGTCTACAGTCTG
>JAETQR010000144.1 GCA_021770615.1 Lachnospiraceae bacterium | reverse complement strand
ATCTACCACAAGTCATATCAAATCGGGGAACCGATTACGGTTACTGTCACGCCGGACCGGATGGAAATTACCAGCCTGCCGGGACCGGACCGCACAATCAGTAATGATGATTTGATGAACCGACGCCTGATTTCCCGGCGTTATCGGAACCGGAGAATCGGAGATTTTCTAAAAGAGCTGAAACTGGTGGAGGGACGAAATACCGGAATCCCCACAATTCTCCATGTTATGGAAGCAAACGGTTCGGATATGCCATTATTTGAAACTGATGAAGAAAGGACATATTTTACGGTGATTCTGCCCATTCATAAGAATTTTCTTATGCCGGAAACTGCTGCTGCCCCAAAGAAAAAGCAATGCCGCAGTCTGCCGGATCTGAAAGAGCTTGTGGTGGCCACTTTGACAGAAAACAGAAATCTTTCCACTTCGGAGCTGGCGTCCGAACTTGGTTATACGAAAGTAACGTCCACCTTGTCAAAAGCATTAAAGGAACTGATGGCAGAAGGAATTGTTCAGTATTCAGAGCCGGAGAAAGTACGTTCCAGAAATCAAAAACTGTATCTTGTAAAGGAACACGGAAATATATGTATCGAAAGCAGAGAACACGGCATTCTAACGGCTATTTCTCTGCTTTCTTTTCATAACTACTTTCTCTACATAAGGATGCCCGAACTATTAGTTGGACAGGGCAAAAGGAAAACCAGAGGTCAATCCTCTGGCTGCTCTTTTGCCTTACATAGCCCTTTTACAGTTGCTTCCATAATCAACAGTTCTTTGTCATCCAGTCGGTCAAGCATAGCATCCAAACGTCTTCAGATAGAACTTTTCTTTGCTTTTTCTCCCGTATGTATATGTTCGTCAACTGATACATCAAACATTGTAATAAGTTGGAGAAACAGCTCTATGTTTGGATACTGCCCCTCATTTTCAACAGCTTGAAGATGTCTGGGATTATAATCAATAAGCTCTGCAAGCTGTTCTCTGGTTACACCTTGAGCTTTACGGGCTTTTTTGATTGCCAGCCCTAATGGTCTGAAATCAAAGTCAAAATCGTTGTTTCTTTTGTCCATAAGTTCACCACCTGTATTCTGAAATTTTTTACCTTTATATTTTACAGAGGTGTAGTATCCTATTAAACGATGTGAAATCTCTGGTTATAAGAGATGTTATCTCCTGTTACAAGAGAGGAAAAATCCTATTTACATAATTGCTGCTATTTATATAAGCGGTTATAATAGATGTAAATTAGTATATAAACGGATGTTCTTTCTAAAATTTCACATTCGCTCCATATTGGTGTGTTAAGCTGAAAAAGAGGTGATTTATATGGCGGCATTACTTATTGTTGAAGACGACCGAAAAACAAATGAAGCGATTTGCGAGTATCTGAAATTAGCGGGACACAAATTAATTCCTGCATATGATGGGGAATCTGCGCTGCAATGTTTTAGCAATAGCAGGATTGACTTAATTGTACTTGACATTATGCTTCCAAAAATATCGGGGCTTTCTGTTTTGCATGAAATCAGAGAAAAAAGTTCTGTCCCGATACTTATGCTAACAGCAATAGGGGACGAATATACACAAGTTTCCAGCTTTGACGGACAGGCAGATGACTATAT
>JAETQR010000143.1 GCA_021770615.1 Lachnospiraceae bacterium | reverse complement strand
TCTTTTGAATTATCCCTCATGACAAGGGTTCCAGGGGTTTGGGGGTGGAAGACCCCCAAGGGTTTCTGGATAAATTAATTTGCTTGAAACTAGATCAAATAGTGTGACGTTCTACACTCTATATATTCTTCCGTTATCGGGAACATATCCTGTATTAGAAATGCGCTCTCCCGGCTGTCATCCAGTTTAACGATATGGAGAATATCGCAAGGTTTCCCGGTTTTTTCTTTTTTCTCCATAATTTGTTTGTATTTGTCAATGCGGCTGGACAATGGTATCATCCAGTATATTCCGGTACTTGTATCTTCAAAACAGTAATAATGCGGTCTGTTTCCCGCCTTATTTCCTTTGAGATACGGATCGGCCATATCTTCAAAGAATTGGTCTTTGATAATATAAAAGCCTGTTTTCTTCATTTGCCTGTCCTCATTACAGAAAAGTCCTCCGCCTTGCGGCGAAGGACTACACTTTCGACCCAACCATTTATATACCGCATATTGGTCAGCGGTAAACTTTCAATCCGACCATTTATATACCACATATCGGTCAGTGGTAAACTTTCTTTGTACCTACATTCTAGCAAGCGCAAAGAGAAAAGTCAACAGGGCTTTCCAGTAAAATTTTATGTCAATACCACATAACTTATGCTATATTTACAAATTTTGTTTCTAAATCATTCTTTAAACCTGAATTATTCACGGAACAGTATCTGGGCTGATAACTATACTATGAATTTGAAAATAGATACTTGTAGCCATAACATCACTCAATTAACCCGTCAAAAGGGTATAAAATCCCTGCAGCAGAGTTCAGAGCAGTTGTTAAGCTGTCAAGGTTCGTTAATAGTTGCTATTCCAGCTGTACATTCAGCCTACCGATATTGGAAAGTGTCTCATAGAATTCATTCTTATAAGGGCAGCTGCTACACAGCTTGAATGTGATGTATCTTGCTGAACGAACTGCTTTTGCAGCAACCTTCAGCAGTTTTAAACGGACGGTATCAATGCGTTGCTTTCGCATGTTTGCTGATAACGCCAATCGTCTAAACCAATTGAATATGTTATATGCAAGAGCATGTACCTGAAGTCTGTTGGCATTTACCATTCTGGCATGACTGCTTACGGACGCGAAATTAAAACCGGATTTGCCTTCTTTGATGAAGTTTTCCATCAGCCCTCTCTTGCAGTAAAATTTGATGAGATACTCTGGTGAAGAATCCATGTTTGTTACAACAAATGTGTACATGTAAACCATTTGATTTTCCGGTTTTTCAACCTTGCATACTACGCGCCTTTCATAAGGCCATGAACCTGCTTTGTACATGAATTCACCATAAACTACCGCATAATCCACTTTGTTATTTTGGGTGATCTCATCAAGCTCGTCCGTAAGGTGGGATGCTTTTTCGCGGAGAATTCCATTCTCCTTCAGCCGGATCACATAGTTTGTGCCATTTTCCCCACACTGCTTATAAAGGTCTGGCGTAGCAAAACCGCTGTCACCGCGAAGCAGAATACGGATTTCCGGATAATCATTCAGGTATTCCTCAAGTACCGGCTGCAGGAAGTCAACCACTCCGGTACAGGAATACCCGGTCCCGTCACGAAGTTGGATTTTTATCAGATCTCCGGTCA
>JAETQR010000142.1 GCA_021770615.1 Lachnospiraceae bacterium | reverse complement strand
AAGAAGCCGCTGATTGTCACGACAAACCTGAAACTGGAAGAAATCAAGAACCCGCCAGACCTTGCCCACGCAAGGATTTATGACCGCATACTGGAACGGTGTGCGCCGGTTCTCTTTTCCGGAAAGAATTTCCGGGAGGAAGGAGCCAGGGAGACCAAAGCGGCGGCGAAGGAGATTGTGAGGAAGGATAACAAAATCTGATTGCATGAAAAGGAGAATTTATGAATAACGAGAAAATCACAGAGGACACTACCACCACAGCACCGGCTAAGGACGCTCCTGCACTGGTGAAGAAGATTGGCCGGACTACCTATATTGTGAGGGTTCATTTCAGTAAGACCAGCAAGGAAACCATGAGCGACAAAATTAAACGTATGCTGAAAAATGAGATACAGCAGATGTAAAAAAACGATAACGATAAGAAGCCGGGATTCAGAAAGGTATTGGCTCCCGGCTTGTAAAATCAGGAGGTTTATGGTAGTATGGAGATACGAAAACGAAAGGGAAAGCAGGTGGGAAGATTGACAGTGACAGAACAGATAGACCAGAAACATCAGGAAGATTTACAGAGGCTAAGAGGATTTCGCCTGCTTGATGATGATTTCCTTACAAAGTGTTTTGATGGAGATATGGCAAGCATAGAACTGGTATTGCGGATTGTACTGGAAAAGTCGGATTTAAGAGTGCTGGACGTTCGTACACAGGTATTTGTAGAAAATTTGTTGAATCGTTCCGTAAGGTTTGATATTCTTGCTACTGACAGTACCGGTGCTAAAATAAATGTTGAAATCCAACGAGCCGATAAAGGAGCGGGGAGAAAAAGAGCAAGGTATAATTCCAGCATGATGGACGCAAATCTTTTGAAAAAAGGCGAGGACTTCGACAAGCTGCCGGAAACGTGGGTAATCTTTATCACAGAAAATGACGTAATGGGAAAAGGGCTGCCGCTCTATCCGATTGAGCGGTGCTTTTTAGGAACCGGAGAAAGATTTGAGGACGGTTCGCACATACTGTATGTAAATGGCGCTTACCGTGGAGATACGCCAATCGGGAAGTTAATGCATGACTTCTCCTGCACAGACGCGACGGATATGTACTATGGGACACTGGCAGACAGGGTAAGATTTTTTAAAGAGAGCAAGGAGGGAATCGAGATTATGTGTCGGGCTATGGAGGATATGAGGAATCAGACATTGAAAGAGGGAATGAAAGAGGTTGCGCTTCGTATGTTGGCAGCTGGCAAATATGCTTTAGAGGAAATCGTTAATATTTCAGGACTTTCTCTTGAAGAAGTAAAGCAACTTAAAGCTGATAGAAGTGCATAGACGAAGCTATAAAGCCGGGAAATCTAGAAACCAGATTCCCGGCTCTATTTATTATTCTATTCTAATTTTGCCACCACAATAAGGACACGCATTATTATTCCAAGCAGCTGTCATTTTTGTTATGGAGATATTTTCGCCACAAGATACACAAGGAAAAATTTCTCCCGACTGAATTTTGATATGGTTAATAATAGTAGTGGGGTTATAAATATATCGACGAACCCTATTGTGTATGGTATCATAATCAGTTATAAACTGTATCTTTTTTTGGCTCGAATGTAAATCATATATTGACGAATAATTGAGAGCATATAT
>JAETQR010000141.1 GCA_021770615.1 Lachnospiraceae bacterium | reverse complement strand
AAATATAGATGCTGAAATGCGGAATAGGAGTTATGAATGAAGCCGGAGAAAAACCAGGGGGGTCTGTTAATCAGACTGCAGGAATTAGCGGGCTGTCAGTATTTATCGGACCTCCACAATAGTTTTTACATAGAGGATGTGCTGTATGCACTCCGCAGAATTAATATAGCTTCTTATTCCCTGGATGAGTGGAGGGAAGCCATCCGGTATATACTGGGGCAGGATTTGGAATGTGCGTCTGGGGTTGAGGCGGTGGAGGTGTTGATTCGGAAGCTGAGGGATGTCTAGCTTGGAGCGTCAGGGGTGCTGAGGATATGTCTGCGGAGCGGGGCAGGACGGGCGGCGTGTAATAGGACGTTAAGTTCCGGAGGGTGCAGCTTCTAAGGGGCTGACAGCCCAAAACGCCCCACAGCCGGCACCTGCTATCTACGCCAGGAGCACGTCTGTAAAGTTAAGCCGTAGGCCACTATGCCATTACTTCACAGACACATTCCTGATGCAGATATCAGGCACTGGCTGTGTGGCATTTTAGACCAGACAACACGAATCCCCTCCCTGCTTTTTGCCTGCCACCCCTAAAAAGCAGCGCTCCCTGAATTAATAAAATATCTAAAGCTGTATCTATTCTCTGTTTCCCATCTAAAATCTACATCCTGATAAGAACACATCCCATCTTTCCCATCGTCTACTAACTACCCAGACATAAGATATACAACCCAAAATCCAAGTCTTCCAGTAACATGGATTAATGGGGGAAACTGCGAAACACAAACCAAAAGATAGTAAATCCCGCCCTGATTTCATAAAGACTTGGAGCACAATATAAGAATAGATAAAGCAACTTGACAGATCCGGCATTAAAATTTAGAGTAATAAGAAACATGAATATACACCTTAGGCGGATAAGGCGTACAGAAAATCTTGTTTTAAATGGAGGATTTGGAATGAGCGAAAATCATTTTACAGAAATAATCGAAGAACAAACAAAGAGGGCTTTGTGGGAAGTGAAAAATGTAATTGATTGTGTTCCTGATGAACTGTGGAATAAAGAGTATTGTGAAATGCCTTGTTGGAAACATATTTATCATATGTTACACTCACTGGATTTGTGGTATATCAACCCAAGGGATAGCAGCTATCAGGAGCCGGATATTCACGAAAAGGATTTGAACAATTTAGATGTTATTTCGTCAAAGGTGCTTTCTAGAGAGAATATTAACCAATACTTCCACTACATAAATAATAAGATACAGTTGTATGTTTCCGAGTTGAGGGACGAACAACTGATGGAATATCCTTTAGATTCAGAATATTGCAGATTCAATTTAATTCTGGCACAATTCAGGCACCTGCACAGCCATATGGGTATGATTATGGGTTTTATAATTGATGATACGGGGTTATGGCCAAGAGTTTTAGGTTTAGAAGCCCCTTTTCCGATTGGAGAATATCATAAATATTTCTGATGCGCCTTATTGGAAAAAGGCGTACTAATCATTTTGCTGTTTTCAATCCTTGCAAACAGGGGGGCTGTGAAAAAAGTCCCCTAAAAGTAAAAAGAACGCTTTCAGGTATGAAACCTGGAGGCGTTCTTTTTTTTGTGGTAAAATTAAGCTACTATGAATAATAATACCAAAAAATA
>JAETQR010000056.1 GCA_021770615.1 Lachnospiraceae bacterium | reverse complement strand
TTGATGAAATAAATGCAGAGCCCGTTATATATCATTGGAAGTATAAAATGGATGAGTTTTCTCAGAATGATATTATCGGGCTTTAACCACTAATTATTTATTTTATGCTCTACTAGAACGAGAATTAGAAACGCTATCCACAACCTTCCATATGGTGATGTAAAAAAATTACAAGGCCAAAATGGATACCGTTTAAGAGTGGGTAATTATAGGATTATTTTTGACAGAGATGGAAATGTATTATACATAGAACGCATTGATAATCGCGGACAAATCTATAAGGAGGTCTAACATGACGGCAGTAAAAGAAAAAATCATAGGAGCTGTCACTGTAATGAGTGAACATGACGCAGAAGAATTTTGGAATATAATTTTAAAGAAATTTACTTCTGTTGGTTGGGACAATATTGAAGAAGAAGCACCAGATGATATTGATTTACAAATGCTAAAAGCTATCGAAACCGATTCCGAATGTCATGTTTTTACCAAAGAAAGTGATATTAACTGGAATGAAAAATTCGACATTTGAATTACTATAAATCTTCTGGGAGGTATATTGAGCCTTATTTTGCTATAATGGAGAAGTATTAAAATTCTCTATATAACCACAAAATTACGGAGAAAAATAATTACTAAGGAGAAAATCTTATGGACTTTTCAAATGAATTGAACGAATTCGCGGCCAGAATATCCAAATTAAAAGAAAGCATACGCACAGAAGAAGCCACTAAGACTTCTCTTGTGCTTCCCTTCTTCCAATTGCTTGGATATGATATTTTCAATCCTCTTGAATTTGTTCCGGAATACACTGCAGATACCGGAACAAAAAAAGGCGAAAAAGTTGACTATGCCATCATGAAAAATCACGATCCAATCATTATCGTGGAAGTAAAACCTGTCAGCACAGAGCTGAATGCCAAACATATCAATCAGCTTTTCCGGTATTTTACTGTGACAAAAGCAAGATTTGCCATACTTACAAACGGCATTACTTATCGGTTTTATTCTGACTTGGAAGAAACAAATAAAATGGATCTCTTTCCATTTTTCGAATTCAATGTTCTGGATCTAAAAGCAGACACCGTTGCAGAACTGATTAAATTCCGAAAAGAATCTTTCGATATGAAGGGAATCTTAAACAGCGCCTCAGAACTGAAATATATCTCTTTGCTGAAGAACGCAATTGCAGAGCAGTTCCATGACCCGTCTGAGCAATTTATACGCGCCCTGATTAAGAATATTTACACCGGAGTGAAAACCCAGGCTGTAATTGATAAGTTCCGGGAACTGACCCTGGCGGCAATTAACGACTATATTTCAGACCTGCTGAATGACAAACTGAAAAATATCATTTCCCCTGACATTTCCCGGGAACTGACCGACGACCTGACTGCATCCGAAAAAGAAAACGCCTTTCTTCCGGAGGAGACAGAAACCCTTGATTTCTTGAAAAACATGCTGAATACGGATGACATTTCATATAAAAAAACAACCCGTTATGCATATATGCATGTCACCGGTTCTCAGTACAAGTGGATTTGCCGTGTTTCCATCCGGCAGGAAAACAGGCTCTTAATCCTTCATAAATTTGAGGATACCGACTATGAAACGGAATACTTTTTTGATGACATAGAATTATTGGAACAGATTAAAGATTTGATTATTGATACATACAGTAAATGCAAAAATATGTAATAATATCATAAAATATCAGTAAAAAAAGAATTGCCGGCAAGTTATGATTAAATTGCTTCGGTATTTTAATAAAAATTCTAAAGAAAAGAGGAATATAACAATGAAGAGAAAAGTAATAACCATTTTATTGATGTGTGCATTATCTGTGAATTTTACAGCCTGCGGAACCAGTTCTTCTGAAAACAATGTAAGCTCTAAAGAATCCGAAGGGGAAAAGGAAGCCCCAGCAGACAATGCTGAAATCTCCGAGCCTGAGACTTCTAACCCGGAAGATTCATCACAAGAAACTGACGATTCCAAAGAGGATGAAAAAACACAATCTGAAGAATCTGACAACCCCCAACCTGAAGAAGAGACTCAACCCGAAGAGCCACCCTATGAGATGAACACCAGCGCAGCATTAAAAGATTGGACTATCACTGTAACGGATGCCCAAATCGTTGATTCTATTTCATCCGGCTATATTGTATTCTCTCCTAATGAAGAAGGAAATAAATTTATCCAGGTATATGCCACTGCTGAAAATAACGGAAAGCAAGCTGATAACTTCCTTCCAAGTTTCGGCATGGGAGATGATGTAAACGCTAAAATATTATATTCAGATGGATATGAATTCAGTGCAACAAATTTAATGGGATATGATAATGACTTACATGACTCTAATATTAATCCATTGTCCTCCCAGACAGGTGAAATTGCTTTTGAAATTCCCAGCACAGTTGCAGATTCTGCAGATGAATTATTGATTCAGTTTTCATCTGGCAATGATAAGATAAAATTTAAAATACGCTAAGCCAGGAAGTATGGATACCACTTAAGTCATCCTCGCCTAATCATTTACCAATATAAAAAAACACGTATCAATACGTGTTTTTTTATATTGACATACGTATTATTACGTGTTACAATATAACTATGATAAGGAAAGGAGTGATAAAAAATGCCATTAACACCTAGAGAGATGATAAAGCATCTCAAAAAAAATGGTTTTGAAATCATCAGTCAAAATGGTTCCCATGTAAAAATGCGAAATTATGAAACAGGGCGTCAAACTGTAGTTCCTTATCATGGTTCAAGCCTGAAAAAAGGACTGGAACAAGAAATATTAAAACAGGCGGGACTTAAATAGTTTCGCCCTTAAAAACCGGAGGTGCAATATGTCAAAATTATTTTATCCTGCATTATTCCACAAAGCAGAGGAAGGCGGTTTCTGGATTTCTTTTCCTGATATTCCAGAATGTCTTACGCAAGGTGAAGATATGGCACAGGCTTACGAAATGGCTGTGGATGCCCTTGGTCTTGCACTGACCTGCCGCGAAAAAGAACAGCAACCACTTCCTTCTGCTTCTGACCCAACAACAATCACCCCTGAATCGGATTCGTTCCTTGCAGTAATTGAGTTCGATATGCTTGCATATAAAAAACGTACAAATTCCCGTTCCGTGAAGAAAACTTTGAGCATTCCTGAATGGCTGAATGAAGCGGCCATGGCAATGGGCTTAAACTTTTCTCAGGTATTACAAGAGGCTCTTCTGCTCAAAGTTGCTGATAAATTTTAATAGGAGATGATAACATGAACAGACCTCTTAACCCCCTTGGCATCTATTATGCCTATCTTCGAAAAAGCCGTGCCGACCGTGACGCAGAAGCACATGGGGAAGGAGAAACTCTCTTGCGCCATGAGAAAATACTGGGAGACCTGGCTTCCAGACTCGGCATTACTATTTCTAAATTTTACCGGGAAATTGTTTCAGGAGAAACCATCCAGGACAGACCTGTTGTCCAGAAACTGCTGCAGGATATCAGCAATGGAAAATGTGACGGTGTTCTGGTGGTGGAAGTAGAACGTCTGGCACGAGGCGATACCAGCGATCAGGGAACCATTGCAAAATATTTCAAATTCTCTGATACTCTTATTCTAACTCCCCTGAAAATATATGATCCAACAGATGAATATGATGAAGAATATTTTGAATTCGGGCTTTTCATGAGCCGGCGGGAATATAAAACCATAAACCGCCGAATCCAACGCGGCCGGACAGCATCTGTCCAGGAAGGAAAATGGATTGCCAGCACTGCCCCTTATGGCTATGAGCGGATAAAGATACCGGACGGCAAAGGCTATACCCTTCAAATCGTCCCAGAACAGGCCGAAATCGTCCGTTTTATCTTCCACC
Source organism: Lachnospiraceae bacterium (assembly GCA_021770615.1). The sequence goes on along the minus strand of JAETQR010000056.1, from coordinate 13,634 downwards.
TATACCTTTATGGGGAAAAGCAGCCTGACGGCTCTTATAAGCGTCTTGGGCGCCTTCTGATATGCAAGAAACTGGATGCTATGGGCATTAAGCCAGTGACCTCTAAAAAATGGTCTGTCAGCACCATTAAGGATATGTTGCAGAACCCTGCTTATATCGGGAAAGTCTGTTGGGGGAAAGATATTGAAAAGAAAGTCATTACAGACGGAACTACAAAGAAAGTCCGTATCAAAAACCCTGATTTCCAAATGTATGACGGCCTGCACCCCGCCATTATTCCAGATGACACCTTTCAAAAGGTTCAGGAACTTACTCATTCCAAGCCTGCTGCACCCATTGTAAGTAATAAAATCCTGAAAAATCCCTTATCTGGTATTGTGAGATGTGGAAAATGCGGCACACCGCTTACCCGGGCAGTCAGCAACACAAAAGACAATTATTACAACTTGCGCTGTCCAAACCGCAACTGTGACAACGTCTCTGCTCCAATGTATCTTATCGAACAAAAGCTCCTGGAAGCTCTGCAAGATTGGCTGAATGGTTATGAATTGGAATGGGAAAAAGAAGGGCATACTTTTCATGAATCTGCAGTAAAGAAAAATGCCCTGCGCAATTACGAAAAAGAACTGCAATTGGCAAAAGGACAGCAAGACCGCACATATGATTTGTTAGAACAGGGTATCTATACTCCAGATGTATTCCAAATCCGCCTGAAGGCCATTTCCGATAAAATACAGGCAATTACAAAAGAAATGTCTGCCTTGCAGCATTCCATTGAAGAAGAGCAGCAAACCGCTTACGCATTAAACACATTTATCCCCCGGTTTCGCCACATCCTGGATGTGTACTTCCATACAGACAATGCCCAATCCAAAAATGAAATGCTGAAAAGCATTATAAATCATGCTGAATATATAAAAGAGGAAAGAAACAAAAAATTTGGCCGTGACAATGCCAACTTCACGCTTGTCATACACCCCAAACTGCCTAAAAAATAATTTTTCCGCACAGACAAAACTCCTCTCTTTTCCTTTTATTCAAACATATCTATCAGACACTTAAGATAACATATATCCTATATGCCTATACACTTACGGGCCTCCTATGGCAGTTGCGCCGCTGAATAAAGTTCGGGAAGTGGTGGAGTACGCACTGACAAAAATACCGGCTTCCAAAATCAATCTGGGCATTCCCAACTACGGATATGACTGGACGCTCCCCTTTGTACAGGGCGCATCTAAGGCTGTTACTATCGGCAATATCCAGGCAGTTCAGATTGCCATAGCCCACGATGCCTCCATACAATTTGATGAAACTGCCCAGTCTCCTTATTTTCAGTATCTTTCAGAAGGCCTGACCCATGAAGTATGGTTTGAAGATGTGAGAAGCCTTTCAGCCAAATTCAGACTGGTGGAGGAATACCGGCTCCGTGGGATGGGATACTGGCAAATTATGCAGCTTTTTCGTGCAAACTGGCTCCTTCTGGCGGACACTTTTTCCATTCGGAAAAAAGACACCTGAAGGCTGCCAGGTCACCCCATCCCCTGCCATGCCTCTGTATTGTATACAGCTTCTGCATTAATACTCGTAATCAATGCATGCCCTGCTCTCTCTGATCCGGCTTATAAATTCTCCGAACTTCAAATGCGCCGGATGAGTCTGGTATGCATTCAGTCCTTCCATATCTTTAAAATCACAGATCAAAGCCAGTTCATAATTGCTCTGATCCGCCTGGGAAGTGTTGCATACTGCCTCTATTTTCTCCAGAGTGGGGATTGCATCTTTTAACTGAGCTGCCATGGCCTGCGCCTCTTTGGCATTCTCAACTGCGCTTTTTCCATTTGCTTCTTTCAGTTTAAACATAACGATATGTTTGATCATTGAAAAACCTCCCTGTCAATTGATGATATGATTCTGGGGCAATTCTCCTTATTATTCCTTAAAATAATAAGAAAAGCCGTAAACTTATGATTGTGCTAAAATCCTTAAGTCTACGGCTCTTGCCTGTAAAGCAGATAACGGGAATCGAACCCGCCTCTCCAGCTTGGGAAGCTGGCGTTCTACCGATGAACTATATCTGCTTACTGAATATCGTAGATAGCCATACGGCCCACTAAACTCTACAACAATTACGCTCATGGTACAACTCTCATAAATAAATGCCGGCGACCGGAATCGAACCGGTACGATGTCGCCACCACAGGATTTTAAGTCCTGCGCGTCTGCCAGTTCCGCCACGCCGGCACAAATGGGACCTACAGGGCTCGAACCTGTGACCCTCTGCTTGTAAGGCAGATGCTCTCCCAGCTGAGCTAAGATCCCATTCTTAACACTGATTGAAGTTATGCTCAATCACTATACAATCTTAAATTGTATAACGACCCAGAAGGGACTCGAACCCTCGACCTCCGCCGTGACAGGGCGGCGCTCTAACCAACTGAGCCACTAGGCCATTTCCTCATAGTTAATAGCGTGGACCTTCGGGGACTCGAACCCAGGACCGACCGGTTATGAGCCGGTTGCTCTAACCAACTGAGCTAAAGGTCCAAGTTGATTGAATCAACACAAGCCGATGATCGGACTCGAACCGATAACCTGCTGATTACAAATCAGCTGCTCTGCCAATTGAGCCACATCGGCATATTATTAACTATGAAATGACTCCTACGGGAATCGAACCCGTGTTACCGCCGTGAAAGGGCGATGTCTTAACCGCTTGACCAAGGAGCCTGACTGTTGTCTCTTACCCGCTGTTACCTCAGCGACGGATTAATATTATCACAGTTCTTTACAAAATGCAAGCATTTTTTACTAAAGTTTTTAACTCCTTCACGAACAGAATTTTATCGCACTAATGAAGGGCCTTTACCGGGCAGGAGTTCCTGCAAACGCCGCAGCGGATGCACTCCGGATGGTTGGCGTTTTGGGCCGGGTTTACCTGCATCTTACAGACTTTGGCACAAACACCGCAATTGATACAGGCTTCCTGGTCCACCCGATAACGAAATACAGATATGGGATTAAAAACAGAATAAACGGCTCCAAGGGGACAGATGTATTTGCAAAACGGGCGGTAAATCAAAATGGATAAAAGAATCGTCACCAACAGCAGCAGATTCTTCCAGGCATACAACAAACCCAATGCGTTTTGCATGGATTGGTTCAGAAGCACCAGAGGAATCCCCCCTTCCAACGTGCCTGCCGGACAAATCAGCTTACAGAAATAAGGCGCCCCTTGTCCTAAAACATCCACCAGAACCATAGGCATCAATATGACAAATATCAATAAAATTATGTACTTCAATTTCCGAAGCAGACGATCGCCCCTAAAAGTCTCAAGCTTTTTCCAAAAAGGAAGTTTATGCAGTAAATCCTGAATTAATCCGAAAGGACACAGCCAGCCGCAGACAAATCTGCCCATCAGCCCACCGACAAACATCAAAAATCCCGCCACATAAAATGCAAATTTAAAATTCCAACTTCCAATAACCGCCTGCATTGCTCCAATCGGGCAGGCTCCCACAGCTCCCGGGCAGGAATAGCAATTCAGGCCGGGAACACAGAGAGTTTTCAATTTTCCCTGATATATTTTTCCCTGTAAAAATCCTGCCAGGTAACTGTTGGTGAGAAGCGCCCAGAGCGCCTGCACTCCATGACGTTTCGGCTCCTTTATTTTCTTTCTTTTATCCAATTCCGATACACTCCATACATATATTAATCGCTTTCTCTAAAACTACGGATATTTCTCCCCGGTAAATTCCATACCCTGCCATAAGAAGTCCGCAGACAGCCACAAAAATTCCTGTTCGGGAAGAATGCAGGCGGCTCATTGACCCACCCCCTGGAAATCTGGTTCTTCTATCACATTGTTTTTCCTGTTCCTTTTCATTTCGCATAGCTCCTTTTTCTTTAATATAAAACACGTTTCAAATTCCCGCAATACGCTGTGAAACTGCCAGCAGCCCGACTTCCTCTGTTTGCTGCTACTCAGAAATTATACTATACACAGCCTGGCGAATCAACTGCAAATGCTTTACGCTACGGCAAATTCCCAATAAGCCCCAATGCCGTTTTAGGGATGGATATTGTATCGCTGTGCTGTGACGACACTTCTCCTAATATTGCAAAATTATAACTTTCATATTCCCAAGACGCCAACGTCCATCCTTCTGCATGCTGTACTTTTACTTCCACCAGGCGTTCCGCTATCGTATGGCCTTCCCAGGTCTCATCCATGGCTTTTTCAAAAGCTATCTCCGGCAAATCAATTTCGCCGTCCTTCACAATCCACATGGTACACTGCCCTTTCAAAATCCCATCATAATACTGAAGCTGAAGATACTTTTCATCTGATTTTTGCACTGTAAGATTCTGAATCCATTTTTTATTCTGGGGCAGTGACACTGGAATGCCAAACTCTATATGAGTTGGAATACCTTCTGTCTCAACAAATTTTTCCAAAATTTTACTTACATACCCCTTCAGCCCGTCATACCATTGCTGACCTGTTTCTGACAGCTTCGCTTTGATAGGAATTTCTGCTACCGCTCCTGTAATTTCTTCGCAAACTCTTGCCATAATATGGCCTTCCAGCCCTGTTTCTCCGCCTTGTTCAAACCGGTTCATGCAATACCTTACCGTATATCCTCCATAATAAATCAACTCCCGATATTCTTCCAGATGTGCGTCTATATAGTCCTGGGGGTCAGAAGATTCCGATTCTCCATCCATACAAATGGAATCTATCAACTGTTCTATGACAGGAGCTGTATCCAGTTTCCCGTATGCAACTGCCTGTTCATAACAGTCCTGCATTTGCTTTACAATAAATTTCTGGCTGTCAAGCCCGTCTTTCACGATATGCCCGGGAAATTTTCCACGGATATCCTGCTCTAAATAGCTGCCGTCCCCTGGCTCCCAGTATTCCTCCAATAGATATTCCCCTTCCTCTATTACAAATGTCAATGCTGCCGGAATATGGGAACCGCCCACTTCTTTCAGGCCGTTTTCCTGAAATTTATATTCATTGTAAAGCGCCCAGCCATAATAAGTAATTTTCTGCCTTCCCTTTGCATCCTCTGAACTTTCTTCTCCCAGCTTCGTAAAGCTGCCGCAGGCAACGTCATAACTATACTCTCCGGAATAAAAAGTCCCATTATGTTCTATAATGGCGTCTTTTATGGCTGCTTCTGCCGCTTCTTCCATCTGTTCCCTTTCCTGGCTTTCAGAAGATAAACCGCTGTCTCCTTCACTTCCCGAATGAAAACCATCTGCAAAAAAAGAACTGCCATTTCCCAGTTGGGCAAGGTCCTGCATCACTTTTTCCGGTTTGGGATTTGTAATAAGGCAGATCCCACCCAGTAAACATCCAACAATGCCGATTACGCTTACCACAGCCGTTGGTTTTTTGTAATCCATGATATTTTTAATTCGTTTTTTCACATCTCCCTCTCCAAATGCCAGGGGCATTCCTGGAATTTTTCTTTTCCCCACAGTAAACCGCAGCAACGACTCCGCATATTCCGCCCGGATATCTCTGTCCATTTTCCTCATTACCTCTTCATCACAGCTCATTTCCATATCTTTTCCTGCCAGAAAAAATGCCATCCACACAAGAGGATTGAACCAATGGATACATACTGCAAGAAATGCCAGAATCTTTATGAAATAATCTTTTCTGGCAATATGGCATTGTTCATGAAGGATAATATATTCCTGTTCCTTTTTCTCAATGCAGGAAGGAAGGTAAATCTTTGGATACAGCATGCCCAACACAAACGGAGAAGCAATATAATCAGCTAAGTAAATATTTCCCTGAATCTGTATGGAACAGGATACCTGACGGGAAAGACGCATTCCTGAAAGCAGCCTGGAGCCTGCCAGTATCCCAGCCCCAATCAGCCAGACCGCAAACCAGAAAGAAGATTGCATTCCCAAGAATAAAAAACTGTTCTGCTTCTCTTCCACCTTTACCAAAGCGCCGGTTTCATCCTCAACTGATTTTATGCCGAAAGCCTCTTCTTCTTTTGCTTTTAAAGAACTTTCTCTTTCCTTCACTGGCCTTTGCTGCATGGGAAATTTTTGTTCTGCTGACAAGTCCGGATTGCCTTGTCCCAAAGAGATATTTTCTGAAATATACGCAACTTCGCCTCCTTCCTTGACTTCCACATGGGCTAAATTCAGCACTGAAAAAACAGAAGGCAGTGATACCGGGCAAAGCAAACGGAACAGCACAATCCCCCAAAGCGCATAAGAATATTTTTTGGGCGCTCTGGAAAGTAACATACGGATTACAAGAACAGCCAGTATCGCTATTGTGCCTGTAATGCTCATATTGATAATTTTATGAAGTATTCCATATAAAATATCCATTCCGGTTACCCCCTTCTCTGGTTGATAATGTCTATCAGTTCCTGAACCTCCCCATCTGACAATTTCTTCCTGGCAGTAAATGCAGCGACAAAAGCCGGCAGGGAACCGTCAAAAGCCTCTTCCACAAATTGCTCCCCCTGCATCCCATAAAAATCTTTCCGGCTAATGCGGGATGATACAATTCCCTGATTATTCTGAAAAATACCTTTCTCACATAATTTTCGCAGCACATTATAAGCGGTTGGACGCTTCCAATTCAGCTCTATGGCACAGATTTTTGCCAATTCCCTGGAGTGGATTGGTTCATTTTCCCAGATAAGGTCTGCAAAACGAGCCTCCACAATCCCTAAATTCGTATCTATCATAATTCTACCTCCTTGTTTATTTATAATAAACTATTATTTAGTTTATCATTAATAAACTGATTTGTCAAGAAAAATGAGCTGTTGTTTTAACGATTGATAAATCGTAAAGCGACAGCCCCATCCGGGATACTCATTCCAACATTTTTTAATTTTAAATCCGCATTTATTCACATAAAATGAATATACCGTTTTTCAAAATATGGCGTGACTGCTTCCCGCACCTTCGTGTCAGGATGTTTTCCCTCAATTGCTTTCCATGCTGTTTGACCAAAGCCTTCATTATGGTATTTTGGAGAAATTCAATATCCATAAATTCTGTTACGCATCTCCAAATGATTTAAACTTGGCTTTAACATTGAAAATAGTAATAAAAAAAATCGTAATAAAATCCTTCGCAATTTAGTGGACTGCACTCAGTACAGTCCACATTTTTTACGCAATTCCTACCTTTTAGACGCATTATCATCCTTAGTCTTATTAGTTTGCGTGTCTTCTATCCCCCTTTTTGTGTTATTATCGTCCTGTTTTTGCGTTCCCGTGTTGTTTTTGGGCTGTTTGTCCTGCTTTTGCGTTCCCGTATTGTTTTTGGACTGTGCAGCATCTGCTATATCGTCCTGCTTTTGCGTTCCCGTATTGTTTTTGGACTGTGCAGCATCTGCTATATCGTCCTGTTTTTGCGTTCCCGTGTTGTTTTTGGGCTGTTTGTCCTGCTTTTGCGTTCCCGTATTGTTTTTGGACTGTGCAGCATCTGCTTTATCGTCCTGCTTTTTCATCCCTGTATTACTTTTGGGCCGTGTAATATCTGTTTTATTTGCGCTGCCCTCCTCTTTCTTCTTTACTTCATTTGATTCGGTTTTTACTTCTCTCTGTGTCACCCCCTTTTTCTTATCGCTATTCCCGCAAGCCATCATTCCAAATGCCATCACTCCTGCCAAACATAATACCAGACCTTTTTTTGCAAATCCATTTTTCATTGTTTTCTTATCTTTCATTTTCTCGTTCTCCTTTCTTATGTAGATTCATGTTATCCACTGTTAAATTACTTTTATCATCAAACCTCCTTTGTCATGTAATTCAAAGCAACATCCTTTGATGATCCTATTATTTCATCTAAACCTTACCAATTCCTAAAACAAATCTTAACAATTCTAAAGCTTAATCTCCTCTCTCTCATTTTGCCGCATTCATCACTCCCTGCCTGTATCTTTTCTTACAACAGCCGCCCTGATTATAGATTTTCTTCATATAGCGCTTTCATCTTTGCAACTATGGTTGAATCATCATCTCTCCGCAACTCATACGGTTCATAACTGACAGCAAGCTGAGCCTCCGAGGATAAGGAATTATACCAGCCATTCCACGGTTTCAGCAGATAACTCGGATACACTGAAATACCGTTTGTCCTATGTAAGCTTTTCAATACGCTGACCTATATTATACAGTCTGTTTACGCAATCCCGAACTATTTTTGCTTTTTTAATATACGCTCATACTGTTGTTTTGTAATTTTTTTGCTGACATATAATTGTTTCAATTGGGTCTTTGAATATCCTGCCAAAGCAACGTCTGCTATCTTTTTACCGGAACCTTCCATGCTGCTTTTATCAGAAGGAGACATGTTTTCCGCCTCTGTATGCACTCCCAGTGTTCTCCCTGCCTCACTCAGCTCTAAAGTATCGCCATTTTTTGATATGGCATTATAATTTCTCTTTAGGCTTATTTCCATGCCGGAACGTTCTCCTTCTGTCCGCTTTTTGACTTTCCCTAAATCTGCGCCTTTGGATAGATTCTCCGCATTCGCTGTTTTTCTCAAAAAAGACTCCGTAATTTTATTTTCCATTGCACAATCTCCTCTCTTTCTTTGTTTGGGCTACACATTCACCCATATGCACCATAATCTCTCTGTTACTGTTTTTCTTTTCATACAGCTTCCCATTAAAACATATTGAATTTTCCTTCAGCAGCACGATAATTGTTGACCCGCCAAATTCAAAATACCCTTTTTCCTCACCTGCCTTTATATTATCTTGTCTTAACGGCTGTCTGTAATTTTTGATTTTACCAACTAATAAAGCTCCTATTTCCATCTGGATCATTGTCCCAAATTTATCTGTTTTAATCACTTGATACTCTCTGCTATTTTGTACAAATACCGGAACCACCCTCAACGCAATAGGTCTGACGCAATGCAGTTTTCCTTTTATTCTCCTGAAATAGAGTATCCTTCCATTTGCCACATAACAATACCTGTGATAATTTGCAGGTGTCAGACGAAAAATAAGCGCTGTCCCATTCTGAAACTCCATAGCCAGCTTATGATCATCCAGTAAATCTTCCAGAGAAAATCTTGTATTCTTTATTTCAAAAACAGAATTTTTTTTAATTTTTACATAAGTTAAAAAACCGTCACACGGACTGATCAGATGGTCTTGCGTCAAATCATAATACTCTATTCTTCTTTTCCTGATAAAGAAATCATTAAACGACGAAAATCCTTTTGCGGGAATTTCTATATTGTCCATGTCAATTTTATGTTTCCAGATATAATATTTCACAAGCCATTTGGATAAGCCAGATGAAAGAAATTTGCCTGCAACCCGCGACACCTCCGGCTGAACAAGCAATTTGAGAATCATCCTTCCCAACGCAGTCTTATATAGAAAACATAACACAAGCGATTTACTCATAGCGCATCCCATCCCATAAAAAATACCATTCCTAACGCCTCTAAAAAACCGATAATAATAATCCCTGTTTTCCCAAGCGCCCCTGGCTTTTTGATTTCAACAGGCACAAGAAACCCCACCCCTGCGAAACCCAAAAGTATCGGAAAGCACATAACACTTTTACATACCCTGCAATCGTATAATAAATAAGCGATGGGCAATAACACTGCAATAGATGTTACCGGAATACCCAAATAACTTTCCCGTTTTCCTGTATTCAGCTTCTGCCGCTCCTCCTCCAGAACATTAAAATATGCCAGACGTATTAACGCACACAAAACATACACAGAAGCGATCAACCCTATCAATGCATTTTTATTAGAAATTATATACACGAATATCCCTGGAAAAACTCCGAAGCTTATCAGATCACTTAGGGAATCTATTTGTATTCCGAATCTTTTTTCCCTGCCGTTCCTTGTTTTTGTAGCTGCCACTGCCCCATCAAACATATCGCAAATGCCTGCCAGCATCAGACAAAATACAGACTCCCAATAACTTTGGCTCAATGCCAGCAGTATCCCGTAAAATGCAAACAACATTCCGCAATAAGTAAGAATTACTGTATAATCATAATATCCAAGTAATTTACTCTTCATCCCATCTCTCCTTTGCTATATCAACCCAAATGCAACACTGTACGCCAGAATGCACCATGGTTTTCCCAAAATAATAATCCATATAAATTTTTTACTGTTCATTTTTATCAATCCAGAAAAATAACATAAAAAATCGTCTGGAAATAACGGAAGCAGAGTTGCGATAAAAAGAAAACGTTCATATGATCTGCTTTTTTCCACTCGTCTGCTCCATTTTTCATATTGCTTTTCCGGAAACATAGCAAGCACAATATTCATGCCATATTTTCGTGCCAAAAAATAAGCAATAACAGATCCAAGGCTGATACCTATATAATTGCACCAAAATCCTGTCACGCTTCCAAATGCAACGGCTCCTGCCGCACAGCCCAGATACCCAGGCAATACCGGTACTACTACCTGAAATGCCTGAAAAAACGTAAGTATCAGCGGGGCAGCTATGCCAAAATCTTTCATATAATTCTGTAAAGATTCCACTGAATCTATTTTCTGATTAAAAAACTGTTTTGTAATTATAAGAAGTATAATAATAAATCCTGCCAAAACCCATATTTTTATCCTTTTATTCATGTTGTATTCCATTTCCCACTGTGCTGACATCAGCCTTTAATGCAATGTCTCCTCCTTTCCGCCTTTTTTAGTTTTAATAATAAAACATGTTTCTTAAACAGTTTTTAACTCATTTCTTAAACTTTCTTAACAGAAAAAAGATGGGAATCTTTTTTAACGAATCCCATCTTTCCTTAATTCTTTTTTCTAACCTTTTTTATACTGAAACCTTAGACATATCCGAAATCTTTCCCGGGTTTGCATTACCTCACACCTTCCATCCATTTCCATCATCATCATTTTCACATTATGTATTCCGATACTGTAGCTTTCTATATCTTCATGATTATTTATGCAGGCATTTTCGAAGGTAATACACATCTCATTCTCATAATACTCACTCCATATTAATACAAGCGCTTGCGTATCTGCATATTTCAAAATATTGGAAGATATATTATCCAATATTCTTATCAGATACTCTTCATATATTAATATATTCCCTTTTTCCCACTGCATATCTGCTTTTACTTTCAATCCCTGTTCTTCTAAATAATGGCACATGTCCGACAGTTCATCATACAATCCTTTATGGGAAGATATATACTCTGCCTGCACATGCCTTTCTTCTACATGATATGCTGAGTATTCCAGCAGCCTGTCTGATAAATTTTTCATAAATTGTATTTTCTTTATAATCTTATCTAAATATTTTTGCTTCTCTTCCTCATCTGTACACTTCTTATTTTGTAAAATTTCTGCATATAATAATACGGAAGTAAGCGGTGTGCGAAGATCGTGCGAAATCTCTGTTACCATCTCCTGATTAGTTTTAGTCAGGCACTCTATTTCTCTAATCTGATTTTTAAAAGAAATCCTCATGGCATTTAATCCTTTTGCCAGATTTGTAATTTCATCATTTCCCTGTGTGTAAACCTCATACTCCAGATTTCCGCCTTCAAGAATTTCAATATCCCTGCTCAACTGATTAATATAGCGTATCTTCCTACGGATTCCAAACATCGTAAACACTAAAAACATCAAGCATGACGCTATAATATCCGCCACCAGTGCAATTGTATATGCATTGTAAGAATACATCCCCATAATAAATACCTGTACTGTTCCATCACTCAATTCAATGTCATAATAACTGTCTGACGGATAAGTCGAAAAATCATACGCCTCAGACTGTATCTCATCCATGCTAAAGTCTGAACAATAAACCCATTTGTCATCTTTCCTTATCTGTAAATAAATCATCCTGTTATGGATTATCCATTCATCAAGTCTTTGCAGCTCTTCTAATGAAATCCCCTGTTTTGTTACATATTTTTGTAACTTTGATATATATTTTTCATTATAATTCTGAACTATATTTCGATTTACGTAATATCTGTCAATCTGCTGTTCTATCACAAACCAGCTGACTACAAAAAACAAGACACTAAGTATGCCGGCAAGGAACAGCAATAAAAACCATTCCAGATAAAGGGATATGCTTCTTTCACTTTTCGCCTTCAAAACGATACCCCTTTCCCCATACTGTTTTTATATAAATAGGCTCCTGGTCATTCGGTTCTATTTTTACCCGCAGCTTGCGGATATGCACCATCACTGTTCCATTACAATTATAAAAATATGGTTCATTCCAAATAGACTCATACAGATTCTGGGCAGAGAAAATCTTCCCCTTATGCCGCATCATCAACAATAGCATGTGATATTCAATGTCCGACAATTCTACCGACTTCCCATTCACAATAACTTCATTAAAACGCGTATGAATCTCAATCCCCCTGCTTCTGATATACTCTGCTTCCTCATCAGCCTTTTGTTTATCCGGTAATCCTCTGTAATTCATATACCTCCTGATTTGTGCCTTGACCCTGCCAAGAAGCTCTGCATAGGAAAAGGGCTTTGTCAAATAATCATCCCCACCCGCCATAAGTCCCAGCAGCTTATCGGATTCCTGCGCTTTTGCAGTCAGAAACAGTATTGGAACATAGGATTTTTTTCTGATTTCTTCGCATACCCGAAGCCCAGACATTCCTGGCATCATAATGTCTAAAATGACCAGACTGGTAATCTCCGATAAATCCTGAAGCCCAGCCTCGCCGTTTTCCGCCTCCTTGACAAAATAACCTTCACTTTCAAGTAGAATGCGGACTCCCTCACGAATATCAGCGTCATCTTCAATCACAAGTACCTCTGCCTTCTCCATCCCATACCTCCAATTTTCATGATTTTTATTGTTTATTTCATTACTTTTTCAAAATAAAATGATTCATCACACCCATAGGGCAAGCCATTCTCTATCTCTTTCAAGAACTCATGCGGCTCCGGATAATATTCATTCCAAAATTTTACTATCTTAAAGCCACATTTGTTCACATAAAAATGAATATTGCGTTTTTCAAAGTATGGCGTTACCGTTTCCCATACCTCTGTATCCGGATATTTTTCTTCTATAGCCTTCCATGCCGCCTGTCCAAACCCCTCATTATGATATTTCGGAGAAATAAAAAAGAAATCCAGAGAATTACGCTGCGTTGCAGGATGAATACCCAGCACAGCTCCGCCAACTTTTTCATTGCATTGCAAAATATGATAGACCATTGTATCAGATCCGTAAAACGCTTCCTCTAACTCTCGGTCATCCGGAATCGGCTCATCCTGCTTTCCAACATTTTCCTCTACAGCAATACGGAAAGCTTCCTGTATCCTCTTCTTAAAATCCTGTAATTCCTCCTCTCTGACAGGTTTTAAAGTAATCATAAAATTTGTATTTCCCATATATAATCAACTCCATTTCTTTCATCTTAATAACATTAAAATTATAATCCCATGGAATCATACTCATTTTACCATCTTTTTTATAATAATAATAGTAATGTTCCTCTATAACAGCTCTGACGCTTAAATTAATATTTGCTCTCTTAGGGCAGCTTGGATTCAATCTTATAGACTAAACTGTCAATACGTTCCTATTTTGAACCATAAAATCCCTGTGCCCTGCTTTT
>JAETQR010000055.1 GCA_021770615.1 Lachnospiraceae bacterium | reverse complement strand
CCTTCAGACCCCACTTCGCAGTGACGCCCTTGCCATTGGCTGCACCCTTCCCACTGCCGGGTGGGTCAGGGACTTTCACCCTTTAGAACGTGCGCCCGCCGGGCGCACAAAAAAAACGTAACCGTTCAGATACCTGAATGGTTACGTTTTTCATCTGTCACATTTCCCCGTCCACAGGGGAGAGCGCCCCAAAGGTATCCCGCATCCCGGCATCGTAAAAGCGGTACTGTCCGCCGCCGCTCCGTTTTATGGTATACAGGGCCTTATCTGCCGCCTGGAAGAGCATATCGTAATCATATCCCACCGTCTCTGTAAGGGCCACGCCAAAGCTGACAGAAACATTAAAATCGCCGCATTTTCCCAGCAGAGAGGAAAAGATCCTGCGGATCGTAGGCTCCGGCTCCTGCTGATATTCCAAAAACAGCAGGTACTCATCTCCGCCGACCCGCGCCGTGATATCGCTTCTTCTGGTTCCCTGCCGCAGCCGCTGCGCCGTCTGGACAAGGACTTTGTCACCGAACTGGTGGCCGAAGGTATCGTTGGCAGATTTGAACCCGTCCAGATCAAAGATCGCCAGGGCAAACTTCCCTGTGGGCCCTTCCTCCAGCATCGCTTTGATCCGTTTCTTTGCGCTGGCATGGTTCAAAAGCCCGGTGAGCTGGTCGGAAGAAACCATACGCTCCAGATGATCCGTCCTGACCCGTGAATCATGGATATCGATGGCCTTTCCCATGGCGCCCGTACAGCAAAGAGGTTCCTCGGACCAGGTCGTGCGGAAGACAATGCGGAACCATCTTTCCCCCTTCTCCAGACGCAGCTTGCAGTCGATGGACGCTTCCGGCCGCGCAGGCGTGGCGGCCTGCAGCAGCACGCACAGTCTCTCCAGCTCGCCGGAGGGCAGAATCTGCAGCAGTCTCTCATCATGGACCGGATCCATGATCACCTCCGGCAGGCCCACCTGGTCAGCGCCCATGGACGATAACACCAGCCTGGCAGGATCAAGGGTATACTCAAACTGAACCTCTCCGGTCAGGGAAGCAAAGAAGTCATACTTCATCCGCTCACACTCCAAAAGGCGAAGGGTACGGTCGGAAGCCGTCAGCTCCTCACGCCGGAGCATCTCCTCCACCACTCCCCGGAACTGTCCGGGATCGTCCTGCAGCTTGTCCTCCGACAGGCTCACCTCCATCTTATCTGCCACCTCCGTGAGACATTCCATCAGCAGCGGATTGAACACGCCGCATTTCCCGTCCAGAATCATCTGCACAGCCGCGGCGTGGGGAATCGCTTTTTTATAGACCCGGTCGCTGGTCAAAGCGTCGTACACGTCTGCCAGCGCCACCACCTGGGCCTCAATAGGAATCTCCTCTCCCCGCAGCCCGTCCGGATAACCGCTCCCGTCATACCGTTCATGATGCCAGCGGCAAATGCTGTACACCGTCTTGATCAGCGGATCCTCCTGATGCACCGGCAGATTGTCCAGCAGCTGGGCGCCTATTTGGGCATGGGTGCGCATCACGGCAAACTCCTCCTCCGTCAGGCGTCCCGGTTTATTCAGGATCTCCTCCTGTATGGCAATCTTTCCTATATCGTGCAGGGCGGACGCCGTGCTGATGGTCATGATCTCCTGCTGGGAAAAATGATACGCATCCGTACGCTGGTTCAGATCCCTCAGAAAGAATTCTGTAAGAAAGCGTACCCTGTGAATATGACGGCCACTCTCCCCGTTCCGAAATTCCACCACATGGCTGAGAATTTCGATCATCAGCCCGTTCTCCCGCTCCTTCTCGTAGATCTGGCGAGCAGCCAGCTCCATCAGCTTCTTCTGCTTGGCATACAGCAAAATCGTATTATCTACCCGGCGGTGGACGATCAGCGCGTCAAAGGGACGACTGATAAAATCTGCCGCCCCCAGCTCGTAGGCCCTCTCCACACAGGAAGCGCCATGCTCCGAGGAAATCATAATGACCGGTATATCGCTGATATACCCCTTGCGTTTCATCTCCTCCAACACGCCGAACCCATCCGTCTCAGGCATCACAATATCCAGCAGCACCAAAGAAAGGTCCTGCTGGCAGCTTTCGATGAGCTCCAATGCCCGCGCGCCATTTTCCGCCTCCAAAATATCGTACTGGTCTTCCAGCATATCCGCCAGAATTGAACGGTTCATCTCCGAATCATCCACTATGAGAATCTTATATTTTCGCATCCTGCTTTCCAAAAAATTCACTTCCTTCTCCTCAAATTTCATAACTGTACAGTCCCCTCACAGTTGTGACGCAAAATCTTTGCGCTCCGCTCCGGCCAGCTCTCAGCGTGTGCTACCGGCACACAGAGCCTCCGGCGATGGGATTTTACGCTCTTGTATCTTATCCTTATGGTCTCAGCCTTAGTTTAGTTATCATACCATATTTCCCCAAGGTTGTATAGCGCTTTTGCCCACGCTGATTACACAACGGCCAGCAGCACCGTCCCAAAGGTGATAAGTGCCGCCCCGGCTGCCGCCTTTTTCGTCAGCCTTTCATGGAAAACAAACCACGAAAAAGCTATGGTGACCAGCATACTCAGCTTGTCCACAGGGACGACCACGCTTGCCGGGCCGTCCTGCAGCGCCCGGTAATAACACAGCCAGGACGCCCCGGTGGCCAGCCCGGACAGACAGATAAAGAGCAGCTCCTTTTTCTCCGTCTTCCGGATCTCCCCCTGTTTCCCTGTAAAAAACACCATCATCCAGGCCATCAGCAGCACCACGGTGGTACGGATGGCCGTACCGAGATTGGAATCAATCCCTGATATCCCGATCTTCCCCAAAATAGCCGTCAGGCTTGCGAACACCGCCGACAAAACCGCGTAAACCACCCAGCTGCCGCTCTCCTTTCGATCATCTGTTTTGATATCTTTTTTGTTGATCATGAGCAGCGTCCCGCCGCCGATGAGCAGAAGCGATACGATCTTCGCCCCCGAAATCCCTTCCCGCAGAAAGATCAGGGCCAGCAGAATCGTCAGCACCGTGCTGGACTTATCAATGGGCACCACCTTATTAATGTCTCCTTTTTGCAGGGCATGAAAATAGCACAGCCACGACGCCCCTGTGGCCAGCCCGGACAGCACAAGAAAAAGAAACGTCCTGCTGTCGATCTGCCGGATCCCTCCCCCGGTTCCTGTGATCAGCACCATCAGCCACGAAAACAGCCATACGATAACCGTCCGGATGGCCGTCGCTACATTAGAATCCGTTTTCCGGATTCCGCACTTTGCAAGGATCGCAGTAATCCCCGCAAAAAAAGAAGAACCTACCGCGTAAAGCATCCACATATGTCTTACCTCCTATCCGCCAACGCCATTTGTTTTCCCTATGATACCTCTCTTTACTTCCTGTGTCTATCCTGGAGTGAGGCATTTGGGGCGTTTGGCGGCATAAAAAATACAGGTGCGCTTTGTTTTGCCGCCTGTATTTTTTTATCAACTGCAGGACGCGGATCTGCTCCTTCTCCTCGATTTCTTTCATTTTCATCCGGACCAGCTCTTCCACCGGGCCCTCATAATCTTTATATCGCATGGTTCCACTCTCCTGTAACCACATAGCGGTTGATGGTTTCCACAAATCGTCCAACGGCTTCCCGATCCGGATTTTCCGGCAGGGTGCTCCTGCTCTCCGCCTCCGCAAAACGCGCCTCGTACTCCGAGACAAACTCATAAAATGCCGGTATCAGCACGCCGTCCTTCATATACTCTCCATTGCGAATGCTGCAAAGCAGCTTCAAATCCTCACTGCCACGGTGCGTCCGGATCTCCTGGTGTTCCAGGATATCGATGCCCATCATAAACAGTCTGACCAGATGCATCGCATGCTTGTTCAAATGATTGTCATCCTTTTTATGATTCCGCTTGCCGATCTTATCGTAATCGCAGATCACGGAATGCAGCGTGTTCATGCATTGGCTGTACTTCCTAAGCGGATAATGCTGGTAGTTCATATCGAGAAAGATCTCTGTCTCCAGATCTTCCGTCTCCGCTGCGTCGATATAAAGCCTGGCATTTCCATACGCTGACTGGTCATTTCTCCTGTTAAAATCCTCCATTGCATGTTGTACGGAACGCATGATGTGCTCTTCCCGGGAAGGCTGCGGCAGCGTATCCCTGGCAATAGCATTTTGCAGCCTGCGCAGCTGGGCGTCCGCATAATGGCCGAAGGACTGGGCCGCCCGCTTTGACAGAAACAGCCGGCGGTGATCCAGAAGCATCTGCCCAAGATCGTTGCAAATGAGATACTGCTCCGGATCCAGCCCCAAAAGCTCTATCGTATTTGGATTGCAGTCCAAAAGCAGACGAACCAACTTATTAAAGGAATAGATGACCGTGTCCGTCTTCCGGTCCTCGAACTGCTCAAACGCAGTCAGCCCGATCAGATCCGATGGCAGATTCAGCGTAACTCCGCGGAAATCAATGTCGCTGCCCTCACGGTTGGTTCCATAGCCATAGCTCCCGCTGACGCCCAGGAGTATGATCCGCTGGCCGAGCCGCGGGTTGGTTCGAATAAAATTGTAATCACTCGTTTGGAGTAGGGTTTGGAAATTCACGCGGGTCACTTCCTTTTTAATATCTTAGATAGGGCAAGGGCTCGTTGGGGCGGTATAATTCCAAACCTCATACCCCTGCCGCCTGGCGGAATCATATACAGGCCGCATGTTCTTCTGGAGAATATTGTAAAACTCTTCCCTGGAATTCCCTCTGCGATACAGCTCCTGCCCGGCCCATATCGAATGCAGGTTGTCCCGAAAACAGGATTCATAAAGCTTATGGATTCCCTCCTTTTCATGAATCAGGCGATACATCACATACTGATTCCCCGCAAAGCGTTCAAAGAAAGGATCCCACTTCGGCAACCGATTGCTTTTTGATGAATTCAGAGACGAATCCATTGGCATCAGATTCCATAACTCATCGTTCATGACAAAAGACCACGGTATAAAGTGATCCACATCATACTTTTTTGCCGTCACAGGATTGCCTGTAAATACATCTCTGATCTCACACAGCTTCAGGATGCCATCCCAAAGCTTATGTACATGGTTTAGCTTCCGCATCTTTTCATCCATCGGCGCCAGCTTATAAATTAAGCCTGGAACCTCCGGGTTATTGTTCTGCAGCCACTTTACTTTCTCATACTGAATCCACCCCAGGATATTTACCGTATTATCCTGGATCATTTCCATCCAGTCTGAATTGAAATAAACTTCTTTTTTCAGTTTGCTGCTATCCCCAAAGATATATGGCAAGCGAATCCGTGTGCTGTCAAACTGACGGACATATTCCGTCAACCGACGGCTGCTTCCCCAGGGGACTTCTTCCTCACTTTCCTTAAAAAAACCGGCAAGCGCACGGCCTGGAACCATATTTGTCAGCTGTTCCTTCGATGCCTTCAGCTGAGCATTATACTCTGAAATCGCGTTTTTGATCTCCACCTTCGACGCATTCGCAGGAAGGTCACTGAGTTCCGTCAGTTTCAAAACCGCCCTCTCCAGGCCGTCTCTTACCAGACCGTCTGAGAGTATTCCGCTTAAGTGAATATGAAACTCCCGTACAGAATACCAGGCATTGCAAATCATCTCGTCGATAATCGCGTTAAACGTAGTATTCTGAATTCCTTCCGAAATCAGATTCACGATTGCTTCCAGCCAGTAAAATTTGTAACAATAGGACGGATCCTTCAACATCTGAGAAAATCCTTCCATATACAATGTATTAGAATATTCTCCTTCGATCGTCAGATAACATCCAACTTCCGACGGGCGCAATTCCGACATCGCTTATCACTCCCTCCGCAGGATCAGGTTCAGCCACATTTCATTGCCCCGTCCCGGCCTGACATCGCCTGTGATCCAATCATCCTCTATACGCAGGCCGCCTGCCTGCTTCATAAACACCGCAAAGGAATCCTTTGTAAAATCTGTAAAATAACGGCCATTCCTCTCCCCTTCAAACTCCCCATATTTAAATGAAGTATAAATGATGCCTCTGTCCCTCAGTGCATTCTTCATCTTCCCCATCACCGAAAGCAGCTCTGCCTTTGGCAGATGCAGGATCGAAGAACAAGCCCAGATACCGTCATAGCGCTTTACCGCATCTAATTCCTCAAACAGCATCTGCCTGACCGCAATTCCCGTATACTCACTTGCCAGCTTACAGATTTCCGCCGCTCCGTCTGTCGCTTCTACCTGATATCCCCTGTCCAGAAAATACTTTGTATCCCTCCCGGAGCCGCAGCCAAAGTCAAGGATACAGGCATGGGCAGGTAAAAGCTGTAGGAACCGTTGCTGAGTCTCTTTAAAATTTATGAACTGCGTATTTGTTATAAAGTTTTCCGCATTTGCGTTATAATAGGTTAGCGTTTTGTTTGTGGTAGTTTTTCCTGACATGATGAGTCATCCTTCTCCTAATGTGGTCACTCTGACATTGAAGATTTTGCTATGCCACAGTTACTTTTCTTGAATATGTTTCGTAATACCGAATTCTCGTTTCATTTCCGCTGCAACTTCATTTGCTGAATGTATTCTATCCGCATTGATGTCTTCCATACCTTTCATGTCCGTTTTATGTACCGGGTATTTCATATAATAACTATACAATTTTATCCTTTCCTTGTTCCTTTATAGGATGCTAATAATCAGATATCTACGTCCATTTACAACAATTAAGTCCCCTACTTTCTTTCCAAGGAACGCTTTATGCAAAGGATATTTAATCGAATCTATTACGGCATCAACAATCTCCAACGTCTGCATTTTCTTGTAGGATACAATGTTACCATCCTGTATTGATTCTGTATTTACGTGGAATTCAAATTCCGGCTCTGTTGCTAATTTTGAATTGGATTCGCTTGTTACCAGTTCTGTTTTTCCAGTTGCATTATCATCTTTTGTTTTTTCTTCTATCTCAGGAGAAACGAACATTTTGTCCGATTCAAGTGCAACTGCAACTTGCTCAGATTCTATTTCCTTTTGTAACGCCTCAGTATCCATCAATGCTTTTTCTATACGTTCATCCTGGTTTTCATCTGAAACTCCATATTCAGATATAAGCCCTAATATCGTCTGAATTTCTGCCACATGAGTTTCTGTAAAATACAAGGATGTATCTGAATCTAATTGTATTTCATATTCATCAGAGTTTTCTTCAATGTTTAAACTAAGCATTGCAGCTTTCATTGCCTCTTTAAATTCTTCCTTATTATTGTCTCTTAGCGCCTTATATTGTCCAGAACAATTGGGGCATAAGCAAAGATTCAACTGCGGCAGTTCAATTCCATAATTTGCAAGTTCTGTCACATAAACCTGCAATGAAGGCTTTTTGCACATCTGACAAATTTTCACATGACTATCATTCAAATACATTCCTGTCACATATGCTCTATCTGCTTTCTTTGACTTACTTGTTCTAATCTGTCGCAGTACTTTACGATAGGTTACCGGATCAGCACAGAAAAATTGTTGTCTTACATGCTCAATCAGGCTCTCTATATTGCGGACTTTTGATACCGGAAATGCTTCCGATACATAAGTATCAACACGAAAGATATCATCTTTTTCTTCCTCGTCATCGTTTGTATCGTCTTCTGATCCATCAGAAACTTTCATTCCCAGTTCTCTTGCCAGCTGCCGTAAAAGCAACTTTTTATTTTTGGTATTCAGCTTATCTACATGTTCAAATGCCTCGGCAGTATTATCGTCCTCTGTTTCAATAAATCCAAGAACAGAATAAAAGTTCTTATCAGGTATAACATCACCATACAACGATGTGTCCAAATCATATTTTGATATTTCCCTTGGCTTCTTCAGATTTCCACTTTTATCATACAGCCAACTATAGTAAGACTTTAAGCTGCGTAAAAGCTGTGATTCTTCCTCTACTTCATATGGATTAGTCTTTCTTTTTCTCAATTTACCGGCTAATTTTTGTCGGACAGATAATACCAATTTAAATATTTCTGATGACTTTTTCCTTGCTAATTCAGATTTTGGTATATATTCGATAATACGTAAATTCTCATCGAGATAGTCCATTGTCATTTCCGGGCAAAAATCACCAAGTGCATTCCAGTATTCCTTTCCTGCACCACCTGAAAAACATCTTCTTCCTTCGGTAATAGGCGTTGTAATAATACCAAACTGCTGCATTTTTTTTACAGATATCCCATGATTATGATAAAATGCCTCGTCAATCAGATATTTACCGGAGTCGTCGAATTCTCTATAATAAGACTCGCTATCTTCCTTTTCTTCTACTATAGGTGTCTCATAATAAATGCGAAGATCTATTCCTTCTATTGAATTAGCAGTATATGTAAGTGCCGGTTTTGCAAAAGTAGCTGTATCGTCAGCAGTCACAATTTTTATAATACTTGCTTTTGCAATGAGATCCTGAATTTCACCGATATTATGATTTTTTTCAAACAGCATCAAAATCTGATTTAAATCTTCTATATACTCCTCTTCATAATTCTCACTGTTAGCAACATTGATTTTTTTGCCTTTAATATATTTCTCAAGAACTTTTTTCTTTATATACTGAAAATTATCAAAATCCGTTAAAGCAAATCCATCTTTTAACAACTGTTCAAATTTGGTAGATACATTTTTATGTACGATGGACGACAAAACCATCTGTTGATAATCACTGGTAGCACTCAAGTATAACTTTTCATTTTCCCCTTGATAAGGTGCTGTTAATTCTTCCTGAGCATTTAAAATTACCGGTGATATTTTTAATATTTTCCACGCAGCACTTACATTATTGCGAATTGTCTGCTCATAACGTCCGCTCCTTGAATAACGAAGTCCTGTTTTATAGATACTTTCCCTATTATCCGAAAGGAAATCATAAAAATTCTCCAATTTTTCATATTCAACACTTTTTGTTGGGACACATCTTCCTTTCAGTTTTCCCATCCTCTTTGCCCAGTCAACAAGTGTAAATACTTTAATTCCCACCTCATCTACTAACCAAGCAAGATATTCATTAAAATTTGCCTCTCGTTCATTATTGTATGCCACAAAATGACCTACCTCTTCAAATGTCTTTTGAAACAGTTTGCTGTCGTAGAAATCTGCAATACCGAAAGGTACTGGAATTACTAGTTCATCTACAGCATAATAGATACCATCTTTATCCGGAATCAGACTTCCTTTTTTTAAACATTCCGTTACTTTTTTTCGTAGTCCTGGTATCGTATTATTATCTGTTTCGTCTTTAAAAGCTGCAATCAACACTTTTCGAATAAAATTCTGCGTAATCAGTTTGCGTTTTTTTAATTCTTCCATTGAATCGGCAATCAGATCTCCCAACTGCTGAAACAACGCTGAATTAAATTCAGAAGGTGTCATCAATTTTTCTCTGGACACTGCTGTTTCAAAAGATCCATGAATCAAAAATGGTAATTTTGTCATATCGCGTGTAGGGAAATATACCCATATGGGCTCTCCCTTTAATTCATAAACAACATTTGCTTTATTATTCATCTTATACGCAACACTGACTTCTGCCCCTTTCATCTCCGGATGATCAAAAGTTTTCTTAAACTTCAGATAGCGTGTAATTTCTTCTTTTTGTTGGTATGCGCTGCCTTCAATCCGGCAACTATTCAAATTGCAGTCTATTGAATCAACATTCAACGTAATCATTGCATATTTTTCATTTGTTTGGTCTATCCAAAATAATTTTTTGATATGATTCAAAAACAAAAGAATTTCGCCATTTAATTGCTGCAATTTCTGTAATACTTCTTTTCCAGACACAGAAACAATTGTCCCATCATTTTTACGCTTGGCAAATGGAATCACAATCTTCGTCAAATGATTCTGCTCTGAAAATGGATAATATTTTCCTCCACTGCTCAGTCTATATCCCAGTTCTTCCATTACCTTTCGATAATCCCAGTCATTCTGTATTTCCACTGGCAAGAGATAATTCTCAATCTGAAATGCTTCTTCATCTGAATAGATTTCCGGCTGATAGGTATACCTGAATACAGACTTAAATCCCATACCAAATCGTCCAATCGTCTGTGCTGAATTTCTGTCTTTTGTTCCCATAAGCATAGAAGATACACCTCGGACATCATTTTCGTCAAAGGGCATTCCATTATGATAAAACACCAGCTTATCATCATAATACTCTATTACTACCCGATCGGCTTTTTCATCCTCTGCATTCTGCAATAGTTCATATACGAAATGATTACTCTCTGAATAATGTCCTGCAAGGAGAGCCTCATATTTCTGAGGCTCTCTAGTCAGGGCTTTCCATTCATCCTTATTCGTTTCATAAATCTTTCGATAATAGCTTTTTTCCATATTGGGATACCTTATCTTTCTACATGAAGGATTCCTTTGACCTGGAGATTCGTGTAAATGTCTACACTATGTATCGTTTCATCAATCTTTTTCTTCTGCTGTTCAAAATCAGCTGTCAATTTATCTAGCTGTGACTGGCGCATACGTTTGATACGATCGTCTTCTGCATTTTTCAACATATTTTTGAAAATAGCTTCTCGCTGATGGAATGAGTGAGCAAGTTGCTCCAACCGATATTCACACTCATTTCTTACATCTATAGTATATTGTTCCTTCTCTTTTTGCCATTTTTCATAGTGAAGCTTATCCATCGCATCCCATCTTGCTTCATGTCCTACATCACCATAATCATATTCCGAACTGTACTGAATATAATTTAGGATATTTTTCTGAACAATTTCATTATCACTGACTGAAACCAACTTAACATCAGGTCGAAGTCCCACAAATCTCCACACATAGATTAAAAATTCATAGTCTCCTGCAGGCAATTCATCCGTATTGACTGCCACTCCAACTTCACATGGGAGTTCATTTGCTTCATATTCTGCTGCCTGAATAACCAGCGGATGCATTTGTGTGAGAAATGCAGCGTTTCTGTTATCCTTTGCACATACACTGTCAAAAGTAACTGGCAAAGTCGGTTTATCTGATTTCAAATATGCAGTCCACAGTCTAGAAGCATTGTTACTGTTTACAATCTTCACATTTTTCAGATTATCTAAAAGCATACGACGCTTGTCACTTGCCAACCGTAAACTCTTCAAATCATTTTTTCCGCGAATATATTCACCTTCACCCAGTAAATCATTCATAAAAGTATCTACCATTTCCTGAATACTGGTAGGTGAAATCCATATATTTTCTGCCTCCTGCACATCTTTATTCTGGATGTAATTAGATAGATCAAAACCATACAGCGATTTCTCTTCCTGTTCCAGATTTCTCATTTCCTGAACTTTTTTTACTTCATTATCTGCCATCTGTTCAATTTTTGATGTACGTTCAGCTTCTGACAGTTCTGGATTAAACATTATTTTCAGAATCTGATCACTAATATCACCCAGAATTTCTGAACAATCGCCTATACTGGATTCAAATACACCAATCTTACTCAAACATCTTTCATATACAGTCGCATCTATGGTTTCGGCAGTAATCATATTATAAATCTTAACCGTGTCTGACTTCTGTCCACGACGATCAATACGTCCAATTCTCTGCTCAATTCTCATCGGGTTCCATGGCAGGTCATAGTTTATCATCGTATCACAGAACTGATAATCCAAACCTTCACAGCCAACTTCACTGAATAGAAGTACATCTATTGCCTGTTCATCATCCCGGTCTTTCAGAAATCTCTGACGCAATGCATATCTCTCATCGTCTGGAACTGTACCATCTACCTGCCCTACACGGATTCCCCGCTTTTGTAATTTATTTCTTACATACGCCAAAGTGTGACGGAAGGAACTAAATATAATCACTCTATTATTCTCTTCACCCTGTTTCTGCTGAATAATCTCATGCATTTTTTCAAATTTCGGATCATCCTCCGGCAACTTTTCCGACAGTGTTGCAATTTCATCTGCTAATTCATACAGTGTATTTTCTTCATCACTATTCAGTTCAAAATCATATTCATATAACTCTCCATCTTCCTGCACCTGTGCCATTCTTCTGGCTACAATGTCTTTCAAAAATGGTTGCAGCCCATAGATACAACTTGCCGCCTGTCTCATAATCGTACACATCATAAAACGAACACTGCGGCTTCCATGTAGCATAGCAAGAGAAGTTGATTCAAACGCCATCAGTGCATCATATAGATCTTTCTGTGCTGTATTATATGGCACTTTTACTGTAAGATTACGCCGAATACAGAAATCTTCAATGTCCTTCCTTCTGGTTCGGTTAATGATAGAATGGAATGTATGAAGAGCCTCAATTTTCCCCATCATTTCTATCTTCTCATCCCTGGATACTGTTTCTTTTTCCAGAAAATCATATATTTTCTCAAAATCCGGATTGTGCTGAATAACGCTGCGCCCCCATGTTGTATTCAATATATTACCAACTGCTTCTCTTCCAGCCTCCTGCCAGCCTTCTTCCTGATTGCGGACAATGCGCAACAAACTATTAATATATGCATTCGGTTCTGCCATAGTCTTGAAAATATCCTTGTCAATGACAATATCCGGACGCAAAAGATTTAACAACGTATACAAGTCATTATTACTGTTCTGTAATGGCGTTGCTGTCAGGAATATAACAGCATCTGCATTTCGGCAGAAAACTTCCACTCCCTTATACATCCATGTATTAGAATTTCTAATATTATGTGCCTCATCCACAATCACGAGATCAAAGTGTGGAATTGGATCTAGTTCACTCAATCCCGTTGTTTTTTTCTTTTTTGAAGATCTTGACTGAGTACCCATAATCATATCTTCACTGAACAGAGAATATGGAATAATCGTCTTGCTATGTCGCTCCGGCCACACTCCATCTCGATCAGTCTCAGATATAGCCTCTATTAAAGCTTTTCCATCCATTTGCGTAAAATTCTCGTCGAATCTTTTCATCTCCAATTCCCATTTTCGTTCCGCAACCAATGGTCTGGGACAAATGATCAAAACTGAATTTATACTGGAACGTGCTTCCAACTCTTTCAAAATCAATCCTGCCTCGATTGTTTTACCTACACCTACATCATCCGCAACCAGAAGCCTCGGACTGTCTGCCTTGATCATCTTCAATGCCGGACGGAACTGGTATGGAACAAAATCAATTCTCGCTGAATTTAATGAATACAAGTTACTGGAACCTGGATTGCTGATCTGATAGGCTGTCAATGCAGTTCTCACCCGTGAAAGAGATACATGTGAATTTTTCTTTTTTTCCTGTACAAGCTTAATCTGTTCCTCATAATATGTTTCAAATTTATTATTAATCAGGACTGTATACTTATTACCGTCTTTTGCTATTACTGCACCCATTGCAGTATCATCATTCGCAAGAGTAACAGGACTTCCGACTTGAATGATATTCTTTTCTACTACCTTTTCCTGTCTTTTTTGATTGATTTTCTTTTCTGGTTCAATTTTAAGATCTTTATCATCCTCAATATCGAAAATAAAATTTTCCATATCTCTGGTTTCTTTCATCGTCGCATCAAAGGTCTGCATTAATTCGATGATGACATTCACATCATCAATCACTTTTTTCTTATTGATATCCTGCGGTGTAATGTGTGCCCAGTCATTTCGAATTTCCTGCATTCTTCTGATTTTTGCCCGTTCTTTATTATTCACGAAAAAAGAGCTTGTAATCACAAACCAGTTCCTCTCAAAAACACGCAAAAGAGACGAAAGATCAAGACCGGCAACATCACGGATATTACTTTTCTCAACCTTGTCCTTTTGCAGCGAACTTAGATTGTTCAATACAAGCTCCTGCCACCAGTTATCTGTAATCTGGGGAAGGCTTTTATCAAGCCATTTCCCCATCTTCTGATTTAACTGAAACATATATTCATTCATTTTACTTATAATATAGCTATCGTTCATCTCGTGTCCCTCTTTTATTACAGGGTTCCTGTAATATCAATCTCAAATCTTTATCTCTGATGTTCTTTTTCCTCATTCTCCATATCTGCTAAAACTAGATAATAATATTGGCCTCTACTATAGTTGCCACTCTTAAGAATGAATTTTTCTCTCATCATACGTTTTCTTGGATCAGTTTCCGTGCTATCTGTTAAAAAGCTAACTAGTTTTCTGAGTTCCTTAAAGTTTTGCATGAATCGGATTAAAATTCAAAGCGGAAGATTTGACGTTCACTACATAAATGAAGTAAGCGCTTAATTTTCAGCCGTTGATAAGTAAGTAGGAAATAAGTTTTTTTCAAGATTAATTAAACTCAACATAAAAAAGTTCATGGAATAATACTTTTGCCTTTAGTAGTGTAAAGCTGTTTGAGTATTGCAGTTTACGCCCTCTGGCGGTCGCAAATGCGTTTCTGAATAATTGTCTGCTTATTATTATAGGGTCTGGCTTTCGCCAGACCCTCATCTTTGCCCTCACGAAAGACCCTCAACAACTATACTGCTTTTTAAGCCAAACCTCAAAAAACCTCAACAAGTTTGGCAAACCCTCAAGGACTTTGATTATCAATCAATGTGTGGGAAGTTTTAGTGACATCTTAATTTTTTATTTCGTCAAACATTTCTTTCACAGAAGGTGCATTTTTTGTTAATTTCTTAATGCTCAAATCTTCTGCCTTATTATTAGCCAATCGAAGTTGATTTTCAGACGAAAGAAGTGCTTCCCTTGTTTTTTGCAAGTGCGAAATTGTTTTATCAATCTCGTCAATAGCAGTCTTAAATTTATCACTAGCAATTCTATAATTGCGCGCAAATCCCTCTTTAAAAGCATTCATGTTGTCTTCAAAATGTAAAATATCTATCTGTTGATGCTTTGCTAGTTCTAATTCCTGCCGATATTTTAGTGAATTCAATGCAGCATTTCGCAACAACGTAATAAGCGGAATAAAAAATTGAGGACGTATTACATACATTTTTTCATACTTATAAGAAACATCGACAATGCCATTGTTATACAATTCATTATCAATTTCCAGCAAAGAAACCAGTACTGCATACTCACATTTTTTTTCACGTCTATCTTTATCAAGTTCTTTAAAAAAATCCTCATTCTTGTGTTTAGTCGCTGTTTCATCCATCTCATTTTTCATTTCGAACATAATGGAAATAAACTCTATTCCTTCCGCTGCTTCTCTAAAAATAAAATCTCCCTTACTCCCTGTTTTCGTGTCATTATCTTTTTCAAAATATGCTGTTGGAAATGCCGTCATTCTTAATGAATTAAACTGATTCAAACAATGCTGCTCAAGGCTTTCTCCTATCATTTTTGTGGATTGTCTGGCTTTAAAATCTTTATAATACTCAATCAATTCATCTTTTGACTTAAGCTTGTCTTCATATTCTCTTTGCAAAGATTGTTCTTTTAATTGGTTTTCTGTATCTTTATTTGACAGTTGACTTTTTAATTTCGTAATCTCTGTTGATTTTTGAGAAAGTTCCTTTTCCTTCTCCTGAACCGCCTCTGAAACTGCTAGTTTCTTTTCTGTTTCGCTATTTCCAATTTTGGCTTTCAATTCTTCAATTATACGTTTTTTTTCTGTTAATTCCTCGTTTTTTCTTTCTAATACTTCTTGTTTTTCCTTATCTATTTTATTAACAGCTTCACTAACTGCTAACTGCTTTTCGATTTCACTCCCAGACATTTGAGCCTTTAGCTGCTCAATGACTTTATCCTTTTTTCTATCCTCAGCAGAAAACTTTTCTTTCAACGCACTAATTTCTTCTATTTTCTTTGAAATTTCTTTTTCTTTACCACTAACCGCCTCCGAAATAGCCAGTTTCCTTTCATTTTCACTATTTTCTATTTGGGCTTTAAGAAGATCTATCATACGATCCTTGTCCGCTAATTCGTCATTTTTCTTTTCGACTACAAGTTCTCGTTCCTTTTCCTTTTTATTAATAGCTTCACTTATTGCAAGCTGTCTCTCAGTCTCATTTCCAGATACTTGTGCCTTTAATTGTTCAATCAGTTTGTCTCTCTCTACAAGTTCTGCTTTTTTTGAAGAAAGTAATTTATCAAATTCCTCTTTTTGCTTCATTTTAGCTAGTTCTAAATCTTTTTCTTTCATTTCTTCAAAATCTTTTTCTCTTTGCTTGATTTCTTTATCAAATTCTTTATCTCTAACTTGTTGAGCAATCTGTGCATATCCAGATTCATCAACCACGAAAACTTCTCCACAATTAGGACATTTAATCTCCTGCATAGTCTTACATCCTTCCTATACGTATTTCTTCGCACTATGGCTATCTCTATGCTTTAATTTTACCACAATATAGTAGACTTTTCCACAATAATCCCGGATTATTCACGGAACAGTATCTGAACGTTACTGTTCAGAGGTTAACTGGACTTGAGAAAACCGATGGTGTAAACTGGTAACAGTCAAAACCATCGGTTTTCTTTATCCAAATATCATGGATACTCTGTCAAATATATTTGCTGGTTCTTCTAAGCGCATCAAAACAAGCATGCTCATGCATTGACAGAGGTAATCGATGTTTTCGAAACTTCTGAATGTCACGGCCTGCGCCTGTTTCCGCTTATAATTCCTTAGAAGCCTTTCTGCTTCATTATTAGTGGCAGGTACCCGGGAATCATGCAGGAACAGCAGATGGTTCTGCATATATTTCTCCATTCTCAGGAATAAATTATACCCGTCCCTGTAATAGTCGTTTGCCGGAACGTCCCCATATTCCTTTCTGGCAGTTTCCAAGATCTCACGGTATCTTCTTTCGAATTCGGAAACCTTCTGGGGATCCGGTTCCCCAGGCGGCTGGATTCCATTCCGGAAATGGATCATTTCCTGTACTAGTGAACGCATTTCTTTGTTCCAGGTACGGTCTGGCTCATTATCCATGCTGGCTTTCAGATACCTCAGCACATGGGCAAGACATTCCTGGTGGTCCGTTCCATAATGATAAAAGG
The DNA here is from genome assembly GCA_021770615.1 of Lachnospiraceae bacterium. The sequence goes on along the minus strand of JAETQR010000055.1, from coordinate 653 downwards.
CCCGGTCATGGTCGTGGACAAGGATTCCCTGGTAATCTTCCGTAACCGTACCTTTTATCCCTTCGTGCCCTTTTTTCTCACGGGCAAAATACAAGGCTTTCCCGTCTGTTGTTGCGCAGACATATATCTGGCAGCCCTTCCCATTTTCCCGGCCATTCGTACAGTCTGTATGCATGACAGGAGAAAGCAGCATATCTGCATAGGCAGACTTGCGCTCAGCTTCAGTTTTTAAAGCAAACTCCCTGCTGAGTTTATTCACCATTCCTTTTGAGATGTTCAGTTTTCCACCTGTCAGGTCTGACAGGAATTTTTTGCTTTTATCAATCGACGTACAGCAGTCATTGTTCAGAAGAAACAGAAATGCCTTGATACTGCCATCATAATTCACATCATCGATGACTCCACCCGGAAATGCTGCGTGTATACGTTCTCCAGTCTGGCTATTATAATAAACATCTGCATGATATTCTGTTACATCCAGAACCATACGGATGCCTACCAGCTGTTTTATGATTGTTTTTGCAGTTTTTTTAAAAGAACCTGAATTATTCACGGAACAGTATCTGACCTGATAACTGTACCATGAATCTGAAAATTGATCCATGCAGCCATAACATCACTCAATTAACCCGTCAGAAGGGTATAAAATCCCT
>JAETQR010000054.1 GCA_021770615.1 Lachnospiraceae bacterium | reverse complement strand
TAGCATACTTATATTTTACACCAACTGCCGGATTCTTTCGAGGTCTGGCAGTTATTTTTTTACATTTTTTTGTACAAAAAGGGAGCTGCACACTAATTTCTTAGTGCGACAGCCCCTTTTTGAAGGAGATCATTTTTCTCCGATATATTTTTTTATCGCTTTAAAACTTTCCTTACTGATATCATGTTCCATCCGGCACGCGTCCTCGGTTGCCGTTTTTTCATCGACGCCGAGACTTATTAGCCAGGAGGCCAGGAACTCGTGACGCTCATAGATCATTTCTGCTACTTCTCTTCCTTTATCTGTCAGATAGATATATCCGGCCTTTTCGACTGTGATATAATCGTTTTCCCGAAGCTGTTTCATTGCAACACTTACACTGGATTTTTTAAACCCCATGCTTTCTGCAATATCTACAGAGCGGACGACAGGCAGCTTATTGCTGAGAATGAGGATTGTCTCAAGATAGTTTTCTGAGGATTCATTTAATGTCATACTTTCCCTCCAGATCATTTATTCGGTGTGGATTTGAGAGTTTCATCTCATTTCATCCGCCAGTTGTTCAAAGGCTTCTTTGGATTTACGGAAACAATCCAGAAGTTTTGGTGAAAAGGTGCCGCATTTTCCGTTTATGATCATATCAAAAGCCTCGTCTTTTGGAATGGCATCTTTATAACAGCGTTCGCAGACGAGGGCGTCGTATACATCGGCGATCGAAACAATCTGTGCAGAAATCGGGATTTCATCTTCCTTCAATGCATCGGGATAGCCCCTTCCGTCATAGCGTTCGTGATGATGGCGGCAGATTTCATAACTGGCTTTACGGTACTCGTCATCCCAAATATCTTCTATATTGTTGAGGATTTCGCACCCTTTTGTCGTGTGCGCTTTCATAGCTTCAAATTCTTCTTCTGTCAGGCGTCCCGGTTTTAAAAGGATACTGTCGGGGATCGCGATCTTGCCCACATCATGCAGTGAACTGGCAGACACGATCACTTTGATCTTGTGTTCGTTCAGTTCATATTCAGGATAATTTTCCATCATCTGGTAAGCGAGTATTTTTGTGAAGCCCTTTACCCGTTTTATATGTTCTCCACTCTCTAAGTTCCGGGACTCCACCACGGAACCGAGAATGTCTATGATCTTTATATTTCGCTCTTCCAGTTTTTCAGCCTGGAACTGGAGGATCTTATTCTGTTCCCGAAGTGTCTGTGTCTGGGCTTCTACCTGCTCTTCCAGCTTATTTTTATACAGGAACAGGTTCACGACATTTTTTACTCTTTTTTTGATCAGCGAAGGCTCGAAGGGTTTGTGGATAAAGTCGGAAACTCCAAGTTCAAAACAACGGTTTTCAATCGTTACGGCCCGTTCACCGCTGATGACCAGTACCGGAATCTTATCCAGCCATCCGTGCTGATTCATTTCATCCAGAACAGCAAAACCATCCATTTTCGGCATCTGAAGATCAAGAAGGATCGCATTGATATCATCATGCATCTCTTCTAATATTTTAATTGCTTCATCGCCGTCATTGGCCATAAAGATCGTAAATTCATCCTGCAGTATATTCTCAAGTAAGTCACGATTCAGTTCAGCGTCATCCACCACCAGTATTTTGTTCTTCATGGTGTACTCCTTTCTAAACGATGTGATGTTGGGGGCAAAACCGCCACAATATGTGATATTGCAGGCTTGCTTGCAATATCACATATTTGTGTCTGGTTGATGCGAAGCACCCTTTTGCCCCCAACATTATGATATTCAATGTGTGGAATTTTGAAATTCCATGATAACCCGTTTTACCATTTCATAATTTTCTTTCACTGATTCGTACAAGGAGAAGGCTTTCTCGCTGCCCTGTCCATCACGAAGTTCTTCGGTCAATTCAATGGTAGGCAAAGAGAGGGGGTCAAACCCCATATTCTGGCTTACGCCTTTTAGAGAATGTGCTGCCTTGAATGCCTTTGGGTAATCTTTCTCGTCAAAAGCCTGGCAAAGATCGGCAAAACTTTTATCCGCCAGAAATTTTGATAAAAATTTTTCAATCAGCCCATCATTCATCAGGCGTCTGGTAGCAGCCTCATAATCGCCGCCCATTGCCTGATAGCACTGTTCAACCGTCATAAGTTACCTCCATATTACGCATATTTGATTTCAACTTTATCATAAAATGAGGTTATTTTCAAGAATATTCGATAAAGTTATTGACAGCTAATGACAATTAGGGTATACTAACAGATGTGAGCGGGAAGTAACTGCGGAAAAATTTTTGAAAAAGACAGGTTTTATGAGAGAAATGGAGGGGTCATATGCCGTTATCTATGGTAAATTCCGGTGAGTCTGGTGTGATTCATCGAATCTCTGGCAAAGATGATACAAAGAGGTTTTTAAACAATCTCGGTTTTATCGAGGGGAGTTCCGTCACGGTTGTTAACCGGGTACAGGGAAATATTATAGTAAATGTGATGGACTCCAGAATTGCTATCGGTAAAAACATGGCGAATAAAATAATGGTAGAAAGGAATTGACTTATGAAGACATTGAGAGAGGTTCCATGCGGCGATACCGTTAAGGTGATGAAGCTGCTGGGAGAGGGAAGTGTAAAGAGACGTATTATGGACATGGGGATCACCAAAGGGACAGATGTTTTTGTGAGAAAAGTAGCACCCTTGGGAGATCCGGTGGAGGTTACTGTCAGAGGATATGAACTTTCCCTGAGAAAAGCAGATGCCGAGATGATCATGGTAGAAGCTGTGTGATGAAAGCTCATATTAAGAAGATTGTAAGAAAGAAGCTGCTTTGCAGGTATATTTTTTTACATGGCGGTTAGTTAATACTAATAAGAAGTAGAAGCAAAAAACCAGTAGAATTTATTTTGACCAGGAAAGGAAATGAAGATATGTCAGTTAAAATTGCTTTAGCCGGAAATCCGAACAGTGGTAAAACGACATTGTTTAATGCGCTTACCGGTTCGAACCAGTTTGTCGGAAACTGGCCCGGTGTAACAGTTGAGAAAAAAGAAGGGAAATTAAAAAACCATAAGGAGGTTATTATTACAGACCTTCCGGGAATCTATTCCCTGTCTCCTTATACACTGGAGGAGGTCGTGGCCAGAAATTATCTGGTTCATGAAAAACCGGATGTGATCATCAATATTGTAGATGGTACAAATCTGGAAAGGAATCTGTATCTTTCCACACAGCTTATGGAGCTTGGGATCCCCGTTGTAATGGCGGTCAATATGATGGACGTCGTGGAGAAGCGGGGGGATAAGATCAATACGTCGAAGCTCGCTGAAAAGCTGGGGTGTGATGTCGTTGAGATTTCAGCCCTCAAAGGAACCGGAATCATGAAAGCTGCCGAAAAGGCATTGGCTCTGGCGGGGAAAAATGAATTTAAAGTAATGCATTCTTTTAGTCAGTCCGTGGAGGATACGATCACAAAGGCGGAAGAGGAGATTTCTTCCAGAGTATCGGATGCCGCACGCAGATTTTTTGCGATCCGCCTTTTGGAGCGGGATGAGAAGATCGGGGAACTTCTAAAAGATGCTCCTGACCTTTCGATGCTGGCAGAAGAACTGGAAAAAGAATTTGACGATGATATAGAAAGTATCATTACCAATGAGAGGTATGATTACATATCCGGAATCATCGGGGAATGTATCGTAAAAGCGGGCAGAGAGAAGTTGACGGTTTCGGATAAAATTGATAAGATTGTTACGAACCGTATCCTTGCGCTTCCGATCTTCGCAGTCGTAATGATCATCGTGTATTATATCTCGGTAACATCGGTAGGAACGTTGGCCACAGACTGGACGAATGACGGTCTGTTCGGAGATGGATGGTATCTGTGCGGGATCGGCAGGGGAGATTATGAAGATGCCGTTTCCGAATTTGCAGAGGAAGCTGTTTTTACTGACGAATTGCAGACCGCAGTACAGGCGGCAGAAGACGCTGGTGTCATCGGCGCCGATGAAGTGCTTGGTGCGATCAAAGAAAGGGATTATGGCGCTTTTGATGAGGCTTATGGCTCTTATGGTGATTCGCTGGCCGAGGAAGGATATGATATTTCGGGGCTTGTAGATGAGCCGATGGAGGCAATGGGTGATGAAGTGGATCCGGCCGATTTTGGAATCTGGGTTCCGGGTATCCCTGTGCTTGCGGGGAATGCACTGGAGGCGATCGGATGTGCAGAGTGGCTTGAGGGACTTCTGGTAGACGGTATTATCGGCGGTGTGGGCGCTGTGCTCGGATTCGTTCCGCAGATGTTAGTTTTGTTTGTTTTTCTGGCCTTTCTGGAGGCCTGTGGTTATATGGCCCGTGTGGCGTTTATCATGGATCGTATTTTCAGACGGTTTGGCCTTTCGGGAAAATCCTTTATCCCGATGTTGATCGGTACCGGGTGTGGAGTGCCGGGTGTCATGGCTTCCCGTACGATTGAGAGTGACAGGGATCGGAAGATGACGATCATGACGACTACATTTATTCCATGCGGAGCCAAACTGCCGATCATTGCCCTGATCACGAGCGCCCTGTTTGGTGGTGCAGGATGGGTGGCGCCGAGCGCTTATTTCCTTGGTGTTTTGGCGGTCATCGTATCGGGGATCATATTGAAGAAGACGAAGATGTTTGCCGGGGATGTGGCGCCGTTTGTCATGGAGCTTCCGGAGTATCATCTGCCGACGGTAGGCACGGTTCTCCGAAGCATGTGGGAACGAGGCTGGTCTTTTATCAAAAAGGCAGGAACGATCATTCTTGTTTCGTCGATCCTTATATGGGTTGGTTCTGTGTTCGGCTGGACAGATGGCTCCTTTGGCTTTCATGCCGATATGGAGCTTGCGGACAGCATACTTGGATATATCGGAAATGGCATCAAATGGCTCTTTGCTCCGCTTGGATTTGGAGAGGCGACTGCTACGGTTGCTACGATCATGGGCCTTGTGGCAAAAGAAGAGGTCGTTGGTGTATTCGGAGTACTTGATTTTGAGGGATTGTCACAAATCGCAGGATATTCCTTCCTGGCATTTAATCTTTTATGTGCCCCTTGCTTTGCGGCAATGGGTGCGATCAAGCGGGAGATGAACAATATAAAATGGTTCTGGTTTGCGATTGGATATCAGTGCATTTTTGCTTATATCATCGCTTTGATCATCTTCCAGTTTGGTTCTCTGTTCATCTCAGGGACGTTTGGAATCGGAACAGTTGTAGCAGCGGCGCTTTTGGTATTTCTTTTGTATCTATTGTTCCGTCCGGCCAGAAAGGAATCTCCGTCATATAAAGGAAAGGGGAATATTGCATGGGGACAGCAGTAGTTTTAGTGATCGTTATCATTGCAGTTGTTCTTGCGGTGAAGAGTATGGTAAAGGATAAACGGCAGGGGAAATCCCTTCAGTGCGGAGGCGATTGTAAGCACTGCGGAGGGGGCTGCCATTCGTATCATGGAGCTGCCCGAGTGGGCACGATAACAAAAAGTTAACTCCTTTGTTAAATATTTTTTATAGAATCTAGTAGAATCCGGCAGAGATGCCGGGAGACAGGACCGTCTTATCCCAGGATAGGGCGGTTTTTGTGTGCTGTGGGTCTGACGGGCGTGTGCGATAATGACGAAAAATGGCGGTTTTTGTCGATTTAGTGTCGATTTGTGTCGGACGAATTCTGTTGATATGTGTCTTAGTTGAATGTATAATTAATATGTATTTTAATATGAGGTGGTGCAGTATATATAAAATTATTTATGTAGCTAAAAGTATAAGAATAAGTGTCAGAAAAGGAGATGATTTTTTGAAAAAATACGTGAGAGTTGTTGCAGTTTTGATCGTACTTTCGTTTTGTGGAGGTTTGCATGCGAAGGCAGCGGAAGCTGCGGAGATAACAGGTTTGTGGAAGACTTATAATAAGGACAAGACTAAGGTGTACCATACGCTCAGAGTATACTCCGACCGCAATGTAACATACGGTGCGCATATGGAGACCTACGTCAACAGGGTGTTAAAGGACTATACCCATCAAATGTATAGCGGAATCGGCGACAAATATATGCAGGGTGGAACGGTATCCTGTAAAATAGGTGATGATATTACTGTAAATACATGGACTGTGAAATAAGAAGCAGGACAGCATAATTGATTTATATATACTGCTCCGAAGTGTGGGTGCGTTGAGATTATGACAAACAGTTGGAAAAAGATCAGGGGGAAATCCGGTGAAAAAGTTTTTGATTTTATGTATGATTATGGCTGTATTTTTGGCGGGCTGTTTTGCCCCGGAGACAGAACAAACGAAGACAGGCAATAACGATACCCCGAAAGAGGAACTGTCTCCTACAGTTGAAACGATCGAGAATTGTCCGTGGTGGGAGCAGAAGATGCTTGAAGACGGGACAAACTTTTCGTGCAATGTAACAAATGATAAACGGTATACAGATTTATATGGATATAAGGAAAAGGGGAAACAAAAATACATGTTTGCGGATCTTACGGAACAGAATGAATGGGAAATGAGTCCGGCCGCATGGGAGGAAGGATTGTGGGAAAAGACAAAAGAGGTATTGACGGACGTGGCTGCTTGCCCGGATGGCAGTTATATCGGGGTTGTACAGCCTGCAGACGATCTTCCGGTTTTTTATGAGTTGAAAGAAAATGGGGAAGTTTCAGAGTGGAAATTACCGGAAGGAATTTTGGCATGGGAGACAGACGCACCTGAAAAAGTAGAATGGATCACGGTCGATGAAAAAAATCAGATCGTTATGTCTACCTATTTTATGGCACAGGATGAAGAGGGGGCGACGTCGATCAGCGGGTATTCCCGTGTGATCGTATATGACCGGTTTAAGAAGGAAGTCGTCACGAGGAGGAAATACGTGGGCCGGAAGGAATGGACCTGTGTGGCAGGGGAATATATTTTTTCTATAATACCGGATGGGGAGTATCATGGGGTAAAGGCATACCGCATGGACGGCGGTGAGGCACAGGTATTTATGAGCCATGATACGATCCGGTCTGCGGAGTATGGGGGTTCAAGCCAGCAGAATTATGTGTGTTACCGGGGAGGGGATTACGGATACTGGTATACGGATTTCGGAATTTACCGTTTTCCGGTGAAGCAGGATTATGATGGGACGGAAGAACTGGAACTGGTCATACCATCTGACGTATATATAAAGAATGATTCCAATTATAATGTGACAAATATGATGTGTACAGAAGGGGATTCAGATGTGGAAATTTATGTAGAGATTATCACACATATCAAAGATGAAAATGGCAATGAGGGGCCGGGGGATGTGATACTGACACGGTATGCGCAGTAAGGATAGGAAATAATTTTATTACTGAGGGAAATTAAAAAGAGGGTATCCGTCAAGCCATAAGATGACTTGATGGATACCCTTGATGTTTCTTAAGATAGTATGAATGGTTAGCCTGACGTTGTCAGACTAAGAATGTGAAAAACGTAAACTTTACCTCCTTTAGTTCATAGGAAGTATCTCACTAAGAAGATACAAATTTCCTGAAATTTGTGTTATACTTATCCTGACGACGCCTGGTTACCGATCTGGCCTGCTGAAAACAACCAATAAGCCAAGGAGGGATTCTGATGAAAATAGTGATCCGTTATCTGATGCGTGACAAAAGAAGGACGATAAAAACGATTTTGTGTATTGCCTTTTCGGTGGCGCTCATGTTCTCGCTCATGCAGATGGGAGATGTTCTGAAAGAGGAATTTCAGAACATGGTGTTAAACGGGCTGCATCGGGATTTTACCATAACGCATATGACGTTTGATGAGATCGGCAGGATAAAAGAAATGGTAGTAGATGATAAGGGGGCGGTGTTGTATACGATCTGGACCGGCGATGTGGACGTGGAGAACAGAGCGACTTCCGCTACGATGCTCGGGCTGGAAGGCGATCTGGAATATTTTAAGGATTGCGAAATGGTTTCCGGGAGAAAACCGGGCACAGATGGGGAAAGAGAGATCATGGTTTCCCAGAGCCTTTCCGATGCGTTGCCGGAGGTGTACAGAGTCGGAAACGATGTGGAACTAAAGATCATGGCAGAGGCGGGAAAGGAACGGACAGAAAAGTTTTTGGTATGTGGTATATTTTCCGATATAAGAGATGAGGGCGATATGATCTTTACCGGTCTCAGGACTGCCAGCGATCTCATAAAGCAGTGGGGGCTGCCACCTGATTCGGGAAGTAATGCCGCTGCGGTCGTGGTCGATAAAGATGAATATGATGTGGAAAAGATCGTAGACCGGATATTGGAGGTGCAGGAAAAGATCTACCCAGGGGCTTCGGAGGAGAAGGATTTCTTTTACAGGGACCGGGTTCTCATGAACGAGGAAAAGAGTTCATTATATGAGGAAGAGGGAACCTTTTCATCTGTATCAGATGCGCTTAAAGCACTGATGCTTGTGATCGCTTTCGGCATGATGATCTTTATCTATGGTGCTTTTCGTATCAACGCTTTCCGGAAGATACGCTATCTTGGGATTATGAGATGCCTTGGGGGAGACAAAAAGACGCTTGCGGGAAATATTTTTGGTGAGAGTATGCTGATCGCGCATACAGGGATTTTTCTTGGTGTGGCCGGAGGGAATCTTTTAAACCAGTTCGTGGCAGGAAAAATACTGCGCTATCTTACCAATATGGAATATGATGTCACGGTAAAACAGATGTGGAGTACTTATGCAGGGATCTATATGGTGGCGATCGTTCCCATACTGCTTGTGACGTGGAAAATATGGAGAGATATGGGAAAGATCCCGCCGGTGCATGCGATACATTATGACAATAATAGCGTGAAAAATAAACTTTTTATATCCGGAAGCCGCATTTCGCAAAAATCTGAAAAGTACAAAAATATCATATGGCGCCTGTCGCGGAGAAATCTGTGTCGGAACCGTTCGGAGAGTATTGTGATGGTATCCGTGATCAGTATTACTCTTACGCTGGTTTTATTGATCACAAATACATTTTGTATCGTGGATTTCTCGACCAGACAGGGGAAGAGGGATTTTTGCCGGTTTGAGATCATGTGTGAACTGGGCACGGAGACGGAGAATTATTTTAATGAGGCGGATAAAGAGAAGCTTAATGCCTGTGAGGGTGTTAAAGAAGTTTATGCGCAGTATTTTGCCAGGGAATTTCAGGTGCAGACAGAACGGGACAGCATTGTGGTCGTTTACAACGATCCCTTGTGGAAAAAACTGGTGGAATATAATCCCGGGCTGCGGAAGCTGGATTACAGAGAAAAAGCGGTAGCAGTGGCATACAGCAGCGAAGAATTTGATGTACTTGATGTGGTGTCCGCCAGGGAAGAGGAGACAGGGCGTCAGATCGGGATTCCGGTCACGGAAAACTATGTAGGGGATCAGAGTCTTTTAGGGGAATTTACGGAAAATGACGAGGTGATAAAGATTATCCTGAATGAGAAAATGGCACAGAAGATGGGAATGGAGACGGGGCGGTATACGAGCATGTGCATCGGAACCGGACAGGGATTTGATGCCTCTGGTTTTCAGAACTATGTGCAGGACAATTTTGAGCATATTCTGATCAATCCTCTTGGGACAGAGACTTCTTATGAGAAACAACTGCTTGCCATAGTGATCCTGGCAGGATATATCTGTGCCTCGTTTTTTGTGTTTTTGCTTGCGATCATTGAGAGTATGCTTGCTTTCCACATGCTGAACAGGCAGCGCGAATATGGCATTATGAGAGCGCTTGGGATGGACAGGAAGAGCTGTGTCAGATTTATATGTGCAGAAGGATTGCAGTTGGAGGGATATGCGGTGCTTATTTCACTGGTCTTATCGGTTCCGGCAAATTGTTATCTGTCCAGCATCGTCCGTGACCGTATCGAGATCAGTGTGGCAGCTTATGTGGCTTCCTTTGTGTTTCTCACACTGGTCATATGGATAAAAAGCATTGTAACGGTACATAAAAATATGGATACAGGTATTGTAGCCATGATCCGGAATAAAGAATAAAGGAGATGGGCATGAAAGAAGTATTATTGCAGGATGTTTCCAAGTCTTATGTGACGGGAGGAAATCGTCTGGAAGTATTAAAAAAGGTCAACCTTGAAGTTGAGAAAGGCGAATTTGTAACGATATACGGTCCGAGTGGGGCCGGAAAGACAACGATCATGAACATTATAGGCGGACTGGATCATTTTGACGAAGGTAAAGTGATCGTTAATCAGGAGGACATTTCCCATCTATCGGATAAGAAATTGTCCGAGTACAGGCGCAGGCATGTGGGATATATTTTCCAGATGTTTAACCTTATACCGGTACTGACCGTCTATGAAAATATTGTTTATCCCCTGCTTCTGGATAAGGCACAGATTGATGCCGGCTATATCGGGGGATTGATGGAGGAACTTGGGATCATGGAAAAGCGGGATTCTTTTCCGAATGAACTGTCCGGTGGACAGCAGCAGCGGGTAGCGATCGCAAGAGCACTGGCCAATGATCCGGATGTCATCCTTGCCGATGAGCCCACAGGGAACCTGGATGAAAAGACAGGTGACGCCGTGCTGCAGACGTTATTGTCGGGCGTCAGGAAATATGGGCGGACCCTGATCATGATCACTCATAACCAGGAGATCGCCAGACTGGCTGACAAAGTATATCAGATAAAGGATGCGGGTTTATATGAAGTTTAGGCAAGTGATAAAACTGGTGCGCCAGAAGTCCAGGCTGGCGTATGTTGTATTTATACTCATACTGGCAATTACAGGAATGTATACATTCTACAGTATGCTGTACCTTCAGGCGAGCATGGATAAGTGGCGTCCCCTTGAAAGGATGGGAGAGGGCTGGTACTACTATGCCAGTGCTATTGTAGCGGAAGAAAGCGATCCGGCGGATGAGTATATCAAAGAACATTTTGATGATCTGGAGGTAAAACATGTAAATTCTTTTCAGGGATATGATGTGTTCAGCTGTTCGGAGCGGGCATGGGAAATGTTTGATTATCCGCTGGAAAAGGGCGACGGGTTTTCGGCGACAGACCCAAATGAGGTGATCGTGTCAAAGGATATGGAACATGACCACCCTGTCGGTTCCATGATGGAAGTAAAAATATATGGTACGATATCTTTTTACGGAAAACCTGATCCGGTAAAGACGATCGAGTGTAAAGTGGCAGGGATCATAAAACAGGATGAGATCTTTTTCCGTCAGCCGGTGGGTAGTGCTACGCTCAGCAGTCGTGTTGAAAGATCCATGTTCTGGAAAGGTGTGTATGGAAATGTCTCACCGTTTCAGGTCATGCATTGCTTTCTGAATCCCCGGATCGAGATCCGAAATCCAAAATGGTATGTAAGGTCTTCCGGTACTTTCTTTTACGCCGAGGCAGATGAGATCGGAGAATTCCGGAAGTCATTTCCTGAAAGCGGAATCATATATCCGGTAGGGGATATTTTGAAAAAAGCAGATCCTCTTTACTGGGGAGAAGGGAAAAAGAGGGGTATCAAATTACTGCTCATGTCGTCATTTTGCGTAATCTATCTGGTGGTGTGGATATCTGTTATTCTTATGAAGAATAAACGGGACTTTGCGTATCTTATGTATGTAAACGATCATTTGCAGGAAAAGGAACGGAAAAAGGAAAACCAGCATTATTATAACAGGTTTTTCAGGGTGCCGTTTATCTGTATACTGCCTGCGTTTCTTTTATCATTTGCTGCATATTTTCTTCCTAACGATGTGGAGAGCTTTTGGGAAGTCCGTTTTTATATGCCGTTTATCATACCCGGCATCCAGTTTGCAGTCTGTCTGGCCGGTTTTGTCATGCTCAGATTGATAAACAGGAATTATGCCGGCCGGGTATGGGATTATCTCGAAAATTGCAACACGAGGAAATTATTTATAGATGATCTCAGTATATTTGATAATCTCGTTATCATGCTGACGGCAAAAGGATTTTCGTACTCATGGTCGGAAAATTATGTGCAGGAGGTACTGGCCGGGCGGACGTTAGCGTATTGCCGGAAAAGAAGGGCAGATATGTTATCGGATGAGGAGAGGATGCAGATCAATGAGATCAAAGAGGAAATTTTGAAAAATGAGGGGCAGCTTTAAATATGTTGAAGAAGCTGTCTTTTTATTTACTTGACACATACCCCATGGGGGTATATAATCATAAATACAGAGTTGCCCGGACTGTATATATTCTGAATACATCCCGGAAGAATGGAGAACAATAAATGGAAAAAGAATGTAATTGTACCAATAAGAAAAAAGAGCGGAGTGAAAAAGAACATAAGGACCTTCTAAACCGTTTGAAGCGAATCGAAGGCCAGGTCCGCGGTGTAGAAAAAATGGTGGAAAAAGATGCCTATTGCGTTGATATCCTCACACAGGTGTCGGCGATCACGGCGGCTCTGAATAGTTTCAATAAGGTGTTGATGGCAGATCATATCCGTACCTGCGTGGCAAATGATATCCGCGAGGGAAAGGATGAGACCATCGAAGAACTTGTGGGGACGCTGCAGAAGTTGATGAGGTAAATGTTATTGATAGATTCAGGAGGAATAAACAGATCATGGAACAGTATTGTGTGACAGGTATGAGCTGTGCGGCATGCAGTTCGCGGGTGGAAAAAGCAGTCAGCAAGATTCCGGGGGTGGAATCCGTGTCCGTCAGCCTGCTGACAAACTCCATGGGGGTTGAGGGGGCTGTGACAGCGCAGGAAGTCATAAAAGCAGTCGAGGATGCCGGATATCATGCAGAGCCAAAGAGAATGGCAGAAAATGCAGAAGGTGTTTCCGGTGGAGGTGCGGGCTCTGATATGGCAGAAGTGCTTGAGGATCACGACACACCATTGTTGAAAAAACGGTTGATCGCCTCGGTGATCTTTCTCGTTGCGCTTATGTACATTTCTATGGGCAATATGATGTGGGGATGGCCGTTGCCGGAATTTCTTGAAAAAAACCATATGGCGCTTGGGCTCATCCAGCTTTTGCTTACCATCATGGTCATGGTCATCAACCAGCGGTTTTTTGTCAGCGGTTTCCGGGGGCTTTTGCATCGGGCGCCGAATATGGATACACTGGTAGCTCTCGGTGCGGGTGCAGCATTTGTCTATAGTGTATACGCCCTGTTTGGTATGTCTTATGCGCAGATGGATGGCGATATGACAGGGATGCAGCGGTATATGCATGAATTTTATTTTGAGTCCGCAGCGACGATCCTGACGCTTATCACCGTAGGGAAAATGCTGGAGGCGCGCTCGAAGGGAAGGACGACCGATGCCCTGAAAAGTCTGATGCGGCTTGCCCCGAAAAATGCAGTCATCCTGGTGGATGGAGAGGAACGGGAAGTCCCGGTTGCAAACGTGAAGAAGGGAGACATCTTTGTGGTGCGTCCGGGAGAAAGCATCCCGGTAGACGGAATCGTCATAGAAGGAAACGGTTCGGTCAATGAAGCGGCACTTACCGGCGAGAGCGTGCCTGTGGATAAGGAAAAAGGAGATCTGGTCTCTGCCGCCACGATCAATCAGGATGGATTTCTTACATGTGAGGCAGAGCGTGTCGGAGAGGACACCACGCTTTCCCAGATCATTCAAATGGTGAGTGATGCAGCGGCGACGAAAGCACCGATCGCCAAAGTTGCAGACCGGGTATCCGGAGTGTTTGTACCGGTTGTCATTGGAATTGCGGCCCTTTCGATCCTTGTCTGGATGCTGGCGGGACAGACATTTGGGTATGCACTTGCGAGAGGGATATCCGTACTTGTCATCAGTTGTCCGTGTGCACTTGGACTTGCGACGCCGGTTGCGATCATGGTCGGAAATGGCATGGGTGCGAAAAACGGGATTTTATTTAAGACGGCGGTGTCGTTAGAGGAGACCGGAAAGGCGCAGATCGTCGTGCTTGATAAGACGGGAACGATCACGCTTGGCCAGCCCAAAGTAACCGATGTATGTGCAGGACTTGGAGCCGGGGAAGAGGAATTGCTCCGGGCGGCTTATGCACTGGAAAGTAAGAGCGAGCATCCGCTCGCAAGGGCAGTGATCGAATACGGAGACAGCCATGGGATGAAAGCAGAGGAGGTTTCGGACTTCCGGGCCGTGGCTGGGAACGGACTGCGGGGGCTCATCGGCAATGAACAGATTGCCGGCGGAAAATATGAATTTATCGAGCAGTTTGCTCCGATTCCTTCTGATGTAAAAGAGATGGGAGATAAATTCTCAGGCGAGGGAAAGACACCATTGTATTTTGCAAAGGATAAACGTCTGCTTGGTTGTATCGCTGTAGCAGATGTGATAAAGAAAGACAGCCCGCAGGCAGTCAGGGAATTGAAGAACATGGGTATCCGGGTTGTGATGCTGACTGGTGACAATGAAAAGACGGCAGAAGCGATCGGAAGACAGGCAGAGGTAGATGAGATCATCGCCGGGGTGCTGCCGGATGGTAAAGAAAATGAAGTGAGGAAGCTTTCCGGGGGAGGAAAAGTGATCATGGTGGGGGATGGGATCAATGACGCACCGGCTCTTACGAGGGCCGATATCGGAATTGCGAT
The DNA here is from genome assembly GCA_021770615.1 of Lachnospiraceae bacterium. Next base: position 3,081 of record JAETQR010000054.1, on the reverse strand, counting down.
CGGCGCCGGGACGGATGTCGCAGTGGACGCTGCAGACGTGGTGTTGATGAAGAGCCAGCTTTTGGATGTGCCGGCGGCGATACGTCTCAGCCGGGGCGTACTGAAAAATATACATGAAAACCTGTTCTGGGCATTTATTTATAATGTGATCGGGATTCCTTTGGCAGCAGGAGTGTGGATCCCGCTGTTTGGATGGCAGTTAAACCCTATGTTTGGAGCTGCGGCGATGGGACTTTCCAGTTTCTGTGTTGTGAGCAATGCACTGCGGCTTAATTTTCTTGATCTTCGGAGTACGAAACGGGACAGGAAGAAGGAAAAAAGAAAGGAGAAAAATAAGATGAAAAAGACATTAAAAATCGAAGGAATGATGTGTGGACACTGTGAGGCAAGGGTAAAAAAATGCCTTGAGGCACTCGAGGGAGTAGAAAGTGCCGAAGTGAGCCACGAAAAGGGAATGGCAGAAGTTTCCCTGAATGCGGACGTCGAGGATGGCGTATTAAAAAAGGCGGTCGAAGATCAGGATTATAAAGTGTTGGGAATCGAGTAAGTGGATTGTGTTGCAAAAAAATTCTTGACATTTATTTTGATTTATCATAGTATAATCTTAGCTAGAAAAGTGATGATAAAATTTATTGAACCAAAAGAACCCCCCGGAGCGGCAACTCCGGGGGGTTCGACCGTAAGGTGGTCTCTTCCGTCAGGCTGTGCTGTCAGTCATCTCTGTTCAGCCATTTGCATATGTAGTAGCTAACTACACCTGCTGCAACAGAGATAAGAAAAGTGATGATTATATTCATTGAACCACCTCCTCCCTACTGGAAAGAGTCGACAGCAGATATAGTGTAACATAATTTTAAACCGATTTCTATGCTTTTTTATTTTAATAAATTTATTGGCACTCCCGATAGTAAAATACAGCCAGCTGGGTGCGGTCTCGCAGTTCCAGTTTTTCAAGGATCGTACTGAGATAATTGCGAACCGTGCCCTCGCTGAGATACGATCGTTCTGCGATTTCCCGGTTGTTGAAACCTTCTGCCACCAGTTCAATGAGCTCCATTTCTTTTTCCGTGAGGTTGTATTGATCAGGATCAAAGGATGTGGACGGACTTTTGATCAGAGTGGGAAGTTTTCCGGTAATTGTTTCCCCGAAAACAGTCTGGCCACCATGCACGGCGATCAGGGCGGGAATGATGCTTTCAAAATTCTGCTTTAAAATATAGCCTTTGGCACCGATGTGGAGAGCTTTTACGATGTATTCATCGTCGGAAAACGTAGTCAGAAACAGGATTTTAGCGTCAGGGTGTTTTTGTAGTATTGCTTTTCCGGCATCCAGTCCTGACATGTCTTTCATCCGGATATCCATAAGGAGGACATCTGGCTGGTATATTTCATACAATTCTATGGCTTCTGTTCCATCATTTCCAATTCCTGCGACGTTTATCTCGTTGCTTGTTTCCAAAATCGTTTTTAGTGAGAGAGAGACTAATTTGTCATCATCGACGATCAATACATTCATAGGATCTGTCCTTTCATTTTTTAATGAGTTTGGGTATAAGAGTATCTGTATTTAACGCATGATCGATATGTTGATACAGAATCCGTTATTCGTGGAGAAACGGATCGTTCCCCCCAGTGCCAATACCCGCTCTTTCATATTCATGAGCCCGATGCCGTTTTCGCTTTCCGGGAGATTATCTGTGGAACCATTGTCCCGGATCTCAAGATGGTAAAAACCGGGATGCTCCCGGACCGTGATCTGCGCAGAATCCGCATTACTGTGTTTCTGCATGTTCGTCACGGCTTCTTTTATAATGGAGATAAAGGCGTATTTAATGTTTTGTGGCAGGATACCCTCAATATCATATTCCAGTCGGATGGAGGGCCTTGGTATCTGGGAGATAATGTCGTTTAATACATCATGCAGATCGATCGAATCGTTATGGAGATCGTGGACACTGGTCCGGATGCTGTTCATAGCGGTGTTCAGCGTATCATGGAGATCAGACAGGGGAGCGCTGAGTCCGGGATCCTTATTGATCACTTTGAGTGCGCCGGTCTGAAGGATGGAGCGGGTCAGCATATGTCCGACGTTGTCATGGATTTCTCTGGCGATCCGGTTTCTTTCGGAAAGAGTTGCGACGTGGATCTCATAGTCCTGCTTTTCCCGAAGGGCCTGATTGCGTTCCCTTAACAGGATCGTGTTCTCTTTGCTTTCATCCCGCTCCAGATGGAGACGGTACAAGAGCTTTTTGATCTGTTGGGAATAATGACAGAAAAAGGCGCTGCATACAAATGTTATAAGATAGGGAAAAAGAAGAACATATGGCAGCTGCAATAATGTAAAAAAACCAGTCACACAAACGGCGGCCAGAGAGACCGGGTGATAAAAAAGCAGGCTGTCATACAACATGAGCGGAAGATACAAACCGAATCCGGGACAGGCCAGACAGAGTAGACAATACAGTCCAAGCAGGATGCCGGTTTGTTTTGAATGTTCGTAGTAAGTGCAAAGTGCGGAGAGGGTCAGAGCTGATAAAAGGTTGACGATATAACCCGTATCCACCCCCATGTACCAGAGCATATAGCTACAGGCTGCAAAAAGGAATAATTTATTTCTTAAATCTCGCAAAGGGCGTCTCCTTTCCCGTTTATCTGAACGGATTTCATATATGATTCGGTTGTCAAAGATTCCTTATTTCTTACTGTATTGGCGATATGCACAAAAAACAATATCTTCGCAGCCGGATGCACGAATCATTCCGCAAAGTCTAGGGCGTGGGAATCGTGTTCAGCAAAGGCTTCCACGATTCCCTGAGTCTTTGCTCCATCGTGCATAATGCTGCTCATCTTATTGTTTTTTGTGCATATTGCCAGCTCCCTTAATGAAAAGGAGCTCCTGACACCCGAATCATATATGGTAAGTATAATGTGGCAAATGATAGTTTGTCAATGAAAAAGACAGATGAGATGAAGTAAACGAATTGTCAGTTAGGATAAAAAAGACTGGTCCTGAGAAATTTTGATCCCACATCTTTGTCTTATCCATCATACAACTCCCAACTCTTTTTTTCAACCTTATAT
>JAETQR010000140.1 GCA_021770615.1 Lachnospiraceae bacterium | reverse complement strand
GTTTGTTTTTAATTGGCACGGGATTTCCTGTGCTTTTCTTCATTCACGACCATCAATACAATTGAAATATTGCACAAAATTCTCCTATAAAAACCAGCATATTTACTATTGACATAAGCTCCCAAAAATGCGGCGCAGTCCTTGTTTATATTACTTTTTCAAGGGGGACTGCATCGTATGAAATTAATTCAAATCTTAGCCGATATTATCTGCAACACATTACTTGATCCACATGTCCTTGAACGGGCCCGAAACAGAAAGGGGGCCTTTACACGCAATTGCGGGAAACTTCCCTACTGGACATTAATCAAACTGTTATTAAGAAATTCCAAGAAAACGATTTCTGCGTCGCTGGATGAATTCTTTACCGAATTGCGACACCTATCAGGTGTTCCCATTTCTGATACTATGAAATGCTCCCAACAGGCTTTCAGCAAAGCACGTTCCGGTATTGATCATTCTATTTTCAAAGAATGCTTCGAACGTGTACTTGACTTCCTTTGCAGCAGGGATTCCCTGGATTTCCATTCACGTTTCATGGGAGTATGGGGACGGCAGATCATTGCTGTTGACGGCTCTAAAATACCTCTTCCTAACCGTAAGACTCTTCTCGATAAATACGGCAGCATAGGGAGAGGTTCCAGCTCTCCCACTGCCATTGCCAGTGTTGCTTTTGATGTACTGAATCACCGCATCCTTGATGCACAGCTCGAACCCATGAGCGTCGGTGAACGTACCCTTGCCATAAGGCACATGCAAAAGATAAAAAGCAAAGCACGGACAAATCTATTATACACCATATTTGTCTTCGATAGGGGATATGCTTCCAAAAATTTATTTTCTTTTATCGAAGATACCTTACAAGCCAGGTATTTGTTCCGGTTAAGGTCTAAATTTAACACAGATATCGATGCACTGCCTGCACCAATGGAGCGAAACGGAATCAGTGACCATATTTTCTTCCTGGATGGCAGGAAAGTACGCATCCTTAAATTTTATCTCCCAAGCGGAACGTTGGAAACGCTGATCACAAATGATTTTGACCTTGCCAAAGAACTGTTCCGCCAGTGTTACTTCCTTAGATGGCCAGTGGAGGAGAATTACAAACTTGTCAAAGAAAAGATCGGGCTCACCAATTTCCGGGGCTATTCTGAGAACTCCGTTCTCCAGGAATTCTGGATATCGGTATTGCTTGCAAACCTGGCTCTTGCTATAAAGAGAGAGACAGACGGCATTATTGACCGTACCATAAACCAGAAAAGGAATCAGAACCAATATATGACAAACATGAATGAGCTTGTCGGATGTCTGAGCCGCCATATAGGGGAATATATGGATGCCGATACAGATACGGAAAAGTGTGGCATCATACGCTGCATATTTGATTTTGCCATATCACACCGGGTGCGGGACAAAAAGGGTAGAGGGGAGTCAAATCCACGTACAACTCCAAGGAAAGTCAAACATCATTACAATAACAAGACTACACACTAATACCATTTAAGAAAGGTGGTGGTGACAGCTTCTTTACATTCTACAATACAAACACCATATCCAAAAACAGCTGATAGCACCAAGGGGGAAGTCCGCCCTTTTTTCAGTATATTTTTATCATTCCCATTCTCTATTATTATTGGTTCAATGGCTTAATCCTATTGTGATATCATAGCACTACTAAGTTGTTAACATTG
>JAETQR010000139.1 GCA_021770615.1 Lachnospiraceae bacterium | reverse complement strand
AGAAAAACTGCAAGAAAAATGGTTTGATTTTATCAAAAGCCCTGCAAGTATTATATCAGAAAACGTGGTATAAGTCAGCAAAATCAAGTGTTTTAAACCTAATCAGCAGACACTAAATAGGTAATAATATCCATAAGCAATGATTTTCCTTTCAGTGTTTGTGGGATGATAATAGTATTGACACAAAAAAGGGAGGTCATTGCTTTTTTCTTTGAAAAAGTGGTGAAACCCTTGAAATAATAAGGTTTGATTAAAAAAATATGGTAGTTAACTTGACACTACCTTAACAGACGAGGAGAAATGATGTATGAAGCTATATGTATTATGCAGTTATGGAGACGGATTGAATGATCCCGATGTCTCCACAGATTATCAGGAACTCTATGAAAAGATGGAGAAAAGCTACCGTATGACGCTGGATCACGTTTCCCAGACAGAAGAAGAACAGGAAAATACCTATCTGAGCGGATACAGTGCCAGGGCTGTCATACAAGGTGACTGGATGGAATGGTCTATCACGGAGTTTGATCTGCCAGTTTTAACTAATACTATCGAAATTCAGGAGGGCAATAGATTATGAAATAAACAAAAACATATGATCCACGGATTGTTTTACTCCAGAACCGGATAATCCATACCCATTATGTATTGGAAAAGATATGAAGCGATGTAAAAAATGTCAGCTTTGGGCAGAATGGGAACCGGAAGATCCGTATGCAGTTAACGCCTGAAAACGGACTTTAAGAAAGTAGAAAAACAGATATACAGAACCAAAAGATTTCATAAGAATCACAAAATACTATGGGTCGTCACTTTGGACGGTTCTTTTCATTTATATCTCACATAGTAATCAGAAAGGCCAATATTACATTCTTCCTTTGCGGCTACAAACTGGTATTCTTTTATCAGTTTCTGTCACTCACCGGCATCCTTCTGGATCTTCATGATGATAGAGGCAACCTCAAAATCCTCATAGATATGGCAGATTAATACATCCATCAGTTCCTTTAATACCAGCCAGCGCTCATACTCTGATTTTAAATCGATCCGTAGAATTCCCATCTGTCTTCCGTCAACAGCATACTTCAGAGAAGGGCATACTTCAATCGTTCCAACCAGTAAACCCGTCCTTTTATCCAGAACACTCCACCTGACAAAATCTCTTGCCTCATACCGGCTCAGCCAGTATTCCACACATTCCCGGAACTTCTCCTTATCCGTATAATAGAAATCATCCCCGCAGCAGTCTCCGTTGAAATAGCGTGCTGCTTCCGGATCGGAATAACAGGGAAACAACCCCTCTGCATCTCCTGCCTCCAGCTTCCTTATCTTAAAATGCTCGGTTTTATATTCCGGGCATATGGTAAATACATCCATGTTCTGTCCCATCCTCACTGTTTTTTTTATCTTTTCATATTTTGTCAATTCATTGCTGACACCATATCCCATTATACAGAACTTATGTTCTTTTATAAAGCAGATATTTTCATTTTTCTCTTCTCAATGAAGCGCGTGAAAAACTTGAGGATATGATTGACTATTTTCATAAGAACTGTCATCCATGGGCTAAGCCCCGCACTTACCGAAGGGTGGCAAGAAAAGAATACCTTGCGCTTGCAAAATCCAAAAAACGGACAGAAAAGAAAATACGCGCAACAATCAGGAAGCAGCTTGGCTATGTCAGGCGTGATTTGGAGTACCTTG
>JAETQR010000138.1 GCA_021770615.1 Lachnospiraceae bacterium | reverse complement strand
TCCTGCATAATCATTTCCATTGCATGAGTTGATGTTCGGACACATAATACTGTAGTTAAGGAGTCCATAAAGTTGTCTTCAATTATATGTCCAATACTATTTTCTCTGCTAATTACTAATATGTTCCTCTTCATGTACTGTCCTTTTTTCGTCCGTAATATGTATGTAATAAATAGGCCTTTTGAAAGGGACGAAACCAGGGACTACCTAATCTGATTCACAATCATAGGCAGTTCTTCTGATGATTTGCAGTTTATGAGAGTAGGCGAAATCCATTTTATTATAAACTTCCGGTTCTCACTTTTCCTCTTTCCCGTCCAGAACAAATGCCAGTGACTACAGCGCCAATGAGGCTTTGGAGACCTTCTTATCTTTCCATCGGAGTGGTATCCATTACTGCCTTGATCGGAGTTGGGTTCAGAGTGGCTGATGGCTTTTTCCAGTTTATTTACAACACGGAATCCGACATCCCAATTTCGTATTTCCCTGTACCTGTCCTTTATATTCTTTCCAACGGCACGCCCATGGCTTTTGCCTGATTCCTTTAAATCGGCATTTTGAGCTGTGAGATACAGAAGCAGCTGACTTAGCCTGGACAGGACCACCAGCTGATATTGTGCAGAGATTAATAGTTCCGAAGCAATCTGCCCATGCAGAGACTTTAATCCAACTTCTGCCGCCGCACTTGTGGCTGCTTTCGCAATTCCATATTTGAGGGTTTTCCCCTTTTCTAATAGGATCTCACTAAAATCAAATGTTAATGAGTCGTCTTTTTTCGTCGACATACATCTTAACAGGGGGCTTCCGTCTTTCGCCTGGTCAAATGCGATGAAAAAACCATGGTACCTTTCGCCACATATCTGTGGCGCCTCTATATAAAAACAGGAAAATGGAAGGTTCAGCAGTGTATCCAAAGGCAGGTTGAAATCTGCCTGCTGGTACAGCAGATTTTCCATCTCTGGTGCAAACCGGTATACTTCTTTATACTGTCTCCAGGATGCCAGTATCGACAGGACTACTGCAAGGGCCCTGGGTCTTGCTTCTTTTGGTATATGATAGGGACCATTCAGGAAAGTGCTTTCATATATCTGCCAGGCAGGAATATAGATATCCTCCCTCCATGGGGGAGAATTCCTGTTTAGCATAGACACTCTGGTTTTTTCAATTGCATCCCATATTTCCGGCATTTTTTTATTTGCTAGTTCAACTGCTTTTAATGGGGGATAGGATTCATTTTTTTTCATAATATATCTCACAACCTTTTATACGATATTTTCTGCTTAATAGTAAATGTGTGCCTATCTCTAACAATTAATATTGTTCTGTCATCATAACAATTAAATCATGAATTTTTCAAACGCATATGTGTTCTCCCCATCAATTAATCACATAATACCATCAAAATAGCCTAATTAATAATTAGTAGTGCGAGCAGAATAACATCTATACCCTATTTCACTTGAACATTTTGTTTATATTATCATCGTTAATAAGAACTGTATCAAGAATATTACCCATATAATCATCAGCAGAAAAGATGTTCATTGATTCACTGATAAGTTCTTTATTATTGGATACTTCACTTTGATATGGTGATGCCCCTGTACGATCTATATACCATAAATTTTCATAAATTAATCTTTTCTCTCTAACTTCTAAATACCCATAGTGTTCCATTCCTCCCCCCCACCATTGATTAAACAATCCTGGAAACTTCGG
>JAETQR010000137.1 GCA_021770615.1 Lachnospiraceae bacterium | reverse complement strand
GAGTCTTTCCAAAGTTAGTTGATTTTGCGTTTTGATTCAAGCCGCAACAGTTTCCCTTTCAGCAGCTCAAAACTGTTGCGGCCATACATGATCCTTTTGACAACTTTCAGCTTGTTCACGCTTCCTTCTGCCAGCCCATTATTGTAATCAAGGCGAATGGCGTTTTTTACTGCGGTACTATCCCTTTTGATTCCGTTTATAAAACTCTTTAGTTCATCTATCTCAAGAGCTTCGGTTTCTTCTGCCCATTTATCAAGCTCGGCCTCTTTTTTGCCAAACAGTGCCCCTTTGAATCCTGTCACAGCATCATAAACACGCCCTATGATGGGATATTCTTCTATGATCCTGTCCAGTTGTTCCTGGCTGAGGGAACTAACCTCATCAACAGGGTGGTACAAAAGACTGATCAGCCACTTCCGTTCGATCTTTTCTCCGGTTCCTCCCTGTGCAGCCGCTTCCTTCATGAGCCTCCGTTCCCTTGTGGCAAACATACGGATCGTTCCATCCGCGCCATCATATCCCTTTTCCCGAATCACCGCGCTGATCTGCTTGAACGTTTTCCCCTCACTGAGCATATTTCTTATTTCCTGAGAATAGGGCTTTATTTTACTGGGGATCGTCGTATTGTAATAAGCGCTGGAAGGGTTAAAATCATCCTTCAGGTATTTTGCAACGGTCGCCCTGTTTATTCCGACAATCCTTGCAATCTCACTTTTGTTAAATCCCTGTTTCCCTAATTCCCGTACGCGTTCCACTGTCTTCATTTTCTTCTTAACATTTGCGTTGTGCTCAGCGGCAGGTGCGTCTTCTTTGACAGGTTTATCCCAGTAATCCCCCGTAGGTTTTCCGTTATAATGGGATGCTTCCGTTGGGAGAAGGAAATTTGCCGCCAGAAAACGTGACAAAAATTTCTTTGCCGCGTCCGTAAGCCCCTTCAGCAGGTGAAAACGGTCACTGACCTGCTGCAGATGATTTCCAGCCTGTTCAATGGCGCTTTTATAGGAAACAGATCCATCCCTGGATACAACTTCAAGATTCGGATAGCTTTTCAGCCATTCCGCCACATCCGCAGCTTCCCGGGACGCCAGCAGGTCAATGATCCGGTGTGTGTCAATGTCTACCATGATAGTTCCATAGGTTTTTCTTTTCCGAAATGCGAAATCGTCAATGCAGACCTTTGTAACGGCCTCTTTCTCAGGAACTGGCATATCTTTTTTTTAAGAGACTGCAGATGGTGCTTTTGCCAACATCCGCAATCCCGTTTTTCAGCGTCCTTGAAGCAGTAGTGGAGCTTGTATTCAGGGAAACATCCACGATTTTTTCAATCAGGCGTTTTGTCTTTTTTCCTTTCTGTGCCAGGAAATCAAAACGCTCTGCAAAGGTAGTGAATCCGCAGTTTGGATTGTCGCAAAAGAATTTTCTGTTTTCAATAACGACTTTTGTTTTTTTGCCCATGATTGGAAGATCCTGAAAACTTTTTTCGTAACGGCTATGTATTCGCGCCGATTCAGAGCCGCAATAAGGGCATCTGCATATTTTTCTGTTTGAGGCTGTATAAATAATGACTTCATTCCCTATTATTTTATGCTCCAGATAATCCAGATTTGGATCAAGTTCCTTGATAAATTCATCCATGGTATAACTCCCGCAAACGCTTTAAAATCCATGCTTATTATACCATGTTTTCCCATTTGATAAAAGCTTTATTTCAACTAACTTTGGAAAGACTC